>DKQT01000041.1 GCA_002471845.1 Fidelibacterota bacterium UBA7301 | reverse complement strand
CACATATTCATATGGGAGACTATCGAGGTAAAAACTTTTTTGTTTGATCTGGTCCTTATTCCTGCCATTGTTCTTGGTGCCTTTGCGGGGGTTTGGATCGTAAAAAAAATCCCCGAAAAGCCCTATCGTGTGATCATTATCGTATCAGTGGTGTTTGCCGCTCTTCAAATGAGCCTGAAAAGTTTTTTGGATTGATGAGGATGAGTTTCCGAATTTAGCAAGCAAAGTAAAACTATTGCTTGCTGAAATGCGGCGAAAGATTTAGTAGCAAAAAAATACATAGCAACTCCCAAACGACGAAGGAGAAAATTGATGGCACAACCACATAAGATTACCATGTTAGGTACGGGTTTTATCGCTGATTTTTATACCTTAACACTTCATAATCAGCGTGGACCGGAACAGGTTCATATGGTTTATTCACGATCTGAAGAGCGGGCAAAAGGTTTTCAAGACAAATGGGGAGTACCTAACGGGTCTACCAGCCTTAAAAAAGCTATCAACTGTCCAGAAACTGACACAGTAATTATCGGTTTGCCGAATCATCGCCACGAAGAAGCAGTGATTGCCGCAGCGAAAGCAGGTAAAGCAGTTCTGTGCACTAAACCTCTGGGACGGAATGCCGACGAAGCCAAACGGATGTTGGATGCCGTTGAAAAAGCTGGTGTCTTCAATGGTTACTTGGAAGACTTAGTTTATCCTCCCAAGACGTTGAAGGCAATTCAATCCGTCAAAAACGGAGCCCTAGGGAAAATCTTATGGGTCAGATCTCGCGAAACACATCCTGGACCTCATAGTGACTGGTTCTGGGATATTGAACAAGCTGGAGGTGGGGCGATTGTCGATATGGGATGCCATTGCGTTGAGATCATTCGCAATTTCGTGGGCAAGGGCATCCGGCCTGTTGAAGCAATGTGTTGGGCTGATACACTTGTCCATCCCATTGATGCTGAAGACCACGGAATTGGTCTAATCCGGTTTGAAAATGGTGCTATGGGTCAATTTGAGGTCAGTTGGGCTTTTCGGGGTGGGATGGATCTTCGCGACGAAATTTCTGGTTCGGAAGGGACCATCTGGCTTAATCATTGGCTGAGAACTGGTTACGAGATGTTTACCTCAGTTGGACAGGGCGGCTACGTGGCAGAAAAGGCAGAAGGTGATACAGGCTGGCTTTTTCCTGTTGGTGATGAGGCGGCAGAACTTGGGTATACCGACATGTTTAATGAAATGTTCAATTGTTTGGATAACAACACCAAACCGATGGAAACTTTCTATGACGGTTATGTTGTCAATGCCATGATCGATGCCTGTTATAAGTCCGCTGAGTCGAAGCAATGGGAGCCGATCCAACTAGAGGTTTGGTATGGTGAAGAATCTGTCGAACATCTTAGATCCATAACTGAGATAGATGGAAAGGTTCTATTAAAAACTGAAGTTATGCCAGATGGAAAAACCAAGCAGATCCTCAAAGATCCGGAAACCGATAAAATAATTGAGAAAATACTGTAACGTGGATGACTAACTTATTTGATATCGGCGACCGCCATGAAATTTATCTGGACAGCTTAACCTATTCCAATTCGGCTGTCGGTCGAATTGGCAATATCGTAACTTTCGTGGAAGATGGTGTCGCAGGCGATACTGTTCTAACTGAAATCACAAAAATTAAGAGGAAAAATCTCGAAGCCAAGGCTTTGACAAACAGGTTTAGAGACGAGTTAGTTACAACAGGCAAGTATAAGGTTATTGAACGGGGGAAAATGGATGAAATCCTCCAGGAACAGGCCTTTCAGCAGACTGGGTGCACCTCTGATGAGTGTGCGGTTGAGGTAGACCACCTCTTTGTAAAAAGTTGGGATGGGGTAAAATATGTTTAAAAGAAATTTATTAGAAATATTAAGATGGGGGTTAAGATTGCATGGCATTAGCCATTTTATTGAAGTCGTATCTGCCATAGGTGAAGGTGCTTATATAACCGCTTCAATAGCTTTCTTTTTTATATTTATAGAGATATTAGCAAGTTTTTATTTACCTAAAGAGCATATTCACTTTAAACCAATTAAATCAGCTGTACATAAAGAATGCGATGATGTTTAATTCTTTCGATATTCTTTCTTCTTTAATTTGTTACTTTCTCAACCACTTTCCCAATCTCAACCTGGTAACTGACAGGGGGACGGTCGGGATGAAAGAAGTAAACACTGTTATATTTTTTGATAAATGAAAAAGTTTGATCATATTTGTGTGGCCTGCTAGTAAGGGCAAAAGAAAAGTTATGGCAAGACTGAAAAAGATTAGAGTACTCTCCCTTGCAAAACTTCAAGGGATTCTATTGGCATATGTTGGTTTGCTTTGCGGAATACTGTATTCATTTGGTGGCTTAATTTATGATTTAGTCACTACAGGTTCACTTAATCTGGGTACCGCACTAGCATTTTTTGCACTTGTAGGTATGCCATTAAGTTTTGCATCCTTCGGGTTCGTAGCCGGGCTTATCCTAGCTGTTCTATACAACCTGTTTTCAAAATTGTTTGGTGGGGTGGATATAGATCTTTCTCATTGACAGGTGGACGGTCGGGATGAAAGAAGCACCCACATTGTGATGTGTGCGGAGACGGGTC
>DKQT01000032.1 GCA_002471845.1 Fidelibacterota bacterium UBA7301 | reverse complement strand
TAAAAAAGAAACACCTGAAATGAAAAGCCAGTGGGAAATGATCCGAATCAATGGTACTTACTTACAGAAAATGGAAATTTATCGGTAAAATAATAACTTAATCCCCTCTATTACCAAAGACGGTTTAACATTTTGCAGAATATCCAAGATTGACAAAACGGACAAAATCGTCAGTAGTGAAAGAATAATCTTATGATTAAGCATAATTAAAAATGTGCTCTTATTCTCAAACGCCACGCTGAATTTTGGATTCCAATCATTCCGGAAGTCGCTGATGTTTTTTTATACATCACGGACAGGGTAACGTTTTCTTCAATACTCCAGTTTACCATAGGAAGGAATGAAAAACTACTGTCATCGAGATTTCCAAAAACGATTACGCTGCCGGAGATAAAATCCGTAAACCCATAACTGCTCATGAGAAAAATATAATTTTGCATGAGTGATTTGGTCTCGCCGCTGAAAGCATAAAGATAATTATTAAGGTCTAGTTTTCCCTTTTTGGCCCCCAGGAAATTATGAAAATATTCTCCCATGACATAAACACCATTATCAAAAGTATGGTCAGCGCCCAATACATATTCACCAACTTCCACTGTCTCATCCAATGATTTAAACACCTCGGTCCAAATACCATATTCACCAATTTGACCCACGACCGAGCCGCCGACGAAATTTGATTCATTATGGGTAAATGTAATATCCATAATCCTCCAGTGGGGTACCAGATGATACCGATTGGCATAATTCAAGGTAACACCAAAACTACCAATTCCAGTTTTGAACTGAAGCATTTTTTCAGTGCCGTCAATGGAGTCGTTTTTAGCTATAATAATATCCAATCCTGTTCGATCACCCATGGGGATTTCCAAACGAGCGGCATCCACCCCGGGCTGTTCATAGGCTGGATCCATGAGGTCTTTCTGGTTGAACATATCCAAGGGGTTCCAAGCATATCCGACACCCATTGATATGGGCTGGCGACCAATTATAATATCGAAAAAACGGAATGATTTTCGGGCATAGAAATTGTCCAGATAAAATGTGTCTGTAATAGTCATTTCATACTTTCCGTCAGAGTATATGGGCTCCAAGGTTTTCACAGGTAAAAAATCAAGGAAATTCCAAGTCGTTTGGCCATGATATGTCTGCCAATTCACATTACCGGAAATAGTGATTCCATCTTCCCTCGGATGCTCAAAATCCACACGTACTTTGTGATAACCAAATGAATATGCTTTATTATTAAAATTGATTCGGTCTGCTTCCGATTCAAAATACCCAAAATATTGCGTTTGGGCATTTAATGGAAAAAGAAATAAGAATATTAATAGAAAATTCTTCATTGATAGCCCCCTATTTATATTTAACATTAATTAATCCTCAGACCACGCCGGGGGATCGCAGTTACAAAAACTTCTGATTTTTTCTACATAACTTACAATTTCCTTGCGACTCAATTTTTCTCCCCACCCGGGCATTAAATGACTTTTATTCATCATGCGCCCCCCTATATGAATTGTGTCAAAAAGGGTATCATCAGAACGTTGTCCCATTAGTTCCCCGTCTGTGAAATTCCCCGGTTCAGTCGGAAGGTATTCTCTGTTGAACCCCGTTCCATCCCCGTTTAGACCATGGCACGGGGCACAGTTTGCGGAATAGGAATCTCTTATTTGGTAAGGCGGTTTTTGAACCAAATTCAGGTATTGTATTTTACCGTTCGAGGATTTCTGAGCCAAATAAGAAATAATCAAATTAATAAAATTGGTGGACATTGCGGTTTTTGGCATAATACTTTTCGGCATTACCATATGGGGCAGAGTAACAGACTTTTCAATAAAGTCATCTGTCAGCCGGTTGCCTGTATTTGAAAGGTCCGGACCAACCCTGCCGCCTTTACCGTCCATTTGGTGACACCCCAAACAGGATAAAAAATCATCCATTAGCTTCTCCACTTTTTTTGACTGAAAAGCAGATATTGGCTGGACCACTGTTTTTAGTTTTACAGTTCCCAACCATTTTGAAAGTTCTAAAACTTCTGATTCAGTTAAATGATAATCCGGCATTCGGCTTCCTGTTCCAGGGAAATATCCATACGGGCGAATAGGAGTCGGTTTACCCAAATATTTTTTTAACCACCCTGGCTGAGTTCGCATTCCCTGGGCTGTAAGATCAGGAGCGTTTTGTTTAAACCATGGTGTTTCATTCTTCATCGTATGACAAGCCTGGCAATTCTGGGACAGGAATATATCGCGGCCTATTTCACCCGTTACACGGGGGTATGTTTTTTGTGCTTTCCTGTATTCTTTTTCCAATTGATTGCGTTTATCCGAATTGGTTCGGTATAAATAAGAAACAATGGTTATAAGGTCTTTCGCCGATTGTTTAGGCAGACCATGAACTTCGCCAAAACCAAAGAAATCCGGCATAGCTGAACCTTCTGGTAAATAAGGTGTGGGGTTTTGAATAAAGTTTGATAACCACCCTTCATTAAGGCGGAAGCCCGCTTGGGTTAAATCGGTTGATTTAGGTTCCCCAACGCCATTTAATAGGTGACATTTTGTGCACTGATAATCATTATGGAGAATTTCAAAACCCTTATCCCCTTGGTTAAAATTTATTTCTGTAATTTGGACTGATTGTGGCAAGGTTCTTTTACTTATTAAAAACATGGTCAAAGCCAATGCTTCATCATTGGAAAACCCGAAGTCCGGCATTCTTAATTTTCCAATATTATGCCGTACAGAATAGGGTAATTTTAAATAGTCGAAAAGAAAGGCAGCGTTATATTTGGCACCTGCATAACTCAAATCGGGGGCGCGCTGAAAAATGGTTTCTGACCTTTCAGTACCACTATGACAGTTACCACAACCCAATTCACTCACCAGTGAGGACGGTGGCAATCCGTTCTGTCCAAACAAAATGGTGACAGTTGTCAGGGCAAAAACTTTATACCGGATAATATTTTTACCAGCCAAATTGAACATCAATCAATGGTAGCAAGTGCGCTTGTGATCCGTATGGGTATTCCCCAGCAATAAGTTTATACCCAAACTGAAGCCGAAAACGGTTATTTTTAGTCCAAATTAAAAGCCCCATATGTTCAAAGGCATAACGTCCTTCTCCTCCGGGCATAATAAACATATCATAATCCATGGTATAGGACCAGCGCTCCTTAAACCGGCGTGAATATTCCCCACCTGCCTTAACCAGGATTCCATTATGATAGATAGAGAAACGGGAATAAAACCCGGGAAGGTCAATGGATGTGCGACTATCGAGTTTTTTACCGCCCAAACCTATTCCGATACCACCATAAACTGTAATCAAGCCTGTTGTATTAGAACCGGTTGATCCTATGAGTTCACCATAGAACGATAACATTTGTGGGATATGAAATTCCGGGGATATAAGGGCAAATTTATCCGGTTCGCCGAGTTTCATTCCCAATGGGCTTTGGAACCAGCGTAAAGCCAAAGTTGGATATACAATTTGATAGCGGGCCGCTCGCTGCCATTTCCCAAAGCGCGTGATAGGATATTTATAGGATATGTTGGGTATCAGTAAAAACTTATTGATTGATATTTCACCACCCCAGACTCCCATACGAAACGGCAATATTAAACCAATATTATAGCGGCCGTTTTCCAGCATTGATGTTCCCCCTCCAGACCACAATCCTTGGCCATATAAACCAATGAAAAAAACGGGTATAAGAATAATGCGTCTCATTTCACAACCCACTTTGCACTTACGGGAATATGATCCGATAATGTTGTTGCTTCCTGATGGGTTTTACCTTCCAACCACTTTGTATTGGTCCACAAATAATCCAATTTTCGATCTAAAGTTAATTTATCATCGGGGCTGTGGGTAAAATGCTTTGTTTCATAGGTACCATATTCATTCAGGGAAATCGCCGGCCTGTAGGTTTTATACAGGGGGCTTAACCAAGTAATTTCCGGGGCAAAGTAGGCCCCTTCCTTGTGTTCATATTTTCCCTCAGAATGATAGGATTCACTTTCACATTGGTCTTCTAAACAATAATCTAATTTTAAAGCATTAGGGGGAATTTCATTCAGGTCCCCACCAGCCACAAAACCCTTACCCTCTGCCAAGAGACCATCCAGAATTGATTTAAATCCGTCAATGTGTTTTTGTTTTGTGTCATCAGTTGCAAAAGCGGTCAGGTGGGTATTTACAGCATAGAATGGCTTCCCGGGCATATTTACCTTTGCCTTGATTACATTGCGCCGGAGATAAAAATACTGGGTCAAACCATCTTGGTCTCCCCGCAAGGCCAATTGATACCGCTCGGCATTAACCAGTTCCCACTTAGATAAAATCAGGTTTCCGGTGTTCACCCGCCCCAATCCATCCGCCAAAATAACCTGGGACTCCCACATGGAGCCATAAGCTCCATAATTAAAATCCGTATTATCCAGAAACCATTGGGCCTGGTCTATATATCCTGTTTTCTTGGATTGAACATCTACTTCCTGCAAAAGGAGAATATCGGGGTTTTCCAGCTTGATTTTTGCCGCTAGTCCTTCTAGGCCTTCATACACTTCACTTTTTTTAAGGATGACACGGTCACCACACCCATCTCCGAAAAAACTCAGGCGTGCAACCCCGAAACGAATATTCCAGGTCATCACTTTTACAGTATCCCTGGCACCAGCCTCCGCTATGGATTTTGCTCGGTACATTACAGCATTTTCAACGTCGTTGAATTCGTTAACAAGGGGGTCACAGGAGTAGAGCATTAACCCCAAATAGATAAGAGATATATTTTTAATTAAGTGTTTTACCATCTTGGCCTTAAATACTTTGTCTTACAATTTAACTTTTCGCAACGGGATGTTTCAACCTCGCTCTAAACCTGTGGCAAACAAAACGGTTCTTTCTCTTTGTTTTATCCAAGCGAGGTCCTTCAGTACATGATACACCGACCATACAACACCTGTTTCAGCGCTGGCATTGATACCAGTGGATTGCCTGAAATCTTCGGTAGCGAATTCCAATTCTGTCTCTTTTGCGGTTACTGAAATGCCACCGGATTCCGATAAAACATCCAGCATCCACGTACCGCCCAGAGGGCCGGGTACATTAAGGCCTAGTGCAATTGTATTACTATTATTCCAAAACGCCGTTAATTTTTCTCTCGTTTGAAAAGCTCTCACAACGGGGGCACACCCGTCAGACTGGGCAGCAACCAAGCGAGGAAGCGATCCGGTTATCCACCCCAAACCCTGCATTTCCTTAAAAGCCTTCCACATACCGATTAGTCCCGTACCGCCTCCGGTTGGATAAATGATCACATCGGGTAAATTCCAGTTCATTTGCTCAGCAATCTCGTATCCCAGAGTTTTTTTACCTTCAATCCGGAAGGGTTCTTTCAAAGTTGAAATATCAAACCAATCTGCTGTTTTGGTCTCCAGCATTTCTTGGGCCGCATCAGAGATTGTCTGTCCCTTCAAATAAATATTGGCTTCATACTTTTCTGTTTTTTTCTTGAATGACTCCGGGATTGTTTCCGGTAAAAAGACATGGCATTCTATCCCCGATTCCTGGCAGTAGGCCGCGGCGGCGATACCCGCATTACCTGCGGAGGGCAAGCATATATCTGAAACTCCTTGGGCCTCGGCCATGGATATTGCCGTGGACATACCCCTATCTTTAAAAGAACCGGTGGGATTAACTGTTTCATCCTTTACATAGGTATTATTGCCGATGGAAACCAGCGGTGTCTTGCCCTCCCCTAAAGTAACCCTTTTATTTACTGGGGGTAAGACAGATTCATAACGCCACATTGAGTTTTCATTTGTGTCAACATCAACCGCTCTTTTGATTTCTTCCCATTCATAATGCACGGAAAATGGCCTGCCGCAGGGACAAAGCCATACAGGTTTGGGTGGTTCATCAACCCGTTGACGGCAATCAGTGCAAATGAAAAACATTACTCAGGCTTCCTCTTCTTAATCTATATTACTATAAATTCCCTTTTTCATTGCATGATTTATTCCAGTACGGACAGATTACCGGTCTAAAATTCATCCTATCAGTTAAATGATCTCCATACAAAAACATTTATTTGATATCCCTGAAGATATCACCTATTTAAATTGCGCCTACTTATCACCCCAATTGCGTGCAGTCAAAGAAGCTGGAATAAAGGCTGTTGCCAAAAAATCATCCCCTTGGGAACTAACAGCTAGTGATTTTTTCACGGAATCGGAAAAGTGCCGTGCACTGTTTGCCAAAATTATGAATACGGATGCTGAAAATGTAGCCTTTATCCCCTCGGTCAGTTATGGAATCGCTGTTGCCGCCGCTAATCTCCCTATCAATACCGGGGATGAGATTGTTGTGCTGGAGGAGCAGTTTCCATCCAACTATTATGCCTGGAAGGCGGCGGCGGATCGTGCCGGGGCTTCGATCATCACCATTTCCAAAACAGGTGAGGATTGCACCCAATCCGTCTTGGAAGCCATAAATGACAGGACTGCTGTAGCGGCCATCCCAAACTGCCATTGGGCCGACGGTACCCTCATTGACCTCAACGCGGTTGGTTCCCGCTGCAGAAACTATGGGGTCACTTTGGTGGTGGATGCCTCCCAATCCGCCGGCGTAATTCCCATTGATATAAAATTGGTTCAGCCAGATTTCATAATTATGGTAGGGTACAAGTGGCTCTTGGGTCCCTATTCATTCGGGTATATGTTTGTGAATGATAAACATTTAAACGGTATTCCCTTAGAGTATAACTGGATGGCCCGCGACAGGAGTGAAGATTTTTCCAACTTAGTTAATTACACGGATGCATACCAGCCTGGGGCGAGGCGGTTTGATGTGGGGGAAAGAAGTAATTTTGTTCTCATGCCCATGGCCATAGCGGCTTTAAACCAGGTTTATGAATGGGGTGTTGAAAATATTCAAAAAACGCTTTCCATACTCACGGATGAGATGGCCGAAAGGGCTATAGAATTCGGTCTATCAGTCCGTAATAAAAACCATCGGGCACCACATATTCTTGGGATTCAATTCAAGGATGGGGTGCCCAGTAAACTGGCGAAATCATTAAAACGAAGAAATATTTATGTCAGCACCCGTGGGAATTCAATCCGCGTAGCACCCTATTTATATAATACACCGGGTGATGCAGACAGGTTATTTCAAACCATTAAAGAATCATTCTAAGGAAGTCCATCATGAAAAACATTGCTTTAATTTTTTTATTCTCCTCAATTCTAATCGCCGATAATCTCAAATCCGATATTTTACCCATGCGTGAAAGGGCGCAGGTGCGGGATGCACTGCTCAAAGACCGTTTTGAAACGGTACTGCCGGAGATCATGCGACGTAATAAAATGGATATGTGGCTCATAATCGCCCGGGAGTACAACGAAGATCCTGTAATTCGAACCATGCTCCCCGCCACTTGGCTCAATGCCCGGCGGCGGACAATCCTGGTAGTGTTTGACCCGGGACATAATCAACCGCTGGAGACCTATGCCGTGGCCCGCTACGATGTAGGGGAGATTTTCAAGAAAGCATGGGACCCGGAAGCACAGCCGGACCAATACAAAGCGCTGGCGGACCTGATCATGGCCAAGAACCCAGAAAAGATCGGTATCAATAAAAGCGAATTCTTTGCCCAGGCTGATGGACTCACATCAACTGAATATAATCTATTCACAAAAGCATTACCAAAAAAATATCAAAAACGGGTGACCAGCGCCGAACAGGTAGCTATCGGCTGGCTGGAAACACGGAGCCAGAAAGAAATGGAGATTTATCCCGAAATCTGCCGTATCGCCCATGATATCATTAAGGAAGGGTTTTCGGTCAATGTAATTACACCGGGGGTCACCACCACGGACGATATCGTATGGTGGTATCGGGAACGGATTCGAGATCTGAATTTAATCACTTGGTTTCATCCCTCTGTGGATATTCAGCGCAACGATAATCAAAATTTTAATTTTCTGGAAGCTTTCTCCAAAGCCAAGGCGGACAATGTTATCCGCCCGGGTGATTTGCTCCATGTTGATTTTGGTATTACCTACTTGGGATTAAATACAGACACACAACAGCACGCTTATGTCTTCATGCCCGGTGAAAACAGAACACCGAATTTTTTGGTTAAAGCGTTAGGGGTTGGAAACAGGTTGCAGGATATTCTCACGGACCAATTCAAAACGGGGCGTACAGGTAACGAGATGCTCCTATCGGCTTTAAAGCAGGCCAAGGAAGAGGGGATCAAACCCCAGATCTATACCCATCCCATCGGGTATTACGGTCATGGCTCCGGCCCAACTATCGGCATGTGGGATAAACAGGAAGGCGTACCCGTAAATGGAGATTATCCCCTTTTTCCAAATACAGCTTACTCCATTGAACTCAATGTAAAAATTCACATTAAGGAATGGGATAAAGAGGTAGCCATCATGCTGGAAGAAGATGCTTTGTTTGATGGGAAAACATGTGATTACATCGATCCGAGACAAATAAAAATGATCATAATTGACTGGGAAACAGATAAATGAAAAATGTTTTAAAGGGGATTCTAGTGTTGGTAGCAGCTTTAACCGCCATTCTTCTATTTAATGCATATAATCTTGGTGATGTGCGCCCACTGGGGGATCCTGCCAAACTTATGAATATTAATATACAAAAAGCGGTTGATCGACTTGCTGGCGGGATTAAAATCCCAACCATATCCCAAACGAATACAAATAAAATAGACTATACACATTTTGTGAACTTTAACCGGTATCTCCGACGAGAATTCCCCAAAGTGTTTCGTACCCTTGAACCATACACAATTAATAAACACAGCCTCATTTTAAAGTGGGGCGGAACCCAGCCGTTGAAGAAACCGATCCTGCTCATGGCCCATATGGATGTGGTCCCTATTGATGACCAATCTTTGGATCAATGGACATTCCCGCCATTTTCCGGGACCGCCGATGAAGAGATCATCTGGGGCCGGGGCACTATGGATTGCAAGGGTAACCTATTCGCCATCATGGAATCGGTGGACCAGCTTATTGCAAACGGTTATCAGCCGGTCCAAACTATTTATATCGCTTTTGGGCATGATGAAGAAATAGGAGGCAATGAAGGCGCAAAAAAATCGGCAGAATTTTTTAGGAAGAATAACATTGAATTTGATTTTATACTGGACGAAGGAGGTGGTATTACATCCGGTAAATCCTTTGGTTTAGAAAAACCGATCGCTTTTGTGGCGGTGAGCGAAAAAGGTTATATGACCTTGGAACTGGTAGCCAAAGGCACCGGGGGCCATTCATCCATGCCCAAGAAAGAAACTACAATCGGTATCTTGGCCAAGGCCATTACTAAACTCCAGGACAACCCACTGCCTGCCCGGCTCGGCGGACCCATCAAACATATGTTCAAGGTCATTGGGGCCGAAATGGATCTTTTGCCCCGTATCATCATGGCAAACCAGTGGTTATTCGAAGGCTTGCTGGAGCGGATATTTACTTCTTCTCCCGCCGGCAATGCGGTCATTCGCACCACCACGGCGCCCACTATTATATCTGCCGGTATAAAGGATAATGTTATCCCGGCCCAGGCAAAAGCAATGGTGAATTTCAGGATCATCCCCGGTGATACACCGGAAAACATTGTTGACATGGTTCGGGAAATTATTGATGATCCCCGTGTAGAGGTAAACCACCCAGAAGGACAATTCGGCCGTGAACCAGCACCGGTATCGGACCCCGATGCACAACAATTCAAATTTCTAGCCCGGAATATTTATGAAGTGTTCCCGTTAGCGGTGGTAGTTCCGGGTATCAGTCCCGGGGGAACGGATACAAAACATTTCCTGGATCTTTCACCCAATATATATCGGTTCTCAGGGATTGGAGGAACAGATAACTCGGATCTGAAACGGGTCCACGGCATTGATGAGCGAATTGGCATAAAGGCTTATAAAAAAGGGATCCAGTTTTATATCCACCTTATTGAATCCCTGGGGCAAGATCAAAAACTATAAAGGTTCAAAAACACCCGTTTCTTTATTCTTCTTCACCTTATCATAATTAAAGCACCGGCCGTTCATAGCCACATAGACACCATGGGGTAAACTTTGGACGAACCCCAAGGCACTGCCCAGGTTAAACAGGCCATCGGAGCTGCCAAATTTATAAGGAATCATGGCGCCTGTGGTGACAATGGTTTTATCCAGGTTTGCATCTGCTAATGCTTTTCCTGTTTTGGTCATTGTATCTGTACCGTGGGTAATGATGATCTGGTCTTCGTCAGCATGCTTACAATTTTCAAGGATTAAATTGCGGTCATCATCGGTCATTTCGAGACTGTCGATCATCATAAGGGTTCGGATATTCACATCCAATTTTGAACGACCCAATTCCAGCATTTCACGCATGTGGGTGTCTTTAAAGAAAAGTTTGCCCGTGATTTCATCGTATTCCTTATCGAAGGTACCGCCGGTGATAAATATACGTATAGCCATAATCTATTGGTTAGGGTTCAAAAACTTGAATGGTCACTTCTTTTTCAACCAATTCTGTGAATTTTCCGTTAAATCTGGTCGCGCGGACAATATGGTTATCTACCCAATGATAATTTCCGCCTCTGGGCTTCCCCATTAAAAGACCGTGGTATTTAAAACCATTATCTTTTAACCATGCTTCCGTGACTTCCCGATGTTCTTCTAATCTGGATGAAAAAAATGTGATTTGGTGACCTTCGTCATACCAACGACTTAGCGTCTTTAATGCATCTGGATATAATGTTGCTGTGGCCATTCTCTCCGGTTCTTCATTGGGTATATCGTCGCAGATGGTACCATCTATATCTATAAGATAGTTTTTTACACCCTCCGGCAACGATGGAGACAACCGTTTTCCATCTTCTGTTTGCTCTACTAAATAACTCATTTCGTCAATTCCACAAGATTATCTTTAATGGTAATGTGCTTTATCAAAGTAACCCCAACACACTTTCCGGCGGTCTCCCCAATACGGCTTTATTTCCCTTAACCACAATGGGCCTTTCCATTATTTTGGGAAATCGATTCATGGCTTCAAACATAGCGGAATCATCATTCATTATTTCCTTAACGTTATTCTCCTTAAATAATAATTCGCCTTTTCGAATGAATTCCGCCGGCTTTTTCCCAAGCATTTTGGCAAGGCGTTGAAAATCTTCTTTCGTTGGAATTTCTTTTAAATATTCAATTATTTTGGGTTCAATACCATTGTCACGCAACAGTTGCAGGGTCTGCCTACTCTTGCCTCATCTGGGGTTGTGATAGATTGTAAATCCGTCCATTTCTCGTCCATCCTTTCTCGGTGTGATGTAATTTGGATGGGTAAGTTACGGATGGCATACCTGTATCATCAAAGTGTCATATTGGCTCACTACGAGGCATAGAAAAGGTCATATGATAGACACCTAAATGATAGACCCCCCGTATCCAAGCCCTGAACCACAAGGTAAGATTATGCCTGTTGTTGATATTGGCGCATAAATTTTTCCCTGAATTTCCAAATACTTGTGTACGGAATGTTGTGGAAATAACCCCTTATATATAACGCCCACCTTAAAACGAACACAGAATTTTCAACCTAAAATCTCAACCCAAAACACCTTTTAGGGGGTAGTACCCTTTAAATAAAAGGCACTCACACATTGTTGGGTGATTTCTGTGTAATTTCCTGCATGAAACGCCTCTGGGTCAAATGAAGAAAACATGGATTGAAAAGAGGGATTCTGATAAAAAACATCAGGTAAAAATTAATCCAAAATCATGGGCTGATATGCCCGCAGGCATTATGATGTTAATACCAACTCCCAAAATTGTTGATAGGTATGTTAATCAAATACCAATAGGGAATTTTAAACAAGTCAAAGATTTAAGAAAAGAAATGGCAAATGACTATAGTGCAAATATGTCATGCCCAATGGTTACTGGAATATCTTTACGGATTGTATCAGAAGCATCTTATGAGGAATTTGGAATTGGCATTGATACAATAACTCCATTTTGGAGAATAGTTGACCCAAAATCAAAATTGGCAAATAAGCTAACTTGTGGAATTGGTTTCATAATTGAAAATCAAAAAAGAGAAGAAATTAAAATAAACTAAATGAAACGCTTCTGGCTCAAGAGATTTCCTTTTGTGACTTTACTTTTTACTCCAATTCCGATTTTAAATCACTGATAATCTGCGCCGCATCCAGGCGGCTTTTTTTATACTTCGAAAAGGGAGAATCATTTTCATTATACATAGATATGACATAAATACCCACCCAATCAGTGGATGTGGTGGCCCGGGTAAAGTCCGGGGAAACCACCGTTCGCACACCCACCGATTCTGATTCCACTGTTTTAAAGGGTTTATCAATAGTCGGGTTGTGAACTGCTGTATTGCTGTAGCTCTGATCCTGGAGCACCACAAAAGAATCAAATCCTTTCGATGTGGTCAGTTCTGCACAGCGGTATAAAAGCATCTGTGTTACTTTATCGGCAGTCGTGTGCTGGTTGCCGTAAAAGCGAACTTCAAACATATTATCACCGACAGATTTATCTTCATATCCACCCATGGGTCCCCGCGGCCCGTATGTGGAAGCACACCCCATAACAAAAAGGGCCACGAAAATACCGGTGGCAAATGTTAGTACTGATGATCTCATTTCCCAGAACTTAACACCAACTTAATGATTTTTACTTAATATTTTGCCGGTTCGCCTTTTTTAGGTGTGGATTTCTTAATGAAATCTCGGATATCTTCATTGGATTGTTTCAGATCTTCCTTTCGCAGGTACATCATGTGGCCGCTGCGGTAGCCCTTGAAGTTCAAGCGATCTTTCATCCTACCGCTGGGGTCTAGGCGCCACATAGTATATTTTGCATCAAAATATTTTGTGGCGCCATCGTAGTAACCAGATTGGATCATGGTATGAAGGAAGGGGTTCTGGGCCATGGCTTGGCGCAGGTTCTCTCCTGTTCTATTATCAGAACTGTCCCAGGGCCGGACGGGGCCGAACATATTGTATTTTATGTCCGTTTCAAAATTGAGCACATTTTTATAATAATAATTGATAGCAGGGGTAAAGGAATGAAGCCAGGATGTGAGTTCAGAATTGAAGTCAGGACTGTCGCCCCCTTTGGTTTTATCAATTCCCTTATAGCGGGAATCCAAACGGCCTACGGTGAAACCTTCTTCTCGCAGGAGTTCTTTCCAGAAGAACGAAGAGGGCACATCCAAGTTATAAGACAGAATGGACTCTTTTGATATCCCTGAATAGCGTGCCATTTTAGCCGCTGCGTTATCCCGCTCTTTTTCATCCACGAAGCCGCCCTTTGCAATGACCGCCATGAGATCATTCACGGCATAATCTTCCGCTTCATCTAGTACATCCAACAAATCCTTGCGCTGAATGTCTGGCGGTAATTTATTGTGATACCATGCAGCAGCGGCAAAATAGGGGACGCGCAATGCGGCGCCCACCGGCCCGGCCCGCCTTCCACTACCGGAATCAATTCCCAGTTCAGTTGGTGAAACCAAAATAACACCGTTAAGATACATCCATTGGCTGCCCTGGAGGGCATAAGCAAGCCCCGACGCACGAGTAGTGCCATAACTTTCGCCGATTAAATATTTTGGGGATTCCCAACGATTTACACGCTGAATGAAGGTATTGATCCATTCAGCCAAGTATTTGATATCCGCATTCACCCCGAAAAAGGTTTCTTTCTTTGCTTCCTTATCCACGATCCGGGAATAGCCCGTATTCACCGGGTTTACATAGACAATATCCGCCATATCCAAGATAGAATATGGATTGTTCTTCACCCCATAGGGCTGGACGGGAAATCCTTCATCATCCACATTCAGGATCATCGGACCAGTATAAGCCATGTGCATCCACACCGAACCGGAGCCGGGACCGCCGTTGAAGGAGATCATAATCGGTCGTACAGCTTTATCCCTTGCATCGGTCCGTTCATAATAGGTATAATGAACGTAAGCGATGGACTTCCCGTCCTCGTTCCACACGGGCTGGGTGCCTGTGGTGGCGGTATATTCTACCCGCTTTCCCTTAATGGTAGTTTTATGATCGGTCACTACCGTTGTATCAGCCGGCAGAAATCGGGTTTGGGCCCCAATCCCACCAATCATTAAGATGCATAAAAATATTCTTGATTTCATATTTTTCTCCTTAAAAATTGTCCACTTGACGATAAGCTTCGATGACCGCTATTTCTCCCATTTTCCCCGGTTTGGAGTTCCCGTGTTCCATCCCCAAAACACCCTTAAACCCTTTATCATAGATATGCTTAAACACGTTCAAATAATTGATTTCACCGGTAGTGGGTTCCTTTCGCCCGGGATTATCCCCAATCTGGAAATAGGCGATCTCCTTCCATGCCTTATCCATGTTGGGTATCAGGTTTCCTTCCGAAATCTGTTGATGGTAAATATCGAAAAGAATCTTACAGGATGGACTGTCCACCGCCCGGCAGATCTCGTAAGCTTGGGGAATTTCAGTCAAAAACTGACCGGCGTGATTGGCCCACCAGTTTAGGGGCTCCAGCACCATGATAAGGCCATGAGATTCCAGCGCTTCACTTGCCCGGCGCAATGCTTCAACCACGTTGGCGGTCTGGTAGGCCATTTCTTTTTTTAAGTCCACATACCCCGGCACTACGGTCATCCAAGTGGCATTGACCCGTTTGGCCACTTCAACCGAATCTTTCACGTTTTGCACAAATTCATCATGGAGCGCTTTATCGCCACTGGTGAGGTTGGGCTCCCGCCAATAGATTTTATGGGCCACAAAAACGCCCATGTCCATTCCCAAATAGCTCATCTTTTTAGCGATCTTTTTTTGCATATCTACAGTCCGGCCTTTCATGCCATTATCTTCCAAGGACCGAAACCCATGTTCATACATGAATTGGAGCTGGTCAATGAGATCATCGCCGGCGTTGTGTTTAAACATGCCGAAGTGAGGCGCATAATTCAGGTTGAATGGTTTTTCACCAATGGATTTTTCCTTTAATGCTCGTGCCAGTAATCCACTGGTGATAAAGGGGGCCGACGCAATCGCCAAGCCTTTTATAATAAATGATCGTCTTTTCATGGTTTACCTATAGGTTGTTACGCCGGGGACAGGCACGGGATAGTTGCCGTTTTTATCCGGGAGAACCGGCGCTGTGTCGTTGAAAGAATGAAGTTCGGGCACCAGTTTATGATCTAAAGCCATGGCCTCGTCCCAAGTAATCATCTGCCCGGAATAGGTGGCCATGCGTCCCAAGATGGCAGTCATTGTTGCTTCGGCACCGCGGTCCGTATCATCCATACGGTGCTCTCCCGCTTTAATGGCAGCGAACAATTCATTATGCTCTTGCTGGTAAGGATCCATATCACCCTCGCCATCGTGTTCATAAACCGCCTTACCGCGCTTGTTTTTCATGATGCCCGCATGACCGCCATTGGTAGTAATATTTCCCCGGGTACCTTGGAATACTTCTTCCACCCGGTTCATACATCCCTCCTGATGGCGGCACTGGCTGGCCACCATTTGGCCGTCAGGGTAGGTGAATTCTACAAAATGGTGATCAAAAATTTGGCCGTGGTCCTTGCCCTTGCGCACTTCACGGCCGCCCATGCCCTGAGCTGACACTGGCGTGGCACCGATAAACCAGTTGGCCACATCAATATTATGAATATGCTGTTCAACAATATGGTCGCCGCAAAGCCAGTTGAAATAGTACCAATTCCGCATTTGGTATTCCAATTCCGTTTGGCCTTTTTCCCGCGGACGAACCCACACGCCGCCGCTGTTCCAATAGACCTGTCCAGAAACAATATCCCCAATCCTCCCCCGATCGATTTTATTTTTAACCGATTGATAATTCCGCTGGTAATGGCGCTGGAGTCCAACAACCACGTTGAGTTTTTTGCGCTGGGCTTCTTTCCCCGCTTCAAGCACCTTGCGAATTCCAGCTACATCAGTAGCCACCGGTTTTTCCATAAAAACATGCTTATCCTGGCTAATGGCATATTTAAAATGGATGGGACGAAATGCGGGTGGCGTGGTAAGGATAACAACATCGGCCATATCAATTGCTTGTTTGTAAGCGTCAAAGCCGGTGAATATGGTTTCACGATTTATTTTGATCCGGTCTTCTGATCCTTCAAATTTTTCCAATAGGTTTTTCAGGCATTCTTCTGCTCGATCTAAAAAGGCATCGGCAATGGCCACCAGTCTTACATCAGGATCTGCTTCCAATGCCTGGGAAGCTGCCCCGGTGCCCCGGCCGCCGCAACCAATGAGAGCAACTTTAATTTCACCCTCAATGGAGACAAGTTTTTTTGAAGCGGCTGGCAGACGGCTTAAGAGTAATCCGGCAGCGGTAATTTTAGCCGAATGTTCTAAAAATCCTCGACGATTGATGGTTTCAATTTCTTTCTTCATAGTACCTCAATATTCCTTTTTGGGTTGTACCCAAAGTTTATGTAAATCATTTTTATCAGGTTCATTTCGGGGTCGAACAATTCGAAATCCAATGTGAGTGGCATCCGTATGCCACCATAAGCTTTTTGGAATTTGGGGATCGCGCTGTTTCCAGACGTGAGTGGAATATCCCCTGGCGGCAGAGCGAAGTTTTGCCGGATCATCTTTAAATGACCCGCCACGAACAACTCTTGGATAAAGCACCCGATTCTTTTTCACCGGATTCTTAATCCCCTTCTCCCAAGTAATATAGGCCTCGGGATCATAACTGTCCAATACCCATTCCGCTGCATTTCCATGCATATCATACAACCCAAATTTATTGGGCTTCTTCATTCTGCTTTTATGGAGTTTGCCTTTACTGTTGCCTTTGTACCATCCGAATTGATCAATTTCTTTGGCATTTTTCCCAAATGAATAGGCTGTGGTTTTACCTCCGCGACAGGCATATTCCCATTCCGCTTCCGTGGGCAATCGGTAATACCGTCCTGTCTTAGCCGTGAACCATTTGCAGAATTGGGAAGCGGCATACTGGGTTACATTAATCGCGGGCAACTCGTTCTTGTTATAATTCACGTAAGGGGGCGTAGCCCCCGAAACACCATCTATATCTAAATCAATCTGGCCCCTTTTGCCGAACGTATGATCAATTTTCCTATTCAGGAACAATTCATAAATATCCCAACTGATTTCCACTTCCGCCATCCAAAAATCATCCACCGTTACTTCATGCGCTGGGCCTTCATCGTTTTTCCGGTCTTTTTCCTTTTTAGGGCTCCCCAAGTTGAATGTGCCGCCCGTGACCGGAACCATCTTGATAAAGAGTTTCGAACCCGTTAAGGGTTCTGTATAGGTATTAAAGTGCGAATCTTGGACAAGAATAATTTGAGCATGAAAGGCCAAAGCGAACCCTAAAAACATCCGCATTAATTATACTTTCTTTGAAATATCTTTGAATCGTTTTTTAGTGATCTCCGGAACTTCCGCATCATCTGCAGGGTAACCTACGGGGATTAATAAAAATGCTTTTTCGTTAGCGGGGCGTTCCAGGATCTCTCCTAAAAAATTCATGGGGCTGGGGGTATGGGTGAGAGTGGCCAAGCCTGCATTATGGAGAGCCGCCAATAGGAAACCGGAAGCAATACCCACCGATTCATTTACATAATAATTTTTACGCTGGCTGCCGTCATCTTCCACATCATAGATTTGGCGGAATACAACAATAAGGTAGGGGGCAATTTCTAAAAAGGGCTTATGCCAGTCCGTGCCGAATTGGTTCAAGTCTTCCAGCCATTCCTTAGTGGCGCGGTGGTCGTAAAATTCTTTTTCTTCTTTTTCCGCTGCTTCACGGATCTTTACTTTCACAGCAGAGTCCTCAACAATGACGAATTGCCAGGGCTGCTTGTTTGCGCCTGAGGGAGCAGAGGCTGCTGCTTTAATGCAGTTTTCAATAATTTCAAGGGGAACCGGACGATTAGAAAAATCTCTTATGGTTCTTCTTTCCAAAATATTATTTAAAAAATCCAATGACCGGGCTCGCATCTCAGATTCCGGATATTCTGTAAAGTCCAGTTTTTTGAATCCCATTGTTTTTCCCTAAATTATTCCATCCTTATGAAGTTAGAATTTAAACTACCCATCATTCCAAGACGGCTTTTTGTTTTTACTGTCTTTTCTATTCTTCTACTAAGTGCTTGTCCCAGTGAAGAAAAATCAGCCGACGCAAAAACACCTTTAATATTAATCTCCATGGATGGTTTTCGCTGGGATTATTTTGACAAAACAGACACGCCCAATTTCGATGAATTGATCCAATTAGGATCACAAGCAAGAGCACTTATACCTGTTTTCCCCAGCAAAACATTTCCAAATCACATTTCAATAGTCACGGGCCGTTACCCTGAGAATCATGGCATCATTGCCAATACAATGTACGATCCGGTGTTTGACGAATACTATTATATCGGACAGGGCAGCAAACCAGTATTGGATGGCAAATGGTATGAAGCAGAACCCATCTGGGTTACCGCCGAAAAGCAAGATCAAACAGCTATGACCATGTTCTGGCCCGCATCGGAAGCTGAGATCCTTGGTATTCGCCCGACTGAATATTTTGTTTACGACGGCTCCATTTCTCATAATGCGCGCGTAGATCAAATTTTAAAATGGCTGGATTATGCCCCGTCCAAACGACCTCAATTCGTTTCCACCTACTTCAGCCATATGGATGATGTGGGGCATGATCATGGGCCCGATTCAGAGGAAGTAATCGCTGGCATCCAAGAAATGGATCGCACCATCGGCCGGCTAATTGGCGGCCTTAAATCTCGAGATATGTTTAAGAATACAAATATTATACTGGTAACGGATCATGGAATGGCATCTACTTCTCCCGATTCCATGATCTTTCTAGATGATTATATAGATATGGATAATGTGACTATGGTGGATTGGACACCAGTGGCGTCTATTCTGCCCAAGGGTAATGTAGACCCAATTTATGTGAAATTAAAAAATGCCCACCCAAAATTGAGCGTCTACAAAAAGGGTGAAGCGCCGGCGCAACTTCATTATAATACTCATCGGCGAATACAACCCATCACGGCGGTGGCCCATGAACATTGGTCTATTTCCACTCGTGTTCACTTCAACGAGAATAACAATTCTGAAAGATATAACGGGGCCACCCATGGATACGACCCTATCTACAAATCCATGGGCGGTATTTTTGTGGGGTATGGTCCTGCCTTCAAATCAGGGATAAAAGGTCCCGGCCTTACCAATATTCATCTCTATGAAATGATGTGCAGAATATTAGGGCTGGTTCCCGCGGAAAATGATGGTTCTCTGGATTCAACCCAAATTTTCCTTACGAACTAATTTCACTTCCCACTTTCCATCCCGTTAACCTATAATTCCCGATCCTAAACAGGGGGGAAATTTTTAATATGGAAGCAAAATTCATCTGGCTCATAGCATTTGTAGGTATTTACTGGGCCTATTGCCTGTTCTGGGGCTTTAAAGGAGCCCGCTCGGCCAAAACATCAACTGATTATTTCTTAGCAGGAAGATCAATCGGTGTATGGGTATTTGTTTTGGCGGCCACCGCCACCAGTTTCAGTGGCTGGACTTTTGTAGGTCATCCGGGAAAAATATTCACCGATGGTTTACCCTATGCTTTCGCTTCTTTTTATGCCCTTACAATTCCATTTACAGGGGTACTGTTTCTGCGGCGGCAATGGGTCCTCGGCAAAGCATATCGCTATATCACCCCCGGTGAAATGTATGCCGATTATTACGGCGGGAATGCCATGCGACTTCTTACTGTTCTAGTTGCTTTTCTTTTCAGCGTCCCCTACTTGGGTGTCCAGCTCAGAGCGTCGGGCAGTTTATTCAATGTCCTTTCCGACGGACTGGTCAGTGTGAATTTCGGCATGTTTGCCCTCACGGCGGTTGTGGTAATCTATGTAGCCTCCGGTGGATTAAAATCCGTCGCCTATGTGGATTGTGCTCAGGCCATCCTTCTTGCCATCGGGATTGCCATATTAGGCGGCATTGCCATTCATTACGCCGGTGGCTGGAGTGGTTTCACATCCGGTTTGGCACAGATGGTCAATGATGATGTTTCCACCGGGCAGAACCTCACTCCAGATGGGTATTCCATGAAGGTGGCTATCCCAGGAAGTATTCAAATGGTCTCGGCAGGTTCGAAGGCCTCCGGGGGCGCTTGGACGGGGATCATGTGCATGACATATATGTTCGCACTCATGGGTATCCAGTCCTCACCGGCCTTTTCTATGTGGGCCTTTTCCAATAAAACACCTCAAGCCTTTCGCTGGCAGCAGGTGGTGGCTTCATCCCTCGTGGTAGGACTCCTCCTGTTTACTTTTACCATTTTCCAAGGGATGGGCGGTCATGTTCTAGTTTCCAACGGCGTCCTGGAAAACATCAGTGATAAAAACCTTGTCCCAGAATTAATTAACCTTCTTTCAGACACCGTTCCCTGGCTGGTTGGTCTTTTAGCCGTCTGTGCGCTGGCCGCCATGCAGAGCACTGGTTCGGCTTATATGTCTACTTTCAGCGCCATGGTGACCCGGGATATTTATGCTAAGTACATTTCACCTGGTGCCACCGACCATACCCAAAAAATGACGGGGAGACTATTCGTCGTATTGGTGGCGGGAGCCGCTTTGATCGTGGCCGCAAATTCCAGCCAGGCCATTGTGATGCTTGGAGGTCTGGCGGTGGCCTATGGATTCCAGATGTATCCTGCCCTAATTGGCGTTTGTTATTATAAAGGATTCACCACCAAGGGTGTCGTCACCGGCCTTATTGTCGGGTTAATTGCAGTTACGCTAACAGATAGAACTTCTGCCTGGTTCGGTGTCCCTTGGGGCGCATATCCATTAACGATTCATAGTGCGGGGTGGGGTATCTTCTTTAATCTCCTAACCACATTCCTGATGTCCCATTTCTCCAGTGAATCAGATACGGCAAAAGCGATTAAAGCCAAAAAGCATCAGCTTCTCCAATCTGTAACGGGTATGACGCTGGAAAGAAAAAAGAAAATCAAATTGGCTTGGGGCCTGACTTTGTTTTGGTTTTTGGTTGGATTTGGCCCCTTTGCCACCATCGGGAACAATCTTTTTTCCGATCCCAATTCACCGGCACTGTGGGTGCCTTTTGGCCTTCCCTCCCTGTGGATTTGGCAATTACTTTTTTTAAGCTTCGGAATTTTTGTCATGTGGTTTTTGGCTTTTCATATGGGAATGTCTGAACCAATTGATCCTAAAAAAGTTGAGGCCCTCTCAACCGAGCACTACTAAAACAATTTATTAATAGGGGTTGTATTGAGGCCATTTGAAATTATATTGATCGTTTTACTTACCTGGGGGATTGTTCAAATTTATGCTTCTCCCGGTAAGCGGCAGCATTTGGGCCTGCTGTTAAAAATACTTCTGGCTGTATTCCTCATTCACTTCTTTTTAGAACAGCCCCGATGGCAAATGATTCCTGCCTATATCCTCATCCCCGGATTGGCCCTTCTGAAAACTAGGTACATTTCAATGCTTTTGAAAACTGTATTGATTATCAGTTTAGGCGTTTCCATAATTCTGCCCATCGCTTCCCCGATAATTCAACTTCCTGAGCTGACAGGATCATTTAACGTGGGGTCCACAACCCATCACTGGGTCGATCAAAACCGGTTGGAATGGTTCACCGATGAAGACCCCGACGATAAAAGGCAGATCATGGTTCAATTTTGGTATCCCGGGCAAATGGGGAAGAAATCCAAAAAAGTGCCTTATATAGACCGGATTGATCTCAGGGCAAAAGCTATAGGAATAGCTGGCGGTTTTCCCGGGCTCCTGGTTAGTCACCTGGGACTCACCAAAACCAACAGCTATAGGGATTTAATACCAAATCCTGTTGCGGCGCCCCTGCCAATCATTATTATTTCCCACGGGATTACAGGAATGCGTCAAATGCATACATCCTTGGCGGAGAAACTAGCCAGCCACGGGTATGCTGTTGTCACCGTGAACCATAGCCACGATGCGAACATCACTGTTTTCCCGGATGGGAGCACCGCTGATTACCGTTCACATATTACGGGGCACCCAGACAGTGTGTATATCCGGCGAAAACAGATCAACACCCGCACAGCGGATATCCGTTTTATCATTGACCAGTTGGAGCACATTCAATCCGGATCAATCAAACATCCCTTAAGCGGGTATTTGAATTTGGATAAGATCGGTGTTGCTGGCCATTCTTTCGGGGGCGGCACAAGCACGCTGGCATCCTACGTGGATAACCGCATAAAAGCTGTATCCGTTATGGACAGCTGGATGAACCCCGTACCAATGGAAGTCCTGCGTTCCGGACTGGCACAGCCCTTTTTATACATGGGGCGTCCTCACTGGAATACTTCAGATTATCCTTCAAACTATACACTTGTGGATACGATCATGAATAATAATCGCGGTCCCGCTTACCGTATTACCATCAGGGGAACCCTACATTTGGATTATACCGATACACCATTGTTTTCACCGTTGGTCCGCTACATACTTGAAGTGGGAGAAATTGACCAACACCGGTCAGTTTACTTAATTAACCAATTATCTTTGGAATTCTTTGACCAATACCTTAAGGGTAAAGAAAGCCCGATTTTATCCGCTGTACAGCCCGTTCCTGAATTCATTTTTCACTGAACCATGACGCGTAGTAAAGCACTTTTAATATCAATCTCGGCCTTGGTTTTGACCGTGCCATGGTGGTTCACTGAATCCAATCGCACCATTCTAGGACTGCCTGAATGGGCCTTCTATGCTGTATTCACAGCCACAATCTATTCCATTATTATTGCTTATGTCTTAGGAAAATACTGGCAAACCCGGGATTAAGGTGAACCAAACCGCACTTCTCGGGCCCGGAGGAATCGTTTTTTTAGGGCTGTATATTTTATCCCTGATCATTATTGGATACTTGGGGCGTCGGGCAAGGAAGGAAAACTCCCTGGCCGACTTTTACCTTGCAGGGCGGGGTATGGGACTTTTGGTCTTATTTCTGACCTTATATGCCACACAATACAGCGGCAATACGCTAGTGGGTTTTTCCGCCCGGGCCTACAGGGAAGGATATCATGCTCTGGTCCTCGTAACCCTTTTGTCTGCGGCTGTTGGCGCTTTCCTGGTATATGCGCCTAAACTACACCGCCTATCTAAAGAACAAAAGTCAAATAGTTTTCAAAAGGAAAATACTACTAAAACATTAATTTTTTTTCCATTCCTTTTTACCCATCAAAGTCGCAAATTGACTTCGTTATGCTGCAACCCTGAATAATAGGGGGAGCAAAAAAGGTTTACAGAAATGTAAACCTTTTTTAATTTAATAAAAACTAAAAAGTAATGTTTTTAGTTTTTATTCGCCTTTAAGTAATTTTTTAAATGCCTCTAAATCAAACTCATTCCCATAAAACAGTGTACTCATTTTCATAATATCTGCTGCTATAAGAACTGCCGTTTTTATTTCATCTTCTGAAGCTCCTAACCTCTTTAGCTCAGCTATGTGATAAGGAATACAATATTGACATTTAATCACTGCCGATGTTCCAAGTGCTACCAAATGAGCCTCTTTTTCAGCTATAGCTCCTTCTTTATATAAGCCCATTTGAGCTTTAAAATAAGTAGCTGAACTTTTAAGTATTGATTCAGGATAAACATTGTTGAATGGACTTTCAGCTAAAATCTGCTTCTTCTCATCATTTGTTAGTTTTGAATCTTGAGAAAAGCAGATTGAATTCACTCCTACGAATAGTAAAATAAACAGTATTTTTTTCATCTTTTAAATTATTTAGTTTATGATTTAATCAAATCTAGGAAATATTTTAATAATTGCAAAGAACAACTAATTAATAGATTTTAATTCGGAGAACCCTTTACTAGGATTTGTAGATAATAAAACTTTCAAATGTTTTAATGAAATTTTACGAGCTGTCTAAGCCTTATCTAATTTACTAAAAAATTGAGTTATGCTTAAACTTTGAATAATAGGAGTGCTATCATAGACAAGAGGTCATTTTTGACCTCTTTTTTTATTTCATTTCTTTTGTAATAGACTATTCTATTATAACCTAGAATTATTAGCATATTCATTAAGGTGAGGGATATAGAATATAATTTGTATATTTAGATCAAAACATAAATCAATTATAATGAAAAAAATTTTACTATTACTTTCTACAATCTTTCTGAGTTGTAATCAGATTCCAACTGGCGATCTTAGTGGCATTTTAGATGACAGTAGTTCTGAAGTTCAAATGACTAAACAATTAATGCAAAAATATTCTGAAGGTAAATTTCGTGAAATTGCAGACATGATTTCAGACGATTCTGGAGAATACTACTTTAATAATGTCAAAGTAGATAAAGAAGGATGGCTCTCAGCGGCTGAAGGACATCACGATTTATTTGATAACATTAAAAATGATAGTGAAGGAATAAATCTTACATCTGCTAAATATAACAACGGCACTACATGGTCCATGGCCTGGTTTCAATGGTCAGGAAAGGGAAGGTATACGGGTGAGGATGTGAAAATTATTGTTCATCACGGCTTCCGTTTTGAAAATGAAAAAATAGTTTCTGCATATCATTTTTTTGATCCAAGTTTAATCGACAGAGAAGTAAAGGCTGCCGAGGCCGTCAATAAAAGTTCCCAAAGAGTTCTTGGCTTAGCAGAATTAAAAGTTAATAAAGGATTTTCGTCATCTGATGTAGAAGAATTTTTAAAAAGGTTTAGTAAATTTGTAAGGGAAACAGAACCTGGAACATACGATTTTGGATACTTTATTTCATCTGATGGGAAAAAAGTTAATCTAGTAGAAAAATATTACACCTCTTCTGACTTTGTTCACCACTTAAATAACTTTGAGAAGAGTGACTATTCTAAAGGCTATTGGATATATCGTTGTGGCGGTAACCGGCGGCATTATTCCTTTTGCCTATGGTATCATTGCTGTTTCCCTGGTCATGGTCATCTATGAAACGCTGGGAGGCGTGCGCAGCGTGGCCTGGACGGACGCGCTACAGGGAATCATTCTCATGGCTGGGGTAATTACCATTTTTTTCACCATTCAAATGGAATATGGCGGCTTTCAATTCATTTTTGATCAATTGGCTGATTCAACACCGGAAAAATTGGCCCCGCCAACCTGGACCCAAAAATTAACCTGGTTCAGCACCGTATGTTTAGGCTTCTTTGGAATTTCACTTTATCCCCACGCGGTACAGCGTATCTATGCCGCCAGTAATGAAACGACCCTCAAACGATCGATCCAGATCATGGCATTTATGCCTTTGGTCACCACTTTGTTTATGGTTGTGGTTGGTCTCACTGCCCTAGCCCTTTTTCCGGGGCTGGACCGCCAAACAAGTGAAGAAGCTACCTTACTTGTGCTCCAGGATTTAGGAAACCGCGACGCCATAGACACTAGCGTAATGGTCCTGTTTTTATCAGCCACCATTGCTGCTATCATGTCCACGGTGGATTCAGCATTACTATCCATGTCATCCATCATTACGAAAGACTTTTATGCTCGGTTCAAGCCAAATAAAAGTCAGGCTGACCTCACGTATCTTGGGAAAATGATTTCTTGGGGAATCATGGCGTTTTCAGTATACCTTGCTATTATTTTACCTCAAACTATCTGGCGGCTCCTAGAGATCAAGCTGGAGCTTTTGATACAAATCGCACCGGCGATCTTTTTTGGCCTTCATATTAAAAGTGTTCGGGGAAAATCAATTTTGGCCGGTATGGCCCTGGGCACCGCTTTCGCCGTAGGCATGATGGTGGCTAACAAACTGGGGTTGTCGGTCCCCGCCAAGCCCTGGGGTATCCATGCCGGTGTATGGGGTCTGGTCATTAATATTTTTACCATCTTTTTATATGAAAAACTGGGGTTAATAAAAAATGAATAAACTCAGTTTATCCGGACTAGTTCATTTATTTATTGTTTATGTTGTTTGGGGCAGCACCTACTTAGGTATCCGCGTAGCCGTCCAGGAGGGGTCTGGGTTCCCACCCATTATTATGTCCGCTACCCGTGTTTTCGCCGGTAGTATAATCCTCATTACTTTGGCAAAATTCATCCAAAAACAAACCCTTCGTCTAACCAAAGATGAGTGGATTGTTTTATCTGTTTCTGGACTGGCTCTGTGGTGGGGCGGGAATGGATTAGTGGCCTTGGCAGAAACCACCGTGACATCCGGTTATGCGGCCCTGATAATTTCCTGTACGCCAATCTGGGTGGCGATCATTGAAGCCATCATTGATAAAAAACGGCCCACAATGCTCCTTGTCATATCTCTGTTGATCGGCGTGGCGGGTATCGCCGTACTCAATTGGCCTGCAATACAGACTGGAAATATGAAGAGCCTTTGGGGTGGATTTTTGCTCGTCATTGCCGGGCTCAGTTGGGGCGCCGGGTCTATCTATCAAAAGCGAAAAAATGTCAAATCTTCACCTGAAGTCAGTTCGGCGATCCAGCAGCTTTCCGGAAGCATTGCACTACTAATTACCTCGTTTATTATCTCTGAGCCGTTACCAAATCCCGTGCCATCGGCATGGTGGGCTTGGGGCTATCTCATTATTTTTGGTTCTGTGATAGCATTCACATCTTTTGTAAAAGCACTGAAACTATTGCCACCCAACATTGTTTTTACTTATGCTTTTGTTAACCCCGTTGTAGCTGTTATTCTTGGTTTTTTAGTTTTGGGGGAACCGGTCACACGCTGGACTTTTGGTGGTGCGGTATTAGTAATTATTGGTGTGTTGGGTGTATTTAAAGAACAAAAGAACGGTATTCCCCAGCCGGATTAAATTCCCGGACAACAAAAATAGATTTTTTAGTCTGTTTAAAAAATAATCCCCAATTCTATAAATAAGCACTTAATCCAGTTATGAAAAAATTGATCTTCCCTTTTTTAAGTCTTTTGACACTTTTGACTGCCCAGAGCACCTGGATGATGTCCGGCAGAGTTCACCCTGAACTCAAGTGGCAGACCATTTCAACAAAACATTTTAACATTCATTACCACCAGGGAATTGAGGGTATCGCCAAAGAAGGAGCCATTATTGCTGAACACGTTCGTCCCACATTGTTGGCTCAGATGGATCTGGATACTATTCCAAGAATTGATATCATTTTCACCACAGAAGATGAGATTATGAATGGTTTTGCCACGTGGATGTATAACACCTTCATCTGGGTAGATCAAAATGATGCCGCCATCTGGTTAGAAAAAGGTAAGTGGCTCGAACAAGTTCTATCTCACGAACTCCAGCATATTGTTCTTTTGCATAAAACCAAATCCTGGGTGCCTGACCCAATGGGTCGATTATTATCCGGCATCCCCGGGTGGGTTGTTGAAGGTACAGCAGAATATGAAACGGAAAGCTGGCGTCCCCATCGCGCCGATCTTTCACATAAGACACACGTATTAAAAAATAAAATGAATGAAATGGATCCTCATCACGATGGGTTTTCAAAAATGCTGTATTGGGCCGATCGGTTTGGTGATTCATCTATTACAAAAACATTGGCCTATCGCAATAACTTAAAAACATTTTCATTCGGCACGGGATTTAAAAAAGCAACGGGAATAACCGTTGACCAGTTCAATGAGGACTGGCGGCGCCATATGAATACCTATTATTATGGTTATCGTTCCCAAAAAGAATCTTATAAAGAAATGGGAGAAGTCATCACCCTGCCCATTAAAAAAATGCAGTCTTTTGCTTTTTATGAAGATAGTTCCCAAATCGCATTGCTTGGTTTATTTGATAAAGACCAATATGATGTGTCCCTAATTATCGCCAAGCGGGATACGGCCGAAGAACGGAAACAATTTGAAAAATGGGAGAAAAATATTGAAAAGCTGAAAGAGAAAGAAAACAAAACAAAAAAGGATTCTCTGGCTTTAGATAAACCCTATAAAGAAAAAGTGTTGTGGAAAAAGGATGAGGTGGATTTTGGGCAATTCCATAAAAACATGGCTTGGTCTGAAGATGGAAAAAAATTAGTTTATTCCAAGTACCATTATGGCAAGAACCAGTCTTTGGTATACGATATAAAAATATATAACACTGAAAATAAAAAACACCGCTGGCTTACCAAATCTATGAAAGCTACTTATCCCATTTGGTTAGATTCAAATATGGTCGCCTATGTGGCCCACCATAATAATGTATCCAATATTAATACATTAGATATCACGGATGGTGAACCCAGGGCCCTGACAAATTTTACCGACAATACCCAGATCGCATTTTTATCCATATCGCCGGACCGCAGTTCAATTGCATTCGCCATGAATCCCAAAAATGGTAACATGGATATATATACCTTTGGTTTCAAGACCAAAAAACTTGACCGGATCACTTCAGATGTCGTGGCGGATATTGCACCGGTATGGCATCCGGATGGGAAAACCATTTCTTACACATCCAATACCAATGGGGTCCCCAATATTCATACTATAGATCTGAACTCAGGAAATATAACAGTGAACACCGACGCTGGGGACGGGGTCTGGACAGAACAGTGGATGCCAAACGATTCGTTGTTGCTGGCGTCCTCTTTGGGGGATGTGGATTCTGTGCGATTGGTCAAAGTTGACCCCTTCCGCGAACCTAACATGAAACCCCTTTCATTAAGAGATAATTACACCTCTTGGTTAAATGCGGGACCGGATGTGGCTTTCGTGAATGAAAAGCCTGATTCAGTGCCGGATATTTCTGATCCGCAGAAATATAATTTTACAAAACATATGCGGTCTTATATCACAATGGTTTTGCCAACGCCTTCACCTATTGGCATGTTCTCGTGGACGGATGCCCTTGGCAGGAATATATTTACATCCTTAGGATATATCAACCCAACCAATATAAAGGCTAGTGGATTATTGCTTGAATATACCACTGCAAATTTTGGCCCACTTTGGACCATTTATTTTTCAAGGAATATTGATGGTGCCTTCCGAAGGTATAATAAAGCATATATGGTTGACATAAAGGATGGGCTTTCTTTTTCATTGGCTCATCCTATGAATTTTGGCGAAGCACCTTCATCAAATCATGAGATTTCATTATCGGCAATATTCATTAACCACAGTATTACCGTTGGTACAAAAACGGACAAAAAAACAGGTGAATTAATTCCTCTGGATACAAGCGAATATGTGAATTTACCGATTCCTGATCCGGGGAAAGAAGGTATGATATCTTTGGGGTATATTTGGGCAAACAAACGCCCACATGCTTGGAATGGCCTACACCCCACACAGGGGTTTGGTCTTCAAGCTCAAGTGGATTACGCTAACAAAAGTCTTTTTGGAGAATTCAGCTACACCCGCTTTAAAGCCGATATGTATGCCAACCTTCCGGTTGGAAAAACGGCCTTGTTTTTCAGGTTAAAAACAATGATGTATTCGGGCCAACCTCCGGTGCAAGACTATCTGGGTCTCACAGATGACCAGCCCATTTATATCAGTGGTATCGGTCCAAGCGTTTTTCTTCCTGAAAACCATAATCCACGCGGGTGGTCCGGCCATCGCTTGGGAGATAAGCTTATTTTTGGGTCTATCGAATATCGATTTCCAATTGCACCAAAAATAATATCATTAAACTTAATCTCCGATTTTGGTAACGCATGGTTCACTGATTCAGAAAAAGAAAAAATGATTATAACTGGTGGACATGAATTACGATTTGCCTTGGGTCCGCTGATTTTCTCCGGCGGAGAAGCACAAACTTTGGACGAATGGAAGGATAATAAAAAACCACTGCGGTATTTCCGACTTGCCCTGACTAATCCATTTTAATAAAAAAATTCTTCTTTAGGCAAATTGCCGCTTTCACCCTACTGTGAATTCAGCGTAATCTTGCTGGCCTAAATTATGTAATTTATGCTTTTTTCCACATACCAAAGGCCAGCCAGCAATCCCCTTTAAGTGACACTGCGCCCATCTAAAATCACCGCAATTGTTGGCGCCCAGTGGGGCGATGAAGGCAAAGGAAAGATCACCGATTTCTTTGCCGGCGAATCCGATTACGTTGTTCGTTTTCATGGTGGCAACAATGCAGGCCATACTGTTATCGTCGATGGCAACACTTTCAAGCTTCATCTAATTCCTTCCGGAATTGTTTATGGCGAACCCATGTCTATTATCGGCAATGGCGTGGTGGTGGATCCCAAAGCACTCCTGGATGAGATAGTCTATGTAAGGGAAAAAGGAATTGAGCCCAAACTTCTAGTCAGTGACCGCGCCCATGTGATTATGCCCTATCATGTCGCATTGGACGGAGCCCTTTCCGGTCATCAGGGCAAACTAGCTGCCGGCAGTACCAATCGGGGTATCGCCCCCGTCTATGCGGATAAAATGTTCCGCAATGGTATTCGCATGATTGATCTTTTAGAGCCGGATGTATTCCGAGAAAAACTTGAAAAAGGATATGCTTTTGCCAAAGGATTGATTGAAAAATCTTTGGGACAGACATTAGAAATAACCATTGACGAAATTTTCGACACTTATGTAAAGTATGGTGAAAAATTAAAGGCATACATTTGCGATACATCCGTTGAGTTATATAACGCCCATAAGTCAGGGAAGTCCATTTTATTTGAAGGAGCCCAGGGCATTAGCCTAGATGTGGACCATGGTATCTATCCTTTTACCACTTCATCCAACACAGCCGCCGGACATATTTCCACCGGTACCGGTGTTAGCTTTCGGGGCATTGACCGCATCATTGGTGTGGTGAAGGCCTACTTAAGTCGCGTGGGCGAAAGTCCACTACCTTCAGAAATCCATGGCGATGAGGCAAATAGTTTACGGGAGAAGGGCGGCGAATACGGCACCACTACTGGGCGGCCCCGACGTGTAGGTTGGCTCGATCTGGTCCAAGTACGGCAAGCGGTTCGTGTCAATGGACTGACAGAAATCGCCCTGACCAAATTGGATGTGTTGAACGGATTTAATGAGCTTCCGGTCTGCGTCGCTTATGATGTGGAAGAAAAACGTATCACCGAAATGCCTGCCAGCTTAACCCAATATCGCAATGCAAAACCCATCTACGAAACGTCGCCCGGCTGGGGAGACTTGCCTGAAAATATTTGGGATAAGGGTTACGATGAGCTGCCCCAGGCCTTAAAAGATTATATTGATTTTATTGAGCGTGAAGTAGACTGCCCGATTAAAATTGTATCAGTGGGGCCCCAGCGCCACGAGACCATTATCAGGTAATGTCCTTCACACAGGAACTTGTGGATTTCACCGGCCTATCTGATCAAGAGATCAAAACAAAGCTGGTTGAGCTAAACGTTCCCCTTACCGCTGAAGAAACCCTTAAAATTCAAAATGATATGCTGGGCCGGGCCCCGTCTCTGGCGGAACTTATTTTATTTTCCATCCAAGGCTCTGAACACTGCGCCTATAAAAGCAGCCGAACCCATTTAAAGCAGTTTACCACCGAAGGCCCAGATGTGGTTCTCGGCGCCAAAGAAGATGCGGGTGTGGTGGCTATTGCCACCGACAATAGCGGCCACCGCTGGTGTGTGGTCATGAGCCATGAATCCCATAATCATCCATCCCAGATCGTGCCCTATGAAGGGGCAGCTACTGGCGTGGGTGGTAACGTCCGGGACGTCATGTGCATGGGCGCTGAAGTGATCGCCTGTACCGACTCCTTTCGGTTCGGGGATATTAAAAATAATAAAACCAAATGGATCCACGACGGCGTGGTGGCAGGTATTGCCGGTTACGGCAATCCGCTAGGCATTCCCAACATCGGCGGGGATATTTATTATCACGAAGGATACAACGAAAATTGTCTGGTCACGTTGGTGACCCTAGGCATTGTCCGGGAAGACCACATTATTCATTCCTATGCGCCGAAAGACGCTGATGGGTATGATCTGATTCTGATTGGCAAGCCCACCGACAACAGCGGATTTGGTGGTGCTAGTTTTGCTTCATTGGAGCTGGAAGAAGAAAAGAAAGAACAAAACAAGGGAGCGGTTCAGGAGCCCAATGCATTTTTAGAGCGGCACTTGCTGAAATCGTCCTATGCCCTGTTTGATATCCTAAATGAAAAAGGGTTGATTAACAATATCGGTTTCAAGGACCTCGGCGCCGGGGGTGTGGCTTGCGCCAGCGTGGAATTGGCGGAAACGTCCGGCTATGGCTCTGAAGTTTGGATGGACAAAGTTCACATCGGCATGGATAACTTGCATCCGTCTGTCTATCTCTGTAGCGAAACCCAAGAACGGTTTATGTGGGTTTCTCCACCGGATGTCACCCCACTCATCGTAGACCATTATAATAAGTTATTCGACCTTCCCGGGGTGAGTGAAGGTGCCAGGGCATCAGTTATCGGAAAGATCCGTGGCGACGGCCAGTATATTGTTCACAACGGTAATGAAGAAATTGTGAATGCAAAAGCGAAAGAAGTAACGGAAGGATTTTTATACGACCGACCTTATGAAGCCCGTGAAAATACTTTTACAGAACCGAATATCCCTGAATCTCCTGATTATAATCAAACGCTACTCAATATTTTATCCCATGAAAACATGGCTAGTCGCAAGCCTGTTTTTGAGTCCTATGATAAACAGGTCCAAGGACGGATTCATACTGAAACAGGCTTGGGTGATGCCGGTGTCATGGCACCATTCAATTCAGAAAATTATCCGGAAGAAATCCGTAATGTGGGAATTGCACTTTCTACAGATCATAATCCACGATACGGACTTATTAATCCATATTGGGGCGGCGTGAATGCGGTGGTGGAAGCCATGCGGAATGTTGCTGCTGTGGGCGCCACACCCCACGCGCTATCGGACTGCCTCTGTTTCGGCAACCCGGAAAAGCCCCATCAAATGTGGGAGTTTGTGGAAAGCGTTCGGGGTATTGCCGATGCTTGTCATACAATTACACTGAAAGATAATCCCAATGATGCCACGCCCATCATCGCCGGGAATGTAAGTTTTTATAACGAATCAAAAAATGGCGCCATTCCACCCAGTCCTATCGTGAGTTGTTTGGGTAGGTTGAAAGATGTGAACAAAACTGTGTCTATGCATTTTCAAAATTCGGACTCTGTTATTATAATGGTTGGCGAACGGAAAGATGAATTGGGCGGCTCGGTTTATTATACTCTTTTTGATGAGCTAGGTGCCAACGTGCCAAAACCCAATTTGAAAGAAGTTAAAAACCAAGTCTTTGCCCTGACAGATTGTATTGATGGTGGCTTGGTTTTATCCTGCCACGATATTGGTGATGGAGGCATTGCATCGGCTCTGGCGGAAATGACTTTCGGAAAAAGCATCGGGTGTAAAGTGAACATTGAAAGTGATCTTTCCCCTGCCAAAATTCTTTTTTCAGAAACAGGCGGTTTCGTGGCAGAAATATCTCGGGAAAATGTTGAAAAAGTCCAAACTTGTTTTTCAACCCACGGTTTGGATGTTTTTGAGATAGGGACTACCAGCGGGGAATCAATCAATATCAATGAAGCGCTTGATCTTCCGGTTCTAAATGCAAGGGAAGCCTGGACAAACGGATTGCGAGATAAACTATGAGTAAGTTGGATTACAAATCAGCCGGTGTTGATATCGATGCCGGCAATGAAGCGGTGGAACGCATCAGGGGTGGCGTAAAGTCCACCTTCACACCCAATGTGCTCACGGGCCTGGGCAGTTTCGGTTCCCTTTATGACCTTAAACCTATTTTAGAAAAATATAAAAATCCCGTCATGGTCCAAAGCATTGACGGTGTGGGGACAAAAACCATTATTGCCAGGAAGTTGGGTAAATTTGACACCATCGGCATTGACCTATTGAGTGCCTGCGCCAATGATATTTTGGTCATGGGTGCCCGGCCGCTGACTTTTCTGGATTATATTGCAAACGACCGGCTGGATCCGGCTGTTATAGAAATAATTGTTTCCGGGATGGTAAAAGCATGCAAAGACACCGGTGTTTCATTGGTGGGGGGCGAAACGGCAGAAATGCCCGACACCTATCTGCCCGGCGAGCACGACCTGGTGGGCGTTATTACTGGCGTGGTTGAAAAAGATAACATTATTACAGGAGAAAACATCCAGCCCGGCCATGTGGTGCTGGGATTGCCATCCAATGGGCTGCATACCAATGGATATTCCTTTGCCCGAAAGCTCTTTTTTGAAATTGGCGGATACAATGTAAACGATACAATTCCCGAATTGGAAAAATCTGTGGGACTCACCTTGTTGGAACCGCATATTAATTATACGAATCACGTGTTTTCAGCGCTGGATGCAAGGGTTGATATTAAAGGGGTTGCCCATATTACCGGCGGCGGTTTGGTGGAAAATATTCCGCGGATTTTGCCCGATGGGTGCGGAGTGGAAATTCAAAAAGGGTCTTGGCCTAGCCTGCCTGTTTTTAATGTGATGCAATCCATCGGCGATGTGGATGAAGACGAAATGTACCGTGCATTCAATATGGGAATTGGGATGGTCTTTATTGTGGATGATGCGAAAGTGGGTATTGTTAAAGATGTGCTAAAGGATTTGACGGACGTTTGTGAGATTGGTTCCGTTTTTCATGGTAATAAAAAAGTGACACTTACATGAAAAAAGTCTTTTCAATTTTATTAATCATTGGGTTCACTTTTACAAGCTGCAGTAAACCCAAAGTAGCTGAAATTCCAGATAATGCTGTTTTGATTAAAAAATTATCCGGCACGTTGGAAGTGATGGGTGCCAAACTTCCATTAGTACTAAATGTATATCAAAATCCAGATGGAAATTTGTTAGGAAGTATGGATAGTCCAGCCCAAGGTGCTTATGGTATAGCTGTAGAAAAGGTTACGATAACAGACACAAATATTGTTTTTGACGTGTCCTCAATCGGCGGAAAATACGAAGGAATACAAACAGGGCCAGATCAATACGAAGGTAATTGGACACAAGGTGGAAAATCTTTTCCACTGAATATTGCACCCTTGAAGCGTCCCCAAGAACCAAAAGATTTCCCTTATAATGTTGAAGATGTCGTATTTAAAAATTCAAAGGCCAATATCAAGCTCGCGGGTACGCTCACCACACCAGAGGGTGACGGGCCGTTTCCTGTAGTTGTATTGATTTCCGGTTCAGGTCCACAAAACAGAGATGAGGAACTCATGGGACACAAACCGTTTTTGGTTTTATCAAATCATTTTACCCGGAATGGAATTGCCGTATTAAGATATGATGACCGAGGTGTGGGTGATTCGGAGGGCGGCTTTGCTACCGCCACCAGTTATGATTTTGCCAATGACGCTGCTGCTGCTATTGCATATCTAAAATCAAACTTTGATTTTTCTACCATTGGACTAGCGGGGCACAGTGAAGGTGGGCTTATTGCACCCATAGTTGCTAACCAATCTAAAGATGTGGATTTTATTATACTCATGGCAGGCACAGGATTAACAGGAAAGGAAATTTTAAAGCTACAGGGCCAGCTTATTTTAAAACAGACCAAAATTTCACCCGAAGGATTGGAAGCATACAAAAAGACCCAATTAGCCATGTTGCAAATTGTAGTTGATATTAAAAATGATGATGAAGCCTTAAAAAAATTATTGGAGGTATCTAAAGCATACGGTAGCCTATCAGAGCAAGATCAACAAATTATTGGTTATAATCCTAAAACATTTGAAACATCATTAAAAACTTTGTTGTCCCCTTGGATGCGAACTTTTCTTACACTTGATCCTCGGCCCATATTAGAGAAAGTAAAAGTTCCTGTGCTGGTAGTCAATGGTGAAAAGGACCTGCAGGTGCCGCCAAAAGAAAATTTGTCAGAAATAAAAGCAGCTTTGGAGCGTGGCGGAAACACAGATCATGAAATTCATGAACTGAAAAACCTGAACCATTTATTCCAGATCTGTGAAACAGGAGCAATTGGTGAATACGGAATTATCGAAGAAACATTCAATGAAGAAGCAATGAAGCTTATGACCCAGTGGATTCTGCAAAAAACAGCTAACTAGTGATTCACATTGCTATTATACAATTTCCCGGTTCTAACACGGAACGGGAAACACTTATGGCCTGCCGCCGTGTGGGGCTGAACCCTGTAGAATTTTTATGGAACGAACCGGCTGAAACGTTGTCCGCCTTTGACGGCTATATAATAGTGGGTGGATTCGCCTATGAAGACCGATCTCGGGCCGGCGTTATTGCAGCTCTCGACCCCATCATGAACCAGGTCAAAATAGAAGCAGCTGCAGGAAAGCCCGTCCTGGGTATTTGCAACGGGGCACAGATTCTGGTTGAGAGCGGGCTCGTCCCTGGGTTGGAGAATTACCGTGTCGGTGTGGCGCTCACCGATAACAAGCGAGTAAAAGGCGGCCATGTGGTGGGCGTTGGCTATTACAATACCTGGGCCAACCTGAAAATGTCTGTCTCGCCGGAACGCTGTGCATTCACCAGACACCTGAACAGCGGAGACTTCATCACCATTCCCCTGGCCCATGGCGAAGGGCGGTTTATTATTCCTGATGCATTATTGAAAAAAATGATAGCCAATGACCAGACCGTTTACCGCTACTGCAATAATGATGGTGACGTGGTAGATGAATTCCCCACCAATCCCAATGGATCCATGCATAATCTGGCGGCGGTGTGCAACCCGACGGGAAACGTCATGGCCATGATGCCCCATCCCGAACGAACAGAAAATGGAGATGCTGTATTTTCTTCTATGAAAGAATTTATTGAATTGGAAAACCCCGTCACGAATCATGAACTATCTTATGACCGCCCCCATTACGAAGTGCAGGAACATACACCGGACTCGGATGCAACAGAATGGATCATTGATATGATTATTACGGACAATGAAGCGGCGTCGGTTCATAATGCGCTGAATCATCTGGGGCACGATGTAACCATTACCCGCCAAACCCATTGGGAAATATCAACCAGCGGAGACCGGGATGAAACTCTAAAGCGCATAGATGCCACAGGAGAACTCTATAATTCAAACAAAGAATTCATCAACCAAACCATGGCCGGTGAAAATACGGCGTCATTTTTGGTGTGCCAGAAAGAAGATATGCGCGGGCGTGCAAAATTTGAATCCCTCACGGAGCGGTTCGAAATACATGAACTGACCAAATTGAAGCGCGGCGTCATATGGAATGTGTCCGTAAATGGCGGTAATTTTAAAGCTGTTTTGAAAGACATATTGAACACGCACATACTATACAACCCACTATCTCATGAATGCTATCGAATCAACTGAACATTATAAAGGCCGCATCAAGGCGGAATTAAATAATACACTAACCGAAACATCTCTGGATGGCGGATCCAAGCGAACCGGCAAGGTCCGTGATCAATACGATCTTGGGGATAAGGTTGCTTTAATCACCACAGATCGCCAAAGTGCCTTTGATCGAGTGCTGGCATCGATCCCCTTCAAAGGACAGGTATTAAATCTCACCAGCGCCTGGTGGTTTGAACAGACGAAACACATTATCCACAATCAGGTAATTGATGTCCCAGACCCGAATGTGACACTGGCAAAGAAATGCGATGTTTTTCCCATCGAATTCGTGGTCCGCGGATATATTACCGGCAGTACCAGTACAGCTCTGTGGACCGTCTACAACAACGGCGACCGGGAATACTGCGGCAACATCCTGCCGGAAGGGCTCAAGAAAAATCAAAAGCTGGATGCCAATATGCTCACCCCCACCACCAAGGAAGAACACCACGACCGCCCCATCGCACCGCTGGAAATTGTCAGTGAAGGATGGATGACACAGGAAGACTGGGATTATTGTAGTCAGAAGGCATTAGAACTTTTTGCATTCGGACAAAAGAAAGCGGCGGAAAATGGTATGATTTTGGTAGACACCAAATATGAAATGGGTCGAGATAAGGAAGGCAACATTGTGCTTATTGATGAGATCCATACCCCCGATTCAAGCCGTTACTGGATCGCTGAAACCTATAATGAACGCATAGCCGCAGGACAGGAACCTCAGAATATTGATAAGGAGTTCTTGCGGCTATGGTTTGTAGACAATTGTGATCCATACAATGACGAAACACTGCCGGAAGCGCCGAATGAACTGGTGGTAGAATTATCTAGTCGGTACATCTATTTGTACGAAACAATTACAGGCGGAGCGTTCCCTTTTCCAGATGCAGGCAAGCCCGTGCAAGAGAGAATTAATGAAAATTTAAAGGATGAATTATGAAAACAGTAATTATCATGGGTTCAACATCGGACGAACCCCACGCAAAAAAGATAACCGACAAACTGGATGAATACGGAATTGTATGGGAACAGCATGCAGCATCGGCCCATAAAGAACCGCTGAAGGTTTTGGAAATCCTGAATGCAAATAAAGAAAATAAAGATATTGTTTATATCACCATTGCCGGCCGGTCCAACGCCCTGTCTGGGTTTGTGGCTGCCAATTCTGAATTCCCCACCTTGGGCTGCCCCCCTTTTTCGGATAAGGCCGATATGCTGGTGAACATCCATTCCACCCTGCAAATGCCCAGCAATACACCGGTGCTCACAGTAGTGGACCCGGGCAATTGCGCCTTGGCTGTAAAGCGTATTTTTGGTGTCTAGCCAACTCAATGCAATTTCACCGCTTGACGGACGTTATGGAAATAGCGTAAAGGATCTTTCCACACACTTTTCAGAGTTTGCGCTCATGCAGTACCGCCTGCAGGTGGAGCTTGAATATCTCATTGCTCTGGGCAATGAGAGGACCATAAAGGAACTGCCTGCGTTTCCTAAAGATGAACAGACCCGCCTGCGAAAGATCTATCAAAACTTCAACACCGCCGCAGCTAAAAAAGTCAAGGATATAGAATCCACCACCAATCATGACGTAAAAGCGATTGAATATTATATTCAAAGTAAGGTCAGAAAATCGCTTCATCCTTGGATCCATTTTGCGCTCACGTCCGAAGATGTAAACAATTTATCCTACACGCTTATGTGGCAGGGCGGATTACAGCAGGTGTATCTGTCTGCTCTGCAGTCTTTGAACGGGGAATTGAAGAAGTTGGCAAAGAAATACAAGAATGCGGCCATGCTGTCTTTGACCCACGGTCAGCCTGCCACCCCAACCACGTTTGGAAAAGAATTGGCTGTTTTTTGCGCTCGCCTTGATCGCCAAATCAGCCAGATCAAATCTCACACATTATTAGGCAAATTCGGCGGAGCCACAGGGACATGGTCTGCTCATGTAGCTGCTTATCCCAAAACTAACTGGCTACGGTTCGCATCAAAATTCATAAAATCTTTAGGCCTTGAACCCAACCTGATCACTACCCAGATCGAATCCCACGATTCGGCGGCAGAAAGCTACCATCAGGTGGTGCGGGTAAATTCCATTCTCAACGATCTCTGCCGGGATATGTGGGCCTATATCAGTCGCGGAATTCTAGGGCAAAAGAAGGTGGCTGGCGAAGTGGGCTCTTCCACCATGCCCCATAAGATCAACCCGATTCAGTTTGAAAATGCAGAAGGAAACATGGGTATTGCCAATGCCCTGTTGAATCACCTGGCGGAAAAACTGCCCGTTTCCAGAATGCAGCGCGATCTCACCGATTCTACCACCTTGCGCAATCAGGGTGTTGCCCTGGGGCATTCATATCTGGCGCTCAATAATATTGCAAAAGGCTTGAGCCGAATTACCATCAACAAAGTCCAGATGGAAAATGAATTGGACAACCATTGGGAAGTGCTGGCGGAAGCGGTTCAAACCATCCTGCGGAAAAGCGGAAAAGCGGATGCCTACGAACAATTGAAAGTTTTAACCCGGGGACAATCCATTGATAGATCTTCTTTGGCAGAATTTGTTTCGGGATTGAAAATATCTAAACAAGATAAGGACACACTGCTGTCCTTATCCCCCAAATCATATGTGGGAATTGCCCATAAACTGGTGGGCCTAATCTAATGTGCGGCATCGCCGGAATATTTTCTCATAAACCTGTCGCTGCCGAACTCTACGACAGCATCATTCATCTGCAGCATCGAGGACAGGATGCTGCGGGCATTATGACCTATGACGACCGGATGCACAAAGAAAAAGGAGTGGGGCTGGCCAAAGAAATTTTCAACAATGAGAATATGAAACTGCTTACGGGTAATATCGGTATTTCCCACAACCGTTATCCTACCCATGGCGGGTTCAGCCACGGAGAAGTACAGCCTTTTTGGACGTCCGTACCTTACGGCATTGCACTGGCCCATAACGGCAATTTGACCAATTACAAGGAACTGGCTTCAGAGGTGATTAAAACGGAAACCCGCTACCTGAATACAACCAGCGATTCGGAAGTGCTGTTGCATTTATTTGCTGACGGCTTGCATCGGGATGTGCCGCCCCAGACCAATGAAGAATTCTTTGAATTGCTGTGCGAAGCCGTTGAAAACATTTTTAATAAAGTAAGGGGTGCGTATTCCGTTACATCCATTATTATTGGCAAGGGTCTTGTTGTTTTTCGGGATCCCCAGGGAATTCGCCCCCTGGTTAAGGGCCAGCGGCCCAATGGAAATGGCGGCAAAGATTATATTTTTGCTTCCGAAAACACCATGTTCTACGCCATGGGATATGAGCCCGCCGGGACCGTCCTGCCCGGTGAGTTGATCTATGTGGATGAAAGCGGGCAGGTTTTCAGCAAGCGGCTTATAAAGAAGACGTTTAATCCCTGTATTTTTGAATATGTATATTTCGCCCGCCCCGATGCCACCCTAAACGATGTAAGCGTGTACCGAGCGCGCCTGCGCATGGGACAAAACCTGGCGGAAGCATGGCAGAAAAAACATCCCGATAAAACACCGGACATTGTCATCCCCGCCCCAAGTACGGCCAATACAGCAGCGCTTTCATTTGCCCATGAGTTGGGTGTCCGTTATTCTGAAGGGTTGTACAAAAATACGTTCATCGGCCGAACCTTTATTATGCCAGGACAGGCGGAACGAAAGAAGTCCGTGAAATATAAATTGGTGCCCCAGGAGCTGGAAATCCGCGATAAAAAAGTCATGATCATGGATGACAGCATCGTCCGGGGAAACACCAGCCGGGAAATCGTCCGCATGTTAAAGGATTTTGGCGCCAATGAAGTTTATTTTGCGGTGGCCTGTCCGCCGGTGAAATCGCCCTGCTTTTACGGCGTGGATATGCCCACCAGGGGGGAGTTAATTGCCGGAAACATGAATGTAGATGAGATTAAATCATATTTAAATGTAGATGCTTTGCTGTACCAGAAAATAGACGATCTTGCGGAAGCTGTCACGCGAAGGGGTGATCATCATATTGACCGTCCCTGCATGGCCTGCCTTGATGGGAATTATGTGGTCAATGATATTGATGGTGCAAAAATGGACGAAATGGAAACTATGCGCGTGAATGATCGGAATGGTAATGACTAACGCAAAGACCCTAAGACGCAGAGAAATAAATTTAAAACACTTTACGACTTTGCGTTATAGGATAAATGAAACATAAAATTTTAGTCATTGGTTCAGGCGCTCGGGAGCATGCCATTGTCCGGGCCTTGGATCAATCAACTCAAGAAAAAACAATCTACTGTTTTGCATCCAATATGAACCCGGGGATTGCAGATCTCTGTGATGAATTGACAGTTGGCAGCATTAATGATCCGGACTTTGTGGTGAACTATGCCCAAGAGGTCGCCGCAACGCTGGCCATCATCGGACCGGAAAATCCGCTTGAGAACGGTGTTGCCGATGCCTTGTGGAAAACCGGCGTAAAAACCGTCGGCCCCAAGAAAGACCTTGCCCAACTGGAAACATCCAAAGCCTTTACCAGAAACCTGTTGCGGGAATATGATATCCCGGGAGATCCCCAATATCAGACCTTTGATTCCTTGGAAGGTGTGGCCGATTTTTTGGAAGAGTTGGAAGAAAATTACGTGGTGAAATACGATGGGCTCATGGGCGGCAAGGGCGTAAAGGTGTCCGGCGATCATTTGCATTCCCACGATGAAGCGTTAGCCTACTGCCAAGAATTGGTGGACGGTGGCGGTGAATTTGTCATTGAAAAAAAGTTGGTCGGGGAAGAATTCTCGCTCATGAGTTTTTGCGACGGGGACACGCTCAAACACATGCCTGCGGTCCAGGATCATAAACGAGCTTATGAGGGTGATACGGGCCCCAACACTGGCGGAATGGGTACTTATTCTGATGCAAACCATTCCCTTCCGTTTTTGCAGGAATCGGATATCACCGCAGCACATGCCATCAACATATCCACAGCAAAAGCGCTAAAAGACAAATTCGGTGAAGGATACAAAGGCATTCTTTACGGTGGCTTTATAGCTACTTCCAACGAAGTAAAACTGATCGAATACAATGCCCGGTTTGGCGACCCGGAAGCCATGAATGTTTTACCGCTCCTAGAATCTGACTTTATTGAAATCTGCCTCGCCGTCGCGGATGGAACACTGGAAAACGTGGATGTGCAATTCCAACGCAAAGCTACTGTGTGTAAATATGCCGTACCGGATGGATATCCTGACAGTCCAGTGAAGGGTAAGCCCATTGATATTTCAAGAGTTTCCAATCCAGACGGATTGTTTTACGCATCTGTGGATATTCAAAACGGCCAGCTAGTGGAAGCTGGGAGCCGAACAGTAGCAGTAGTGGGCATGGCTAGTTCGATTACAGAAGCGGAAGCAGCAGCTGAAAAAGAAATATCTGCAGTTAAAGGTCCACTGTTTCATCGAAAAGATATTGGGACGAATGAAGTTATCCAGAAACGTGTCGACCATATGAATTCATTGCAATGATAAAACTCGGTGTTTTAGGCTCCACTAACGGCACCGACCTGCAAGCCATTCTCGATGCCATCGCTTCCGGTGAGCTGGACGCTGAGGTTTCTGTTGTACTGTCCAACCGGAAAAATGCTTATATACTAGAGCGAACAGAAAACCACAGCGTACCGGCAGTATTCATTTCCCATAAGGAAAAATCTAGAGAAGAATTCGATTCTGAAATGACAGCCGTTTTAAAAGATCATGCCGTTGATTTAGTTCTGCTCATTGGATTTATGCGGATTTTGTCAGCGGAATTCTGCAGAGAATGGCAAGACAGAATGTTAAACGTCCATCCTTCGCTGTTGCCAAAATATGCCGGCGGGATGGACACTAACGTCCACGAAGAGGTATTGAAAAATGGGGACGCCGAAACAGGTTGCACCATTCATTTTGTAACAAAAGAAGTGGATGGTGGTCCAATAGTGATTCAGAAAAAATGTGCAGTGGATTCGGATGACACGGTGGAATCACTGAAAACAAAAGTGCAAAAATTAGAAGGCGATGCTTTTATAGAAGCGATACAATTAATACAAAATAATTCTCATGTTAAATAATCCTACTTTAAATCAGACCCCGATAAAAATAAATCGGGCTCTCATTTCCGTATTCGATAAAACAGGCGTGGTCGAACTAGCTCAATCTTTAAATGAACTCGGGATTGAAATCCTGTCTACCGGCGGAACAGCCACTGTGCTGAAAGATGAGGGCATTTCCGTCACTGATGTCAGTGATTATACAAATTTCCCTGAGATTATGGACGGCCGCGTGAAGACTATAAATCCGCTCGTTGAAGGCGGCATTCTCGGCCTGCGAGATCAACATGGCGATGATGCGGCTGCCAATAATGTTCAATGGATCGACCTGGTGGTTTGCAATCTCTATCCGTTTTCAGAAACCATTTCCCGGGAAGAGTGCGACCTTGCCTTGGCGTTGGAAAATGTGGACATTGGCGGCCCTACGATGATTCGTTCAGCGGCGAAAAATGTAGGCTGGGTTTGTGTGCTGGTTAATCCAGCGGACTATCCCACCATCACCGATGAATTACAGTCCGGAGAAATTTCTTTCGAAACGCGACAGAAACTTTCCGCCAAAGCCTTCGGGCACACTGCCCAATACGACACCATCATTCACAATTATTTGAAGGACGAAAAACTATCCGACGATTTTTCAATCACTTTTGAAAAGCATTCTGAAATGCGCTATGGTGAAAATCCCCATCAGTTTGCTGCTTCGTATAAAATCCCGGGGAACAACAAACCCAATATCCTAAATGCCATCGTCCACCAAGGCAAAAAGCTTTCTTATAATAATATTATGGATGCCGACGGCGCCTTGGCCTGCGTGAGAGAATTTGACCGGCCAGCTTGTGTGGTAGTAAAACATGCCAACCCATGTGGTGTGGCGGTGGGTGATGATCTTTTCGATGTGTACACTCGCGCATTTAATGCCGATTCTCTTTCCGCATTTGGCGGTATCATTGCCTTTAATCACACCTGTACAAAAGACGTCGCGGAGGCCATTACCTCCGTGTTTGTGGAAATTGTATTAGCGCCAGACTTTGAGTCGGAAGCATTGGACATTTTTAAAAAGAAAAAGAATCTCCGCGTTCTTGAAATTGGTGAATTCGGAAAGCGCACACCAAAGCTGGAGGTGAGAAATGTGGACGGTGGGTTGCTTGTGCAAGATGTGGATACAAAAATATTGTCCAAAGATAATTTAACCGTCGTGACAGAGGCACAGCCTTCAGAACAAGAGATTAAAACTGCATTGTTTACATGGAAAGTGTTACGCCACGCCAAATCTAACGGCATTTTGATCGCCAAAGATAATACCACGGTGGGACTTGGTGCGGGACAGGTGAGCCGCGTGGATGCAGTCCACATGGCATTGCGAAAGGGTGGTGAAAATGTTAAGGGTGCTGTTTTGGCATCGGATGCGTTTTTCCCTTTTCGAGACAGCATTGACGCCATCAAAGATTCAGGGCTCGGGGTGGTGATACAGCCTGGGGGATCCATTAGAGATCAAGAAGTGATTGACGCCTGCAATGAGTACGGCATTGCCATGATCTTCACCAGTACGCGGTGCTTTAAACATTAGAATATTTAATACGGTCGTTATGCAATGAAAAAACGCCTGTTTTGGCTCGCGGCATGGGGGATTTCCTTCGGCATGATTGAAGCGGCGGTGGTCATTTACATCAGACAGATACTTTATGCCGGCGGATTTCAGTTGCTACACATACCGATGAACGATATGGTCCTGCGGGTGGAACTTATCCGGGAAGTTGCTTCTTTGATCCTGCTGTGGGCAGCGGCTGAGTTGAGCGCAAAAACACCCCAAACCAAATTTTACGTGTTTATTGCGCTCTTTGGCTTGTGGGATATTTTTTATTATGTGTTTCTCAAAATCCTAATAAACTGGCCGGCGGATCTGCTCGTGTGGGATATCTTATTTCTGATTCCATGGATATGGACTGGTCCAGTATTGGCGCCGATACTCGTATCGCTGGGAATGATTGCAGCTGGAATTACGGGACTTTACTTAAGTGAAAAACAAATATATTTAACTTTGGGAGCAAAATTTTGGGCAGCTGAGATTGCTGCCTGTATTTTAATCCTGACATCTTTTCTCCTCCCCGGAAAAGAACTCATGGCCAATGTAATGCCATCTGCCTTTCCCTGGTTTCTCTTCGGGGTCGGCCTCACAGGAGGATTTGGGTTTTTTCTGTGGATTTTGAAATCAGGAAAAACAACCTCTCACCTCTAGTAACGCGGCACAGACGGATCAACCGTCAAGGACCAAGCCTCAATTCCGCCCTCCATATTAATCATATCATAACCGAACTGCTCTAGGTATGAACATACGTGCGCTGACCGGACACCGGTATGGCAGATTACAACCACCGGCTTTTCTTTGTCCAACTCTACGTAACGATCCGGTATTTCCTTCATCGGAATGTGAATATGGGGGTCAATCCGGGCTTTGGCTATTTCATCCGCGCCCCGGACATCCAGCAGCGTGAATATGTTCTTCGACCTTTTAAATTCTACGGCACTGATTGATTTCATGGTTTTCCAAACCCTCCGCCACCTAGCGGCTTGATCAATATGGTTTCCCCTTCTTTCACGATTAATTCTTCCTTTCCCCCCAAGAGGATTTCTTTTCCATTTTTTTCCATAAGAACGTTTTCACCGCACGTTGCTGACCCGCTTTTATTCATACTACAGGGCTGGTACTTGCGCTTTTCTGTCGGCGGTGAAACCTTCGCCAGTTCCAAAAACAACCCAATCTAAAAAAGAATTACTTTTTCTCTCTCCGACAGAAGCCACTGCGGTATATAGTATAAATAATATGGGCAACGTTATTAAAATTAAAACACTTTGGGGCTTGGCTCCTTCCAATCCGTAATTACACCGCTTACCTCCTGGGTTATAAAATATTCTAATCCGCACTTTGTATTCACAGTCCATACGTTTAACTCCAAATTGTGCCGCCTTGCATAATTCTTTAAATCGCTATTAAAAATATCGCCCCTAGGATGAAGATAGTCCGCCCTTGTAAAATGCATAAAAGATAACATCCCCACGGTCTGAATCAGAAAGCCTGTTTTAATCGATGGATCCACACATTTAACCAGTCGTAGTGAAAAGGGATTAAAACTGGATATTATTGAACGGCCCTGCATATTGAGGCGCCTAATCATACGCGTAACTTTGATGGCCGATAACCCATCAAAAATTTTTCGTGTTTTAATTTCAATATTAATTATATACCCTCGGGGTAATTTTATCAGTACATCTTCAAGCAATGGCATTTTTTTGTTCCCCCCGGGCCAGTGCGCAGCTGCATTAATCTGCTCTAATTCTGACCATCTTTTTTTATATATATATCCACTACTGTCAGTTGCTTTCTCCAGATCAAAATTGTGCGAACAAATAATTTTACCATCTTTTGTTGAAACCACATCCAGCTCAATAGCGGGAAAACCGGCATCCACGGCCGCTTTGTACGCTGCCCAAGTATTCTCTGGTTCGCGGTTTAAAAGGCCGCGGTGACTGTACCAAACTATGTCAGAAAAATTATTCTTTCCTGCGGGGGTCGTGAATCCAAAAATGACAAGGATAGCAAACCAAACTAAAAGTATAAATATCAGGAGCATGATTTTTACCTTTTTGCGATTTTCTCGTGATTGGCAAGCTCTTTTCCATTATCCGATGTAATCGTATGAACTTGCCCAGATATAGAACTCAACAGTCGTTTTATCGCATCTTCAGTGTTTTCCTTGGTTCGTCGGTCATTGGATCCATAGCGCTTTTTCGTTTTCTTTTTGCAGCGTGGATGAAGATACAAAGAACCACCAGCTTGTTTGTCTTTAAGGATGTACTGGTATATCCATTCATGACTCACGGAATAAGATAAATGTTCTTTCATCCAATCCTGGATTTGTTCTGGAAACCAGTCATTTTCTATCAATAACTTTATAAAGCTCCAAGTGATGTTATCTAATCGATCTTCAGACTTCCCCTGTTGTATGTCTTTTGCAAATGCATTGACCTGTTTGGGTCTATAGCCTCGCTTTCCGCTGTTACGTTTAAGTTCTCGACTAACGGTCGATTTATCAACGCCGATTACTTTGGCAATCAATTGTCCTCGTAGGCCTTCTTGACTAGTTTTGCTTTATACTCGAATTTAGGTAATGTACCCGGAGGTACTAATTCGACGTTTGAGCTAAAAATAAGTTTTTCTCGCAACAGTCCTTCTATGCCAGCTTTGAGTTGATTCAAATCACCCGGGAATTCGCCGTGCTCTACCTTTATTTTCATAGGTGGCTTAACAGACGGAGGTGGCTCTTGAAGAAGGATTTGAATCTCACTGGTGACTCTGGGGGCTAAAAAAATTACAAATCTTCATTCCTCTATTCAATCAATTTTAAAGGCCGCCATAAAAGATAATGGAACTACAATCATTAGTTTCTCATATGGCGAAAAACACACCGGTAATTACAAAAATAAATTGATGGTTTTTGGGCGGGCGGGGCTGCCGTGTAATCGTTGCGGTGGAGTTATCAAGAAAATATATGTCGGTCAGCGGGGAACACATTTTTGCCCACGCTGCCAAAGAAAATAATAGGAATCTATATCTATTGTTTTCTATATCTATTCCTTCAATTATTTGTTATAAAAGCTGTAAAATTCCGCTCCAATTTTGGATAAACTAGAATGCTTTTAACCCTTACTATGGCGGCTCTGTTTATAATTGTAACCATGTTCATAATAGATGTGAGCCGCGAACAAGTGATTACCAGCCAGGTATCAACATACCTCCAGCCCTTTGCGGCAGAAACAGTTGTAAAGCATGAATTTGCGTCCCGTCCTGATGTCATTTGGAATACATTGATGCAATTGTCCAATTACAATTTTTGGTTCCCCGGGGTTTTGCGCATTTTGCCTGTAGTTGAGTCTTCCCGCTTTGTCCATCAGTATTCTTTTGATCAATTTCATTTTGCTCCTGGAGCTTACATACGCCTGCGGCCCTTCAGTCTTTCACCTTCCTTCGGGGGCAGAATTATGGTGTTAGAAGAAAAAAAACAGCTGGCCTTGGAATTGCGTTTTAATCCGGTTCACAAAGAGACGGTTGTTTTTGATCTTGACGCAACACCGAATGGTACCTCTGTAACGTGCCGCCGTACCAGCCGCGGTCTTTTTTCCTGGATGACTTTATGGGGATTTTCCAACAATAAATCAAAAATTTTAGATAACTTAGGATATTTTATACCTGAAGAGATCGTCGATGAAAAAGACGATGATTCTACTGTACATGACTCGGGCCCCCAATATAGCCGCGAAGCGATCATAGCCCGCGCAGTCCAAGCCGGACTTGACGGAAACATGGATTTAGTCAATACCATTCCAGACAAGCCAACCCGGGGGTTGGCCAAAGCGGTGTTGCTACAGACCAAACGGAAGGGTGGTGCTATGCCCAACAAATATGTTAGAGCCCTTTCGGAGGAACCTACCGCCGGTGTAGCGCTCATTACATCTCAGCCTCGGGGGGGTGAAAATTTTCCTGTCTTTACCAACCAAGAGGATTTGATTGCTTACGCTGTAAATAAAGCGCTCGATGGAGATGATGAACCTCTCAATGCAATAAGCGATAAGCCCACCCGCGGAAAAGCCAAAGCAATGCTGGTAAAGATTAAGCGCGGCACTGTTGACCTCCCCCCCATGCCGGAAATTTCTACAACTGCTCCTGCCATTACTCCAAATGATCCAACTAAACCAAGAAAAGAATCTGAAGAAGAAATGATCCTAAGGCTTGTTGATGGTGGGATCAATGGCGACATGGACGAAATCAATGCTTTAGACAATAAAGCAGTCCGAGGAAAAATTAAAGCGGCAATAGTAAAGGCAAAGCGCGCTAAATCATAATAATTTAAATTTACCCTGCAAAAACCGTTGTAGGAACAGTCTAATTAATCTTGCAGTTTGTCCTGTATTGAAATTGAAAAATTCCCTTATTTTTATTTACCGGGATCATTTTTTCAAAAGTCAACCCCATTTCATCAATGGTATCAGAAAACAGGGGGATACCCCCACCAAACAAAACCGGGTGCGGTGTTAAATAAAGATGAGTTAAAAAGGAAGAAAAACGGGCGTTTGTTTTTCCTCCCCCGGCTATAAAGCATTTCTCACTATTTATACCGGCCAATACTTTCCCGGGGTCATCGTTTCTATGTATAACTATTATGTCTCTTCCTTCCAATTCCGTTTGCAAACAATCGTGGGTGTTGGAGCCCATAATCACCGGCCAACCCAAGGTCTGTTTTTTGAATAAGTAAAGGTCTTCGGACCAAGTGACCCCTTCATTGGCATGGCGAGCTATAAACCCATCCTGGGTTATAGCAGTAATGAGTATTACGTCCACGAGGCCTTGTCTATGGTGCCAGCAATAACAAGCGTTAACTTTTTTGGGTCGATGTAATGTTTTATGGCATTGTTTACCTGTTTCAAGGTAATGCCTCTAATAATTTCCGGATACTGATCTAAGTATTCCACGCTTCTGTTTTTTTCTGCATTAGACAAAATTTTTGCCGTAAGACCGCCAGTAGAATCCATGCCAACTTTAAAAGAGCCCGTTAATGTTGTTTTCTTATTCTCAAGTTCTTGTAACGTAGCGCCGTTATTGTACCAATCTGATACCTGTTCCATCGTTGCCTCTTTTCCCGCATCCAAAAGATCCGGCGCAAAGGTACCCCACGTGCTCCAATACCCATCATTACCAAAACTAACACCCCCTATAGAGGATCCAATTCCATATGTTAATCCCTGCTTGTCTCTAACGTTCTGCATCAGGCGTGCAGAAAAATTGCCGCCCAGTATATAGATTGCCATCATTAGCGGATAATAATCTTCGTGATCCCGGTCTATCCCCACTGACTGGCCCAAATACATATCTGCGCTTGTTTTATCTGGAATATGAATTTGTTCTTCTTTCTTTTCAACCGGAAAAGCATTTAATCCGTTTGTTTCCAGCTTTATATTTTTTTCATCCCAACCATGAAAAACTTCATATATGAGATCATTAACTTTATCACTTATTACGTCGCCTACTATTGCAAAGTTTAAATTCCCCGGCCCATATATTTTCTGGTGGAAAGTACTTATATCTTTCATTCCTGTTCCCAAAATTTGATCAATAGCTTTGTCAGTCGTTAGCCTATGGTTAGGGTGATTTTCCGGGTACAAATTTCGCAAAAATCCTATAAGCGCCTGCTTTTTTGTATCCTCCTTTGTGCGCTCTAAATTCCCAATTAACCTTGTTTTCAGTATTTTCAGTTCTTTCCCGGGGAACGCGGGTGTCTGAAGTTGTTCGCCTAAAAGTTTTATGACTGTTTCAAGATCGTTTTTCAGGCAATGCCCTGCAAACTGAACGTGGTGGCGGGTGCTTGAAAAGCTCAGCTCGGCCCCTGCGGATTCCAGCATATCACTAATGACATATTTATCTTTTGATTTTGTTCCTTTGTCCAGCATTGCTGCTGTAAGTGATGCGATCTTTTGGTTGCCTGCGGGGCTGAACACAGTACCACCAACAAAGCTCCCGGCAAAAGTAATTACATCCTTTACTGATGTCGACATCACATAGGATGTGAAGCCGGGGACAGGTTCTTTGGTCTGGACCTGATCTTTAAAAAAACCCAATTATTCTACCCCTTCTTTTTGGGGGACAAACCAACCCGTTGTGCTCTGATCGCTTACTAAGTATTTATTTGCAATCTCTTTAATATCATCCGTGGAAACATTCTCAATTCGATCTACGAAGGTTGTATAAAAGGTCCACTTCCCAATGGCAATGGCTTCATTCAAAGCGCTGGCCGCTGCGTAGGACCCATCCCGGCTGAAGGCAACTGTAGCTCGTGTTTGGGCTTTGGCCCGGCTTAATTCTTCCTCCGAAACACCGTCCTCAATTATGCTTTTATATTCCCCTAGAATAATATTTTCTACAGTTTTATGCTCCGTGTTTGGGGTCAGAAAAGCGTATGTAATGAACATGCCGTTATCTCGAAAGGGGAAGTCGTACATGAAAATGGAGGTGGCCAAGCCTTTGTCTATGATGCTCTTATTGAAACGGCTTGTTTTTCCTTCTGACAGGATCTTGCTCAACAGTTGAAAGGCATATGTTTCTTCGCTGAGACCCTCCGGAGTCTTGTGACCAATACCCACAACACCCGCTTGTCCAGCCCTAGAGACAACTGTTCGTCTCGGTCCTTCCTGCTTAGGTTCTTCGGTGTACATGTCTGGAACCTTATGATCACTGGCGCTATGTTCCTCAAAATACTTTTTTATCAGAACCAGGGCCTGTTCTTTGTCAAAATCACCTATAATTGTCGCTGTCGCATTATTCGGCCAATAATAGGTATTATAAAATTCCTGAAGTCTTTTGGTAGACACATTTTCAATATCCGATCTCCAGCCGATGGTAGAATGGTGGTAGGGGTGGGCCTGATAGGCCGTGGCCCAGATGTTTTTATCCAATACATCAAAGGGGCTGTTTTCACCCCGTTCATATTCGTTGCGAACAACCGTCATTTCGGGCTGGCGATCCTCATCTTTTAAAAAAGCAAAGCGCATTCTGTCGGCTTCGATAGCAATTGCCTTTTCCAGATGTTCGCTGGGTACCACTTCAAAGTAGTTGGTCCTGTCGTTCCAGGTTGTGGCGTTTATCTGGGCACCAATATTTTGGAGTTCAGTCCAGATGGCCGTCCCTGTTTCCTTATTAAAATTCCGTGAGCCCTTAAACATTAAATGTTCTAACAGATGAGTGGCGCCCGTATGTCCTGTGGCTTCATTTCTTGAACCAACATGATATGTAACCATGAATGTTGCAACGGGTGCAGAATGGTCCTCCATTAACAATATGGTTAAGTCGTTTGATGTCATTTTATATTCATCAATACCTTCTGACGAACATACAAATTCAAATCCATTAACACGATTTTTAGCCATTGTAATCCCTAACATAATTTATAGTACTGTGATAATAATTTTAACTCTTTCCCGTTATAACCTCTTTTGTTTGTAAACCGTTTTTTCTGGTTCAGAATTTTTATTTTTTAGGATAATAGAAATTACAAAAATTAAATTTTATTCTATTTCTTCTGCTTCGTGTTTTATTGTTTTCCACGAAGGTAGAAATTGGCCCGTTTTAGTTTGATAATTTTTATATTTTTCACCAAATAGTTCTAACATATATCGCTCTTCTTTTCCCACTAGCCACGACCAGAGAAAAGCTATTGGTAACACTGAAACCAACAGTACCCAAGACTGTCTCCACAACGCTAGGGCGCCCGTCGCTGAATAAATAATGGCGCTGTACAGGGGGTGGCGAATGTATTTAAAAGGTCCTTTTGTTATTAATGTTCTTCCCCGCTCTTTCACCGGCAAAGATCGACTGCTTCCTACAATTAAATACGCTGCGTCTACTAAAAACACAGTTAACAGAATTGTTTTGAATGTGGGGTGGATTTTCATTGTCGGGAGACCCAGAGCCGTTTCTATTTGTACCGCTGCACACCATACAAAAAATGTGATTGCAACACCAATCGGCCCAACACAAAAAATGCGTTTAAAGTTTGATTCTTTGTCCATATATATTTCGTGAAAACAAAAAATAAAAACAAGGAGTATTACATTTCACCCGGGCCTATAATGCTGTGTTCGTTATCAAGCCAATCTCCTACAAAGTTATATGCCTTGCGAAGGTTCTTTAATGAAACTACCATTATAACCAGGTCTTGTTCTTTGCCTTTTAAATCTTTAACATAATCGTGAAGCATTCCCTCGATTGTAAACCCCAGACTTTTATATATATCCATTAAATCGTTTTGTGGTCGCATGAACTTTGCAACAATTTTATCCAAATGTTTTTCGGTTGCTATCTCAACCAAATCGCTTGCCATAATATATTGTATGCCTTTTCCTCTGTGGCCCTCGGGGATAACAAGGCGTAAATAGGCTGTCCCGCTTTTCCATGTGTCTGTATCTATTTCTAATGAAGCATCACCAACTATTTTATCATTAATTAAAGCTATGCGCCTAATTATTCTGTGTTTTTCTGAATCCTCTATCCTTTCTTTGATATGTTCTTTGTTTATTACGTCACTTCGAAAAAACCGCCTTTTTGATTCGGGGAAGGACATAAAAAACTCATAAGATTTATCAAGGTCTTTTATGTGGGGGTTTCTTATTATTAGAGTGGTGTTGTTTTTTAAGTTATATGTGTGTTTCATAACTAAACCTCGCCTGCAAGTTCTTGTAGGAGTTTCCAGTTTTTGAGCCTGTCTTCTTGAGATTTTAATAATTGTTCATCGGGGTTTCCCTTTGAGTCAAAATTTTTAGAAAAGCGTCCTTCTGTTTTTGCAAAATAAATAAAATCAATTTGTTCTTTTGTTTTTGGATTGATATACCAATTGTCTTTTTTAGCGGGGTTTCCTTGTAGCGAAAGCTTGTCTGAAAACCTTTCCCCGTCTTTTGGATCATAAATAAAAATGGGAAAGGCTCTTGAATCTGCCGCCAATTTCGCCTGGTGCATCGCTAAATTATCGGCCACGCCGTGCTCGGGTTGGCATGTCGTATACACATTAATCACAGATGGTCCCCTATGTTTGTTGGCAGCCATAATTGCTTTATAAAAATGGTTTGTATGAGCACATGTGGTCTGTGCTACAAAAACATCTGGGTGTATCATACACAGGTTTGCAATTTCTTTTCGCCGTTCTATTTTCCCGTGAATCTCTTTTCCTCGTAAAGACATTTTTGCTTCTTGGCCTCCATACGATGCCGTAGATGTTTGGCCGCCGGTATTTGAATACGCCTGTGTGTCTAATATAATTAAATTGATGTCCATTCCAGACATCAACATTCTAGAAAGCGCCTGGAAACCAATATCCAACATGGCCCCATCCCCGCCAATACACCATAGTTTTTTATCTTGCCACCCAATTTGATTCCACCGTGTTCGAATTCCCATTGCGTCGGCTGAAACGTTTTCAAAAAGTGAGTTTGTCCAAGGCACCAAAAATGGATTATACGGGTAAGTAGATCCGTACACTGTATTACAACCCGTAGCGGCAACCAATCCGACAGACTCTGCCCCATAAGTAAATCCTGTCGCGGCTAACATCATCCGTAGTGCGGTGCCCTCTCCGCAGCCCATACAAGACCCGGCGCCGCCCGTATATAATAAGGATTCTTCTGCTAACATCATATCTACCAACACGCGTTCATTAATATACTCAGATGGGGTGGGGCCTATTTGTTTATAAAAATCAAATACTTTTATATATTGTGGAATTGTGTCATCTTTTTTTGTAATCATTTTTAATGCTTCATGCTCTCCGCATGCATCGACACACTCTGCACAACCCTTACACTTTGTTGGATCAATAAAAATACCAAACTTCGCAGGCTCTTTGCCTTGTTTTGCGGGCGCTTTATAAAATTTGTTCGTTTCTGTCCACTGTTTTGCAATCTTCTCTGAAGAATCTGTTTTATTGTATTCCTCTAGTGCGCTTTTAAGGGTGTTTTCGGGAATAGCCTTTCCAAGGATTGCTGTATCCGGGCATTGTGTTACACACTCCATACACGCCACACAGTTGTCTGATATAAACTCTGGTATATCCGGCGCAATGTAGCTAAAATCTCTCATTGCCGCGGTGCCCGCGGGGATTAAGCTTCTTGCTGTTGATTCGTCGGCGGGAAGACTTTCTTCTGCGGTACCGTCGTTATATGCCCCTATAATTCTTTCGTTAAAATCTTCAATATTTAAAATGTCGTGTGCTGTGGTTCTTTTTGTTTCAGTTGTTAATTTATCGTTCATATTAAAGTTTCCTCTTTGTCAATATAAACCTCTGTCGGAATTTCAATTGCGTCCTCAAACCCTCTTTGCACGGCATTAAAATTATCTAATACCACTTGATTGCCTCGTTTTCCAAAATATTTTCTGAGAGATTTTTCAACCCCCCTCATCAATGTTTCTTGTGAAATTCCAGATTCTTCTACAAAGGGCGTCACTTTTAAAAATATGCCCAATAAAACAATACCCTGCATTCTTTGAATTAGATCGGGCTTTGAAGAAACGTCTTTTGCCACTTTAACAGTATCAAGGGCAAAAACTCTAATATTCTTTTCAGCAATTGTTTTTAATGCCCACCGTGGAATATCTTTACATATTTCTTCTGGGTTTGTTTTGGGGGTCTGAATGAACAACAGGCCATTATCCCGTAAACCCTTAAGGGGGTTAGATAAATTAAAAGCGTTTACATCGTTTAGGGGGACAAATTCAACAAATTCTAGCTCATTATGTGTTTTAATTTGTTTTGGACTTACTGTTAAATAATATGTGGTTGGAAGTCCCTTTTTCTCTGATCCGTATTTTGGGTATGCCTGTACATACATATTAAAAAGATCTGCTACAATTGTTGCTATCACCTTGTTTGTTGTTACAGATCCAAAGCCCCCAACTGAGTGGCCGCGCATAGAAAATGTCCCCTCCGGGCGGACGTCAGTATGTTTATCTGTGTTAAGCGCAAGCTTGTGATCAATACCCAGTACAAAATATTTTTTTCCACCTTGAACCATATTCTCAAGCGCGCCCATTATATCGTCGGGGCGAATATCTCTTGAACCAAGACCCGCCGATCCAGAATAAATTTTTGGAAGCGTGGCTGTTTTACTGTTGTTGCTAGCAAAATAATCTATTAGCGCTGCTTTTGTTTCCAAGGTTAAAGGATTACTTTCTGCTAATGGGTTATCCATTCTTTCTAAAATTGTTATTCCTTTCGTTTTGCCCACAGATTTTGTTAGTTGTTTTCCAGGAAAAGGCCTAAAGGAGGTTATATGAACAGCGCCCGCCTTTAATCCTTTTTCTTCGCGTAAATAATCAACAGCTGTTTGAGCTGTTTCCATCATGCTTCCCATTCCAAGAACAGCCCACTCTGCATCTTCCATTTTATATTCATCTATTAAAGAATATTCTCTTCCTGTTAACTTTTTGAATTCCTCCATTGATTTAACCAAAAGTTTTTCCACTTTATTAATATAAACGCGTTGAGCGATTTTTCCTTTCATATAAGAATCTTGGTTCTGCACCACCCCCGACATAACCGGGTGGTGGGGATCCATAAGATTAACCAGTTTCTCTTGTGGGTTTGATATGTATTCTGTCATCATTTCAGGCTCTGGTAGATAAACGTTTTCAATGGTATGTGTTGTTAAAAAACCGTCCATTATATTTAAAAAGGGTGTTTGTGTTTCTTCTGCTGTTCTTCGCCCAATTAGGGCCAGGTCTCCCGCTTCTTGTGCGTTTCTAGCAAATAACATTCCCCAGCCACAATCTGACACAGCCATTACATCATCATGTCCCGCGTGTACATTTAATGAATGAGAGGTTAGCGCCCTCGCGCCAATGTGAAAAACAATTGGAAGCCTTTTACCTGATATTGTATATAATACTTCCTTCATTAATACCAGCCCCTGGCCAGATGTAAAGTTTGTTACTCTGCCTCCGGTTAAGGCGTACCCTTCACATGCTGAGGCTGAACTGTGTTCAGATTCCGACTGAATAAAAGCAAGCGTTTCTCCCCAAATGTTTTTGCCTCCGTTTGCAACGACAGCTTGAAAGCCGGAGCCCATCGTTGTTGAAGATGTAATTGGATATGCGCATGCTCCTTGGCAAATATGTGATTCCACCCAAACAATCATGGCTGCACCATCGGCAGTAGATTTAATCCCGGGATATTTAATCATCTTAAACTCATTATTCTTTTCATTAGTTGGGAAAGTAACAATATGTTCCCGGGACAGCCAATCCCTAGCGGTTTTACTCCTACGTAGTGCCACAATACAGCAATGGGCGCAATGGCTTCTGACACCACTGCTAAATTCTTGCGGTTTTCTCTTTCAAATCTTTTCGGTCCGACGGTGACAACTTTTCTTCCCCTTTTTTCATTATAAATATTAGATGCATCTGGAAAGGTTGGGCGGTCTTCGTGAGGTGTTTTTCCCCTAAGAAAATTTTCACCAGAACGATTATTATGGTCCGAAATTCTCATAATCTCCCGAGAACTTTTCACCCTGTCAATGAGGATAATTTTATCCATCTTAAAAAAATTCTTTAGTGCTGAAAATGTGTCCGGTGAAATGTTTTGATTGCTGAAATCCTTTGACCATAAAAAATTTTCTTGCTCTTTTTTGGCGATTTCATGACCGCTAACCGAATCTTTTCCACTGATATTAAATTGTTCGGCAATGGCTTTCGAACATAAATAAACAGCTGTTTTCATCAAGACCGTTTTCCAAATAGGGCTGTGCCGATACGAACCATTGTTGACCCCTCTTCTACAGCAATTTCATAGTCCCCGCTCATTCCCATTGATAGTTCGGTCAAATCTTTTAACCCAGATGTTTTGTTCAATAAATCTTTTAAAGCACGTAGTTTTTTGAATGCATTCCTGATCCTCTTTTCCTCATTAGTCTTGGGACCCATAGTCATCAGTCCTATTACATCTAGGTTGTCAAGCTTGATACTGGCAATCATATCTTTCGTGTTTTGGGGGGCGAAACCGTGTTTCTGAATTTCACCGCTTGTATTAATCTCTAACAATACTGGGACATTCCGGTCTAAAACTTTCGCTCTTTCATTTATTCTTCTTGCAAGCTTTATAGAATCTACGGAATCAATTGTTTGGAATAGCTCTAAGCACTTATTCACTTTGTTCGTTTGGAGGTGGCCGATAAACCGCCGTGTTATGTTTGGCATCAATTCAAAGGATCCAAATTTACCGGCAGCTTCTTGTACCCTGTTTTCACCAATGCTTGTTATACCCGCTTTATAGCAATTTTCAATAAGGGTAAATGGGTGTGTTTTGGTAACAGCCGTAAGCTGAACGGGGTGGTCAAAACCACCCCGCTCCTGAGCTGAATCAATTCGAGATTTAATTGTTTTTATTGTTTTTTTAAGATTCATGCCTCCCTGGCGCTGTGGTCCGTATCATCAATTTTCAGCTGATTGTCTTGTGGTTTTTCATCGCCTGTAGCCGCGTCTTCACTAATAACCCTATTGATAGAGGATATGCTTGTTCCCTCATCCAGCTTTACCAATTTAACCCCCTGTGTCACGCGGCCGATTGTACGGATTGCCCCCACGGGTTGTCTCATCAAAACGCCGGAATCGGTGATGATAATCAAATCGTCAGAGTCCACAACTTCCATTATGTTTACCATCTTACCGGTTTTATCTGTACAGCGCATGGTCATAACTCCTTTTCCACCGCGATTCTGTGTGCGATACTGGATAACATCAGTTCGTTTACCCATCCCTTTTTCGGTAGCCACAAGAATTGTGCCTTCGCGCCTTACCACAAGCATACCGACCACTCTGTCATTTTTTGAGCTCAGCGAAATACCCTTCACACCCATGGTTTTGCGGCCACTGGGGCGTATATTATTTTCCGAGAAACGAATGGATTTACCTTCCCGCGTTCCCAGCAGGATGTCGTGCTCACCATTGGTGATACGAGCCTCAATTAGTTTGTCGCCCTCACGGATATCTATGGCATAAATACCAACTTTCCTTGGTTTGCCGTAAGCTGAAAGAACTGTCTTTTTTACGATCCCGTTTTTAGTGGCCATGACTATATAATGTTCGTCATCGAACTCCTTGACACTTACGAAAGCTTCCACTTTTTCGCCGGGCTCACACCCAATCAAATTCACAACGGCACGACCCCTTGTGGCGCGGCCACCCTGAGGAATATCATAGACCTTCAGCCAATAACATTTCCCTTGATCTGTAAAAAAGAGCATGTAATTATGGGTGTTAGCAATAAAAAGATGTTCAACAAAATCTTCATCTTTGCTCATGGCGCCCTGAACGCCGCGGCCACCGCGGCGCTGTGTACGATACGTATTAAGCGCTGTCCGTTTGATATAACCCTGATGAGTAATTGTGAGAATTACCTCTTCCTCTGCAATCATATCTTCCATGGAAAAATTTGAGTCCACCGGTATTATCTCTGTTCTTCTTTCGTCGCCATATTGATCTCTTATTTCCAGCAGTTCGGATTTAATAATATCCATCCGCTGGCTGCGGCTTTCCAAAATACCCTTTAAGTGCGCAATGAGTTTGATCACCTCTTTATATTCAGTGACAACTTTTTCTACTTCCAACCCCGTGAGTTTCTGTAGCCGCATATCCAGGATGGCCTGAGACTGGGCCTCTGAAAGGTTAAAACCGTTCATCAGTCCTTCTTTTGCTATCGTTGGGTCTTTACTGCCTCGAATTGTAGCAATAACCTCATCAATGTTGTCCAGGGCGATTTTTAATCCTTCTAAAATATGGGCTCGTGCTTCGGCTTGCTTAAGATCAAACTCTGTGCGCCTGACAACAACCTCATGCCTAAAATCAATAAAATGAGATAAGACCGTTTTCAACGGCATGATTTTTGGAACGCCATCTACCAGCGCCAATAGAATTATTCCAAACGTATCCTGGAGTTGGGTGTGCTGATAAAGCTGGTTTAATATTACTTCTGGCACCGCATCCCGTTTTGTTTCTATCACAACGCGAATACCGTCTTTATCAGACTCATCCCGAAGATCAGAAATACCCACTACTTTTTTATCCCTGACTAGGTCCGCAATTTTTTCAACTAAATTTGCCTTATTTGTTTGGTAGGCTACCTCAGTAATAACAACACTGTCTTTCCCGCTTTTGTTTGTTTCAATGTGTGCGCGAGCGCGCATTTTGACTTTTCCACGACCTGTTTCATAGGCGTTTTTCAGCCCATCCATGCCCAGAATAAGTCCCGCCGTTGGAAAATCCGGTCCTTTAATGTGGGTCATTAGTTCTTCTGTGGTTATGTATTCGTTTTCAATCAGGGCAATTAAGCCGTTAACAACCTCTGTCAGGTTGTGGGGTGGAATCTTGGTGGCCATTCCAACGGCAATTCCTTCCGATCCGTTCACCAACAGAGTGGGAACTGCGGATGGAAGCACCGACGGTTCTTGTAGGGTTTCATCAAAATTTGGGGTCCATTCCACCGTATCCTTGTCCAGGTCTTTCAACATTTCGCTGGACATTTTTGTCATCCGGGATTCGGTATAACGCATGGCCGCTGCATTGTCGCCATCAATGGAACCAAAGTTGCCCTGACCATCCACCAGTCGATAGCGCATAGAGAAATTCTGTGCCATTCGAACCAGCGCATCATAGACGGAGCTATCACCGTGGGGATGATATTTACCAAGAACATCACCTACAATGCGGGCGGATTTTTTATAAGGACGATTCCAGCCCGAGCTAAGTTCGCTCATTCCAAAAAGAATACGGCGGTGAACCGGTTTCAGTCCGTCGCGCACATCGGGCAGGGCTCGGGATACAATAACCGACATGGAGTAGTTAAGATAGCTCTCCTTCATTTCATCCACAATGTCTCGGGGAAGAGTGTTGTCTCTATTAAAATCAACCATAAATTATTTTTCCTAAAGTTTTAAACATCGAGATTGACAACAAATTTTGCATTTTTCCCAATAAATGTCCGCCGTGCTTCTACGTCGTGTCCCATAAGATTCTGAAATGTTTCTGCCGCTTCTCCGGCACTTTCTACGGTGACTTGCATCAGCGTCCGGCGTTCTGGATCCATGGTGGTTTCCCACAGCTGTCCCGGATTCATTTCACCCAGTCCTTTGTAACGCTGGGTGGATACTTTTGTGTTTTTATTGTCTCTTTCCATTCGCTGGATAATTAGGTCCCGCTCTTTATCGTCATAAGCATATGCTTCTTTTTTGCCTTGTGACACGCGATAAAGGGGTGGGAGTGCGAGATAAAGGTAGCCGCCATCAATAATTTCTTTCATCTTCCTGTAAAAGAAGGTTAGCAGAAGGGTGCGAATGTGAGAGCCGTCAACATCAGCATCGGTCATAATAATAATCTTGTGATAACGGAGTTTTTCAACATCTAAATCCCCGGCAGATTTTTCACCCGCATCATCTTCGGAGCCACCAAAGCCCGCACCCAGCGCGGTGATCATGGATTGAACCTCGTTGTTAGAAAGCAGTTTATCAATCCTTGCTTTTTCAGAATTGATAACTTTCCCGCGCAGGGGCAAAATGGCCTGTGTGCGCCTGTCCCGGCCCTGCTTCGCAGAACCGCCGGCAGAGTCACCCTCAACCAAGTAAATTTCACAAAATACGGGGTCCTGGTTGGAGCAATCCGCCAGTTTTCCCGGAAGGGAGGAACCACCCAGGGCGCTTTTACGTCGAATCAGTTCACGGGCTTTTCGGGCAGCGCTCCTACTGCGCGCTGCCAAGAGTGCTTTTTCAACCACTCGGCGGCCAATGGATGGGTTTTGCTCCAGAAAATCTAAAATCCCCTCATATACAACGGTGTCCACAATGCCCTTTACGTCACCGTTCCCAAGCTTGGTTTTGGTTTGTCCTTCAAATTGGGGCTCTGCTACTTTAATACTAATAATGGCTGTAAGCCCTTCGCGAAAATCTTCACCTGAGAGTGTAATTTTTTCATTTTTCTTCGCTTTGATTAGGTTGTTTTTCGTAGCGTGATTGTTCATGGCTCGGGTTAGTGCAGATCGAAAGCCAGACAGGTGTGTCCCGCCTTCGATAGTATTAATATTATTTACAAAAGTCAGGATGTTGTCGTTATAGGTGTTTCCATAGCGCATGGCTACTTCCACCGGAACTTCTCCGCTTTCTTTATTAACAGTAATGATTTTGTTGTGTAAGGGGTTGTTGTGTTCATCAAGGTATTTTACAAAATCACTTAGGCCGCCCCTAAATTTGAAAGTATCAGATTCACCTTCCTCAGAACGCTCATCTCGGAGCGCGATTTCCAGGTCACGGTTAAGATAGGCTAGCTCTCTTAAGCGCTCAGCAATAATACTATATTCAAAATCGGTTTTTTTAAAGATATTGTTGTCCGGAAAGAAACAGACTTTTGTGCCTGTTTTTTTGGCTTTCCCTGTAACCCTAAGCTTGTTTTGTGGTTCTCCGATTTTATAGTCTTGACGGTGTATCTTACCGTCACGTTTTACCTCTACCCACATCCGTTCTGAAAGAGCATTTACAACCGATACCCCTACACCGTGAAGGCCGCCTGAAACCTTATAGGATCCTTTATCAAATTTTCCCCCGGCATGGAGGAGCGTCATTACAACCTCAACGGCTGGTTTCTTTTCTTCTTTGTGGATATCAACGGGGATACCCCTTCCGTTGTCTTCAACGGTTACCGACCCATCTGGGTTAAAGGTTACAACGATCCTTGTACAATAACCCGCAAGGGCTTCATCTATTGAGTTGTCTACAACTTCATCGATTAGGTGGTGAAGCCCGCGTTTACCAACATCGCCTATATACATGGCCGGGCGCTTCCGCACAGCCTCAAGGCCTTCAAGCACTTTGATGTTCTCGGCGCTATAGCTTTGTTTGATTTGTGTTTCGCTCATATAAATTTAATTTCCCTTATTATGGGTTCACCGAGTTTTTTATTTAATTTATTGATGATTTCTTTTTTTTTGAAAACAAGCTCTTGCCTCCATGCGGGGCTGGTTGCTTTTACTGTAAGTACGCCGTGTTCTGCTTTTTCGGGCGTTGTGTTCTGTGCGATTTTACTCCCCACAACATCATCCCATATTAAAATTGCTTTGTTTTGATTTACGCCCTTTTCAAGCCCGGTGTTCTTAAGAAATATATCTATTGCGTTTTTTAGTCTCTGCATTCCTAATTAAACAAGCCGCTTGGTCTTTTTTCCTTCATGTGTTGATTTTATTTTCTCTTTTTGTCGCGGGGTATCTTTTGTTCTGTCGTTTTATTTTGTCGCCTAGGCTCCTTCCAATAAACATTATAATTTTCCCCCTAAAAGTTGGGGGTTTTGGTTTCAGTCGTTTAAACGAATGGGCATTAAAAGCATTGTCAGATTTGATTTTTCATTCTGTGTGCCGGGATAAAAAAGTGTAGCACTAATAGGTGTTTTTAATTTTATGATCGCATTTTCATCACCAAGGTGGGAAAGAATATCTTTTAAATATGAGGCGTTGTACCCTATGACAAGTTCTTCTCCGCTGAATTCACCGTCGATTTTTTCCTGAGCTCTTGATGATTTCTCTGGATCCTCTGTTGTAATTTGGATTTTTTCTCTATCCATTCTTAAAGCAATCTGGTGAGTAGATTTATTTGAGAAAATAGACACGCGTCGTACTGCGGATAGAAGCGCGCTGGGGTTAACTAGGAGCTCTTTATCATTGTCTTGCGGTATAACGCTTTCAAAATCCGGGAACCGTTCATCTATGATTCTGGTAAAATACGTGTCGCCTCCTATAGCAGCTGTCATGTGGTTGTCCCCCATCCACATTTGGATGGAATTTTTTCCTCCCAGCGCACCAGATAACAGGCTTAAAAATTTTCTCGGCACTATTATATCTCCAGTGTAGTCCTCAGCTTTATAATCATTGCGCACATATCGTACTAGCCTGTGCCCGTCTGTCGCAACGCCGGTTAGCTTATCCTTTTCAAAACGAAAAAGAACACCCGTAAGAGCAGGTTTCAGCTCATCTCTGCTTACGGCAAAAGCTGTTTTTGAAATCAAAGTGCTTAATGCTTCTCCAGAGATTCCTACTTCTTTTCGGTTGTCAACCTCAGGAAGAGCTGGAAATTCATCTGCCGGCTTACCCATAATATCATATGAACCAACTTCTGTAACCATTTCAATTTTATTGTTTTCATTCGCCGCTATGGTAATTCTGGCGTCTTCCGGCAACTCGTTTGTAATCTCTACCAAAGTTTGTAGGGGGATGGCTACATTTCCTGGCTGTTCAATGCTAGCAGCTAAGTTGACTGTAATTGTTATCTCTAAATCTGTTGTTCTTAAAATAATACCTTTTTCCTGTACATCAAAGAGAACACAGCTTAATACAGGTAGCGTTGATCGGGTTGGTATTGCTTTGGATGCTTTTTGTAGAACTGATTGAAGTTCTAATTTTGATGTAGAAAGTTTCATGGTTGTTTCCAGATAATTTAAATGGATTTAATCAAAAAATTGTCGGGTGAAAAATCAAATGACATTACCGAAGCTAGTGTGTTTTAACAAGGAATTTTCAGTCAGAAAATAGAGATTGTTACCTTTTTAAAATAGGGGTAAGAGCTTCTTATTAATTTATTAATTATTATAGTGTGGATAATTACCAAAAAGGTGCCGGCCCGCAAAAGAAAAGCAAAGAATGTATTTACTTTTCTTTTATTATATAATCCAATGCTTTATGTGGAAAAGAATTGGCGGAAAGTAGAAAAAGTTGAGATTATCCACAATGCGGGTTTGAAGAAGCTTTACTTGTCTTCGTTCTTGTATATGTGGATAACTTTTGTTGAAACTGTGGAAAGACCCTTAGTTTGTAATATTAATAAAAAAGTTTTGTCTGGCCTCGTTTACCCAATTAACAAACCAGTCGCTCTTTTTCTTATTTAAGGCCAGTTTTTCAATTTCATTCCAGTGTTTGGTAAGGCTGGGCAAACCACCTGATTTGGTAGCCTCTATCCATAATAAATGGTAACCGAAATCTGTTCTTATTGGTCCAGCGCACTCGTTTTGTTTTAACTGCCCCATGACCAGACCAAACTCTGGAATGGGGTAGTTCGTTGGGTCAATCCACCCGAGGTTCCCGCCGTTTTCTCTTGTTTGTTCATCCGCGGAATAATTTTTAATTATTTTTATGAAATCAGAAAGAGTTGTAGAAGAATCCATTAAAGCAACAGCTTTGTTGTATGTTATTGTTTCGTCATCATCAGTAAGGGGTGGGCTCATTAAAATATGGCGGACTTTTATTTTATCTCCGCGAACTTCTTGGGTTTCAATTATGTGATAACCAAAGTCAGTTTTCACGGGCAAACTGATTTCACCAGGTTTAAGGGTAAAGGCGGTAGCTTCAAATTCTGTTACGAGATTACCTCGGCGAACAAACCCAAGAGAGCCGCCATTATTCTTTGAGCCAGGATCTTGGGTGTACTGAAGGGCTGTTTCTTCAAAGGAAGAAAGACCCTCTAGAATGTTTTGGCGAAGCTCTTTTAGTAATTTAATTGTTTTATCCACCTGGGTTTGGTTGGGTGTAACCTCCAACAGGAGGTGTCTTACTTTTATTGTTGTTGGAAAGGGGGGCATGCTGTCTTTGAAAGTGTTGAAGAAACGGTGTACGTCGTTTTTGTTAATATTTATTTTATTAATAAGATCCTGTTGGTATTTTTGGGTAATCATCATGTCTTTTATGTCATACCAATATTCCCGGCGAAAGACACGCAATGGCCGACCAAGAGCTTTTTCTGCGGCCTCCTCACCGCCGGCCTGAGCAACAATGTTGTTGATTTGTTCCTCCAAGGTCCGGTCAACCTCTTTATCTTGAACCTCTACAGAGTCAAGCTCTGCCATAGCGAGAACAACTTTTCGATTAACAATAGTATTGGTTATCTCTTCCCTTAGGCGCTCAATTTCAGCCAGGTTTTTTTGTGGGTCTAGGCGGCGTTGAAAGATAGCCATAGCCAAGGATTGATTAATATCGCTTTTAAGGATGACTTTGTCGCCGACAATCGCAGCAATGCCATCAATAGCTTGAAGATGACTTTTTTCTTTGGATGTTAATAGTTCGTCAAAATTTGTGTTTGCGCTGATTGATTGTGCAAAAACAAGAGAAACGAGAAATTGAACCAAGATTATTTTGTAAAAATATTTCAAATTAATTCTTAATTAATAGTGGGGGCCGGGTAAATAGACCGAAGACTGTCCATAAGTGTTTTTTTAATAACAAATCTCTTGGATTGTAATAACTTTTGCTGAATTTCATCCTGAACATAGATGAGATCTTTTGTTGTTCCCTTTTCAAAAGTTTTTATGATTGTTATTACGTTGTAACCGGTGCGGGTTTTTGTAGGACCCAACACAAGCTGTTTGTTTTTGCCGCTGAAAAAGACAGGTTTAAACCTATCTTTAAGCGCGCTTTCGGAGATAAGTTCCCCCCTTGGGGCGTGTGCTTTTATATGCTTACCGATGCCGTTAATGGAAGATTTAGAAATGTTTTTTTTAAGATCGGTTGCGAGGGTAGTTGCAGTAGAAAGATGGGGAATTGAAAAAAGAAGAATAACGGCTTCGCGCTCTTGCCTTTTATACTGTTTGAGCGTTTTGGTGTAGTAATTGGAAACCTCAGACTCTGTTATTTTAATTTTGCTTTGAATAAGGAACTCCAAATAAGATTGGGCAATGAAATTTTTTTGATGTGTTTTGGCTTCGCTGGTCAAGACTTTGTCTTTATCAAAATTGTTATCCACAGCAGAGCGAAATAAAACACTGTAATCAGAGCCCCGAAACAGTCGTTGAGCAGAAAAAGAATCTTGTTTTTCTTGCATAACCGTTAGGTCGTTTGAGGCCGCGCCGTCGAGACCCGGGGGTGGTTTGTCCCCCCCGGAACAGGAAGCAAGTAAACAGACGCACAAAAGTAGAAAATTAGTTGAATTATACACCATTAAAATTAACCCGGTATTATTTTTAATAACAGCTCTTCAAATACTTTAGCAACAATAAAGGACTCAGCAACAGATTGGGTTTTAATAGAGATGGAAAGGGACCCCGTTTTGGTTGTTTTTATCGAATATGGATTGGGGTTTAGCTTCAAAGCAACCCGCAGTAATTCAAAGAATTTTGAGGGGTCCATGCCAGCTGGGATTTTATCTAAAATAAATTGGGATTCTTTGGCATTGATGACACACTTAGAAACGGGGTATGGATAAAGGGCGCACTGTATGGATGACAATTTTAAAAGCATCTCTGTATCCGGAGGGATTGTTCCAAAACGATCTTTTAACTCATGACGTATTTTATTGAGCCCGCCCTTTGTTTTAACATCCGAGATTTTCTGGTAGAAGTATAAACGATCTTGCACAAGAGGCATATAGTCAGCGTTAATTTGTGCACCCCCGGAGAAAACAATCGAAAGTTTATCCTTTTCCGGGCATATCTCTTCACCGCGACGCTCTTTGATCGCCTCAGACAGTATTTTATTATATAATTCAAAGCCCACTTTAGATATTTGACCACTTTGTTCATAGCCAAAAAGATTTCCCGCCCCGCGAATTTCAAGGTCTTTCATAGCGATATTATAACCGGAACCAAGGGCGGAATAATATTCGACCGTCTTTAGGCGCTGGAAAGCCTCGGGAAGCAATTTCATTTTTTGGGGTATGCACAAATAACAAAAAGCCTGTTTTCCTCCCCGCCCCACACGCCCTCGGATTTGATAAAGTTGCGCGAGACCAAACATATGAGCGCGGTTGATAATAATTGTATTTGCGTTCGGGACATCAAGCCCGGATTCAATTATTGTGGTACAAAGAAGGATGTCGATTTCCCCACCAAAGAAACCCAGGATTATTTTTTCAAGGGCCCGGCTGGGCATCTGCCCGTGGCCGACGGCCGCCAGGGATGTAGGGAATAAAGATTGGATTTTTTCTAATAGAAAAGGAAGGCTGTTTATATCATTATGTAAAAAATAGACTTGCCCGCTGCGCCTGAGTTCGTTTTTAATCGCCATCTCTATAAATGACCAGTCAAAGCGTTTTACAAAAGTTTGGATTGGAAGGCGCTCCTTGGGGGGTGTTTCAATTTTAGATGTATCGCGAATACCCACGAGGGATTGCTGGAGGGTGCGGGGTATGGGGGTGGCGGTTAAAGTTAGAACATCAACATGGTTTTTTAATTTCCGAATAGTCTCTTTGTGTTTTACACCAAAACGATGCTCTTCATCCACAATAAGCATTCCCAAGTTTGATATGGGAATATCATCACCAAAAAGCCTGTGGGTGCCCACCAGCACATCGATGGAATTTTTATGAAGCTGCTCAATAATATTGGATTGTTCTTTCTTAGTGCGAAAACGGGATAAAAGTTCGATATTTACACCCAGTGGACCGAGGCGGTTTTTGCAGGTAATATAATGTTGATCAGAAAGGACCGTTGTGGGCGCGAGAAAAAATACAGCTTTTCCAGAAAGCACAACCCGCATTGCGGCACGGATAGCAACCTCGGTCTTTCCAAACCCTACATCACCATATACCAACCGGTCCATGGGAACTGGTTTGTCGAGATCTTTATTGATGTCTTCGATTGCAGATAACTGATCCGCGGTTTCTTGAAAAGGAAAGCTTTCCTCAAGCTTTTGAAAAAACCCACTTTCTTTTATATATCTAAAACCCCTTGGTTTATGCCGCGCACGATAAAGAGCCACCAAATATTCTACAACCTCCTTGGCGCTTTTTTTTGTAATGGCTTTTTGTTTCTCCCAGGCACCGGAACCGAGTTTTGATAGGCTTGGGTTAGATTCACCAAGACCCACATATTTATGAACACGATTAAAGCGGTTTAGGGGAACATAAACATAACCACCGTCGCCGTATTCAATCCGGATATTTTCTTCTCTATTTCCGAAGCTTCCAACAGATTCTAACCCGCGGTAAATTCCGATACCATAATCATAGTGGACAAGATAGTCGCCCCAGTTTAAATCTGTAAGGGAAAATATCTTTTTTTGTTTTTTATCATGGAAAACCGGGCCTCGCATTACGGGCCCCCGTCCGGGAACAACCAAACATGTTATACCAAGGTCAGGAAGGGAAAATCCGCCCTCAAGATAGATGGGGATTTCTTTTAATTTCCGATGGGTATAAAAAGGGCGGCCAGAGGGATTGAAAAGATAAACACTGTTTTGATTCTTATTAGACAAAAGGTTTTCAATGGCGGACTTAACAGACTCGGGGGTTAGGCCGGATAAGCTGTTTGGCTCGGAAAAAACGGAAACCCGCTCTTCCCCACCCAAGAATTTAAAACCCGACCGAGTTATGTATAACACAACATCACTAAAGTTTTTAATAAGTTCTTTTAAATTTGTACTTGTTTTATTTTTAGAATAAATAGGAGGAAAAAGTTTAAAAGAATCTCGCCCCCCCTCAGATAATTGTGTTTCAGGGCTAAACACACGAATGGATTCTATTTGATCACCAAAATATTCTATTCGAACAGGGTGGTTTGCATAAAGTGGAAACACATCAAAGATACAGCCCCGCGAAGAAAAAGTGTTTGGAGAAGCAGAATGGTCAACCATTTCATAACCCCACAACGAAAGTTTCTCAATAACCGATTCTTTAGGCAAAACCGACCCTACCAGAAAGTTTAGATGAGCCTCGGTCTTTTTGTTGGGCGAGCTTATAGATTGGAACAACGATGATTCCGAAGCCACAAACAAACCGCACTTCCCAGAAGAAAGCCGATTAAAAGCACGGGAGAAAGCAACTTGCTCTTGCGAGACAAACCCAGGGACAGAAGGAGAAGCGCCGGGCAATTTCGGGAAATGAAAAATTGAACCATCCAAAAGACCCGCGCAGGAAGCATAAATTTTTTCAGAAAGGTTACTATCTTCGCAGATAATAGATATTTGGCCACGCAATTCTGTAAAAATCGCAGACAGGAAGACCGATTGGGAAGAAAGTCCGGACAACTCCAACGAAAAACCGGCTTGGTTTTCGAATAACTCCAAAAGCTTTTTGAAAAATGCGGTTTCGGCCACAACATTGAAAAAGCCAGAAAGCAAAAGAGCATCTTGTTGGCGTTTCACGTGAAACAATCAGATGGCAGATAAAACAACAGCTAAAACAGATATATCTGCTGGCGTTACGCCAGAGACACGCATAGCCTGCCCCAGGGTCTGGGGGCGCACAAGGGAAAGTTTTTCCCGCGCTTCGTTAGAGAGGCTGTTAATGTTTTTAAAATTAAAATTACGCGGTATGGGGCGGTTTTCCTGCCCCTGCATTTTAATAACTTGATTGCGCTGTCTTTTTATATAACCCACATACTTTACTCGTGCCTCGGCTTCGATAAAACTTTCACCATAAAGCGGAGAAGATTTATGATGTTTATTTAAATCTGAAAACAGAAAATTGGGCAGGTGATCAATAGATACCGAGGGGCGCCTTAAGACTGTTTTTGCGGGAGCGGCATGTTTAAGGAGCGTCTCACCAAGGCTTTTCAGCCGGGTGTTTATTTGGTTAGGAGAAATAGATTTATCGAGGGCGCCAAGAACAGCAGACACGCCATCAATTGCGGTTTGGATGCGGTCGAATTGGGAACCATTAAGCAGTGAAAACTTCTTCGATTTTTTTAAAAGACGGCTATGCGCATTAGAGAAACGAAGAAGAATTCGGTATTCAGCTCGCGAAGTAAACATGCGATAGGGCTCCAAGGTGTCCTTGGTTATCAAGTCGTCGATCATTACACCGATATATGCTTCATCCCGGGATAACGTAAGGGGTTCAGAATTATCTATGTACTGAGAAGCGTTGATCCCAGCAATTAATCCCTGGGCCGCCGCCTCTTCATAGCCGGAAGTGCCATTGATCTGGCCCGCAAAGAAAAGTCCGGCGATGTCTTTTGTCTCTAAAGAAGACTTCAATTGGGCTGGGGAGAAAAAATCGTATTCTATAGCGTACCCAGGACGGAAAAAACGAACATTTTCTAAGCCGCCAACAGTTCGCAGCGCCATCAATTGAATATGTTCGGGGAGACTGGTAGAAAAACCATTTAAATAGATCTGGTCAGAATCAGCCCACTCGGGTTCAAGGAAAAGCGTATGAGAGTCGTGGTGTGAAAAACGATGTACCTTATCCTCAATTGAGGGACAGTAACGAGGACCAACGCCGCCCACATCGCCGGAATACATGGGACTTTGTAAAAGGTTTTTAGATATAATATCCTTACAACGGATCCCCGTCTTTACGGTGAAGCAGGGAACGTTTGGCGGTGCAAATGTAATTGTTTGATAAGAAAAGGGTGTAGGGTTTTGATCACCAAGGGTAATTGTTGTTTTAGACCAGTCTACCGAATTTTTATCCAACCTTGGGGGTGTGCCGGTTTTCAGGCGTCCAGAGAAAAAGCCATGAGAAACAAGGGATTCAGTTATACCCTCGGCGCCGCTTTCCCCCATACGCCCGGCCCGGATCTTTTTCTGGCCAATATGGATTAAACCGTTTAGAAACGTGCCGCAAGTTAACACAATAGCCTTACAGGGAATTTTCGTTCCATCGCGAAGCACTGCGCCGGAGACAGCGTTTTTTATAACCACAACATCCACCACCTCCCCACTGAGCACGGTAATGTTTTCATGTGAGAACACATTGCCGGAGACAATCTTTTCATAGTGCCGCTTATCTACCTGGGCACGAGGGGACCACACGGACTTCCCTTTTGAGCGGTTTAATAGTTTAAACTGAGTTCCAGCCCGATCAGCAGTGTGACCCATTACACCGCCAAGAACATCAAGCTCTCGAACGATTTGACCCTTTGCTAAACCGCCAATAGCAGGATTGCAGGACATACGCCCCACGGTAGTGGTGTCTAATGTAACAAGAGCTATCGTTTTGCCGCGCTTAGCCGCAATAAGAGCAGCCTCAGCGCCGGCGTGGCCACCACCAACAACAATTATATCAAATAAATTTATTAATTGTTTCACGTGAAACTATTTTCCCACACACAAAGATCTGAACACATGATTCAAAATATCATCAGCTGTTGTTTTGCCGAGAATGGCGTCTATTGCATCTAAGGCGACACGGAGCTCAAAGGATAACAATTCAACATCAACCACTTGACTCCCGGCGATATCAAGAGCCTTGAAAAGGGCCTTAAAACAGGTTTTTATGGCGCTATGCTGTCGCGTTGTGGATAAGTATGTAGCATCTGTTGAAATCTTATTGATACCAAGAGAATAAGATACTGCCTTTTTAAGTTTGCCCACACCTAAGCTTTTTAAAGAAGATATATGTATAATACCATCCTCGGGTGATTTTTCAATATTTAAATCGGACTTGTTGAGAACTCTTATAACGGGTTTGGTTTTGTGGTTTATATGTTTACCCTTAGGATTATCAGTAAGAGATATGATCAAATCGGCGCGATCCAAAATATTTAAAGTTCGTTTTACACCCGCCCTTTCTATAATATCTTTAGGAGAACGAAGGCCAGCTGTATCAACAAAAAGAACCGGCACACCGCACAATAACAATTCAACCTCAACCGTATCCCTTGTGGTGCCGGGAACGGTGCTAACAATGGCCCTTTCGGAGCCCGCCAGCCGGTTTAATAAAGTGGATTTTCCCACATTTGGTTCGCCCGCAATGACGACAGTGGCGCCCCGATTTAAAAGTCGCCCAAGATAAAAAGAATCCTTTAGTTTTATAACGGTTTTAAGAAGATTTTCTATGGCGGCCGAAAAATGTTTATTCTCTTCCGAAGAAACGACTTCTTCAGAAAAATCCATTTGGTATTCAAATGAACCCAGAAGGTCGATCAGATCTGAGCGGATTTTTTTTAAAATTTTTGAAAGGGAACCATGGAGAATTTTCTGTTGGCAGCGAGAATTTTCAGAAGATTTAGAATGAATTAAGGAAGACACCGCCTCTACTTGGACAAGGTCCAGTTTCCCGTTAAGAAACGCCCGCCGGGTAAATTCACCCGCTTCTGCAGGGCGGGCCCCAAAATCACAGGAAATTCTTATAATATCCTCTACAAGGAAAGGGTTTCCGTGTGAAGAAATCTCAACGACATCTTCACCCGTATAGGACGATGGAGATGAAAATTTAGTAATAACACACCGATCTATAGTGGTCCCGCATTTGTCTTTTATATCCGACACTGTCGCCCGCCGGGCTGAGAAATTCCTACCACCGGTTAAAGAAGAAAGAATAGAAAAAGCTTCGGGCCCGCTTATTCGGACAACAGCAATCCCACTGTATCCAAAAGGCGTGGCAGGGGCAACGATCGTGTCACCCGCGCTCATTTTTTATTAAGTGTTTTTGCCGCCGGTTTTGGGTTTATTGGCGTTAGATATTTTTGTTGGACAATTGATAAAATATTAAAAACAGAATAATAAAGATTTAACCCAGAGGGAAAAGAATAAAATATAAACAGAAAAAAGGCATTCATAAAATACATAGTAACTTTTTGTTGTGTCCCACCGGAGGGAGAAGACATAAGTTTTTGTTGTAAAAACATTGTGCCACCCATAATGAAAGGCAAAACGTTGATAGGAAAACCCCCAACGGTTGTAATTGTGTCCGGCACGCTTAAATCTGTAATCCACCCAACAAAAGGAGCCCCCCTAAATTCGATTGTAGATCGAAACACAGAGAAAAAAGCTATTAGTATTGGCATTTGCAAAAGGACGGGCAAACAACCGCCCATCGGATTTACGCCGCGCTCTTTAAATAGTGCCATTTGAGCGCGGCTGAATTTTTGAGTGTCATTTTTATATTTTTCTTTAAGGCGTTTTATTTCGGGCTGTATTTCCTGCATACGACGAGTAGATTGAAAACTCTTTTTTGTAAGGGGGTTTAATAAAATCTTTACAATTATTGCAAAAATAATAACAACAAGGCCATAGTTTGGAATTGATTCATGCATTTTTGTTAAAGACCAGGTAACGAGGCGACCGAGGGGCCGAATTATGGCCCAACCCAAATTCATTGTTTTTTCTAGATCAACACCCAAATCGTGGACACGGCTATATTCTAAGGGGCCAATAAATAAGTCAAATTCACCGGCGTTGTTAATGCTTTGTCTTAAGACCGTTTTATAGAGCGGTCGCTTATCCTCCGCGGTTGCCCAAACCAGCGCCCCAACACCAGGTGTTTTTGGAATAACAGCAGCAATAAAATATTTTGTTTTCGTTGCTGTCCACCGCGTAGTTCCGGTTTGTTTTTCTTCTGTGATTTGGCCCGCCTTTGCTACGGGCTCAAGAAGCTCATCACCCATATAGGCATAACCCCGGAAGTGAGTGAAATCATCTTCGATGTTTTTTTCTGTGGGAGGAAGCCCGCCATCCCAGGAAATATTATATTGTCCGCGTGAAATGTACTTATCTGGATTTTCAAAATGAATTTCAAGTCCAATTTTGTATGTACCAGGATAAAATGTTAGGCGTTTTCGAATTTCATACCCGCGAAACGATGTTTTAAATGTGAGTGTTTTTTGTTGGGAATCAGCAAAAATTGGCCTGGGTGAACCAACCACATGCCAATTTTTTGTGAGCGAGATATCATCGCCATCAAGAGAAACAAACCCCACCACGAGATTTTGAATGTTGAACTCATCAATTGTGTTTACCAACGAAGAGTCGTGGCGGGTGTATTCATTGAGAAGAAAAGAAGAAAAAGAACCCCCATTTTTACTGCTTACTGTTGCTGAATATAGCCCGTTTGAAACAACCACGGTTTCAGGCGCCACGGCAGGCGGTGACGGTTTATTGTTGGGCGTTTTTTCCGACATACTGCGCGGCGGGGCAACTTCTGGAGAACTTGTTGTGGGCCGATAGGAGATAGTGTCGGCGGGTGTGTTTTCTGGTATAGGCGCCATAAGGCTCATATACCAAGGCGTTAAAATGAGAACAATAGCAATAAGGCCAAAAGCAAGGAGTGTTCTGCGATCCATTTATCTGCGTACAGGGTCGAAGCCGCCCCCAGAAAGAGGATGGCATTTAAAAATTCTTTTAAAAATTAAGTATATAGCCCGGCGCGCTGGAAAAACCCGGAGCGCATCAAGGCTATATTGGGAACAAGTTGGATGAAACCGGCAACTGCTGCCGAAAAACGGGGAAAGCAAAAATTGATACAACCTTATTATGGCAATTAAAAAGTAACTAATGTATCTACTGAAAACGCTCACAAGAGAATGGATATAAATTATTATGCAGAAATTGTTTTTCTGCCCCTTTTTCTTCGGCGGGCAAGGACCTTTTTACCCCCAACAGAGGACATCCGAGACCGAAAGCCGTGCTTATTTTTCATTTTCCTTTTACTTGGTTGATATGTGCGCTTCATTTTTACTCCAAATTTAGCCCGGGAAAATACAGACTATCATTTAGACGAACAAAGAAAATGGTTAACACGACCACGCGGGCCCCCTTATCGGAAAAAGGAAAAAATAGGATTGTAGTAAAAGACGAAAGCACCATAAATTGAATAAACAGCGACTGTGGAAAACATGTGGATAACTTTATAATGACATACACCGATCTTTGGGGAAAAACAAAAAGTAAATTAAAAAAAACTCAACCCCAACATGCATATTCAACTTGGTTTGAACCCCTAAAGCCAATTGCTCTTAATAACAATGAGCTTGTGTTGGAGGTTCCTAACCAGTTTTTTTTCGAATGGATTCAGTCTCACTATGTGGATTTAATTAAAAAGGAAGTAAATAGCGCACACGGGGGAAAGATAGATATAAAGTATACGGTTTCAACCAGCGGTGGAAACGAAAAAAGAGACAAGGAAAGATTGAGAAACCAAAGAGAAAAAACAGGCGGAGCAAAAAGAAATAAAGAATTAAATAACAAATTTTCGTTTGCTTCATTTATCGAGGGGACTCACAATCAGTTCGCAAAAGCAGCCGCACTAAATGTATCAGAAAAACCGGGGCAGCAGGCCTTTAACCCCCTCGTTATTTATGGGGGCGTAGGAATGGGAAAAACCCACCTTTTACATGCAATTGGGAATAGAATAAGTAAAGAAATAAATAACAAAAAAGTTGTATGCGCATCCAGCGAAAAATTTACAATGGAGTTTATATCATCAATTCAAAAAAACAGGACGGCAGAATTTTCAAAAATCTATCGCAATGCTGATATACTATTAATTGACGATATTCAATTTTTTCAAGGTAAGGAACAAACGCAAGAACAGTTTTTTCACACATTTAATGAGCTATTCCAGGCAGGTAAGCAGATTGTTTTAACAGCTGATCGATATCCAGGAGAGATGGTTGGTCTACAGGATCGACTTTTGTCGCGGTTTAAATCAGGGCTCGCGGTAGATATACAACCGCCGGACTTGGAAACCCGGGTTGCAATAGTTATGGAAAAAGCAGAACAAAACGGATTAAAACTTCAATATGATATAATTGAATTAATTGGGACCCACATAAAAAACAGTGTCAGGGATTTAGAAAGCACAATAATTCGTCTATTGGCGCATTCGTCATTGTCAAACAAAGAAATAGATTATGATTTAGCAAAAAAAGTAGTAAAAGAGCGGTTGGGATCAAAAGTAATATCTGATTTAAGAGTTGAAGATATAATACAACGAGTTTCAGAGACCACACATATAAAAGAACGAGATATAATCGGATCAAGCAGAAAAATGGAAATTGCCGAGGCTCGGCAAATATCTATATATCTATGCAGGGAAATATTGGGCACCCCGCTGGTCACCATTGGAATGCATTTTGGCGGCAGGGACCACTCAACGGTATTGCACGCCTGTCGCGTAATCGGAAATAAAGCAAAAAAAGACCAACGCGTTGGGGTCTTGGTCGGAGAATTAAAAAACGAACTTTCGTTAGGGATAAGCTAAAAACTATTCTTCGTCCTCTTCTCCCCAAAAATTTTCATAATATTCTGGATAGTAGCCCTCATAATCTTCGGGTTCATATTCATCATAAAACACATTATTATAAGAAGTCCCAGGTTCATCGGAGAAAGAAGCGCGGTCTTCTTTTTCTTTGGTATCAATAGGAAGATTAGGGAGCGGTGATTTTTGTGGTGCCGTCGGGGTGACCAAAGAAGCGCCACGATCTTTAAACAAGACTCCTAAAAGAACTGAGAAAAGAAGAAAAATGGCAGCCACAGCAACACCCTCAAGGTTAAAATTAAAGCCGCCAAACATGTTTCGTCCCAATCCGTAGTTTAAAAAAACAGCAACAGAAAGCAAAGAGCCAAACAAAATAATGATATTACCAGTAACGTTTGGCATTGAAGTTTGCATTATGGCTGTATAAATGAACCACACTAAAATACCGGCAACGGATAAAAATATCCCCAGCAAATAGTTTTCAGTAAAGACAGAAAAAAAGAAGGCAACGGTTGCTGTTGCTGGAATAAGAAAACCAACACCGATTTTAAATTCATCATTCGTGTTTGATTGGTGTGTCATTAGTGAGAAGAACCTTAGATTTATCTTCGGTAAATTGCCCAGGAAAGAAAAGAAATGCAAGGATTTATACTCTTAGCAACCTTAAAAATATCTACTGTAATTTTAATTAGTAAAATTCATAATTTTTGATGAAAACAAACAAAATAATAAATATCGCCGTTATTGGCGTAGGCCACCTGGGAAATCACCACGCGAAACATTATTCTCAAATGGAAAGCAGTAAACTTATTGGCGTTTTTGATATAAATGAAACCCGGTGCAATGAAATTGCCAAGAAGTATAATACAAAGGCCTTTCAGTCATTAGATTCACTACTCGAAGAAGCGGATGCCGTATCTGTCGCAACACCAACGGTTTATCACAAAGAAGTATCTGAAACATGTATTAAAAAAGGGACACATGTTTTTATAGAAAAACCGATCACAAAAACAGTAAAAGAAGCAGATGAACTGCTGGCCCTAGCAAAAAAACACAAGACAATCGTTCAGGTGGGGCACATTGAGCGTTTAAATCCGGCCATACTTCCTCTGAACGAATTTGATATGAACCCAAAATTTATTGAAGTGCAGCGACTGGCGCCATACATGAGTCGCGGTACAGACGTACCCGTTGTGCTTGACCTAATGATTCACGATATAGATTTGGTCCTGGCGTTTGTAAAATCCTCCGTAAAGTATATTCATGCCAGTGGCGTTTCAATTATGACAGATTCTGTTGATATGGCAAACGCAAGAATCCGGTTTGAAAATGGAACAGTGGCAAGCATAACATCAAGCCGCGTTGCTAAAGATCGGGTTAGAAAAATTAAGATTTTTCAACAGGATTTATATATTACAATTGACTTTTTGATTGGGCTTACTGAAATATACCGCGTTATGGATGACAATCAAACAGATCCGGCAGCCATTATGTCGGCCCCTTTAGAATCTAACGGAAAGCACCGGCAAATCTTTTATGAAAAACCGGAGATTAAAAAACAAGACGCCCTAAGAAAGGAATTGGAGAATTTTGTTGAATCTATTAGGGGAAACACCAAACCAATTGTGGATGGCCAAGCCGGAAGAAACGCTCTGGACGTTGCCATTCAAATACACGATAAAATATTAGAAGATTTACATTAATGGATATACGAAATTTTTTATTTAAATATAGAGGCTATACTCCGATACCCATTGGAATTATGATTGTTTATTTTGCACGCCCGGAAAACGCATATTTTATCGTTGGTTTTTTACTGTTGCTAATGGGCGAGCTTATACGAATGTGGGCAGTGTCTTATGCCGGGGGAGAAACAAGGACGCGAAATGTAGGTGCCCCCGAGCTTTGCACCGCGGGTCCCTATGCTTTCGTTAGAAACCCCTTATATGTGGGAAACGTGTTTATGTATTTAGGCGTTGTCATGATTGCAGGAGCAGCGAATGTTTGGTTAATGGCCGCAACAACAGCGGCCTTTTTCATAATTCAGTATTCGCTAATTGTTGCACTGGAAGAAGAAACGCTGGAAAATCTTTTTGGAACAGAATACAACGAATACAGGAAAAATGTCCCCGCGATTATTCCACGACTTTCTCGTTGGAGCAGTAAAGACAGTCGAGAATCAACCGGCATTTTAAAAATACTGAGAACCGAAAAACGTACGCTTCAAAATGTAATATTTATTCTTTTTTTGATTACGTTGCGGGTTCAGCTGTTTAGTCGATAAAAAGCTGGTTCTTTTAAGCGGGTTCGCCGGGCGAGGAACATTTGAAAAAAACATATTTCATTGTGGCTGGAGAAGTGTCGGGGGATTTACACGGCGCAAAACTCATGTCGGCCATCAAAAACCGGGATCCAGACTGTTATTTTGTTGGACATGGTGGCGACAGGATGGTTAATGCGGGTCTAGATATAATGTATCACACGGATCAACTGGGGGTCGTGGGTTTTTCAGAAGTGGTTAAACACCTCCCGCTTATGCTGAATGTTATGGGCGAATCCCTGGGTAAATTAAAGGAACTAAATCCAAGTAGGATTATTTTGATTGATTACCCCGGTTTTAATTTAAGGCTGGCGAAAAATTGTCATAGGTTGAATATTCCAATAACCTATTTTATTTTACCCCAATTGTGGGCTTGGAAAGAAAACAGAATAAAACCATTTAAAGAATACATAGATCAGTCATTAAGCATTTTTCCTTTTGAGCAAGATTGGTTTAATAACAGGGGCGTACATATAAATTATGTGGGTCACCCGTTCTCAGAAATTGACAAGCCAGAAGCAGAAAAAGGGCAATTTTTATTGAAACACAATTTGAGTAAAGAAGATAAAATCCTGATACTGTTGCCGGGCAGCAGGCAACAGGAAATTGACAGGCATTGGCCGGATTATTGTGAAACAGTTCAAATTATGCGAAAGAATATACCCGAATTAAAAGTCATGCTTGGAAAAGCAGGGGGTATCCGCGTTCGAAACAAGATCAAGGGGTTGTTGATTGAAGAAGAAGATGTACAAGCAGCCATAGCTTGTGGCACGGCTGCCCTTACTGCCTCTGGAACGGCCACCTTGGAATGCGCCGTATTAGGCACACCGGAAGTTGTGTGTTATAAGCTTTCTGCTGTATCTGGTATAATTGCGAAAAAACTCAATAAATCTCCCTATGCGGCAATGGTTAACCTTATTGCGGGGCGTGAGATTGTCCCGGAATTTTTGCAAAAGGATGTAACATCGAACAATCTCTCAAGCGCCCTAATGCCACTATTTAAACAGTCCAGCGAAAGGCAGAAAATGTTGAAGGGGTTTGATGAAGTTAGGCGGTCGCTGGGCCTTCCTGGGGTATATGATCGGGCGGCAGAATTAATATTGAAGAGAACAATTAATGGCGAACCCTGAAAACGAGAAAAGGTTAAAGAACAAACTTCTGGTTTGGTTTGGAGAAACAGCAGGGCCGCCGCTGCTTCGGTTTCTTTATAATACAAACAGATGGGAAACCGAAGGAAATCATTACTATAAAGATGCAATTTCAAGCGGGCGGTCTGTGATTATTGCTTCCTGGCACAGCACCCTGTTAACCGTTTTTATGGGCTTGTCAAAAAAGCAGTTTTATGGTATGGCGGGTAATCATTATCCGGATGCTGAAATTATATCACGTATAGGAAATAAATTAGGATGGAATGTAATACGGGGCTCATCAACAGACGGGGGGCGGAAAGCTTATGATAATATGCTAGAAATTTTGAGAGAGCCGGAGAATGTTTTTGCCATTACCCCCGATGGCCCCAAAGGACCGGCTAAGATTCCAAAAGCGGGCGTAATTAAAGCAGCGCAAAAAACAGGCGCTGTTGTAATTCCCGCTGCGGGCCAATCTACAAAACGATGGTCCTTCTATAACTGGGACACCTTTTATCTGGCGAAACCGTTTGGGAAAATAGTGCAGATTTTTGGCAAACCAATGGAATTCAAAACGACCGATGGGTTTGATGATTGCACCCGGAGGTTAACGGAAGCGTTAAACAAGCTTGAAAAAGAGGCAAGAATTCGTGTCGGAATGGAAACAGCCGATTGACCCAAGACTAAGATATGTTCTTTTTCCGCTGGCAATGCTCTATTGGGGTATCTTGTTTTGGCGAAACCTGTTTTATAATGTGGGTTTTTTTGTGTCCAGAAAATTACCGACAAAAGTTATTAGCATTGGAAATATAACAACCGGCGGCACGGGAAAAACACCAGCTGTGATATATTTGGCAAATCTTCTTTTCAGAAGCGGAACCAAGGTGGCGGTTTTGAGCCGAGGATATGGACGAAAAACAGCTGGAACACAACTGGTAACCGACGGCAAGACGTCGGTAAAAGATTGGAGAAACTTCGGAGACGAACCAACACTAATGGCTAAAAAACTCCAAGGCATACCTATTGTAGTTGATGAAAACCGGCACCGGGGCGGCTTGTTTTTGGTAGACCGCTTTAAGCCCGATGTAATTATAATGGATGATGCTTTTCAGCACAGGGCTATTGAGCGGGATATTGATATTGTACTTATAAACAGCCAGGATTCCCGTAGAGTACATAAATTGCTGCCCTACGGATTTTTGCGCGAACCGTGGATTCATCTGAAACGTGCCCACGTGTTAATCTTGACAAAGTCAAACCTGAGAAAACCGGCCCCGTTTTTGAAGTCTTTAGCGAGGTCGTCCAAATTACCCCAGTTTAAAAGTGTATTAGTGAATGGAAAACCAGTTTCATGCGATGGTCAGATAAAAACAGCGCCTAAAGGAACAGAGGTATTTGCTCTGTCGGGGGTAGGGGATCACGAGGGATTTATCAGATCACTGAGGAAACTGGGATTGAAAGTGGTGGATGAAATGGCTTTTATTGATCATCACGATTATACAAAAGCGGATATTATAGAGGCTAAAAAAAGGTTTTTAAAATCACAAGCAAAGCTTGCCATAACAACAGAAAAAGATATGGTAAAGCTTAAACAGCTGGGACTGAATGATTTTAATTTATGTAGTGTTGGGGCAGAGTTCAAACTCAGCCAAAAATTTGAAGAGAGGCTACTGGATATTATTTCTAAATAGTTTCATTTTTATATTTGTGCCATACCCCAGGCAAACATTACACCAACGAAGGATAAAAGTAAAGGCCAACCGGTATTGATCATTTGTCTTGCACTGGGATCTTCAAAAACATGGATTTGAAATTCATGTGACGTCACAGCCCCGCGCTCGTCCATCGCAATTAATATGATGTCATTCGGGCCCCGCTGGTTGGGTCGGGGCTTCCAAGTTAGAATGCCTGTTTTCCTGTTAAAAGTAGAATATTTTGGTAGCTTAACTGCTTTATAGGCCACGCCATCTTTGTTCAAATCTTCCGCCACGACCCGATATTGGTATTGATGTCCGGTAAGGGCTACGGGCCGCGGCGTAGATATAATGTTTGGATTAATGTTGACGAAGATTTTCCCCTCTTGGCTGTCATTTTGGTAACCGTCTGAAACTTGGACAGCAAATTGGTTCTCATTAATTTGCCCCGATTTCGGGATCCAAACCACTTTACCGGTTTTGCTCATTTGCATCCCCTGGGGTGCTTTGATTAGGGCAAACAACAAGTCGGCATCCTCATTTTTATCCTCAACCTGTAGCTGGTATTTGAATACTTCCCCAACCATGGCAGAGACAGGAGGATTGGAAACAATTGTCGGCTGATGGTTCACATATACCTCGAAAGACTGTTCGTCTTTTGTATATCCGTCTGATACAAGGTATGAAACACCTTGTTTGTCCACTTGGTCCTGCGTAGGTGTCCAAGAAATAGTCCCCGTATATTCATCAATTTCCATTCCGTCTGGAAATTCCAAAAGCGTGTATTTTACGGTACTTAGTTTTCGCGCCAGAACCTTAGGAGGACGGCCCCTGTTTCCCTGGAAAAACTCCCAAAGGATATCTTTAATTGCCACCGTTCTATCATCAACGGATTCAACAATTATATTTAATCTGTCATTTTCCCAAAATATTGAATGGACGTATTTTTTTAAGTTTAGGCGGGAAACCTCTAAGGCAAGGGTGTCAGCATCCTCGGTCTCGGTTAAGTAAACCGATTCGGTGTTTTGCCAATCCATGAGATATCGGTCAATGTTTTCAGTATAAATATCATCACTGATTTGAATAGAGTAAATGCGGTAGTTTTCTGTGGTTTCCAGCGGGACCACCTCATTATAGGGAAGCAGTGTACCGCGGTTCATATCAGAAGTCATAACTTGGTATTGGTATGTTTCACCGACCGCGCCCCGCATAGGAGGGATGGAAACAATATTAATCGGAGCATTCACAAAGTATTCGGCCTCAATTAAATGAGCTGAGTGACCGTCGCTAACTTCAATCATTAGGTGGGAGAAATCAATATTACCCCGCGTAGGTTCCCAGACAATCATGCCGCTATAGGGATCCATGCGCATACCTTCGGGCATTTCATGGGCAGTGAAAATTAAATCATCTTTAACATTGGGGTCTGATATCCCCAGTTGGAAGCGGTATTCTTCACCAAGGTTGATAACATTCATGTGCATAGGGGCGGAATCAATAACCGGGGGGTGGTTTACATAAAGTGAAACCATTTGCGAATCCACCGCTACGCCGTGGTTAACCATTACTGTAAACCGCTGGGTATCAATTTGTGTCATGCTGGGCGTCCACGTTACAACCCCAGTCTCATCTATGGACATACCTTCCGGGTTTTCGGTAAGGCTGTAAGTGAGAATGTGTTCCAAATCGGGGCGCCAGATATCCACTTTGTATTGATATGGTTTATCAACAGAAGCATCCTTTGGCGCCACGGATAAAATCTTAACGCCCGCTCGGGCAAATAACGAAAAATCTTGTGCCACACGGTCAAAGCCGTCATCGATAACCACCCTAACATCGTAAACATTAATGTGGGTGGAATCGGTTTGCCACACAATTATACCGTCGCGGCCAATTACCATTCCTTCCGGGGAAGTTTCCAACCGAAAACTCAAAGCGGCATCTGGGTTTCGATCCAAGACAGTAGGTTTATAGATAAAGGTGTCCCCAGCAACAAATTCTGTTCCCAAAGGTTCAGAGGCAATGATTGGGGGATCATTAACATAGATCCATAGACGCTCGTCGTCCCCCTCTAAGTCTGGCACCACCTTATATGTAAGGAGCGAATCTTCTTTTGTTGTCATGGGTGTTACCGATTCACCAAGTTTGCGCTCAACATGGTAAGCCAGCTTATAGGCGCCAAGCTGTGTTTCGTCCGGAACCCAGCGGATGGAACGTGAATCATAATGAAAAAACATTCCCCCGGGCGGCTGCTGGAGCCACCGGAAGCTGTAGAATTCTTTCTTTTCCTCTTCCGGCAGGGTATATGCGAAGGATTGATTAACGGTTAATATATGCTTGGGCAAGATTCCTTTTGGTAGCGGCTGGCCCATTGTTTTCAGAGGTTTTGGAATTTGAGGAAGCGTTATTTCATCTTTTAGTATCTGCGGAAAAACATCGAGCACATCCTCTTTTTGGGGTACCGTAACGGCAATGTCCGGCCGCTCTGGTTCGGGGCCGTGACCCAACTCGGTTAAGAAAAGAGTAGATTCATATCCGTTCCACCCGGCGGCGATAACAGATCCGGTGTAAATACCGTTGATAATAATTGGTAATGCCGAAAAAACCTGAACCCCCCGCGCGTCTTCTTTTTCTAATGAAAAATATTCAGCGGGTTCTAAGATTCCATCAACGCTGCCGTGTGCTAGTGTAAGGATATTCATATCGCCCGACACCAAGAGTAAGTCATCAAAGGAATCCTGGTTAAAATCTGTCATATGCATGCCGGAAAGGGGCCCCACGTCAAGGGGCAGTTTTTCAATCAACAGATAATCTTCTGAAAGGGTGAGGGCAATAATATCACCATTGTAAAAAGGTACCATCACATCCATTGTATTGTCGTTATCCCAATCATTAACAGAAATGGCTGAAGGTATCAAACCGTCTAATCCGGGAATCAGCGTCTCGTGACCGTCACCCACAACTAGCTCCGCACCAACATTGTAAAATGGCTGTGTTCGAAGAATATCGCCCTCAGGTGAGATAACAATGATTTCATCATATCCATCTTGGTTCCAATCCACCGCTGAAACATAGATGGCGCCAATGCCGGAACGCATTCCGTTGGGTTTAAGGGTTTGTACTACTGCCCAATCGCCGTCACGATTTAAATCGAGGATTACAATTTCTCGCAGCGGACTTCCTAGGGAAACAGCCAGTTCCTGGTCCATATCGCCGTCATAGTCTATAAGAGCAAAATTATGTCCCCTCACAAAATTTCTACCCCCAGAAAGGCTAAGAACACTGCCAGCATCTTCACTAAAATTTTCACCATCCCAGTAATAATAAAAGGCCACAGGTTGCAAGAGTTCGTCTTGGTTGGGTTCTGTTAAATTGGAAACAGTAATAAGTTCTGGGGTCCCGTCCCCATCTAAGTCACCCAGCTCAACATCAACAAAATTACCCAAAAGGCCGTCGGGCGCCTCAAGCTCCCAATCCATTTTTTGATACCCATCTTCGTCTAGCTCGTAGTAACGGATCACTGATAATTTTTTATTTTTTGAATACCCGCTTTCAACCGATGCAAATTCCTGGAGACCGTCACCATCCAGGTCATATGTACCTTCCATATGGGTAATCTTTAAGCCCTGGGCAAAGAGAATTCCAGCCGCAAGGAAAGCAACGGATATAAATTTAGACTGTTTCATGTACTATCCACAGGTGCACTAGGTTTAGGTGCCTTGATTGAATCCAGCACAACCGCTGGTGGCGTTTTCGGCGTTATGGATAATGTATTAGGGCGTACACTAGTTGTATCGTTGTGAATTATTGCTGTCGTATCTGCAGGTAAAGATTCGTTCGTTGCGGGGACACTACTTCCCGGCGGTGTTTCATCTTCCAGCACAGCGGCGGGTGAATAAAAAGAACGGAATTCCACCTTCGATTTTAAAGTATCAGGAATTGAATCTATGTGAAAAACAAAGGTGTCACGGTGTACCGGCGTGAGCCAGGCATCCATAAGAATGGGAGAGAAAGAAGATTCAAAATCAATTTCTGTAATTGTTTTATGAGAACCATTTTCTTTTACATTAATATTACCGCGAATGGCGTAGGGGCGGCCGCCAAAATAAGAGATAGTTATATCATGGTCCCGATTATGAAGCGGTGATGAAAACGAGATTGTGCCGGAAATTTTATTATCAGAGGTTAAAAGCGTAATCCCGCTGTCTATGGAATCCAAGCTCATGCTAGATGGAAAACCCTCAAAGAAATATTCAGGGAAAAGATAAAGATTTGTATTGAGCCCTTCGGGGTCAAAGGATTGGGGTATCGTATCCAGCGCGGGAGAAATAGACCCATAGAGTATATTACTATCCAGATCGTGAACCAGTGAAAGACTCACGAGAGAATCAGGTTTATTGGCAGAGGACTTGAAATTAAAAGCCGCAGTTTTGTCATGTTTTATTGTGCTAAGATCGGCTGATACACCAATGGATATTACACCATTGATGTTTACACTGCTGGTACTAAAAGGCGTTTCTCCTTCGAACACAAAACGGTCATTTTCAACAATGTCTTTTGTGCTGACGCTTACGCGGTGAAAACGAGGAGGAATAAGCACAAAAGGTTCCGGGGGTTTAATTGTATCACCCACCAGTATTACCATTGAAGAGTCGTGGGCCCGCAGTACTGGGTGTATGTGGTGTGTGTCCCCGAGTTCATCTTCTCCGCTTACCAGTTCTTCTCGCTCACGAATGTTCAGCGCATAGGAAACATCTACAATACCGAGATGGTCCCGGGTGGGGACCCACTCTATTTGATAAGCGTTGGGATTAAACCACATCCCCGGCGGGGGCGTTGTTCGCCAGCTGAAACTGTAGAAGGTTGCCGTTGTATCGGGTAGTAAAAACAGGTTTAACGAGTCTCCTAGCATCAGGGTGTCGCTTACCAATAGCAACAACGAATCGCTGATAGCTGATCGTGGATTTCCAAGAATAGAATCATAAAGACCGTTTTCTGCGCGGGCTAAAATTGTATTATTAATTTCAACCTCACCAGCTGTGGATTTCATGCCAAACAACCCGCCCCGACTAAATTTACTTTCTTTAAACGTAATGCCGCTGTCAGAAAGAGCAAGAACATAAACCTCACCGGTAGCAAATGGCACCAGCAGTTCTTCGCGCCCATCCTTATTTTCATCAAAAGCCTGAATGTCGGGGCCCAGGACAATTCGGGCACCGTTCATGACTAGAATATCGGAAGCAATTTCCTCAACCGGGTTTGATATAGAGAAAATGCTTGTTTTGAGCATATTTCCTTCAGGGCTCATAAGAGCTGCAAAAGTTTCTCCATTCCTGGAGAAAAGCCCCCCATATACAGGTCCATATCCATTGGTAACGATAGCGCTGGATTGGGTTAGGGTCTCCGATTTCTCGAGCACCCCGTCTTTTAACAAAAGTGTAAACAAATCGATTCTTCGAGAAGGTGAAGCCATTGCAACGGCAAACAAGTTAGATGTGGCAGCTAGGTTTGCAGGGCGAACCCGATCACTCCCGGAAGCACTGTTTTTTATGGATTTATCATTCGAGGAAAATTCCTGGCCGTTCCACTCAAATATTTTTAGCCACTCGAATTTGTCATTAGAGCGTTGAATTATAATTAATTCTTCAATACCGTCTTGGTTTAGATCGCTGAATTTTGCATCAATTATTTTTATGTCACCCTCAGGGGAATACTGCCATAGCGTATGGTGATTTCCATTCGTATCTAGTTCCACGTATTCCAATTGGGCAACCAATCCACCCAATTTCAAAATTTCACTTTTGCCGTTCTGGTTGAAATCGAAAGTTCCAAGGACATAAAGATTCCCGGCTGTCAGAAACCCGCATATAAAAATGAGCGAACAGCCAGAAGACCTAAATAACAATAGGTTTCCTCCAAGTGATTAAAATGGATAAAATTGGGAACGTGCCTTTGATAATATGAATACCCTTACCTACAGGTTCACTCAAATATAGGTGTTCACCGTCGAATATAACAAGAGAAAGGCCACCAATATTCAATATGATTAAGCACAATTATCTTTCGATATTAAAGGCATACTGAATAAATTGAACGCTTATTGTTCAGCCCCAATTTTAACTTGATGAAAAAATTTATCCTAATAACCCTGTTAGCAAGCTCCTTTGCGGCTTCGCAGGGAGACATCTATCCAACTGAAGCCACCTATGGCGGCGGCATAGGTTTTAGTACGATGTATATGGTTTTGGATACGGTACCGGGGGCGCACATACTGAGTGAATTGGGCCTGGATGTAAATAACTTGTCATATCGTCCGCTGGTTTTCCACGGCGGCGAGGGGTTTGCCCAAATGTCCGGCCCCTGGCGCTTGGGCGGGTACGCGGGGCTTGGCGCCACACAGGTCAGCAATGTTTTTGACATTTATTTATATGCAGACCGGGACAGTATTGCAGGATATAAAGAGCCAAATTTCGGGACCGGAACCAAGGGTGATACCCTGTATTCTTTTTCGGATAATCTATCGGTGAAAGCGCGGCTCAATTTTTTGATGGGTGCTGTGACGGTAGAATATGTATTTCCTGTTTATCGGGACTTAGAAGTAATGGCCGGCGCCCTGATGGGAGTTGGCCGCTACACCCTGTCAATTGATCAACACATTGGCACGCCTAAATGGGGAGATTTCGGTAACAACATGTTTGGCTATGTTATGGGTGATAGTGTTATGGTGGAATTGGACACCCTTGGAAGAACCTATACCGAAGCAGCCAACAGTTACCGTGAAAATGGATTGCGCCCGATTTATGTGAGCGGGGCCATGACAGAACTAAGCGGCACATTTTTTAATTTCCAGCCTTACATAGCTGTTAAATGGCAGTTTCTTGACCGCATGGGGTTGCGCATCAGCGCTGGCTATAATAAAGGGACGATCGGCAGCGGGAAGTGGAAACTCAATGGACATATCCCGATCAATGATTCTCCCGAGTCTGCATTAAGGGGGATTACCGTTCGTACTGTCATTTATTTCGGACTGTAGTTTTTAATTTCAAAATGAACCCCACCAAACGGACAGCCAAATGGACTTTTTTGGCCGGCATTACCGCCGGCCTGTTGATTGTACTTCCCCTAACCCAAGCCATTTATTCAAAGCAGAAAAACTCCTACACGATTATTAAAGATAAATTTGAGGTAATGACTCAAATCCTGAATTTTGTAAACCAGCTCTATTATGATGAGGTAGATATGGAAGCGCTTATGAACGGTGCTTTCCACGGGATTATGGAACAACTGGACCCCCACTCTATATTTATATCTGCGGAAGATATAAAAAGTATTGATGAAAACTTCCGTGGTGAGTTCCAGGGAATCGGCATCGAATTTGATATCCTGAATAACTATATTACGGTAATTTCTCCTGTTATCGGCGGACCATCAGAAAAAGCGGGAATACAAGCGGGAGACTGGATTATTGAAATTGACGGAGAAAGCGCCAGGGGAATAAAACGGGATGATGTTTATAAAAAATTGCGCGGGAAAAAAGGAACCCGCGTTGATCTAAAAATAGGACGAATTGGCGTTGATCCTTTCGAAGTTACCATCATTCGAGATGATATTCCTTTATACAGTGTACGGGCCAGCGTCATGCTGGATAACCGCACAGGCTATGTTTGGCTTACCCGTTTTTCTACAAAGTCAGGGCCGGAAGTACGCCAGGCAATTAGTAAACTTTTGGGCCGGGGAATGAAGCGCATGGTTTTGGATTTGAGAAATAATAGCGGCGGCATATTAGAACAGGCCGTAGCGGTGGCCAATATTTTTATTGCTGAGAAAGACACCTTGGTATATACAAGGGGAAAAAACAAAGAAGCTGAACAAGTGTTCATTGCCGCACCCCAAAAGGGAAACGAGAATTTTTCAGTTATTATATTAATTAACCGCGGCTCGGCCAGCGCCAGTGAAATTGTGGCCGGCGCCATTCAGGACTTGGATCGTGGTTTGGTGGTGGGTGAAACCAGTTTTGGCAAAGGATTGGTCCAGCGCCAGGCCGGGCTCAGGGATGGGTCGGCGGTTCGCGTGACCATTGCTCAATATTATACCCCCAGCGGTCGATTGATCCAGCGGCCATTTAAAAATGGGGATTATGCAGATTATTACCGTGAATTGTATGAAGAAAACCGTGAAGAAAAATTAGATTCCCTCAAAAAATTACGCCCGCCTTTTACTACCCGGGGCGGGAGAACGGTTTACGGCGGGGGTGGAATTACACCCGATATATATATTCCTTGGGATTTGGATATAACTGCCGCCACTAGGAAAATTATGACCAATCCAAACCGACCCCTGTTTAACTGGGGTGCAGCATTTGTTAGGAACAATTTAGGTATATCTGATGATTACTGGGATTTTCAGCACAGCTGGAACCTGCCCGCCGATGCCCTAGATAAATTTTTGGCCTATACAAAAGAAGAGGGCCTTGAAATTGACATTGAAGAAACAATGCAAAATCGGGCTTACCTGGAAACAATGATTAAATCTGAAATAGCCGGTGCAAAGTGGGGTCGGGATGAACTTTGGGGTATAAGAATTACTGCTGATAACCAGGTAATGAATGCCATAAAACATTTTAATAAAGCAAATGCATTCTTGGCTGAGAATGAATAAAAATATTTTATTTAGTAATTACAAAAAATTATTATAAGTTGTAATAAGATGTAGCTGATTCCCATCAACTGAATAGGATTAAGATGAAGTTAGAAAGAACATACTGTAGAAAATTTTCTCTGCTCTTTGCTACGAGCTCGGATTTATATGGAGCTTGCTCCACACCCTATAAGTACGTCCAATTTTCCCCCGCCCAAACCAATACTACCTAGACAGTTTTAAATCATTTTTTAGGCAGCCAAATTTGTTTCACCATTTCACCATTAAACAACCATAAACAGGCGTTAACATGTTAAGAAAAACAATTCCTGTCGTACTCTTATATTTACTGATAGCCCCGAATCTTTTTGCACAACAAAAAGATGATAAGGGCATATATTTAATGGCAGAAAAAATGCCTGCCATAAAAGGCGGAATGGCAGCTATTGGGAAGAAAGTTCAATATCCGCGCATTGCTAAGGAAATGGGAATTCAAGGTGTTGTGTATGTCGGGTTTATTGTTGATTCTGAGGGGAAAGTAATTGAACCAAAAATTCTTAAATCATTAGCTAAACCACTTGATGAAGAAGCCCTTCGAGTAATTACTAAGGAAGTAAAGTTTACCCCAGGTTATCATCAGGGCAAGGCGGTACCCGTACGAATGGTGTTACCCATTCGCTTTCGTATATGAAAACAATGTTTAAATATTTTATTCCTGTTGCAATACTTGTCTGCACGTTTTTATTTGCAGATGTAAATGATTTTCGATTTGAAGTAATCACTACTAGAAATGGATTATCAGATAATGAAATTTCTACAATTAGTAATGACGGCAGAGGATTTATATGGTTAGGTACGAATGAGGGTCTGAATCGGTTTGATGGATATGGTGTAACTGTTTATAACTCAAATCCATTTGATACCACAGCTCTTTCAGGAAACCGAATTTGGGATATTTATAAAGATACCAGCGGCGATATTTGGGCACTAACTGATAAAGGATTAGATCGCTACATATATGGTAAAAATAGATTTCGGCGGTTCCGCACAGACAGTCGCCCAACGTTTGTGACTCAGGATTTTGAAGGAATCATATGGGTTGCAACGGAAAACAATGGATTATATAGCATTAACAAAGAAACCGGAGAAAGTAAAAATTATATATTTGATCCTAGTGACCCCTATTCAATATCAAGCAACCAATTTGATCAAAAACAATTTAACCCCATTGTGGTTGATACTTCTGGCAATCTTTGGGTTGGAACCCTAAATGGGCTGAATTATTATCATAAAGAGAAAGACTTCTTTCAGCGCTTTAAATCAGCGGGCAACCCAAACGAACCCAATTACATTTCCGATAATCATATTAATACTCTTATGGTGAGAGATAATGATGTTTATATCGGCACCCCCCGCGGTTTGGATAAATTGCATATTGGTGATTTTTCCATTACGCATTATGCTGGAACTCAGTGGTTTTCTGCTTTGAATTCGTATTCAGTAAATCAGATTTTAGATTTTGGCCCCCAGGCTTCGATGGCTGGGTTTTGGGTTTCTACCACCACGGGGATGGTGTTTTACAATGCCACTTTCGACATGTTTGAAGATTTGGCCTGGGACTATCTGTTTGGTCAGTATATTAAAAAAGCGTTTGTGGATCCTAGCGGGAATTTGTGGATTGATGTACTAGCATTCCCAGGTCTTGTTCATTTTAATACCAGCAGTTTTTTTGCAAACAGTGGATTATTTAACGAAACAGATTTCCAGTTATTACAACCTAATACAGAGGGTGTTTTAATAAAAGTGATTGAACCAGAATCTATTGCAAACGCAGATGTTAACGATCTTTTTATTGATGATTTTAAAAATATATGGGTTGGTACTCAAATGGGGTTAAATCATTTAATCAAATCCACAAAGAGTTTTGTTTCGTTTACATCTGAATCCAGCAAAATAAAAGGTACAAACATTCGTTCAGTAAAAATTGCAAAAGACAATTCATTATGGATATCCCACGAAAAAGGCTTAGACCATCTTTCTGATAATCATAGCCTCATTAAACATTACACCTCTGACCCCACAAATATAAATTCTTTGTTAACAGAAGAAACCAATGCATTGGCAATTACCGCTGATGGGCGCGTATGGGCTGCAAGCCAGTTTCAGGGAATGACATTAATTGATCCATCAAAAAACCAGTTTAAAAGATTTAATAAAATAATAGATCATCAGTCCGCAGTTGAATTGGGGGGTAAAATCAATGTGATTTATGAGGATCGCGGTGTTATGTGGTTTGCCACCCATGAAGGACTCGCTAAATTATCAGTTAGAAAAGCTAAGAATGAATTTTCTGTATATAAATTTGACTTAGCCCCAGAAAAAGAATTTTTATCTAATCCGACCACCCTATTACGAGATAATAAAAACAATGAATTGTGGGTGGGTACCGAATCAAACGGCTTGTTTAGAATCAATGATGATAAAATGGAAATGAAGACACACTATATTCTTGATGAAAACGATGAAAGAAGTTTTTCGTCGAACACTGTAAAAACAATATATGAAGATAAAAAAGGGAATATTTGGATCGGCTCTGCTGGCGAAGGATTATATCGCTATAATAGAGATTCTGATAATTTTGATCGTTGGTCTACACAAGACGGTCTCCCAAGCAACACAGTGCTATCAATTGTTGATGATAAAGAGGGGTCAATCTGGCTGGGAACTCGCAGAGGAGTATCGCGACTGTTAAATAATAATCGGTTTCAATCATTTGAAATTTCTGATGGTTTACCAGCCAATATTTTCAACGATCGTTCAATTGCAATGAATAGTAAAGGTGAAGTTTATTTTGGCAGCGTATCGGGCCTTACGACAGTTGACCCTAAATTAATTGTCACTAATAACGAAACACCAAAGCTAGCGATATCAAGCATCGAAGCAATTGACTATGAAGGTAATAAATATCCCGTAGATTTTTCAGACGACCAATTTTCAATAGATCATACAATTCAAACAATAAACATTGACTTCGTTGGCCTTACTTTTAATAAAGCAACAAAAAATCAATATCAGTATACTTTAGACAATTATCTTAGTAATTGGGTAGATAATAATAATAATAGGTCAGCCGCTTTTCAGGGACTCGATGCAGGGAAATATGTTTTTCAATTTAAAGCAAGTAATAATGATGGTATGTGGAATGATGAACCATATTCAATTAATATGCGCGTTAAACCACCCATTTGGGAAACATGGTATGCATATACATTTTATTTCTTTGGCCTTATAGGATTAGGCGCCTCTGGGTTTGTGGGAGCAGATAGAGTTAGAAGAAGGACTCAGGAGTCAAATCGTAAGGATAAAGAACTTGCAGATGCAAGAGAGTTTCAGCTAAGAATGGTTGCTCAAGAAATCCCCGATTTTGAAGGAATTGATATAAAAGCATTTATGCGAACCTCAACAGAGGTTGGTGGCGACTATTATGATTTTTTCGAAATGGACGATGGTAGTTTTTATGCGGTTTGTGGAGACGCAACAGGGCACGGGTCTCAATCCGGCATGATGGTTTCTATAACCAAAGCCGGATTAGCTGGCATGAATTTAAAGTCGCCGGATCAAATATTGAATAAATTGAATAAAGTAGTCCGAAGGGTAGATACCGGCAGGCTTCGGATGAGTCTTACAGTGTGTATTTTTAGAGATAAACATGTCCATATTAGTGCCGCAGCAATGCCGCCAGCGTATCTGTATTCGTCTCGAAAAAATAGGGTAGAAGAAATTGAAATATGCAACTTACCGTTAGGTGGGCTGTACGACGAGACCTTTGATGAGGTAGTTAGATCATTTGATGAAGGTGATGTTTTGGTATTATTATCAGATGGCTTGCCGGAAGCACCCAACAATGAAGGGAATCTACTTGATTATCCAGCAGTGAAAGAATGTATAGAACAAACAGCGTACAAAGGCGCAGCCACGGTTAAAAGGTCGCTTGTAGAACTTGCAGATGATTGGTTAAAGGGAAGTCAAAACCCTGATGACATTACATTTGTTGTCTTTGAGAAAAATCGTCAAAAACACAGCAAGAAAAAAGAAATTTCGTTATCACCGCCACCAGCAACAGCATAAAATTCAAAAGGAAATAATTTTATGACCATACAAACACCTAAAGTAGAACTCACGCTACCAGTTATCCAGGATATGGAACTAGCGGCAACCAAGACAGCTGAGGTTGTTGCAAAGCAAATGGGGCTTGATGAAATGAAAACAGCTGAAATCAGCATGGCATTAATTGAAGCTTGTATCAATGCGTTTGAACATTCAAAAAGTAATAGCAATGTTTACATTCACTATATTATCGATGGCGACACTTTGATAATTAAAGTCGGAGATAGTGGTGTAGGCTTTGATCAAGAAGTAGTTGAGATTCCAAACATAGATGAAAAATTAAAGGCAGACCGCAAGCGAGGGTGGGGCATTAAATTAATGAAAGAACTAATGGATACGGTTGAATTTGAATCAACAGACGGAGGAACAACAGTAACCATGACCAAAACAAAAAAATAGATAAAATTAGCAATTGGGAGAAAAATAAAATGTCAGATTTTGATTTAAGGGTTAAAGAGCAGGACGGTGTTATTGTTTTAAATACGAATGGATATTTAAACAATTTTGGGGGAGAACAAATTGCTTCTGTTTGTCTACAGAAAATATCGGAAGGTAAAAGAAAATTCTTAGTAAATCTGGAAAACACCGAAATGGTAAATAGTATTGGTGTTTCCATTCTGATTGAGGTTATTGAAGAACTTCAGGGTGTTAGTGGAAAAATAGGATATTGTAATTTGGCGCCTATTGTTGAAAAAACATTTAATATTATGGGAATTTCTAAATATGCAAAAATACACAGCAATGAAGAAGAGGGGCTTTTAGATTTAAGTACATAAAAACAAATTGTATTTCCCCAAATTCTGCACAGAGACATAACACAGAAAAGTAAGTGCATTCGCTTCCTGCAACAATTAAATTCCCGAGCTTAAATTTGATCTTATTTTTAAGGTATAGAATGGTTTTAACATAAAAATATGACACAATTGGAGGTAATTAATGGTTCAATATTTTATTGATGGCGGCCCATTTATGTGGCCGATTCTAATCGCCCTTGTCTTTGGACTGGGATTTGCATTTGAGCGCGCATATTCACTTATTATGTCATCCATAAACTCGCAGAAATTTTATAGCGATGTTTCTAAGATCCTTGAAAACGAAAGTGTTCAGGCTGCTGTAGATTTATGTGATAAAACGCCAGGCCCGGTGGCAGAAGTATTTCATGCCGGCCTGACGCGGTTTCACCGCGGTTTGCGTGAGGTTGAAAAAGCTGTTCAAAACGCCGGGGCACTTGAAATGTCGTTTTTGGAAAAAAACATGATTTGGTTGAATACGGTTATTACCGTTGCGCCGATGGTTGGCTTTACGGGAACGGTGGTGGGAATGATTGCCGCCTTTGATGCCATTAAAGCGGCCAATGATATTTCACCGGCGGTTGTGGCCGGCGGTATTTCACAGGCACTATTGACTACGGCCTTTGGCCTGATTACAGCAATGATCATCCAAATTTTCCAAAACTTTTTTGTGTCAAGGATTGATAAGCTCATCCTTGATATGGAAGAAAATTCCGTCTTGCTTCTGGACCAACTTCATTTGCAATACGAAAAACTTGCTCAGGGTTAATTAATCCCCTTTAATCAAAATAGAATGATTATTTATTATGAAAGGTAAACGCCGTTTCAGGAAGAGTGAAATCCCCACATCTTCAATGGCAGATATTGCCTTTCTGCTGTTGATCTTTTTCTTGGTAACTACGACAATCGATATGGATAAAGGGTTAGGAATGGTACTACCGGCAGAAGGAGAAGAAATTGAGATTAATAAAAAGAATATTCTCAACTGCCTAATTAATTCAACGGGTAATGTTTTGCTTGGAGGCGAAGGCGTAGAAGTTCGCAATTTATCTAAAAAAGTTCGGCAGAGAATTGCAGAAAATGATAAACTGATTATTTCAGTAAAAGCGCATAAAGCAGCCACTTATCGTGATTATGTGGCTGTTATTGACCAGTTAAAGCAGGCAAACGCTACGCGTATATCAATTGCGGAATCTAATTAATGAAGGTCGAACGCAAAACACAGCTCGATTCTGAAATTCCAACCGCCTCCATGCCGGACATTATTTTCATGTTGTTGATCTTTTTTATGGTTACAACAGTTTTAAGAGAATATTCAGGACTACCCATTTCATTGCCAAAAGCAAAACGCATTGAGAAATTGAAATCCAAGCGCCACACATCTCATATTTGGGTTTCTAAAGATGGATTAATTTCCATTGAGGATAAACTTTATGCTTCGGACGGCGTAAGACATGTTATGTATGAAAAGCGTGTTTCAGACCCACAGCTTGTTGTATCGCTGAAGGCGGATGAGCGGGCCAAGATGGGCCTAGTGAGTGAAATTCATACAGAGTTGAGAAAGGCCGACGCATTGAAACTGAATTATTCTTCAAAGACTGCGGTAGATTAATTTGCGAACCGAAAACTCAGCCTCACTGAGATTCCTCTATCCTGTTATTGTTAGGATAACCAGCTTTTCGGGGATTGTTATCTTGATTATGGGCTTTTTGATCTTTCCCCGGGGTATGGATAAAATTGAATTGGATGAGGAAATACAAATTATCATCGAACAAATAGATATTCCTCAAACAGAGCAGTTTGATCGTCCGCCGCCCCCGGCCAGACCGTCGGTACCCGTGGAGTCTGAAAGCGAAGATATTGCTGATGATGTTACCTTGGATGAATTTAATTTAGACGAATTTGATGCTTGGGACGCACCCCCACCCCCCCCCGAGGGTCCTCGGGTGAAATTTATTCCTTATGATGATCCGCCCCAGCCCCTATCCCCGATTAAACCGAAATATCCTGAAATTGCTCAAGAAGCAGGAATCGAAGGAACAGTTATTGTCCAAGTGTTTGTTGACAAAAGAGGTCGCGTGAAGGATACGGTTATTCTTAAAGGTATTCCAAACACGGGCTTGGATGAAGCAGCTACGGAGGCCATCCGCAAGGTGCGCTTTCGCCCGGCAAAACAACGCGAAAGAGCTGTCGGTGTGTGGATTTCAATCCCTGTAAATTTTAGATTGAAAAGCTAAAGGCTCCTTCAGTAAATATGGGGTTATACCCGCTTTTTGCAGTACTGAATCCATTGCATATCCCTGATCGATGGCTCCTTGGATTACATCTTAGCATTGTTTGATGAACTTCTTGCTGTGTCGGGAATGCGCTTTTACTACAAAGACTACTAGAGTCTATAGAAAAAGTAAAAGCAATATAAAACAATACGCTTAGTTTGGACTTTTCCGCCTGAATAATTTATAAAACAATCGAAGGAGCGGATCATAGTATCGATCCACGACACGCTCTTTTAATGGAATTATACCATTATCGGTAATTTGAATATGTTCTGGACAAACGTCAGTACAGCAGCGGGTAATATTACACATCCCCGAGCCATGAGTATCCTTAACATCGGGAATGCGGTCTGCTGTATCGAGTGGATGCATTTCAAGACTGGCTAGCCTGATCATAAATCGGGGTCCGATAAATTTATCTTTTTGCCTCTGGTCTCGTAGAACATGGCATACATTTTGGCAGAGGTAGCACTCAAGACACTTGCGGAATTCCTGTACACGGTCAATATCTTCCTGCATCATGATATAGTTGCCCTTTTTCAGGGGATCCGGCTTAAAGGGCGTGATGTTTTTGTTTTGTTCATAATTCCACGATACATCTGAAACCAAATCCTTCATTACCGGAAAAGACTGGAGCGGGCGCACGGAAATGGTTTCTTCCGGGCCATATTCGTTCATGCGCGTCATACAGGATAGTTTGGGTTTGCCGTTTATTTCAACGCTGCAGGAGCCGCACTTACCCGCCTTGCAATTCCAGCGCAATGCCATATCACCCGCCTGTTCGGCTTGGATGTGGTGAATTGCATCCAAAACAACCATCCCTTTATCCACCTCAACGCTGTAGTGTTCCATGGTCCCTTCGTTTTGGTTGCCACGGAACAGCTTAAAATTTCTCAAAGCCATATTCTAACCTGTGGAATCCTTTTCCCGGAGCACTTCCGCCTCTAACGCTTCTATACTTAGATTTGCTATTCTCATTAACTCCGCATCGGGTTCATCCCGGAGAACTTTTTCGGTTGACATACTTCCATCTTCTGTTTTTTTAAGTACAATATTGTACTGGAGCCATGCTGCTTGTTCCCCCTCAAAGTCAAGTCGAGTGTGGGCTCCGCGACTCTCTTCGCGCATACGGGCCGCCCGGGCGACAGCTTCGGAGGTAACCAATAGATTTCTTAAGGATAAAGCCTCATGCCATCCCGGATTAAACTGGCTGGTTCCATCCGCCTTAACATTGGCGTATTCTTCCCACAGGTCCACTAACCCCTGGATGCCTTCACCCAACAGTTCATCTGAGCGGACAATGCCGACATTATTCTGCATCAACTCCTGGAGTTTCTCGTGGATCAAGTATGGATTTCCGCCCGTATCCCGGTTCAGGATATTTGTTGCAGAACGAATAATGTTTTTGGCCTGTTCATCATTTAGTTCAGGCACAGTTGAAACTGCTTGAATATAATTTACCGCCCCGGATCCGGCTAATTTTCCACAAACCAAAAGATCCGAGAGAGAATTACCGCCCAGCCGATTGGCACCGTGAACACCCGCCGCACATTCTCCGCAGGCAAATAAACCAGGCACCCGTGTCATTTGGGAATCTGCATCTACACGTATACCACCCATAAAATAATGCAAAGTGGGACCCACCTCCATGGGATCTTTGGTAATATCCAATTCAGCCAGCACTTTGAACTGGTGATACATTGACGGTAGCTTGCGTTTAATATCTTCGGCGTTTCGACGGGTCGCTATATCTAAGAAAGCACCGCCATGGGGAGAACCACGCCCGGCCTGCACTTCTTTTCGTATTGCCCGGGCAACCACATCCCGGGTTAAAAGCTCTGGCGGTCTTCTGGCATCTTTATCCCCCGCTAGCCAGCGTGCCGCCTCTTCTTCTGTATCGGCAGTCTCGGCGGCAAAACGGTTGGAAATATTATTAAACATAAAGCGCTCTTCGTCAGCGTTGACAAGAATTCCGCCTTCACCGCGGACACCTTCAGTAACGAGGGTCCCCCGAACTGAAGGGGGCCAAACCATTCCGGTTGGATGAAATTGGGTGAATTCCATGTCCATTAATTCGGCACCGGCTTCATAGGCCATGCCATAGCCGTCTCCAGTATATTCCCAGGAGTTAGAGGTTATTTTCCAGGCTTTTCCTCCCCCGCCGGTAGCAAGGATAACTGCTTTGCAGCGAAAAATTATAAATTCTCCCGTTTCGCGCCACATGGCCACCATACCGGAAATTCGATCTTTATCCTTGAGTAAATCTAACCCGGTACATTCCATATACACTTCAATGCCTTGGTGAATACCGCGGTCTTGGAGGGTGCGAATTATTTCCAGCCCCGTCCGGTCTCCCACATGGGCCAAACGCGGGTAGCGGTGACCCCCAAAATTTCTTTGATTAATTAAACCTGTTTTAGTGCGGTCAAAAACCGCACCCCATTCTTCCAGCTCCCGGACCCTTTCCGGGGCCTGCTTGGCATGTAATTCCGCCATACGCCAGTTGTTGAGAAATTTTCCACCCCGCATGGTATCCCGAAAATGAACTTTCCAGTGATCTCGGGCATCAGCATTTCCTAAAGAAGCGGCAACGCCCCCCTCTGCCATAACAGTATGTGCTTTTCCTAAAAGTGATTTACAAACCAACCCCGTACTTAAGCCTTGCATAGAACATTCGATGGCCGCCCGTAAACCGGCGCCGCCGGCACCTAAAACAATTACATCATGTTCCACTGTTTTTATTTCTGTAATATTCACTAAAAACCCCAAGTATTAATATCGATCCATCTGCCGCTGGAGACCATACGTACATAAAAATCAGCAAAGGCAACCCAAAGCATACTAATCCAGGCCCACAGTATGTGGCGGCTGTTTAACCATGAAACTCCCCGCCAGACCATGTGTCGAAATGTCGGTTTTCCATTCGGACAAGTAAAACAGTCCTGGTTGCCCCCGGTCAAATGGCGGAAGGCATGGCAGCCGAATGTATAACCGGCCAACAAAATTGGGTTGATAATCAGGATGATGGACCCAATCCCAATCCCAAATTCTCCGCCCCTGAATAGAGAAAGAAAACCATCATAAGAAAGAATAACAACAAAACCCAAAGCAATGTATAACGTATAACGGTGGAGGTTTTGGAAAACTAATAACGCTGTTTCACCTTTATAATTTTTTTGCGATATGCCGCTTACGGCGCAGGCCGGGGGAGACATGAAATAAGCGCGGTAATAAAATTTTCGATAATAGTAACAAGTCATCCGGAAAGATAATGGTCCTGCCAGAATTAAAATAGCCGGAGATGCGGGGATTAGAACTGGCCACCAGCCGGGCCATGAACCAAACCAGGAATGATCCATGGGGGCAGAGCCAACCACGGCTTCTTTAATAAATAGAAGGGGAGAATAAAAAGGTGATAAATAACCACCAAAACCCTCTTGGCCGCCACTCCACCAATAATAGTCACCCTGGAACATTGCCCAAGTTGTATAAGCGACAAAACTTAAAAACCCTAAACCGGTCCACAGGGGCTCAAACCACCATTTGTCAGAGCGATATGTAGACAAAAATTTACCTGATGATTGTTGGGAAAAAGTGACCATTTTTATTTATAAAGGTATTTTTGTTTAATAAAGTGGCTGGGAAATTAGGGTTTTTAATATCTCAATAAGAAATGAAATAGTTAGTTAAATCCGCCCTGCAAGCTTTGCTCCCAAGTGTCCCCCATAGAAAAGGATTATTACTCCCATACTGCCGATTCCGATATATATCCATTTTAGATTTGGAACTTCAAGTAATTTGGGGACTCTCGTTCTCCAGATAAATAGCCCCAGAAAAATGATGCTCGAAAATATTTGGATCCATCCATGATTAACCCAAAGCGGAAAAGTAGAACCAAAGTGGCCAATAAGCGTATCGTTCCAAATACCAGTGGCTATACCGGCGGCGGTGGAAACAAGCCCTAATAGCATAATCCACCACCCGGCTTGGGTTAAATCCTCTCTTTTGCTGAGGACAAAAATAAAATCCAATAATATTGCCGAAGAAAGCATTGCTATTGGAAAATGAATTACAAGGGGATGAATCTCAGCCATCATGCCGATTCAATTGAAACCCCGAGAAAACGCTTACTACCAAAACCATCCAAAAAAGGGGCAATGCCCACGAAAAGAAAAATAGGGAATCACCATCAATTGTTAGGGTGATCAATAGCGCTAATATCAATAAATGTACCATACCACAGGTTATGGGTGATCCCAACCTTGTTTGAATCGTAAATAGTATTATGGTTAATCCAATCAAGGTTGTAATCCATTGTGTCCCTAACAAGATGAAAAGGGAACCAAGAAAAATAATCGGAATAAAGGTTAGAATATGCCAGTGTTTCTTTTTCATCATAAAAATTAAGGGGTTATATCTAGACAGCAATCTCTGAGAAAATTATTAATTGAGCCACCCGTTTTTTTGAATTCATTTTGTATTTGTGTTGTTTTTGGTCCCAGGGCCAGGACATTTTCCAAAAAGGATTGGACCATGGGCCGCTCGTTTTTTAACCCATACAATTTCTCTCTTTCGTTTAATCCATCCAATGCTAATTGGGACCAGAATTCCAGCCAATCCCCAATAGGTTTATTTTCTGGCCCGAGTTGGTCAAATGATAAATTGTTGGCTGTTGAGATAAGTTTTTTTTGTTCTTCTGTGGACCATCTTGAAACTGCTTCTAGTGCAATGGCCCGGGTTTTTGGTCCCGTGAGCAATCCGGCGAAGAAAGCAGCAGGGGCCATTTCCATACCTTTTGGGGGGCGGTCGCTGGCACGGACTTCTAAAACAGTTTTGAAACGAACATGGGTGAAGGATTGATGAAGAGAGGATAAAAGATGCCTTTTTGCCGACGTTGGATCAGATTGAACCATGTCTCCCAACGTACCCACGAAAGGCTCAGCATTACCGTTTTGGTTATATTTAAAAATTGTTTTTACGTTTAAAATCCAACTGGCGTAATCATCAACCATATGATCCGGTGAAATCATTCCGTGTTCAAAAAGAGACCCACAGCGATCCGGGTCAGTGTCGCCCCATATTTTCCAACGCATGTTAGCTGTTCCAACGGGCAAACCCCGCTTAAATGGTGAATTAGAAAATAAAATGCTGTAAAAAGGCTGAATTGAATCTGCCAAAAAGGTCATTTCATTGGCATCTTGTTCCGATGTGTAGTCAATATTTAATTGAACGCTGGTTGTGTTGCGCATCATCCAGGGTCCGAGACGGCCCGTCTTTGTAAAAAGATCATGCATCAGTTGATATTTATTTAATTTTATTAAATCAATTTGGTCGGGGGTACAAAGTGGTTCGAGAGAGAAATATAATCGGCCCACGCGGTTTTTTTTACAGATGTTGTTTTCAAGGGACAGGTGCTGTTTAAATTGTTTTTGGATATCCCACAGGCTTACAACCGGTGCCGAGGCCCACTCTAATTGGCCTCCGGGTTCAAGAGAGTAAGAGAAAAGGAAATCCTTCAGGATGTCTTTTTGTATATCATTGAATAAATTGGTGGCTGAGTATCGAGTGGTTGGATTAACGGGCAAACGAGTGAGAGATTGATCGTAATATAGTCCCTCCACTTCAAGTCCAATTTTTCGCCGATTCTCCGGAACTATACAGGATAATATTTCAGATTTCATTTTTTTGGCCAGAGACATGATTTAAGCAGTAAAAAACTCGAATGTTTTATTAAGCATTCTCGCAATGGATTTTTCAGGATTTTTATTCAGCACTTTATCTATATGCACCCAAGCCACATCGCGCGATTCATCACTTACAATAACATCTTCCTCTTGACGGTGAGCCTCTAAAATGAAACGGACATCGAAATGTATGTGGGGAGGGTCATTTTTATGCGCCGGTATATTATGAATATCCACGTCAAAGATCTCTTCTGATAATGCTTTAAATTGGGAGAGCCCAGATTCTTCTATAGCTTCCATGTGGGCAACTTCAAACAAGTTTGAACAGCCATCCGCATGGCCACCTAGCTGTAGCCAAATGTCCAATTGGCGATGATGGGTCATGAGCACCCGCTCTCTGGGTTTATCTACGACCCACGCAGACCCTGTAAAATGGCCGTACCAGTTATGGCGCTCAAAACAATTGGAATCTTCATTTAAAAATTGAATCATTTTTTGTGCTGTTGTTTTCTCTCCAGGATATTGAACTGAATACCGGTTAAAAAGGTTTTGCAGGTTTTCTTGTGTCATGCTTTAAGCTGAAAATTAGACGCCTTTTTAGGCATGATAAATTAAATGTTAGTTGGGAATTGAAAATGTAAATTCGACGACATTTTTTTGAGCAAAATAAGGTAGTTATAATAAATTGAAATCCATTTATTTTTTTGGAAACAACTTAGCCGAGGGCAAAGCCAATATGAAAAATTTGCTTGGCGGCAAAGGTGCCAACTTGGCTGAAATGACAAATATGGGTATTCCGGTCCCCGCAGGGTTAACTATTACTACTGATGTTTGTACTTATTATTATGAAAATAATTATTTATTCCCGGATGATTTGGAAAGTAAGTTAAAATCTGCTATTGGCAAAATAGAATCGGCTATGGGGAAAAGCTTTGGGGATGTAAATGACCCCCTGCTGCTGTCTGTTCGTTCTGGTGCGCGTCAATCAATGCCGGGCATGATGGAAACGGTTTTAAACGTGGGATTGACCTCTGAAACTATCCCGGGGCTAATTGTAAAAACAGATAACCCGCGTTTTGTCTATGATGCTTATCGCAGGCTTATTATGATGTATTCAGATGTGGTGATGGAAAAAGCTGCTGGGATTGAGCCAGATGAGGGTCATGGCATTCGCCACCAGTTAGAGAGTATTCTAAATGCATATAAAATTGAAAAAGGATATTCTTCTGACATTGATTTAACAGCTGAAGATTGGAGTAAACTATCAGGAGCATTTAAATCGCGTATAAAAAATGTTCTTGGAAGTAATTTCCCAGATGATCCCTATGAACAACTATGGGGCGGTATAAAAGCCGTATTTCAAAGTTGGAACGGCAAACGGGCCATAAGTTACAGGCGGATTGAAAAAATTCCTGATGAATGGGGTACAGCAGTTAATGTCCAGGCCATGGTCTTCGGAAATACTGGGGATCGATCTGCAACGGGTGTAGCGTTTACCCGAAATCCCGCAACCGGTGAAAATAAATTTTATGGAGAATGGCTGCAAAACGCACAAGGAGAAGATGTGGTTGCGGGAATTCGGACACCCCATCCCTTGAATGAAGCCACCAGGACAGATGCATCAGCCGGCCTGGAGTCTTTGGAAACCTTTCTTCCTGATGTTTATTCACAATTGGACAGCATTCGCACGAATCTCGAACGGCATTATGCAGATATGCAGGATATTGAATTTACAATTGAGAACGGCAACCTTTGGATGCTTCAGACGCGAACTGGAAAACGCACTGGTACAGCAGCGATCAAAATGACCGTGGATATGGTTGCAGAGGCCATGATTTCTAAGGAAGAAGGAATCACCCGCGTTTCTCCCAATCAAATTGATGAACTTTTGCACCCACGATTGGATATAGAAGAAGAGAAAAGTGCACCGGTGATTGCAAAAGGTCTTCCTGCGGGCCCGGGCGGAGGCGTGGGGCGGGTTGTCTTTACGGCAGACGACGCCGAAACATGGGCTAAGGATGGAAAGAAAGTAATATTGGTTCGAGAAGAAACTTCCCCTGAAGATGTTCATGGTATGCACGCCGCGGAAGCAATTTTAACTGCAAAGGGCGGAATGACATCCCACGCTGCCTTGGTGGCCCGAGGGTGGGGAAAATGCTGTATTGTAGGCTGTTCTGCTTTGAATATTGATTTCGGGAAAAAAGCTATGGATGTAAATGGTGAAAAGATAAAAGAGGGTGACTGGATATCTATGAATGGGACCAAGGGCACAATTTATCTTGACCAATTAATTTTACAGCCGGCGGACCCGGAAGCAAATGAGTCGTATAGGGAATTAATGGCTTGGGCGGATGAAATCCGGACGCTTAAGGTGAGAACCAATGCCGATAGTCCGGAAGACTCAAAACAAGCTATCGCATTCGGGGCCGAAGGAATCGGCCTTTGTAGAACAGAACATATGTTTTTTGATCCGCAGCGAATCACGGCCATGCGAAAAATGATTTTGGCGGAGAATAGGTCGGAACGCAGGAATGCAGTGATGGAACTTTTACCTTTTCAAAGGGAGGATTTTAAGGGCATTTTTGAAGCAATGGCAGGAAAACCGGTTACAATTCGTCTACTAGACCCACCCCTACATGAATTCATTACCTTAAATGATGAACAAGTAAGTGAATTAGCAACAGAACTGGGTGTTCCCCCGGCCAAAATAAATTCCAGGATTAACAGCTTGCACGAGCTCAACCCCATGCTAGGCCATAGAGGCTGCAGATTGGGTGTGGCTTATCCCGAAATTACAGAGATGCAGGCTAGGGCAATTTTTGAAGCCACAGCGGAACTAAACAATGTTGGTGTTGAGGCAATGCCGGAAGTAATGATTCCTTTGATTGGCACTCACACAGAATTTGAAAATCAGGAAAAGATTGTCCGCCGGATTGCTGAAGATGTTATGATGGAAAAAAAGATTCAATTTGATTATCTTGTTGGAACAATGATTGAACTTCCACGAGCCTGCCTGACGGCAGATGAAGTGGCCCAAAGAGCAGAATTTTTTAGCTTTGGAACCAATGATTTAACCCAGACAACCTATGGATTCAGTCGTGATGATATCGGAGGATTTCTGCCGGATTACTTGGAAAATAATATTTTGACTCACGATCCATTCCAAAGTTTGGATCAAATTGGGGTTGGACAGTTAGTAAGGATGGCTGTTGAGAAGGGCCGAAAGGTAAAAAAAGATCTAAAAATTGGAATTTGCGGTGAACATGGGGGTGACCCTGACAGCGTTGAATTTTGTCATCAAAATGGTTTAGATTACGTAAGCTGTTCTCCTTTTCGTGTTCCTGTCGCCCGTTTAGCCGCTGCCCACGCAGCTTTAAAAGCGTTTGACAAACGTTATATTTAAAACTTAGGTTTGCTACCGTTATGTGTTGCATGATTGCCTCAAATAATAACAATAATAATAACGCCAATGAATATGGCGTGGGGACTTCCGTGTAACCTGACGGAAGCAAAAACTTTTTTAAGAACCCCCATAACCTGAAGGTCTTGGGGGTTTTTTTATGTTCAAAATTAAAGGAAAAAACAATGTGTGGAATATTCGCCTATAAAGGAGAAACAATGACTTGGGATGAGCTAAAGCCCCATGCAGATAAAATAAAGTATCGTGGGCCGGATAACTCCCAAGTAAAGATGTTGGTTGGAGATACACTCTTTGCCTTTCATCGCTTGGCTATTGTTGGCACTAGCGAGGCCGGGGACCAGCCATTGATCCATCCGGAAGATAATAGTTTGTCTCTCATTTGCAATGGGGAGATTTATAATTATAAAGCCCTGGCAAGGAAGTATAGCTTTACTTTAACCACAGGGTCAGACTGTGAGATAATTCTTCATATGTATAAACAGTTTGGGATTGAAAAAACAATTACTGCGCTGGATGGTGTTTTTATGTTTGTTCTCCATGATCGGGATAGGGATGAATTGTTTGCTGGCCGCGATCCCTTTGGTGTACGGCCTGGATTTGTGGGAACAAATGATGGTGAAACATTATTTGCTTCTGAAGCAAAACCACTTACCGGAATTTGTGATGCAGTGCAACCGTTCAAACCCGGTCATTATTGGCAGCAAAGCCTGGGAACCTATACTCAATATTATTATCACCGGGAGGAACCCCTTTCTGGAATTAAGGAAGAAAACATCTTGGAAGGTATTCGAAGCCGCTTGAAACAAGCGGTAAAGAAACGCATGATGGCCGAACGGGAAATCGGCAGTCTTCTTTCCGGCGGACTTGATTCCAGTTTGATTTCCGCTTTAGTTAATAAATATCACAACGGTATTTTAAAGACATTCTCGATTGGTATGCCTGGAAGCATTGACCTTGAATATGCCCAAGCAGTGGCGGATTATCTGGGGACGGATCATCATCAGATTCAAATTTCTGAACATGATTTTTTATCAGTCATTGAAACAGTTATTTATAATATTGAATCATTTGATACAACAACGGTGCGAGCCAGTGTAGGAAATTATCTTGTTTCAAAGTATATCCGGGAAAACAGTGACTGTAAAGTGATCTTTAATGGCGACGGCAGTGATGAAGTTTGCGGAGGATATGTTTACCTGAAGCATGCCCCCTCTGCTCATACCTTTCAGGCAGAGTGCAAAAGACTGGTAAATGAAATTCACTACTTTGATGTTCTTCGTTCCGACCGTTCAATAAGCTCCAATGGACTGGAGGCTAGAACACCATTTTTAGATAAGGAATTCGCACGTTATTATTTATCCATCCCGGCGGAACAAAAAATGTTTGACGGTAAAGACCGTTTGGAAAAACACCTCTTAAGAAAAGCATTTTTTGATATGCATCTTTTACCCGAATTGGTATTATGGCGTAGAAAGTGCGCCTTTTCTGACGGTGTCAGCGCTAAGGAGAATTCTTGGCATCGCGTACTCCAAGGATTTATAGATAAGCAAATAACCGACATTGAATTTGAAACAGAGGTACAGCGCTACACACATTGTATACCGATATTGAAGGAGAGTTATTATTACCGGAAAGTATTCGAATCATTTTTCGGGAAGCACGATAAATTAATTCCCCATTATTGGATGCCGAAATGGGTTGAAACAAATGATCCTTCAGCACGGGAACTCAGCGGGTATTTAGAATAAAAAAACCCCGCAAAATGCGGGGTCATTTTAGCGATTGTCGAAGGCGGATCTATTCTACGGTATCACCGCCGAGTAGATCTTCAAGCTTGAAAGCACCGTCGCGCTCCATTTGTTTAGCGGCAGAGACTATGGATTTACGGGCTGAATCAACATCCCGCTTGGGAACAGCACCCTCAACTGGTTCAAACATTGCCTGTTTCTTTTTCGGCAAAACACCAAGAACCTTATCGGATATGGATTGACCCATTCCTTTGAGGGCCATAGCAACCCTATCCAAGTCCACCGCATTCATGAGATCTCGCAGTAGGTTGTCCGGAAAAATTTCGAATATAGATTCAAATGTAATGCGGTATTTTTTTACTTCTTCAGCAAGGTCAGGATTATCCTGTTCAAGGTTCGTCATAAACATTTCTTCATCCTTGGGATCCATTTCGCCGAGAATATCCGCTAAGTCTTTGCCCCCGCCACGGGAAAAAGCGATTGTTTTGGGTAATTGCTTTGCTTTTTTCTGAAGCTTGTTTGCAATTTGAACAACAGCCTCAAGAGGTACATCATTGAGGTTGCCAATGTTTAACAGTACCTGTCCCTTTTCCTCTTCACTGATACGGTTTAATACCATCATCCGTTTTTCACCTGATAGTTGAGCGAGGGTAATGGCAATAACCCTTGGTGTTTCAGTAATTAAAAGAGCCACAAGCTGTTCATCGGTTAACTCACCCAGAAATTCAAAGGGCTTCTTGGGCTCATCACTTTCTTCCTCTTGGAATTTTTCACTTACAAAGGCGAAGTAAAATTCTTCCATAACTTGTTTTTTAACAACAAAAGCCACATTACCGGCGCCTCGCATAGCGGCTCGAATTTTGCGCACTTCCGTTTTATCGAGATCCTTAACCAAGTTCAGGGCTAGACTCTCACCGAGGATAGAAAACAGGATAGCTACTTTTTGCAGGCCGGACAATCTGTTATAATCTGAAATCATACAAGCCTCTTATTTCTTCTTCTTTTTCTTCTTCTTTTTACCACCGTCATCTTCTTCGGCATCTGCCGGCGCAGGTTCAGGCTCGGGCGGTGCTTCTTCCAAAATCCAATCTTTCACGATTTTTGTAGCAGCTTGTGGTTGGCCGACACTCATTGATACAACAGCCTGCTTCATATCGTTGACTTCGCTTTGAAGAACGCCAATATCTTCAACTTTAGGTGGCTCAGGAGCAGGTGGCGGCGTTGCTGGCGCCGCCGGTTGTTTTACTAGTTCTGATCTATTGCTATTATCTTTTTTTTTGGGTCGCGGTGGATACATCATCCAAGGCGGCAGTGGGGGCATCTGTTGTTTTGGTTTATTCATTAAAATGAATATAAGTACTACTGCCAAAACAATTACTAGAGCACCAAGAATTGAAATAAAAACAATCATTCCCGTATTACTCCCACCACGGCGAGCCCGATTATCTAATTCGCTTTGAACTTCATCAAGCATGGCAAGTTTTTCAGCAATTTGTGAATCAAGACTAGCTTTTTCCTGCAGTTTTTCCTGTACCGAAGATTGTGCTTCGGTGGCGGCAGAATCCGTTAAGTCAGCCGTACCCAGAAAAGACTTCAGGTTTTGTATTTCTTCATTGAGGGCCTGTAGGCGAACAGAATCTTGGCGCAGCATGGCTTCTTTTTCTTGATCGTATGAACGATCTCTTGCCGCCGTTTCAAATTCTGCAAGCTTGGATTGAAAATACAGTTGATCTTCCTGTCTTCGCTCTGCTTCAGATTCTTTATAATTATCTAATTCTTGTTTCCAGTCAACCTCCCCCAGCCTTTCTCGTTGGCTTTCAAGTGATTCAAGTTTTTCAGCAATATTTTTTAACAATACCTGTTCAGCAGATCGTTCATCCCGTCGTTCTTTAAAGCTGGCCGTCATGATGCTGAGCACATCACCGCGGGGACGATTAAAACGGGAAGCAACCATTACGACTTGGCGGATGTTTTCAATAAGTTCTGGCGCGGCGCCCTCCTGAATTATAATACTGATCTCCATATTGCGTATACTGGCCATGGAGGGGCGTTTTTCTGTTTGAGTCCGGGAGACCACATTGTCTTTCTTGATAGATTCCATGGGGGCCGATTCTGCAGAGGAAGCTGTTTCTACATCTTTAGCAGGTGTTTCAGCCGTAAAGTCAAAACCCGGGATGGGCAATCCCACGCTGCCACTCTTGGGGGCATCCGTGGCGCTGAGAATATCCTCGGCGGATTTCAAGGATTCAATGGAACTTTCCCTGCTGCCGGGGGAATAGGTTGTTTGACTTTCGATGGCGCTGCTGATTTCCAAATCTACACTGACATCCACAACGTATTTGCGGTTATCAATCACTTTTTCAAGTGCGCTAGCAATGCGTTTACGCAGGTCATTTTCGATCATGAGTTTTTGGGCCAAGTAGCCGCTTGTCTGGCTCAGGACTATGCCCATAATGAGTCCAATTATTAGGGTAAAATAAAATACCCTTTTACTCCGCTTTTTCATATTAACTCCCTTATCCAAGTGAATTATTTGATTTATTCATCATCCGTGGTGGCCGATCTACCTACAGGACCGCCCCGCGGTGCTAAAAAGGTAATTTCTACGCGGCGGTTCCGGGCCTTCTGTTGGGGATTAGAATTATATTTTTGTACTAAATCTGATGAAAGCAATTCTGTGTTTTTCCTGTCTCTGGGAACAAATTCTCCATATCCTACTGCTTCCAACCGAGTGGGATCAACACCCAGAGAAATCAATAACCGGACAACTGCAGCAGCCCGCGCACCTGACAACTCCCAGTTACTTGGATATTGTATTCGTAATGCTTTTGGCAATTGGTCACTATCAGTATGACCTTCTACAGCAATTTGAAAATAAGACTCTTGAACTGTTGGCAATATTTTTTTCAGTATTTCTAAAAATTCTGGTTTGGTTTCGGCTGATCCGGAACGAAAACTAACATCAGAGGAAATCCCAATTGTAACACCCTTTGGGCTAGTGGTAACCTCCACCGGCTTTTCTCCTGTTTCAGGATCTTTTTCCATCTCTTCAACCATTTTTACAGCCTCCTTATGAATATCACCAAGAGACATGGCTTGATTGTCAAGTTCCTTCTTTTTACCCACAGATTTCCCCATTCCATCAGCCATATTCTGTAGTTTGACCGGGTCAATGGTGGAAATGGCGGCCAATAAAACAAAAAATGCAAAGAGCAATGTCATCATATCAGCAAAGGTGCCAAACCACCCCGGCAAGCCCTCATCGACTTGTTCCTTGCCTTTGTTTATGAATTTTTTTACTTCTTGTGGCGTAGCGGCCATTTAGATCAACCTTCGTCTTTTTTCCATTCTTTTGGTGGAATGAATGAATTCAGTTTTTCCCGCACAATAATCGGGTGCTTTTTCTGGTGAATTAATCGCGCAGCTTCCACCTGTAAGTTTTGAATTGTGCTGGTAAATGTGATTCGTGTTTTAATTTTATCTGCCATGGGCAGAAAAAATAAATTGGCAAGCACAGCACCATAAAATGTTGTAATCAATGCCGCAGACATACCAGCACCCAGTGTATCGGTACCACCTTCGCCAAATCCGGAAAGCATGACCACGAGGCCGATGAGTGTTCCAACCATTCCCCACGCCGGTGACATGACACCCATAGATTTGAATAACCCAGCCTGGGTGTTTTCACGCAATTCCCGATATTCAATGCGGGTAAATAAAATTTCAGTAATTTCCTCAAGAGAATATCCATCAATAACCATTTGTGCCCCATCGCGGAAAAAAAAGCTCTTAATATTACCGATATGATTTTCTAGGTCAGCTGTCCCTTTTCTTCCAACTTCGGACGCTTCAACGGCTTCATCGACCACATCGCCCAATGAATCTTTGCTACCCTTAAAAACAGCGCCCATGGCATTTCCTAGTTGGAGCACATCTTTTAGGGGAAAAGCAACTGATACCGATGCAATCATTCCACCAAAAACAATACCAAAGCTGGAGACAGATCCAAACATACCTATATTTGGGGTCATTAAAAAAATACTGCCAATGATGGCTCCCATTCCTAGGATAATTCCGACTAGGGTAGCAATATCCATACTTATTCCTCAATCATACTTGTTGATTTTAAACGGTTTTCATGTAATGCCTTTAGCACATTTCTCACATCATCATATTCCGGATCCATGCGTAATGCTAAGTTCCAGTTAATGGTCGCCCGCTGAACATCCCCCAGTTTATAATAAATTGAACCCCGTCGTGCATAAGCCAGGGCCAGATTCGGATTAAGTTCCAACGCAGATTCTACTTCCTGTAAAGAAGCGCGATAATTACCGGCATAGAAATAACGTAGCGAGCGAGACAAATAACGCAGGGCATCATTCATTTTCTGTTCATCCACATTGGTGTTTAAACGAATAGCTTTTAATGAATCCTCTAAAAATTTGGAATGCTGTTCCATGGCGGCTAACCGCGTCATCAAGTTCCGCATTTCATTGGTCATGAGCCCCATAGAATCCCGCAATGTATGCACCGTATAATCCGCCAGCATTAGCGTTGTATCCATTTCTGCCATATTGATGGGTCCCGGCTGCATAATTGGTGGTGGCGTAGGGCCGCCGCCTGGCGTTTTAATCAGTGACCCCCGGGGTGCCGTAATTTCAAAACCAATGGTTAATCCCGCATGGCCTTCCCAATAACGCTCTTTCCATTTAGGTAATTTTTCTATGTGGGTGAATCCTAGGTTCAGGCGATAATCCGAGGTAAGGGGGATGCGGAGTCCCACATTGATGCCATTACCATCGAATTCACCCACAATATCTATACCGCCCCATTTCTCCAAATAGGGGGTATTAAAAACAGCGCCGGCAAATACACCAGCGTTGGTTCCAGTTGGCTGCTCAGCCAAAGTATCTATTCTAACTGTATCAATGGCGCCAAAGCCGCCAGTACCAAAACCGATAAAAGTATTCATGTTATATTGACCCATTTGCTTTTGACTGCTTACAATGCCAAAAAAAGATAACTCTTTTGGATCAAGGTTCAGGCCCTTGACATTATTTTCAAATACAATGTCCTGAAGACCAACAGAAAAAGAAATATTATTTCGAACATAAACGCGTCGCTGGAGATGAAATCCAAATTCTACAGGTGCTTTATAAGTAGAAATTTCTAAGTTGGCAAGGCGAGTAGTATCGGCCCCTTGAGCAGTGGAAAACCCGAATGTCCACCCGCTGGCATCCATGCTAAAATAAGCGCCGCCCGCCGTATTAAAAGGAGAGAGATTATGGAGCTCTGATCCGAAACCGGCAGTGAATAGATATGGAGAAGGACCAATGGAGGTAAAAGGAATTTTCATCATTGGACCCGGCCTTAAATAAGCCACACGAGTTGCACCAAAGGCTGTAGTAAATAAAATGAAGAATAGAATTATGATGCGTGTTAGTTGTTTCATTTCTTAGTGTCTGATTTTTTTAATTCCATTTGGGCCAAACGAATATACTCGCTGTTCGGGTGCTGGGATACCACATCACCGAATGCGATCATGGCTAGATTTTCGTTTCCCATTCTTCGATGTAGTAGTCCTTTTTGTACTAGAGCATCATCGATTCTTAAAGTTCCGGTGGTAGTGATTTTATCTAAAAGTGATAATGCTTTTTCAAATTGACCGGTTTGCTGATAAGCATCTGCCATCCAGTAAAAAATATTCTCGACCGTTTTTTTCGGCGCTGAATCCAAATGTAAGTTCGAGAATTTATCCAGCGCTGATTCAAAATCATCTCTTTGGTAAGCAAATACCCCCGACATGTAAATTGAGTGATTAAAGACAGATGCTGGCTCAGGTACCTTTTGGGAGGGCAATAATTTTTGGGGCATTTCCACAAACGGCTTGGATTTATTCATTGGCTTGGTTACAAAATTTTCAGCCGGTGAATCCGCCTTTTTGTTATCTGAACTTTGAATTTCAGTCAAAGTATTTCTCAGAGATATATTTTCCTGTTTCAAAGCATTCATTTCTGTTTGAAAAGAGCTTTCTAATCGTGCAATGCGTTTATTGATCCTGTCCAGCGTAGAAAGCAATTCTTTGCTGGAGGCCATAAAAACAGAGCCGCTTTCAACTTTATTAATTTTGAATGACACTTCTTCGGACGGTTTTTCAACCAAACGAGAATAATATCCAGAACCCTTGGAAGGCTCTATTACAATACCAAGGTCTAAAAAGAAAATTTCTGAGAGAGGGGGTGTTTCCTGGGCACTCAGTAAACCGATCAATATCAGGGTTATCAGGCCTTTTATCAGTGGTTGAATTCGGTTCGTTAGAGCCCCAGAATCCATTTATTCGTATTCCTCCCAGTCGATCACATATGAGTAACCGATGAAAGAGCCGAAATCATGGGGGACATAAAGCTCGAAGGCCCCCGTGGCTCCCGGAAGCAGGGTGGCATCAGTGGTAATACCCGAATCGAATGTATGATACCCACCCCTTATAAATGTAGTGAGTGTCTTCGTTTCGCCGCTCCAGTTTTTACGAAAAACAAAATCAACTTTGACAAAATCGGCCCGCCGCCCGCCAATATTTTTCAATTCGCCATTGAATACAATATTCCCTTGAGCGTCTTTCTTTTCACTGATGTTGCCCACCAGCACGCAGTTTGCGGAATATTTTTTAGACCCAACCCGCTCAGCAGATGTGTATTGTGGTTCTGCCAGTTTGGGCATCGGTGGCGGGGTATAGCTGTCGCGAACTTGTTCAGGCACATACTCAGCTTGTTCTTCTGTAACCACGTTATCCACGATTCTAACTATATCTTGGCGGTTGATAATCAAATAGCCCACTAGTGTTTCAACTTTCAGGGATTCTTCATCCTGGTAAATGACTTTCCCGAAAACAGTGGAGCCGTTTTTCATGATGATTTCTTTAGAGTAAATGGCGAGCGGGTTGACCCACATTTTACTGAGGGCTTTTAAATTTTCTAATTCTTCATTGAGGTATTTGAGTTCAGCGGTTATTTTCTTGATCTCAAAGCTGAGCTCATTCAGGATATAGTCTTTCCCCGGGTCCGGTTGAAATTCAACCGCATCAGGGCCCGGCCCTTCTGCCGCCGCCGCATCGCCGCCGGCAGCGTCATCGCCCGTGGGTTCTGCAGGCGCATCACCACCAGCCGCGCCTGTCAGCGCCACATCACCCAGTTTTACATTTTCATCAGCCACTTCAACAGCAGTACTCACTTTGCCTGCATCACCAGCATCGGCCTCCAGGGTATAATTACCGGGCAGCACTTTTTTGAATTCAAATTTCCCGCCGCCGCGACCCAGGCGTTTTTTAGAAGTTTCAGTTCGTTGGACTTCCGTGCCGTCATCTCCCAAAAGCAATACAGTTGTCTGTGCCACGCTATTTCCATCAGCATCTACAATAGTGCCGGAAATATCGCGCGGTTTTTGGGCAAATAAAGCTGTAGTGAAAAGAGTGCAAAGCACCCCAATTAAGGCTGGTTTAAATAATAATCTTTTTGCCATTTATACTTACCTCGGAATGTGTGGCACCTAAAAACTTGATAGCTAATAGGCACGGAAAGTTTAGCTCTGTTCTGTTCCTGAATCAAGAAAAAAATAGCTGTGAATTAGGGATTTTAACAAGATATTAAATAGTCAAAAAGGAAAGTTATTTCCAGAAATCCTCGTATGTTTTTTTACGCTTTAATAAAGCAGCGCGGGCAGATATAATTTTTGTTCGCATATCATCTGAAAGATATAATGTAAGCGCCTTATCATAAGATTCTAATGGTAATTCAAAATCCATCTCATCCTTTTTTTCGTATGCCCGCCCGAGCCAGTAATAAGGCTCCCCAAGTGTATCAATAGCTGTTGCCGCTTTTGAAAAGGATTGAATTGCATTCCACTGCCCGTTCTTATACCCCTTTTTATGGTGGCTTTTTCCTTCCGTCATGTGGATATGGTAATTAGCTGCAGCATTCTTAGGATCCAGTTTGAGGACTGCTTTGTAGTTATCCATGCTGTTATTTGTCTTGGCCAAGTTGAGATGGGCGGTGATAATGGCTGAGCGGAGGCCAAGGTCATCTGGTTTGGTTGCTAAAAGCGAATCAGCATTCGCAATCAGCGTAGCCGGGTCATTTTTTGCTAAGGTAACCGGTGATGGAACACAGCCCGTATTTATAAGGAGTGCTAAAAAATGTGGAATAAATTTTTTCACAGGATTTTTTGAGGTATTAATTGCTTTCGAACCAGGAAAGTTCCTTGTTAATCTGAAAGGTTTTGTATATATCATTCATGGATTTGATCATAGAATAACGGTCTTGAATATTACTGTAGTCAAAACAGGTCATTACCACTTCTTCTATGTCAAAAGAAATGAATTTTGAACGGTCTGATTTTCCCCTGGCGCACTGCACGACATTCAGTGTTTTAAAGATTAGATAAATGCTCGCGGAACCATCAGAAAATCATTATAACCAAATATACGTAACAGCACCATTCTGCCGGCCCAAGTCCAGATCATAGGGCGAACCGCAGTCGGCCCGCATCCCGGCGGAGTTCGGATCAAACAGGTCGTAATTTTCCCCAAAGATAACTGCCTGGAAACGCCCGGACTGGTCCGCGCACCATTCTCTAATGCCCCGCTTCAGGGCGCCTGTGCCGTGGCCGTGGATGACCTTGATGGCCCGTGTTTTGCCCCCAAAGACACATTCACTGACAGTCGTTTCCAAAACAGAAAGTGCACGGTCCAATGAAAAGCCTTGATGGCCAATGTCAATAATTTGAAATCGTGCTGACATAATAAGGTTAGAGTTTCCGTAATTTTCTTCTTTCAATAAAAGGATTAAAATGGAATACACAATTTTAGGCCGGACAGGCGTAAAAGTCTCCCGCATCAGTTTGGGAACATGGTCATACGGCGGCGTTAATGTTGTGGGTAATAATGTGTCTGTTGGTTGGGCAGGGCAGGATGATAAAGATAGTCGTGGAGCTCTGCGAAAAGCCTATGAAGTGGGAATTAACCATTGGGATACAGCGGACGTTTATGGAGATGGAAAATCAGAACAAATTATCGGTTCCATGTGGAATGATATTCCTAGAAAAGATATTTTTATTGCCACCAAGGTAGGCTGGGATATGGGCCCCTTTAATTATTATTATCATCCCAATCACATGCGTAACAATATAGAACGCTCCTTGAGAAATATGAAAATAGATTGCGTTGATCTTATGTATTTCCATCACTGCAATTTTGGCAAGGAAGAACAATATTTTGATGTTGCTCTAGAAACTGTACGCCGCTTTAAAGAAGAGGGCAAAATTCGTTTCATCGGTTTGTCCGACTGGTTTTTAGAAAAGATTATGAAGTTCGTAAAAAAATGCAACCCAGACGTAATTCAACCCTATCGTAATGTCATGGATGACACTTATGTTGCCTCTGGGCTCAAAGATTATGTTGACAAAAATAATTTGGGTATTTGTTTTTTCTCACCCATTAAACATGGTCTCCTCACTGGTAAGTATACCGCACCGGCAACATTTGAAACAGGAGACTTTCGTACCACGGTAAAAGAATTTGCTAGCCAGGAATTAATTGACAAAATAAAAGCCAACAAAATTAAAATGGAAGTGCGCTTCAAGAGTCATCCTCAACCGGTTATGCAAGGCCTTGCAGGCGCCTTACTGACCGATGTCCCCACAGGATGTGTACTGTTGGGGCAGCGCAATGTAGAGCAAGTGGAAGCAGCGGCTCATTTGGGATCAGCCTTATCAAAAGCGGATGCTGATTGGGTAAAAGAACTTTATAAAGAGTAATCGCACCAAGGAATTAGACGAATTTTCCGGCACAAGAATAAAGAAAAATCTTTTTAGGGCATTTTTAAATAAAAACCTTATATTTTTAGAAGGATGGCGGTAAAAAAATCAAGAAATAACAAAATTATCCCTAGTGGATACCAAAGCGTTGATACAGATCGGCGGGTGAAATGGATTAAGGAAAAAACCGGGATGGAAATCGATGGTGCCCTCGAAAATAAACCGGAGGATTTGAAGGGAATAATTGAAAACCACGTTGGTTTTATGAAACTTCCTATGGCTGTGGCCGGGCCCTTGCTCATTGACGGGAAATATGCAAAAGGTGAATTTTATGTTCCCCTCTGCACCCTGGAAGGCACCCTTGCAATTTCCATGAACCGTGGAATGTTAGCATCCAGCCGGTGTGGGGGATTTCATGTAAGTCATATCAAGCAGGAATTGTCACGCGCACCTGTTTTTATTTTTGATGATTTAGCCAAGGCATCGTGGTTTATGAAATGGGTTAACACCCACTTTAAATCCATTAAAAAAGTCGCGGAGTCCACAACTAGGTATGGAAAACTTCTTCGGGTTGATCAATACCCGATACAAAATTATGTGGTCCTGGATTTTGTCTTAGATACAGGGAATGCCGCCGGGCAGAATATGGTCACTCTGGCAGCCAAAGTCGCCTGTGATTTTATTAAGGAAAAAACGGGATGTAATTTTATTCTGGAATCCGGATTTAACAGTGATAAAAAAGCATCTGCAAGAAATATGATCCTAGGCAGGGGGCACAATGTCATTGCAGAGACAACTATTGAAAATTCGGTGTTACGGAGAATTTTGAAAATAAAAATATCAGATGTGGAAAAATTTCAGCAGCTCGGGCCAACCGTTACGCGGATGGCCGGTACCGAAGGCTGCCACTTGCATGTTTCCAACGCGCTAACAGCGATTTATCTTGCCACGGGTCAGGATGCGGCTTGTGTTGCTGAAAACTCAATTGGTCACTATCAAACTGAAGCAGTAGACCATGGAATGAAATTCAGGTTAACACTTCCTTCTATTACTGTTGGAACAGTGGGGGGTGGTACCCGATTATTACCTCAAAATCAAAACCTTAAACTTTTGGGGTGTACCACAGGAAAATATGCATCCCGAAAACTAGCGGAAATTATTTGTGCTTCGAGCCTGGCCCTTGAAATATCATTAATGTCTGCCATTGCATCGGATACATTTACAAAAGCCCATATGAAATATGGCCGGTAGAGAATGGCTGAAACATCCATTCTTGAGGATCCAAAATATTCCTACCTCGTGAGCAAACAACCGATCTTTTTTCAAATATTGAAAAAGTTATTTTATTATTATTGTAAATTTGTTTTTCTTTGGTATACACCGGTCACGGTACGCGGAAGAGAGAAACTGCCTGATTCTTCAGCTGTTTTCTGCAGCAACCATAACAGCCACATGGATGTGGCTCTCCTAAGTGCCGCTGCCGGAAAAAGTTTCAATTATTTTGGTATGCTGGCTGCAAAAGATTATTGGTTTGACAGTGCTGTTAAAAGAATACTTACCAATTTTGTAATGAACCTTATTCCTATCACCAGGAAATCAAAAAATAGGTCTGACTCTTTTTCGTTTGAAGATACGATTACCTTATGTCGTGAATTTATGAATCTGGGAAAACGTAATCTGGTCATATTCCCCGAAGGGTCAAGGGGAATCCCGGGTGAAATAAAACCCTTTCGCAAAGGTGCGGCTCAATTTTCCGAGGAACTTGATGTTCCCATTGTCCCAGTTTTTATTCATGGCTCACATAAAGCATGGCCCAAAGGTAAAATATTTATGCGCCCAACACGGATTAAGGTTCACATTCTCGATCCTATGTATCCGAGTAAATATGTTTCGGAAGATCTTCAGAATAAGAATTCATACACTATCAGTTTTATCCAGGAACTTGAAAACCGAATCCGGGAGGAAGGAAAACAATTTTATGACTGACACGAAATTTTTTGCCGATGATCATGAAACATGGGGACATAAGTGGGGCTACAAAGATTCCGGATTTATTCTGAATGATGACCGGACAGTAATAATGACCGGTAGCCGCTATGAGCTTTGCGGTGCGAAAATGCCGGATTTTATCCCTTACATTGAAGAGGTGCTGGATATCAAAATCAATCCGGATGACAGATTGAAAGAAATCGGTAATAAACTGGTAAACCCGCCCAATATTAATGAAAGTTTTTTAACTGCAGTCGAAAATAAATTTCCGGCGGACCGCTTTTCATTCAAGGATGAAGATCGATTGGTGCACAGTCATGGCCAGACAACATCAGAAGAAGTCTATAAAATCCTATACAATTGTATTGACCGGACCGTGGATATGGTTTTTTATTTGGAATCAGATGATGAAACGATACAACTGATTAACCTAGCTTCGGAATATAATGTATGCTTGGTTCCGTTTGGCGGCGGCACCAGTGTAAGCAGTGCGCTGAAAATTCCTGCAAGTGAAATGCGAATGGTTGTTTCTGTAGACCTCCGCAGAATGAACAAAGTTGAATGGATCAACGAGAAAGACAGGAGAATTTCTGTCCAGGCCGGTATCACGGGCTCAGCGCTCGAGGATTGGCTTGGAGAGCGGGGATTTTGTATGGGTCATGAACCGGACAGTGTTGAACTTTCAACTTTGGGCGGATGGATTGCCACCAATGCCAGCGGTATGAAAAAAAACAAGTACGGCAATATCGAAGATATTGTTGAAAATGTGACCATGATTACACCGAAAGGAATTATAGAACAAATAGAGCCCCTTACACGGGCATCAATCGGCTTTAAACCCCAGAATATTTTATTCGGCTCGGAAGGAAACCTGGGCATTATTACCAAAGCAGTCTTGAAAATTCACCAAAAACCGGAAGTGAAAAAATATAATTCGGCTGTTTTCAAAAATTGGGAGGCAGGGGTGGAATTCCTTTACGATTTATCCCGGACCAATTTTATTCCGTCCAGCGTTCGCTTTGTTGATAATCTCCAGTTTCGATTTGGGCAGGCACTGAAACCTCGAACAGAAGGGTTAAAAAAAATTAAAGGGGATATTGAAAAATTTTTCGTTCTAAATATCAAAGGCTTTAAGGCAGATGAAATGTGCGTCGCCACGTTTGTCATGGAAGGCACTGGTGGTGAAGTGGCCTACCAGGAAAAAAATATACTGGCCCTGGCTAAGCAGCACGGTGGATTGGTAGGTGGCTCAGGGAATGGGAAACGGGGATATATGCTGACCTATGCAATTGCCTATGTCAGGGATTTTTTGACAGATTTTCACATCATCGGTGAAACTATGGAAACCACCGTACCATGGAGTAAAATACATGATGTCTGCCAGGCCGCTAAAAATATATTATTTGAGTTGCATGCAAAACACGGAATTCCCGGGAAACCATATATTTCTTATAGAATTCCACAAATCTACCACACGGGGGTATGCATTTATTTTATGTTGGGAATGAATGTGAAAGGTATACCCCATTCCGAGGATTTATTTGGTGGAATCGAACATTCAATCCGCCGGGCTATTATGGATCATGGCGGTTCTGTATCTCATCACCACGGGATAGGAAAACTCCGTAAGGATTTTATGGTGGACACCCTGTCTGATTCAAGCATAGAGCTGATTAGAAATATGAAAAAATCACATGATGCCGGCAATGTATTTGGTATCCGCAACGGCATTTTCGCCGATTAATTCAGGTATATACTTATTTCGTTTTCTGGATCAACTATAATCATTACCGGCGCTTCTTCCGGTATTGGTGAATCCTTGGCAAAAAAACTGGGGTCCGCGGGAACAAACATTGTATTGGCGGCGCGCACTCTTGAAAAACTTGAACAAATCTGTGAAGATATTCAGGGGAATGGCGGTTCAGCATGTGCTGTATCTACTGACATCACTAAAAAAGATGACTGTAAGAACTTGGTCCACCGGACAGTCAACAATTTTGGTGGAATTGATATGCTGATCCTTAATGCCGGTATCAGCATGTGGGCCCCATTTGAAGAAATTAAAGATGTTTCATTCTTTAAAGACATCATGGATATTAATTATATGGGATCGGTTCACTGTGTTCATGCGGCCCTGCCGGAGTTAAAAAAATCAACAGGAAAGGTTGTGGCGATTACCACAGCCCAAGCCATCATGGGATTCCCTCATCATGCTGGTTATTCTGCCGCCAAGCACGCACTCCATGGTTTTTTAGAGACGTTGGATATTGAACTTGAAGGATCTGTGGAATTTATGAATGCCTATTTGGGATGGATCAAAGGAACAAACCTGAGGAGAAATGCATTTAGCGCTGATGGAGAAAAAATTGGCGGTGCACACCAAAGCCACAATCACCATGCAATCGAATTGGAAAGATGTACAGATAGTATTATAAAGGCCATTCAATCCGGGAAGAAAAAAATCTATATCCCCGGTAAGTTAAGGTTGATTTCCTTTTTGAATGTATTCGCCAGAAAGTGGCTCCATAAAAAAATGTTAAACGCTGTTCGTAACCAAAACTCTTAACCAAACAAAATTATATTTGGTACACAGTGATTTTCATCAATTTACAATTAGGTTACCCTGCCTGTGCAGCCGCCTTTTCCACCGTGGACCAGACCCGCCATACATTCTTGTAACAGATTTTTTCAATGTCTTCTTCGGAGTACCCCCGTTTCAAAAGGTGAAAAATGAGATTGGGATAAGAAGATACATCCTTTAATCCATAAGGAAGCGAATCGCCCACACCATCATAGTCGGAACCGATACCCACATGGTCTATACCAGTTAATTCCACGACACGGTCAATATGGTTTACCACATCGGTAATGTCGGCGTAAATAGGATTTTCTTTTGATACTTTTTCCCAATATGATTTTAATTTATCATCACCACGGTTGAGGCTATTTTCTTTCGCATAGGCCATAATTATTTGACGGTTTTGCTCTTCTTTTTCTTGAGATTCCTTCGTTACGAAAGAGGAACCAAAATTGATTTGAATGACACCGCCATTTTCTTTTAATCGTTTGATTTCTTCGTCACCCATATTGCGCTCAAACCCTGGTGTAAAGTGACGGCAGGAAGAATGGGATGCAATCACAGGCACATCCGTCATATCTAAGACTTGGTTGATCACATTATCAGTAACGTGAGAAATATCCACCATGATGCCAACACGATTCATTTCCTTTACCACTTTCCGACCAAAGGGACTCAAGCCGTCCCATGTGTTGGTGGTGTCGTAGGACGAATCGCAAATGAGGTTATCCTTGGCATGGGTGAGGGTGATATAGCGAATGCCGCGATCGTGGAAATATTGTACATTATTCAGATCATCCAATATCGGTGCGCCGTTTTCCATCCCCATGGGGAGGGCGATCTTGCCATCAGCAAAGATACGGTTCACATCCGCAACACTGAAGGCCACTTCAAATTTATCGGGATGGTCATCGGCAATACGATGGACGAGATTGATCAGCGAATCCGCTTTTTCTTTAGCACCCCCCGTTTCCTGGTAGGAGGAAGGGACGTAGATAGACATGAAGGGCGCATCCAAGCCCCCTTCTTTGGCGCGGACGTAATCGAAATCGCCCCCCTCCGTCCGCACAGATAGATCTTCGTAACCGTCATTCAGTCGCCATGGTACATCGATATGGCCATCTGTGATAATGAATTTATGAGCCAGTTCGTAGGCTTGTTTTCTCAGGGTCGCGTCATTGCTGCAGCCCCCGATCAGAATTCCGATCGTGAGTAAAAATACCTGTTTTATTAACCTCATTGTATTTCTTTCTATTTTTTAGTTATCTAAAAACTCATATTACTTTATCATACCCCGTCCCGCAAAATGCGGGATACCCCTCTCCAGAGGAGACTATATAAGGGTATTTTTCAAATCGTTACCTAGTCCTCCCACCATAGCGGTTTCCGCCTTGCCTTTCCGGTCACCACTTCATTCATAGTTGCGGCGTCATACAGCCGGCCGTTGATCATAACCATTTCCACCGAATCAGAGTTTTGAATTTCCTTTAATGGGTCTTTTCCAAGGATGACCAAGTCTGCCAGTTTACCTGCTTCGATACTGCCCAGATCATCCCCCATGCCTAAATATTCAGCACCATTAATTGTAGATGCTCTTAGCACTTCAATAGTACTCATACCCCCTTGGGCCATCATCCACATTTCCCAGTGGACCCCCAATCCCTGGAGCTGTCCGTGGGCACCGTTATTCACCTTAACCCCCGCATCGGAGAGAGCTTTGGCCGCTTTTGCATTTTCAATATGGTTCCAGTCATCTTCTTCCACTTTCATCCGCCGCCGCTTTTGATCTAGCATTTGTTGTGGCATAAAAGCCTGGAGGCGCGGATGTTCAAATACGTTCATTTTTGAATACCAGTAATTCTCACCCCATAAGCCGCCGTAACTCACGATCAATGTCGGCGTATAGCCTACACCACTTTTACCGTAAAGGGTCAGGGCATCCTTATATAATGGGGAAACAGGGATTGAATGTTCGATGCCCGTATGGCCGTCCACAAGCATATTTAAATTATGCTGGAATGTTGATCCGCCTTCGGGATAGACTAACATATCCAATTCCCGGGCCGCTTTTAGGATCTGCTGCCGCTGTTCTCGCCGGGGTTGGTTATAGGATTTTACAGAAAAGCTGCCGAATGCCTTGATGCGTTTTAAGGCCCGTTTGGCATCATCTAAGGCATTCACCTCTGCAGTGAAGCCTGTGACCGCCCCATATAATATGGTGCCAGTAGAATAGATCCGCGGCGCCAGGAGTTTCCCAGCTTTCTGTAATTCGGAATTGGCAAAAACCATTTCCGTATCCCGGCTGGGGTCATGGGTGGTGGTTACGCCGAAGGCGAGGTTGGCAAGGTAATGCCAGTTCTGTTCCGATGAAAGACCATCCCATTCCAATCCCATATGGGCATGTACATCAATGAGCCCGGGGATGATCGTTTTCCCATAGGCATCCACCATTTTAGCTTCTTTAGGAATTTGTGTTTTGCTGCTGCCCACTTTTTTGATGCGGTTATTCTCAATAAGGATAACCCCATTTTCAATCACCTCATCCCCACCCATGGTAATGATGGTGGCACCCGTGATGGCAACAAGTCCTTTTGGTGATGGTGCTTTTTCTGTCCACCCCAATGCTACGCCGGATTCGGCAGGGTCCGGGAGGGAATCGGGAGCCCCGGGAACAAAAGTGAAGGCATCATTCAAATTTGTACTAAACAGCTCTGAACCTAATGTCCAGTGAATGGAATTATTGTCGGACCAATGGGGTTCAAAACCACTGCCCGCAGTGAGTTGCCTTACCGGAACGCTAGATGTTTTTGGGCCCAGGTCTATGGCTTTTCCAATCTTGGAAAAAGGCGCTGCATAGATATGAAAGCGGTAATCGAAAACCACCCAATCCTCATCAGGTGACAAAATAATCCGGTTAGCATACTTGGATGTGGCCAGAACGCGCCGGTCCTGCCCATTTAAATCCACACTGTATAGAGCTCTTTTATCTTTTTCACTGCCCATGAGTAGAATGCGGGCATCACCGGAAGTAAAGTGCGGTTCGGAGCCACCCTTTGACACGAACTTGGGTTTGCCGCCTTTAATTTTAATGGTATAAATTCCTGTTTCAGCGGAATGGCCCATATTTCGGATCCAAGATCCGCCACCGCGGCGATAGACAAGCTGTGATTCATCGGCAGACCAGCTTGGTTCAAAATAATGGCCGGTGGGCACTTTCAAGAATATGGGTTTGCCGCCATTGCCGCTGACCACTGCGATCCGCCCTTTTTGTTTGTCGGACCAGGTGGTGAATGCAATTTGTTTTCCATTGGGGGACCAACTTGGACTGTATTCCAAGCCGTTGTGTTGCTTGGTGAGGCGTTTACGGCCGGAACCATCCACGTTGGCCACGTAAAGTTTACCCAAGGCGTTGAAGATCACTTTCTTCTTGTTTGGACTGACGCGCGTGTGGCGAAGTACATTGATATTAAAGGATTCACCGCCCACGTTATTTTTAATGAAATGGGGTTCCGCAACTTCTTGGCTCACTTCAGCCGTGAAGGGAATTGCTTTCACATTGCCGTTTGAGACAGTCACATTCCAGAAGCCGCCCTTGGCGGTAATAATGATATTTTTTCCGTCGGGTGTCCAACTGAATCCCGGGTGAATGCCAAAAATAGCCCAGGTTTCTTGAGCGTCTCTATTGAGTTTATCAAAAAGCATTCGTTCATTTCCAGAAGCCAAATCTTTTACGAACAGGGCAGTTTTGAGTCCAACCCTGCGGACGAAAGCTAGTTGCTTTCCATCGGGAGAAATTTGGGGTGTGGCCGCTCCGCCGGGACCACCAGCCACTGTTGTTTTTTCACCTGTTTCAAAATCGATGCGGTGGACGGCATAGATCGTGCCGTAAGGATCACGGTTGTATTGGTAAGTGTTTCCGGGGCTCACATCCTGCGAATAATAAAGGTAACGGCCGTCTGGGCTCACGTCGGGCTCGCCCGCATCGTGTTGCCAATTGCGCCGTTTGGTCACATTGATTCCACTGCCACCACTGATGTGATAGCGCCACATTTCACCGGCGCCTAAAGAACGAGTGTTAACAAAGTGTTTCCGCGCGATCATATAATTCCCATCAGCAGTGAAAACAGGATTATTGAGCAGCCTAAATTTTTCTTTGGATACCTGTTTTGGATTGCTCCCATCACGATCCATGATCCAAATATTATCTCCACCGGAACGGTCAGACGTAAAGGCGATTGTTTTTCCATCAGGGCTGTAGGCAGGCTGAATATCCCAGGCGGGCCCACTGGTGATACGCGTAGCATTCTCTCCAGTGATGGGCATGGTGTAGAGGTCACCTAAGAGGTCAAAAATAATTTCACGTCCATCGGGAGAGATATCCAGGCTCATCCAAGTGCCTTCACTGGTAGTGAATTCAACTGTCTTGGTGGGACCATGGCTCTCGGCTACATCCCACTTCTTTTCATCCTGGCCCGGTTCAGTCATGTCCGCCATGCCATCGTTAGGTGGGAAGGGTGTGGCAGTACAACAATTCACCGATTCTATGGAATCTTGGGCAAAGAGGAATGAAAAAATGGGGGCAAAGAGCCCCAGTTTAAGTGTGTGCATATAATCCTCCTTCAAAAAATTTATGAATTAATACCTTTGGATTGAAAGGTAATTGGTGGTGCCCGGCATTCCCAAAGGAACGCCGCCTGTGATCACATAACGCTCACCTTGTTCAATTATCTTTCGGTTATCTAGAACAGATCGGCATACATCGGGGGTCATTTCCACATTATCGTATTCAGTGACTTTAATTGGCAAAATTCCCCACACGATTTGTAGCTGTCTGGCGATTTGATTAAAAGGGGTAAGGGCTAAAACGGTTGCCCGAGGCCTGTACCTGGCGATCATCCGCGCTGTGCTGCCTCCATGGGTCATTGTCATGATAACATTAATTTCAAGATCCAGTGCAATTTCACAGACTGCGTGGCTGATGGCATCAGCAGTTTTGCTTACCTCTTCAGGGATGGAACTACGACCTGAGAGCGTTGCATTTTCTGTCTCTGTAATTACGCGTTTTAAAGTATGAATGACATCTACAGGATACTTTCCAACAGCTGTTTCACCGGTGACCATCAAGGCATCGACGCCGTCAAAAATAGCATTTGCAATGTCGCTGACTTCAGCCCGTGTGGGAGTTCGGCTGTCCACCATTGATTCCAATAGCTGAGTAGCAATAACTACCGGTTTGCCTGAGGCTCCGGCAACTTCAATAATATGCTTTTGAGCCAAGGGCACTTGCTCGGCGGGAATTTCAACTCCCAAGTCGCCCCTGGCAACCATTACTCCGTCAAAGGCTTCTGTTATAGCATCCACATCATTAAGGGCTTCCCATTTTTCAATTTTGGCCATCACCGGCAAGCGCTTACCGGCATTATCCATGATCTTTAATACCTCATCAAGATTTTTTGAGGAACGTACGAAGGATAGCGCAATCCAGTCCGCCCCTTCTTTTAGGGCCAATTTTAAATCGGTTTTGTCTTGTTCAGTCAAGGTGGGAACATCAAGTATAATCCCGGGGAAGTTTACTCCTTTTCGAGCCTCAACCGGTCCGCCGATTTCCGTCCGGCACCTCAGGGAATGTTGGGATTCTGTCTCAATAACTTCTAATTGAATTCGGCCGTCATTGATCAAAATTTTGGCCCCTTCTGATACTTCAGTAAAGCCAATACCTTCGGTTACGCGGATATGTTCCTTATCTGCCCCTCGTTCATTTGTGATGGTAACCATCTGCCCCGGTTCAAGGGTAAAAGCTTTATTTACTTCTTTGATCCGAATTTTTGGGCCCGCTAAATCGGTCAAAATACAGGGGTGCTGACCATTAGCCATCTTAAGTGATTGAACTAGACTATATAAATTTCTTTTAGATGATTCATTCCTATGGGACATATTGAGGCGAAAAGCATTGACGCCAGCATCTACCATGGTCTGCAACATATCTGCATTGTCACAAGCAGGGCCAATGGTGGCGATAATTTTTGTTTTAATATCCATAGATCTATTGCGCCCTAATTAACTGAAAAAGGAATGGTTAAGCGGAAGGGTGAAATCTTTGCCTTGAATTTTTTGCCATTATCACAAACCATTTCGAAGTGGCCATGCATCACCCCAAACTCCGTTGGAAGAGGACAAGAACTGGTATATTCAAACGATTCACCTTTCTTTAAATATGGTTGGTTTCCAACCACGCCGGGACCGCGAACTTCTTCGATATTACCATTTCCATCAGTGATGTGCCAGTAGCGATTTTTGAGCTGCACAGACTCGTCGCCCTCATTGGTAATGGTAATATGATAGGCAAAAAAGAAAATCGGCCGAGATGGATCAGATCGCTCAGGAATATAATTTGGCAGAACCTTAATGTTTATTTGGTTCGTTTTTGTTTCTATCATAGCTATAAAATTACTATTCATTTTGTTCCAGAAGCATATGGATTCTAAGTAAATTTACTCATTATTAGCGGGGTGCATTTAAATCCATGATAAAACATTATTATCCTATTCTGCTTCTTGCTGTTCTGGCAGGATATAGCCAGAACCCAAATCAAAAGGCAGGCTCAAAACTAAATTATGAAATCACAACAGATGAACTGTTGGAACATATTAAATATCTTTCGGAGGATAGTCGGGAAGGTCGCTATCCTGGGACGAAAGGATCACAAGAAGCGGTTAATTATATCGTTCAAAATTTTAAAGCCTGTGGCTTAACTCCTGCGGGGACAGATGGTTTTTTACAGCCCTTTGAATTTATAACGGGGATTAATATAGGTGGACAGAATATCCTTGATATCGACGGTGGAAATTATACTATAGGTGAGGATTTTATCCCTTTGGAATTTTCTTCTAATGGAATACTTGATGAAAAAATTGTTTTTGCCGGCTATGGTTTTAGTATTGATGATTCGGTCAAGTGGAGTGATTATGATGGAATTGATGCGGAAGGAAAATGGGTGATGATATTGAGAGGCGCACCTGGCGGAGACCACCCCCATTCAGATTTTGCGGAACATCTACCTTTGCGGAAAAAAGCCATGCTGGCCCGGGACCAAAAAGCCGCCGGTATTCTTTTCGTGAACCAAGGCGGGGATGAAGATGAACTGATCCCACTAAAGCATTCACCCAATTCAACGGCAGTTGATATACTGGTTTTGCAGGTTTCCAGAAAAGTTGCCGATTATTTATTAGATCAAAAGATAGATGTATTACAAGGCTATTTGGATGATAATCATTCGCCCCAATCATTTTTGGTGGATAAAAAAATATCCGCCGAAGTAATCCTGGAAAAAGAATTTGTGGATGTACCAAACGTAATTGGTCTTATTCCAGGAGCGGATCATGAATTGAAAAATGAATATATTGTACTCGGCGCTCACTTTGATCATTTGGGTTTTGGGGGCGAAGGGACCGGTTCACTCACACCTGATTCTAATGCTGTTCACAATGGGGCGGACGACAATGCCTCCGGTACTGCGGGCATCTTGGAATTGGCGGAAAAATTATCCGCCAATCGAAATGAACTTAAGAGATCAATTTTATTAATGGCTTTCAATGCAGAAGAAGAGGGCCTTTTAGGTTCAAAATATTTTGTGAATAACCCCACCATTGATTTTAGCAAGGTCACTGCCATGATCAACATGGATATGATCGGCCGTATGTCAGAAGGGAAAATCACCGTGGGCGGCATCGGCACTTCCCCTGGGTTTGAATCCATCTTGAATGAGGTGAACCAAGGTTATGATCTCCATTTGAAAATGAGCAAAGAAGGGTACGGCCCCAGCGACCATGCCAGCTTTTATGTGAATGATGTCCCGGTTTTGTTCTTTTTCACCGGCACCCATACCGACTATCATAAGCCAACTGATGATTGGGAGCACATCAATGCTGCCGGCGAAAAACAAATTCTAGACTTGATCTATGATGTGACACTTGGCTTTAGCAATGCAGCAGAAAAACCGGTCTTTACAGAAGCGGGACCGAAGGAGGCTACCCAGTCACGACGGAGTTTTAACGTAACCTTAGGCGTAATTCCATCTTATGGAAGTGATGCAGTAGGCCTTGAAATTGACGGGGCCAAAAAAGAAGGTCCGGCGGGCAAAGCGGGAATGCAAAAAGGAGACATCATTACATCCATTGGTGGAAAAGATATTAAGAATATTTATGATTATATGTACCGCTTGGCAGAGTTAAAGCCGGGAGAGATGGTGGAGGTGGTAGTGATGCGGGGCGAAAAAGAAATAACCTTAAAGATTAATCTTTAATAATACTCTTCTTTAGTTCATCCCGCAGTTCTAACACTGCTTTTACATAATTGTCTGCATGGTTGTAGGCATAAACCGATTGATATACCAGTTTTTCATTAGCTGGGTTTGATACAGGATATTCATTTTTAATCAGGTAATTTCCCACACTGGCGAATACATCTACCCATTCATAAGGCATCCGTATCCCATCCCCATTTCCATCAGCGGCATAGGCGTTATAACTGGATGGTATAAACTGTCCATATCCGAATGCGCCTGCATAGGAACCCATAATTGAATGGGGTGCAATGCTGTCAGTGTAGCAATAGACTAAATATTCCACCATTTCTTTTTTTGCCCATTTCGCCCGCCGAGGCATTTTTGCGATTTGGGTATAGAGGGCATTGAATACAGTGAATTCTCCTTGGTTATGTCCGTAATTACTTTCCACCCCAACAATACTTAATATAAGAAATGGATCCACCCCTATTCGTTTCGCCATAAATGTGAGATTCGATTGGTTTTGCCCATAGAATTCTATTCCTTTGCTGATTCGCGATTCAGTGATAAACAGTTGGCGATAGTCGGACCAGCTTTTTTTTTCGTAAGGCCGTGCAAATCGATCAAGAATCTTATCGTGGATGGCAATGCCTTCATGGGCAAAAGCTTTGTTCAGGTAAGCTTCGGGAATTCCCTTTTTAATTGCATCTGCGCGGATGGCGGACAGAACAGAGTCCTCCCCGGCGAAAAGAAACGCGCATAGTACTAGTGGGATCAATTTACCCATTCGGCAATAAAAATATTGGTATCACCGGACTTTGCCTGGTTACGGTTGGAAGCAAAAACAAAATATTTTCCATCGGGACTAAACATGGGGAAACCGTCAAAGCCGTCAAAATAGGTGATGCGCTCCAGGTTGGTTCCGTCAACATTCACGGCCCATAAATCAAAGTTCCGCCCATTTGGATCCGCCATGTTTGAACAGAAAATGATTCGTTCATCGTTGGGGAAAAAAAAGGGCGCAAAATTGGCCCCTTCATTGTGGGTGATTTGCTGCTTGTTGGTGCCGTTCGCATTCATAACACGAATCTGCAGGTTCATGGGGCGGATCATACTTTCCGCAATAAGACCTTTATAATCAGCAATTTCTTTGGCTGTTTCAGGGTAGAATGCCCGCCATACGATCTTGCTCCCATCGTGACTGAAAAAGGGTCCCCCATCATATCCTAATGTATTGGTCAGCATCCGTTTGTCTGACCCGTCGGGATTCATGCTCCACACTTCTAGATCTCCAGAAACGATAGATGTATACACAATTCGGCTGCCATCCTCGGCCACAGTGCCTTCCGCATCGTAGCCCTTTTCATTGGTGATTTGCTCCAAGTCGCTCCCATCGGAATTCGCGCGAAAAATGTCATACCCCTCATAGAGCTTCCAAACATAGCCCCGGCTGAAATCCGGCGGCGGCGGGCATGCTTTATTCTTGTGATGGGTGGATGCATAAACAATTTTTTCATTATTTGGATATTGAAAATAAGCGCAGGTGGTTACTCCATCACCGGTAGAGACCATTTCCGATTTACCTGATTCTATATTCATAATATAGATTTGGTCGCAAAGGCCTTCCCCATCGTGGGACTGGAAGATCAGTTTTTTGCTGTCGGGGCTGAAATAAGCTTCTGCATTTTCCCCGCTGAAGGTGAGTTGTTGCAAGTTCATGAAATGAATTTCGTCTTGCTGGATATATTTGTTAGCGCTGCCATCAACCAGTTCAGGGATTTGCTGAATGGCCCGGGATCGCATGAGCGCCATAAAAGCAATAGCAATTACAATAACAATAACATAGTGCTGCAGTTTTGTTTTATACATAGGAATTATTCCCGCTGATTTTGAGTTTATAATTTACGGGGAAAAATCAAATCGGAAATATAATGAAAGTGATTTTTGTCTGGCCTACTTTCAGGTATGGGAAGTCACATAATCATAATCCTTGTCCTGGCTTTGGTCTGCATCAGTAACTCCGCCATAGTTGCCGCAGGATTCTGGGTTGTAACATTTCAGATTAGAATAAATTATCCCGACAAATGTTGGGGCGACAGTCCTTTTCGTCCTTTTCCGCCCGCCCCATTTAAAATATATAATGTGGCGGGCAGGTCTTCTAAAAAAAAGTACAAAGAGACCTCAAAAGGATTATTCATTATTAAAATTCATCATATGTTTTTGTGAATAACCGGATAGTATTGAAACTGATCCAACCAAAGTTTACATTCTTTCACTGATTCATGCCAAAATTTACACTCTACGTCAATGGTAAAACCCACCGGTTAAATGTAGTTGCAGATATGCCTTTACTGTGGGTCCTTCGTGATGAGCTGGGTTATACTGGCACAAAATATGGCTGTGGCCGGGGGCTCTGTGGGGCCTGCACCATCCATGTGGATGGAGAAGCAACCCGGGCCTGCATGACAGCTGTTGAAAATTTGGACGGTGCCGAAATCACCACAATCGAAAGCTTATCCTTGGATAATTCCCATCCTCTACAAAAAGCGTGGATTGCAGAGGAAGCGCCCCAATGCGGCTATTGCCAATCGGGCCAGATCATGACTGCCGCCGCTTTACTTAAGCGTAATCCCAATCCCGATGACGCGGATATCGATTCCGCCATGAAAATGAATTTGTGCCGCTGCGGCACCTACGGGCGTGTTCGAAAAGCCATTCATCGCGCCACGGAGGATAATGGATGAGGCAGGTTTTATCACGACGGGATTTTATAAAAATCTCCTCCACGGCCGGTGCGGGACTTATGATCGGCATCACCCTGCCTTACAAGGATCGGTTGGTGGCGGCTGGTGTGGTGGAGCAGACTTTTGAGCCCAATGTCTGGGTTTCCATTCATCCTGATAATACCATAACTATAATGGCTGCCAAATCCGAAATGGGTCAGCATATTCGCACCTCACTGCCTATGATTGTTGCCGAAGAATTGGAAGCAGATTGGTCTCAGGTAAAGGTTGCCCAGGCCGACGCCCATCCGGATAAATACGGTAGTCAGGGAACAGGCGGCAGCGGATCCATTCGCCGCTCTTTCACCCGTTTAAGAAAAGCTGGCGCAACTGCCCGTGAAATGCTGGTTCAGGCAGGGGCGGATAAATGGGATGTTTCAAAAGCTGAATGCATAGCAGAAAAAGGAAAAATATTACACGTTTCTTCAGGGAAAACGTTCACTTTTGGCGAACTGGCAGAAGCTGCATCAAAATTGCCGGCACCGGAAGATCCTCTACTAAAAAACCCTAGAGATTTTAAATTGATTGGCAATTCTATGCCCGGGCTAGATACGCCTTCCCGTGTGAATGGTACGGCACAGTTTGGAATGGATATACAAGTGCCCAATATGGTTTATGCTGCCGTATTACGCTGTCCAACCTTTGGCGGTAAAATAAAATCCTTTAAGTCACAAAAAACCAAAAAAGTAAATGGTATCATTGATACTTTTGAAATTGATGACGGTATAGCCATTGTGGGTAAAAATACTTGGGCCGTGATTAAAGGACAACGGGCCTTGGATGTAAATTGGGATCACGGTGATTTTGCCAATTGGAATTCCAAACAAATCAGGGACATGATGGAAAAAAAGGGCGCTGGGAAGGCAATAGTCGCTCGGGAAGATGGAACCGTAGTTAATGTAAAAAATGACCAAATCATCAGCGCACAATACGAAGTGCCATTCACCCATCATGCAACCATGGAACCCATGAATTGTGTGGTCCATGTGAAGAAAAACACCTGTGAAATCTGGGCGCCGACCCAGGTCCCCCAGCGAATTCAAACAACTGCCGCAAAATATTTAGGAATGGATGTCAAAAACATCACGGTGCATGTTACCTTATTAGGGGGAGGGTTCGGCCGACGGCTTTGGGCTGACTTTGTAACCGACGCCCTTCAGGTGTCTAAAAGGACTAAGAAACCAGTAAAGCTTGTTTGGACACGTGAAGATGATATTGCCCATGATTTTTTCCGTCCTACTAGTATTCACAAACTCCAAGGGTCTCTATCTAAAAAAACGGTCAATTTGTGGAAACACCGTGTAGTAGCACCTTCCATATCAGGACAAATGGCGCCAGAAAGATTTAAAAATGGGCGTTTAGACAGAAGTGCTGTTAATGGTGCCAGTAACCTGCCTTATGCTATTCCAAATGTGTTGGTGGATTATGTAATGACTAATACTGAGGTTCCGGTTGGCTGGTGGCGCTCTGTTTATAATTCACAGAACGCCTTTGCCAATGAAGGGTTTATTGATGAGTTGGCTGAGGCCGCGGGGAAAGATTCTTTTCAATTCAGGTTGGACTTATTAAAGGATTCTCCGCGGCATATGGGGGTGTTAAAACTGGCCGCGGAAAAAGCAGGCTGGGGTAAAAAACTGGGCAAAGACAATGGGATGGGTATTGCCGTTCATGAATCTTTTGGTTCTTGGGCTGCCATGGTTGCGGAAGTCACTGTAGGGGAAAAAGGCACTTTGAAAATAGACAAAATCACTTCAGCAATTGATTGTGGTTTAGTTATTAATCCAGACGGTGTAAAGGCTCAGATGGAAAGCGCTATTGTTTATGGGCTTACATCAACTTTAAAAGGCGAAATAACAATTGAAAAGGGTGCTGTAGTCCAATCCAATTTTCATGATTTTGAGTTACTTCGAATAGATGAAATGCCGAAAGTTAACGTTTACATTGTTAAAAGCGCTGAACCTCCCGGTGGTGCTGGTGAACCGGGATTACCCCCCGTAGCCCCAGCGGTAGCCAACGCCGTTTTTGCAGCCACAGGCAAACGCATCCGCCGTTTACCGATTAAACCGGAAGATTTAATTTAAATAATAGTGGGACCCATTACTGCGTCCCTTACAATTTATTTTGCGATCCATATTTCTCTATTGATGAATGTCCTTGGTAAATCCCATGACATTCGTCTGGGAGCAAAGCCGCAATCCGGCACATAACCTTATGGCCGATTGATTGCAGCTTAGCTTCTCTTTGTGAACGTACTTTTGGCAAAGAGTAGGGACCAAATGGTTTACCAATATTAACTCGTACTTTGGGTCGGACACCCCGCGAGACATTAGACCATATGTTTCCAATGTTTCCATTAATACCTATGGGTACGATTGGGACCTGCATTGTAGTAGATATAAACATTATACCCCCCTTAGCCGGCCGCAATTTATCGGAGAGTGAATCCCCCTCAGGAAAAATTCCTAAAATATCTTTTTGTTTCAATATGTTTTTTGCGGATTTGATCGTGGATGGTCCCAATCGTATCCGATTAGTGGGAATAAATCCATAGAGCCAAACGGCCCAATAATTAAACCATTCCACCACTTGGTCACTGGCAGCCAAAAAATTAATTGGTCGTCTAATGGCATAGATTACAAATGGAGGATCAGCATAATTAAAATGGTTAATCGCCACAATGAAGGGGCCTTCTTTTGGAAGGTGATGTCGTCCGCGGACTCTAATCTTGGCGATGATCATCCCTAAAAAGAGGGCAAGATAAGTTACGAAATACCGCACCCGTTTCGGGCGCGGCTTTAGAAGGTCCAGTTTGGTGCGAACGCTCAAATCAACTTGGGTATTTATTCAGGATATAACCGATGCAGGCGCTAAGTTTTTTGGCGAATGGAATATGGATGAATTCATTTGGACCGTGGGCATTTGATCCTGGCCCCAGTACCCCGGTGATTATAAATTGAGCTTTTGGGAATTTTTCGCCCAGCATGGCCATAAAGGGAATAGTTCCGCCTTCGCCCATAGCCATAGCCGGTTTCCCATAAAATGAGTTGGAGGCTTCCTGGATCGCTTCATCCAACCACGGAGAAAGTTTTGGTGCATCCCAACCATTGGCCGGCTCTTCCCATTTAATTTCTATGGTGGCACCGTAAGGAGGTTCTTCCATTAATGTTTTATTTATGGCTGCCATAGCAGTATGACAATCCACATCTGGTGGAAGTCTAAAAGAAAGCTTAATGGTTGTATAAGGGCGCAACACATTTCCCCCGTCTTTTACCGCCGGAATGCCATCAAGACCGACAAAAGAAAGAGTCGGCTTCCAAGTACGCCTTAAGATGCCATCTACCGGGTCATCCGTGGAAGCCTGCATTTTTTGGTACCAGGGGAAAGCCTCTGTTTTACCGCTCAATGCCACCACCATTTTTTTTACTTCATCAATACGATGAGCGGGAATATTTGTATGTAGCTCCGTTACTTTAATTTCACCTGAAGTTTCATCTTCTACTCGGGAGATCAACTGCCTGAGCACACGGAAGGAGGAGGGAACTAATCCGCTGGCGCTACCGGAATGTACCCCTTCGGTTAAAACATCTGCCCGCAGTTCGCAGGCCACCATACCTCTAAGGGAAACGGTGGTCCAGAATTGTTCAAAATTCCCCGCGCCGGAATCCAGGCATACCACTAGGTCCACATTTCCGATTATATCTGTATATTCATCAATATAATAGGGAAGATCCGGGGAACCGCTTTCTTCGCAGAACTCGATCAGGATGATAATCCGCGGCAAGACGGCACCCTGTTCTTTCAACGCTTTTACTACGCCTAGGGAAGCAAAAATAGCATACCCGTCGTCTGCGCCGCCACGGCCGTAAAGCTTTTCATCAACCATAACAGGATCCCAGGGGCCGAAGCCTTCGTTCCAGCCTTCCATTTCCGGCTGTTTGTCCAAATGACCGTACATGAGGATATTACCTTCCCGATCACCGGGGATTTCTAATAATATAAGGGGTGTCCGGCCCGCCAATTGTTTGACGTGAAGAGTGCTGTTTTTGGGACAGTGTTTTTCTGCCCAATTCACCGCTAGCTTTAGGGCGGCATCCATGTGGCCCATCTCTTCCCAGTCGGGATCAAAGGCCGGGGACTTATTGGGAATCTTAATATATTCGGTGAGGGTGGGGACAATTTCGTTGTCCCAGAATTTTTCTAAATACGACTGAAGATGTTCGGCATTCATGAATTGTTCCATTTTTGGCTAAATAAACGTCGGGAGTTTAAAATAGTTGGACCAATTATTCTTAAGGGTAATTGTACGACAACCATCCTTGTTTACCCATCTTTGGCGTGGGTTGTTAGATGGATATGGATTGAAATGATGAGCCCAAGCCTGCCGGAACTATAGTACAGGCAGAAGATGCTTGACAAACATTAGCGCTGATAAATGATTTTTCCATCAAAAATAGTTGTCATTACTTTTACATCTTTGATTTTTGTTGGTTCAATTTCCAACAAATTGTCAGATAAAATTACTATATCCGCTAACTTGCCCACGGTGATGGAACCTTTGGTATTTTCTTCAAAAGAGGCATAGGCTGAGTTGAGAGTGTAAGCTTGAATTGCCTCCTCAACGGTGATTCGTTCATTGGGAAACCAACCATTTTCAGGTTCCCCGGTTAATGTCTGACGGGTCACCGCCGCATAGATTCCCAGCATAGGATTGAGAGGATAACGGGAGGCGTTAGTTCCGGGAGAATCGGACCCAAAACACACAATCGCGCCATTGTCCCATAAGGTACGAAAAGCATAGGCTCCTTTGGAGCGCTCATAACCGATCCGCTCTTCCATCCAGCGCATATCATCTGTGCAGTGGTAAGGCTGTACTTCGGCTATGATATTTTTTCCATTGAACCGCTTAAAATCTTCAGGGCGAATAACTTGCGCATGAACGAGGCGAAAGCGCCTGTCTTTCACGCCGTTCTTTTCGATGAGCCGGTCCATCATATCTAACAGATATCCGTTCCCCGCGTCGCCAATGGCATGGACAGAGAGTTGAATGCCCGCCGAATCTGCTTGAAGGGCTAAATATTCCAGGTTACTTTGGAGGTTCCGGCCGCCGTTTTGGGACCGCCAGGGAAACATAATTTTTCGCCAGATACCAAATTCATTGGCATCATGGGAATAGGGTTTGTAGAACCGTGCAGTGGAATTGCCCATGATACCATCAATCCAGGCTTTCACTGTTCCTGTGCGGATCAGTTCATCCCCGGAGCCGATCTTTAGGCCCAATTCATCCATTTTTTGCCACTGGTCCAGGTAGCCACGGGAATGAATCCGGGCGGTGAGTTTTCCTTCATTTCTTAAGTGATAAAAAATTTCCCGCTGGCGGGTGTCGGACATGTCAGATAGACTGGTAACACCAACGCTGGTACAGCGTTTTAGCACCGCTTCCGATTCCCATACACGCTGTTTCCACGATCGCGGCGGTATTATGTTACTAAAGTATTTTTGTACCTCGCTTCCGGATAAAATTCCGGAGGGGTTTCCACGGCGGTCCCTTTCCACCTGCACACCGGGTGGATCAGGGAAATCTTTCGTGATACCTGCAATTTCTAAAGCTTTACCATTGGCGAAAAACACTTTGCGGTCAAAGCGCTGGATAAAGATCGGCCGGTCCCTAGTGAAACTATCCACCATTTTTCGGTGGGGTTTGAAGAAATCCTTTTTGGCCCGACGTCCTTCTTCGCCGATAGAGCCGGACCCCCAGGCTTCATAAGCAGACCAGAGGCCGCCCGTGATCCAGACCCCCGGTGCAAACCGTTCGTGCACATCACGCAAACGGCTGACGAATGGTTTTTCTGTATGGACATCCATTAGGTTCAAACCTGTAATGATGCGGCAGGTGGATTCAAAATGGACATGGTTATCGTTGAATCCGGGGAGGACCAGTTTTCCGTTTGCATCAATGATTTCAGTATCGGCTGAAATAAAAGAATTAACCCCTTCTTCGGTACCCACGTAGATAATTTTATTGTGGTCAACAGCCACGGCTTGGGCGGTGGGATTATGCTTATCCACGGTCCAGATTCGGGCATTTTTAATGACCAGGTCAGCAGGCTGGGCCTGGATGAATATACTTAAAATAAGGACGGGAAATGGTTTCACACGAACCTCCAAATTTGTGATTTAACCTACAGGAAAATACAACAATATTGGATTGAGAATTTATTGTTAGTGAAAACACATCCCCTTGCCAAGAGGTAGGCCTTCGCAGAAGAGCGGATTTAAATTATTTTGATCAATAATCCATATGATATGAAAAAGGCCTCTCGCAAACAAGAAGCCTTTTCCATTAATCTGACATTCAGGATTGATTAGAACGGAAGATCGTCCTCATCGTCACCGGCTGTAGCAGGCACTGCCTGTTTGCTGTTATCCATCTTGCGGCCAAGCATGGTAAATATATCGCCAACCACTTCTGTGGTATAGCGTTTAATACCGTCCTTGTCTTCCCAGTTACGGGTTTGGAGTTTACCCTCCAAATAGACCAGCTGACCCTTTTTCAAGAGTTCACCGGACATTTCCGCAGATTTCCCGAACATAACACAACGGTGCCATTCAGTTTTATCCTGAATTTCACCGTTGGCATCACGCCAGGTTTCATTTGTTGCCAGATTGAAGTTGGCCACGGCAGCACCGGACGGCGTATACCGTGTTTCCGGGTCGCCACCCAGGTGTCCAACCAACACCACTTTATTTACACTACCTTTTTGCATAACGTACTCCTAACTTGTTTTTCGTGTTACTTACGCGTGTGTTTTATACTACACCTCAAAATTGATTTAAGTCAATTATTTTTTTGAAATTTTAATTTTCCCCGATGGAAAATCTATTTAATTGTTCTTTCTTTTATCCCATAATTTTTTCAATGCAATGGCACCTCCCGCAGCGGCCAAAAGACCCAATCCACCAATCGGTGCTTGGTTTGGTGTACTTGGGAAAGTAGGTTGTGCAATTAGAATTGTTAAGTTGAGGATTATCATTATACATTTGCCGTATCTCATGGTTTTTCTCCTTTATCTTATTAATACAAGTTTAATGGTTTGAATGTCTGGGCCTGCTTTAATCTGGCAAAAATAAATTCCTGACGTAGCCTGATCTGCCGGCCACAAAACGGATCGATTCCCCGCAGATGAGAATTTATCCAGAAGAGTTGCAACCTGACGCCCCATCATGTCATATAGTGTCAAACTAACGGTGCTCTGAATAAGCAGGTCAAATTCAATGGTGGTGGATGTGTTGAATGGGTTTGGATAAGCGGGATATAATTTAAACCGGGAGGGAGAGGTATTGGCTGACAGAAGAATATTTGGAATTATTTTTAGTTCAAATCGCGGCGAGCGAAATATAGGTATTGGCCCCATATCACGTTCATTAAGTTCGGAGTGATAAGGCACATTATCGTTGACGGATATTGAATTGGTTTTCTTTAGATCGGAAATAATACCTGTCTCCATATCAACCAGCTTAATGGATAAGCGGTCAGGAATATGGTTTAACTCCCAACCCAGTTCAATCCGGCCGGGTTTTAAAGCCCAGGAATCATCAACCATATAAACATCAAATGGGATTGAGACTACCGTATCAGATATGGTTGCGTTAAGGATTTCCATTGGCAGAGAAGCATTGTAAAAGAAAGATAACAATCGCTGGCGGTGGTCGATTGGTTTCAGCTTAACAGCACCATTGGAATAGAATTCACCTGTCTGACCGATGTTAAGGAAAGCCCGGTCTTTTTTACCCCTGGAAACGGTTTCAAAAGTAATATTAGGATAAGACGGTGTTTTGTAAAAGGTTCCGGAGCTGGCAGCTTTTGCTGACGACTTAAAATCAAATTGAGTGCCTCCGGATTTTGACTGAATAAAAAACCCCTGGAATGGTTCGATAAGCCCACCAGTGAGTGTCCCTGAATCTATAGAAGCATCGTAGGATTTAAACGCACCGCTGGCATTATCCCAAACATATACTACAGTCTCATAGTTATCATTGGTTCCGTTTCCACTGCCCCCCAGGCTGAGTTTATCAGCATCGATTGTATGGGTGAATGGATTACCCAGAAAATTCCAGCTGCTCTCAGCTGTTGTAACACTTACAGTTGCATCATGTTCGCTGCCGCTCAAGGTTATCGTTTTCGGGAAGCCTTCATCAGTCCCGTCATTGTTATCATCAGAGAATACATAAATGAGAAAACCCTCCCCGGCAGCAGGCGTACCGGATTGGTTGCTGATTGATGACCATGAACTGCCATCATAAGTGTAAACATTGGATGTGCTCCCGGTTACATCGGCTCCCGTAAATCCTTGGGTCCAAAGGCTGCTTAATAAATCATCATAAGTCTTGCTTTTTAATGGAAGTGTAAGCGTTCGCCACCCGGCTGACCCGGTTAATCGAAATGACTGGTTAGCATAACCTGGCGTACCGTCCGAATGGTAACTGTAGGTCCAGTTGGCTCCGACACTGTTGTCGCTGGAAGCATCCTTTAATTCCAAGGATGGGCCATCCCCGTCAGGCGGGGTGGGCCAAGGGGAGACTTTATCAAAAGCTATTTGGTCAATGGTATTTCCTGAGCCATCATACAAGGTAACCGTTTCGCCGGAATTTGTTAAAACGCCGCTGGTCCATTCAACACTGCCTGAATAATTATCACTGTTGCGGGCTATAACTGTAAAAGCGCCAGAAGCAATAGATGTACCTGAAGGAAACGTGTAAGTAATGCCTGAAAAATAATAGTCTGCTACATCAACTGATGAGCCACCTGCGTTATACAATTCAATGAATTCGTATTCTGTATCACTTCCCTGGCTACTGGATGGGTTGTAGTGGATTTCATTAATGACAATGGACTGTGTCAGAAGCATCTCGAGGGGTGCGAAAAAAGAGAGGGGAAAACATCTAGAGTGTAGACCAATCATAACAAATATGTACAGTGCTATGCTGGTACCAATGGTTGTGGTAATATTGGCTTAAAGCCTAGTCAAAACTGCTAATATTTTTTGATTAAATCAATGGATTTATTCTATTACCATATCTTAGGAATAAGTGCTTTTCTGTTTTGGGGATATTCCTCAAAATTTTCTCTATACCAAATGTGGTTTGCCCTTGCCCGGGGGACGAGATTGGCCACACCCCAAACAGCAAATGATACACCCGCTAGGGACCAAGTTGCAAGGGCCCATCCCCACCATTCTAAAAGTTCACCCAAATAGTTTGGGCAGGACACCCACTTAAACAATCCGCCCCGGGGAATTTTATAATCTGTTGTTCCATTTACACGTAGGTTAAACAGCATATCATCTGATTTAATATTAATGCCCATCCCAGCAATAAATAGAATTACACCGATTATGAATTGGGGGCTGTAAAGCCAGGCTAAAGGATAGGGATGATGAAGGCTGAACAGCCACTCAGCGTTGATCCAGGAATTAACGCCGTTGAATCCTATGGCAAAAAGGATAATGCTTACAGGCATTTTCTTCCCTGTTATATGAGCCCGGGCCGGCCAGATCCAGCTGCGGTGTACATAGTGGCTGATCCAAAGTATGTAGAATATGATCCCCACCGGATCAGCCAGGTTCCAGCCTGAGGCGCCAATTCCGAAAAAGACTGTCATCACGATGATACAGGGCGATTCCATGAGGATCCAGCCTAAACGAGCCGGAACTCTGGGCCCCCAGCCGGGGCGTTCATGGCGGCCATAGGGGGCGCGCACAAATAGAAGCAGGATAAAGGTACCGGCAGCGATGCCTAACCATATCCAAATGGTCAGTTCATATTGCCACTGGTCAATCAGCATTATCTATCATCCAATCCACTGTTTCTTGAATCGTTTCACGCAAGGGCCTCGGTGAATGGCCGATCCTATCCCGCGCCAGAGTCCCCGGAATATCTTTGCATTGTACGGCTAGGGCATGAAGGCTTCCACGGCTGAAAGATGGACGGCTCCCGGTCATCTTTGAAAGGATAAAAGCGAAGGGGAGGGCTGTATATGCGGTCCAGAATGGAAGCGCTGCATAGGCAGTTCGGCTGTCAGTATGATCCGAAATGATATTCGAAATCTGCCTAAAGGTGGCCCATTCACCGGGCAGAATATAATGCTGGCCAGGTTTCCCGCGATCAACACAATTGATTGCTGTGCGGCACACATCCCGGACATCTACCCAGTTAAACCCGGTGTTTATCGTAAGAAGCATTTTACGGTGGAGAATATTCCAAATTACCTGTCCCATGCGGCTGGGTTTAAAATCAAATGGCCCCAAAATCCCGGTGGGATGGAGGATGCTGGCATTCAGTCCTTTTTCACAAGCCTCATAAACAACGCGCTGTGCCGCTGCTTTGGTACGGTCATAAGGCACTGCTTTGGAGTCTGCTGCGAGAGGACGTTCTTCCGTTAGAGCCTGAGAGGTGGGTTTTTGTTGAAAAGCATGAATACTGGAAAAATGAATCAATTTCGGGACACGGGCTAAAAGGGCAGCATCACACACAGCTTTTGTTCCGCCCACATTAATTTTATCCATTAAAGGGATATTAATATTTTCTATCGCTATGTAGGCGGCCGAATGAAATACAGCGTCACAACCGGACATTTGTTGCGTCAAGGCAGCGGCGTCAGTCAAATCCCCGTGGACGCGCTCGATATTCAGGCCCTCAATTGCACGGGTATCATTATGAATGAGACAGCAGACCTGCCATCTGTTTTCCAGTAATTGTCGGACAAGATTTCCCCCGACATGACCGGCCCCGCCTGTTACAAATGCTTTTCTCATAAGTGCCTAACCGCAATCGGGAGTCAGTCAAAATAATATGATTCGTATCGCCAATCGCCGAATATGGTTAAGGATTTTATTCCCAAATACACCCATTTTCAAGGGGCTAAAAGCTAAAAAACGGGAGAAATAAAAATAGAAAAAGATGTTGTTTATCTATAAATACAGGGGGTAAAATTGCCTAGAGATTTAGATAGGGCTTCTCATAAGAAAGACCCTTTCTAGTAACTAATAATCATCTTGGAGGGCATTTATATGCGTAAATCACTTGCATTTAGCATTGTTACATTCCTTTTACCTGGATTGCTCTTAGCGCAGTTCAAGGTTTCGGGAACTATAACAGACGCAAACACCGGCGATAAGCTGGTTGGAGCGAACGTGGTTGTTGAGGGGACCGAAACTGGAACTTCAACTGATATGGATGGGAATTATTCCCTGACTATCCCTGCGGGTTTAAGCTCTGCTAAGGTTACCGCACGTTATATTGGCTATAAACAAGCCACTGTAACAGTAACAGCCTCCGGTACTCAAGACTTTTCCTTACAGGAAGATGTTTTGAAAATGGATGCCGTTATGGTAACGGGTGTGGCAGGTGCCTTGACCAAAACAAAAACACCGTTTGCTATTGACCAAATTGACTCTGACGTACTAGAACTTGCACCCGCAACTACTGTTGAATCTTTGATTCGCGGTAAGTCTGCCGGTGTAAAAGTGGTGAAGGCAACGGGAGAACCGGGTTATGGTGCTTCTGTACAGTTACGCAGTGCGACCAGCATCAATGCCAGCGGTCGCTCACAAGCACCGTTATATATTATAGACGGTATTATTATTAATCCAGGAATTGCCGGTAGCCCCATGGGAGATATAAGCCCGGATGATGTCCAAAGCATCGAAATTATTAAAGGCGCTGCTGGCGCTTCGGAATATGGGGCCAGCGGAGCCAACGGGGTGATTGCTATCACCACCAAACGTGGTTCGGAAATTGGATTGGGCCAAACTCGGTTCAACTACAAGATGGAACAGGGCTATAACCAGTTGAATGGTTCCATTGAAACCAACGGATCACATTTTTACAAAACAGACCCAGCAAGTGGATACTTCATTGATTCCGATTCGGGCGAACCATACGATCCGCGCGACGATACCAAAAATCCGGAACCTCTGAATTATTCTGATAGTACTTGGGCCCAGGGTTACCATTTTGCTGACCAGCCATATAAATATGTAGTGACTGGAGAAGCAGGCGACGGTTCCCCAACCTTGCTGCCAGATAATGGTGGGCGTCCTGGTTATAATCACGTAGATCGTTTCTTTTCAGACGGTAATTTCACCAAGCATAACTTCTCCATGAGTCGGAATGCGGAAAACTGGAATGTTTTTACCAGTTTTTCAAACCACTCAGAAGATGGTGTATTCGGTGATTACATCGATGGGTTTAACCGAAACACTTTTCGTTTGAACACTGATGTGAAGCTACCTTTTGGCATTAAATTGGGATTTAGTTCCTTACTCTCAAGATCCCTTAAAGAAGTAGCCAATACCGGCTCCTTTTTTGATTTGACCTTTTTCCCCTGGGATGTGGATATTTTAAAGAAAGATCCTGCTGGCGAATTTTATATTCAGCCCGATCCCCGGAACCAAGAAGAAGCGAACCCCGTGTATCAAATTGCGAATAATGAACGACTCAGCACAAGGGACCGCTCTATGTTAGGATCCAATTTCAGTTGGTCCATTACACCGCAATTAAGAGCTGTGGGCTCTGTGAGTTATGACCGCTCTTCCCGTTTGTGGAAAAATTATTATCCCAAAGGATGGCTAACCGTAGTACCGAGTCCCAATATGAATGATGGGAATCTGGGTAAATCAAATACTAGTGAACAAATCATTAACAGCGCTGCGGGTCTAACCTACGCTACCCAAATGGGCGATTTGGATTTGGGTGTCCGCGGTCGTTATCACTATGAATCATATAATTACAACTACAGAAGTGGCTCTGCCTGGAAATTAGCTGTAGGTGATGTCCCCCAATTGGAGACCGGTGAAGAGATGTCAGTGAACTCTTCGAATGAACTTGTCAATTCAGATGGGGCCAATGTGGGAGCCCAGATTGATTTTAAGGACCGCTATATTGTGGATGTTTCCCTTCGTCAGGATCGCAGTTCTCTGTTTGGTCCCAGCAACCGCGTGAACAACTACTATAAGTTTAGTGGTGCTTACCGCATGAGTGAAGAAGGGTTTTGGGGCGGCCTTCGTGGAATCTTCCCGGAATTTAAAGTTCGTTTCAGTCAAGGAACTGCTGGTGTTCGCCCTGCTTTTAGCCAGCAGTATGAAACCTGGTCAGTGGCTGCCGGTAATATTTCTAAGTCAGTACTTGGGAATAATGACTTGAAACCGCAGACAACTACTGAAACAGAATTTGGTGTTGACTTCAGCATTATGGGTATCGTTTCCGTTGAATTCACCCAAGCCAGCTCCACGAATGAAGATCAGCTTCTTCCTGTACCTCTAGCCGGTTTTTATGGCTATAGTTCTCAGTGGCAGAATGCAGGTACACTCTTAGGGGACGCGACAGAACTATCTATAAATGCATCGGTGATTAATACCAAGGATATGTCATTAACCTTGGGTCTTAACTGGGATACATATGATCAGCAAATTACGGAATTCAATATGCCGGCATACTTGTATAGTGCTGGCGGTCCGTTAGTCTTTTACATGAAAAATGAAACCCAATATGCTTCCTTCTGGGGAACAAAATGGACTAGAGAAACTACTGAGCTTCCTGCAGACGACCAGCAATATGTAAGCCAGTTCCAAGTCAATGATGAGGGATTTCTGGTTTGGGTAGGCGAAGGCAATACCTATAAAGATGGGATTGCCAAAACATTGTGGGGAAAAGCAAGCTCAGGTATGAGCCAAACCTACAGTTGGGGCCGCCCCATTCAGTATGTGGATGAGACAGGCAACAAGCTTCATCAAATTGGTACTTCTGTACCGGATTATAATTACGCATTCAATGCCAATTTCCGCTTTCAGGGTCTAACGGTTTATACCATGTTTGACGGTCAAAGCGGCGGCAACATCTATAACCGCACCCGCCAATGGGGTGCCCGTGAAGCAGCCACCGGTGATGTAGATCAACATGGTAAAGAAGACGCGTTGAAAAAACCCACAATCTACTATCGGGACCTTTATCATGTGAACGCACCAAACGACTTCTATATTGAAGACGGTTCTTACCTTAAATTGCGCGAATTAGCTGTCAAATTCAATGTAGCCAGCATGCTTGATCTGCGCGGGTTTGGTATCAACGGATTAAACGTGGGAATTGTAGGTCGCAATCTGATTACATGGACAGATTATAAAGGCTATGATCCAGAGGTGGGTCGTACTGGAGGTCAACTCGGTTCTGCGGTGAATGCACGTGTGGATTCATACACATATCCGAACTACCGGACATTTTCATTCACAATGGATATAGATTTTTAAGGAAAGGAGAGCATACATATGAATATCATAAAGAAAACAACAAGTCTCGCCTTGGTTGCTGTACTAGCCATGTCCGGCTGTGCCGATCTGGATGTCAGCAATACCAATGCGCCTGACCAAGCCCGTGCTCTTGCAAAACCCGAAGATGTTGAATCTTTGATTAAGAGTACATTTTTAACCTGGTGGCAGGGAACACATACAACGGGTGGTTCTTTTAACCCCGGTGTCATGGCAGATGCCAATACTTCCTCCTGGGGAAATTACGGCATGCGGGAACTTTCTTCTGAACCCCGTGCAGCCGCAAATAACAGCCCCGCATGGAACTATGCCTATGCTTTGGAACAACCCTGGTACAGCTGGTACGGCGCTATTTCTGCTGCGAAAGATGGTTTATCTTCAATAGCGGCAGGTCAAGAAGGTGGAAAAACTTTCTTAGCCGATGCGAATGCAGATAAAAGAGCGAAAATATTCGCCAATTTCATTATAGGTATATCCAATGGAATGGTTGCCATTTACTATGACAAAGGGTTCCTGGTAACAGAAGATACTGATTTCAGCCAAGAAATTAGTACTGTACCCTATGATGAACTTATGGCGGGCGCCATTGCCATTTTAGACCAGGTCATCAGTGATTGTAATTCCAATGCTACTATTTCTGTGCCTGAAGGGTGGCTGCAAATCGCCAATCTCACGCTGGGTGATCTTGGTAAAATAGCCCATAGTTTTGTTGCCCGTTTTAAAGCCGGCGTTGCACGAACGAGCCAGGAACGTGGCACTGCTGACTGGGCCGGCGTGAAAAGCCACGCTTCCCAAGGGATGCCTTTTGCTCCCATGGGCGATGGTGATTACTGGTGGACCCGTACACAGTATTATACAGGAGTTTCTGCAAGTTGGGGACGTGCCGATTATAAAATGCTTGGTCCCGCTGATAAAACCACTGGTTATGCGAGCTGGCTGGGAGATGGTTCTGATGCAACCATAGCTGGGCGTAAAGCCTTTTCAATGGAAACAGACGATGCCCGCATTACAGGCCCACTGGATGCCGATGGACTCCAAACCCAGGGACTATATGCTAAAAATGAGTATCGTACTCGTTTAATTGCCTCTCGCGGAACCTATCATCAGACTTATTATCTGTTCAATAGAACACGCGATTATGCTGTTGACCAAGGACTTGTGGGCCCTATGAAGGATATTAACCAGTCTGAGCTGGACCTTCTGCAGGCGGAAGCTGCTCTTCGGGCAAGTGACGGAGCAACTGCAGCAACATTGATCAACAACACGCGTGTTGGTAATGGCGCTTTAACAGCCGCTGCCGTTGCTGATGGACTCGGTTCTGATGCTGATGCTCCTAGTGCGCTGGATGGCGGTTCCTTATGGGCTAAGTATAAATATGAAAAGATCATAGAAGGATGTCTCCAGCATCCTTATACTGGTTATACAGATCGTCGCGGTTGGGGTGACCTGGTTCGTGGTACACCCACAATGCTGGCAATACCTGGTAAAGAACTCGAAATCTTACTGATGGAAAACTATACCTTTGGTGGTGTGGATAATATTGGGACACCGGGGACAGCTGGTAAAATCCGTGAGAATGGATATAGAAGTCGCGGATTTAATATTGAATGGGAAAAAGTAACCCCGCTGAATAAAGCGGATTTACATTAAATCCTTATTCTAAATTGGTTTAAAAGCCCTGTCCCGGTTTCGGGGCGGGGCTTTTTTTCTTCACTTTATGATAATGCTGAAAAAATTGAACCTATTCTTTTGTATTTCCAGTTTGGTATGGATCGGCTGCAGCGGTGCGCCGTCAATGACAATGACGGAATACCGCATCACGATCGGCACAGCTACGCTCGATGATTTCTTAGTCATTTCAAACAAAATATTAAATCGTCAGCGCATTGTTATAGATCGGACTGAAGATCGTGGTATGAGCGCTGTAATAGAGTGTAAATATGAATATCCTGAATTGTCGAACGAGGAGGCCCTTCAGGACATTAAGGAAATCAAATACCAATTAATTCTGGAAGCCAGGGCTAAAGGAGGCACCGGCGTCAGAATGTATTCCGTTCGGGGAACTGTGCGCTCTTACGGCCGTTTCGGCGGTAGCGAAGAGTGGGTGGATATTCCAGCCAATGAGAATACCAAACGCCGAATCAAATTGCTTGCCAATGAATTAAAAACTGAATTTGAAAGTAAAATTCGCGCATTTTAATTTCCATCATTTCTCTTTCCCTTGTGGATCTTGATGACGGATCCGTCGTATTGTGATTTAATTTATTTTTTGATCAATATAGATTCATTTTCAATTACTCGGTACCAACCATCAGAATCAATCCCTGAAAATGTTTGTGTTGTTTGAGATCCGGGCCAAAAAATATTGATCGTTTTAATTTCACCATCTTTCCCGAGACCAATCATTTGATCAAGGGGGTTCCCCCCAAAACTTCCACCACTAGACACAGTGCGAAAAATGGAAGATCCATTCTCTAACACAATTTCAATTCGTGCTCCTAAAGCTAATTGATTTGTTTTCTTTCCTCTTAGAGATAACCCAACCCAATGGTTTTTCCATCCTCCAGGGTTTTGAAATAGAACATTTTGATATACACTACCTTCAAATGCCCCTCCCATAACAGCATGAACATCCTGATCCCCATCCTGATCAAAATCAGCAAAAGAAACACCATGCCCTTTTTGTAAATGCCCAAATCGTCCATGAAAAGTTATATCTTCGAACGATTTTCCCGCATTGTTTAAAAACATACGGTTGGGCTGAATAGATCGATAGTCTGGATCGCCGGTTCCTGCGTAAAAATCCAGGAATCCATCATTGTTAAGATCACCAAAATTACTCCCCATGGTGAGTAGAGGATGATCCAAATTGGCTGTTTTTGTTACATCAAAAAATGTGCCATCCTTATTATTTTGATAAAGCCGTGGGGATTCACCCTGATGTTTTAGTCCAAGATAATCCATGGCCACGTGCCCGGAAGAGTTGTCATAGCCGGATACCCATATATCTTCCCATCCGTCATTGTTGAAATCCCAAAACCAGGCAGGAAAACTATTGATGGGTTCTGTGACACCGGCTTTTTTTGATACTTCATTAAAATGATAATTATTTTCCGAACCGCTATTTTGGAATAGCAAATTGGTTTCTCCCAACCGGGAGATATATAAATCCAAAAACCCATCATTATTCATATCTCCCCAAACAACAGCTTTCACAAATCCGATTACATCGACACCATGAGTCCGGGCAACTTCAGAAAAAGTACCGTCACCATTGTTTTGATAAAGTTCGGAAATATGTCTGGTATCCTTGGTACTCTCATTGCCGATAAAGAGATCTAGCCATCCATCATTATTAAAATCTCCCCAGGATGCAGTTTGTGTCGGATGCTCAGAATAAATACTGGCTGAAATGGTTACATCAGTAAATGTACCATTACCATTATTCTTTAATAGCGAATTTGGATGAAGTCCATCTTCTTCAAACCATCCACCCCGTAAAACTAACACGTCAGCCCACCCATCATTGTTATAATCTCCATGGACCATGTTGAGTCCACCTGTAATTCCATTAAGATTGGCAGATAGAGTCAAATCTTCAAATCCACCGCCCCCCATATTTTTGAAATAATGGATCTGATCATCTACACCCCAGGAGGATACCATAATATCAATTAAACCATCTCCATCAAAATCATCTGCAATAGAACCGCCCGCCAGGCTAATATGATCCAACCCGACAAATTCAGCGATTTCATTAAACTCAGGGAATGTGATTGAATCAGAAGGTGTTAACTGTGGAATGAACCAACGTTTAGGCACCTGTTCTGGATAGTCTCCTTTTACCATATATGCGAGGTTTAATAACCATCGGTAAACATAGTCACCCGATTTGTCTTCTAAGAGCGATTTATAAATATTAATTGCTTTTTCTGCACTTGCTTTTTTACGGTGTATCCCTGCTCCGCGAATAGGCATGATACAAGATTCTGGATTATGGCCATCCAGGCAGTTTGTTTCTTCTCCATGGCGGAAATGGGTAATAGCCAATAAATCATAAATAGCAGTCATAAATGTTTCTGGCGGCTTCATATTAAGCGAATCAATTGTATGCAGTATATCATTATATTGATCAATCGCCTGTTGGGTATATCCCGCATTCAGCATTTCATTGGCAATCACCGCCTGATGCTGGAGGGTAGCAGAAATGTGCGCATCAAAGGATTGGGTTTGTAGCCAGGCTAGTCGTTTTTTGTTGGCATACAAATTTATTTCAGGATTAACCATTTCTGATTTTTCGGATAAGATTCGAATCATTTCATTGTGGCTTTTTATTTCAGTTGATTCGCACCCCCAACAGTAGAACAAAAAGGTTATTATCAGAATAGGTTTTGTTTTGTTTATCATTTTAAAAAGAAGAAAACAAATTTAATGAACCTCAAAACAGCGAATTAAAGGAAGTTTTCTCCCAAGATGGGACGATTAATAATTAAAATGCCTGCCCGAAGAAAACAGCATTCAGGAATAATCCATGGGTGCCATACCAAAATGCCCGGAAGTTTGGATTATCCGCAAAGAGCACAACATGCCCGCGCCCCTGTCTCCGGGCGATGATGGATGCGGTTCCTTTCATCTGAATTAATTTTTCTTCTGAAATGTACCCGCTCAATAGTGGCGCTTCAGTATAGCGCCCAACGTTGGCAGCTGTTTTTTTAGATAATTCATAAAAGGCATCGCCCCGCCTGAAAACAGGGGCTGTTTTTCCATATCCATAAGCAATAGGATGGGTATTATCTAAGACAATTTCAAAAATAGCGCCGCCGATGCGTTGGGCCCCGGTAACCATGGGAACTTGGTCGTAGGGTATATCCAGAGTATCCTGTTTGCTTTTTTTGAGCTTTTCATCGAGAATTTTTTTATTTACCATCCATTTTGCCCCCGATTGGGTGGCGATCAATGTACCGCCTTGGCTTATCCATGACTTTAGCGCTTTAATATCGATGGAATCCAAATTGGAATAATATCCGTCTGCGACAACGATGGTGTTGTATTTAGCTAATTTCTGTGCATTCAATTTTTTCGCATTCAGCAATGAAATGGGAATTCTCATGCGGAAATTCAACAGGTGCCAGGCTTCTCCAACCCCGTAAGATGAAGTCCCTTCTCCAGACAGGATAGCCACTTTTGGTTTTTGCAGGACACTCTGGCCGGAGCCGCCCAAATCCGGTCCGCTGGGCGTCGAGGCACTGTTTACGGCAAAAATGTTAACATGGTCAGTTTCTGCCAAGTATTGTACCATTTTATGGATTTCATCCGCGGAGATATCCCCATCCGCATCCCGCTGGTTTACGGGGATCACAATAGTGCCCCGATCAAACTGTCTTGTTTTTCCATTCACCACGGCAGAAAAGGGCTGTTTGGTTAAACGGGGGCGGATCCCCGATTCCATTATACTGTATAAACTCCGGGGCGCATAATAACGGTTCCATTCCATCAGGTAAGCCGAAGTTGCCTTCCCGCCGGTCGCAGAACCCCCATCCAGTATTACTGGACTCAACTGGGGCCCAAGATAAGCAGTGGGGTTTTGTTTTAATTCAATGTACTCTACCCCGTATGTCAGGGGCAGTGCCCAAGCCGAGACATCATAAAAGAGTGAGTCCTGGAATGTAAGTACCCGTTCCATAATGCCTTTCAAAAAGCGGGTTTGGGGCTGATTGGTTGGGACAATCACTGCTTCGCTGGGTTTGAATTTTGATTGTTTTACCGTCATAACTTTTTTCAGTTCATGGGCTACAATACGATGTTTTTGGAGGTTCTGGATCAGCATTTGTGCCCGCGTACGGTTTTTCTTTAAACTGATTAAATATCCTCTGGCCGGATTCTTTTTAGCTGCCACTGTTGCAGTGGCATAAAAATCTCGTTGGTAGGAAAGAAAATCTCCCCGGAGTGCAGTCAATCCGTCCAAGGCCCCGATAGTAGCCATAAAATGGTTTCTCACCGTAAAGGCATAGGTTAAGCGTCCCTGGTCGGTTTCTGTTTCCAGGGCGCGGGAAGAAGCCTGTTCAAATAAAATACCCACCGATCCGTGAATATCCCCAAAGGTTGATCCCTTTCCATAGTAAAAGTCATCAAAGGATTGCTGGGAGTAATACATGGACTGAATACTATCTAATCTTTTAGCGAAGAAGGTGGCCATTTTTTCAGCCAGTTCAACCGTTCGTTTGGGGGTGTTGGGGTTATTGCGGCTGGGAATCCCCGGTTGGAAAAAGAAAGTGGAATTGGCACCCATTTCATGGGCATCCAGTAAAAATTGGGGGCGCCAGTGGTGAAAAAGTTTAATCCGCCCGTTGGATTCCGGTTGGGTCACGGGTAGCCAATCGCGGTTCAGGTCGAATAAATAATGGTTTGTCCTGCCCCTGGGCCAAGGCTGATTATGTTCCCGGTCCTGGTTATCGGCAGTAGGCACGGCCCCGCGGTTGCCATTCGCCCAGTTCACAAAGCGGTCCCTGCCGTCTGGATTGAACATGGGATCAATGATTAGTACCGTATTTTTCAGGATATCATCGATTTGTTTGCCATGTCCCGCCGCTAAGTGGTACAGTAATAGAAGGGATGCTTCTGTACCGCTGGCTTCATCCCCGTGGATGGAAAACCCTAGGTAAGCCACCATGGGCATTTTATTTATATCTTTATCACTTACATTATGGGGGTCCTCCGATAATTTTAGGTTTGCCTGCCGGATCGCCTCCAAATCCTGATGATTGTCAGGATGGGTTACAATTGCATGTATCAGTCTACGCCCTTCGTGGGTGCGGGCATGGTCAGCGAGAATAATACGGTTGCTTTTGGTCGCCAGCGCTTCAAAATAATCAACGACCTGGTCTGTTCGAGTATGGCTGGTACCAATCTGGTGCCCGATAACCGCTTCCGGTTTGGGGATGGCCGTATTGTAGCGGACACCCTTGATTTTCATGGGCAATTGGATATTTTGTTCCGCGAACAGAAATGATAATAATGAGATAAGTATGAACCGTTTCATGAAACCCCTCCTCAAGTGATTTCTTATTTGAATAATAGCTTTAGAAGACAGCAAAGTTAAACCAGGAACATTATCCAAGCATGGATAATTTGGGCTGGGAAGGGTAATTAAAGGCAAATTCACTCATGAAAGGGATCAAAAGTATGAATCCTTTTTTGGGTCAACATCTACAATGTGATAATTTTCCATTAGCCATTTTTGGCATTTTACACCCGGTTTTGGCGGAGTTTACCATGGCTTTATCCATAAATGTGGTAGAAAATTTCAACCGTATCCGTCGAGAAATACTGTATAAACTCCATTAAAAAACAACTCAATTTTTTTGGAAATAAAGTTTGCATAGCCCTGAAAAATACTATTATTTTCGCCGCAGAGGTAAAAGGGGATCAGTGCGTTTTGTCATACTGATCCCTTTAATTTTAAAGATTTTAATACTAAATCAGAACAGCAACGTGGAGAATAATATGAGAAAACTCACAATTTTGTTCTTAATTGCTATTTTTTCTGTCGGTCTGTATGCACAGAGCCTGACAGGTAAAATTAGTGGAACTGTTTCATCCGATGGTCAACCCATGGTTGGCGCAAACGTTATCCTTGAGGGAACATCAAGTGGTGCAGCAACGGATGAAAATGGAACATTCTATATCTTTGACGTACAACCGGGTATTTATACCATGAGGGTAAACTATATCGGTTATAAATCCCAGGTGGTTTCCAATGTACGGGTAACTATCGGTTTAACAACCATTCAAGACTTTGAACTGGAAGTTGCCGCTGTAGAAGGGGAAGTGGTAGAAGTAACTGCTGAGAAACCTTTGATTGAGGTCACTCAGACAAACGTTGCTCGTACCATTGACTCAGAAGCTATTGATAATTACGCCGTGCGCAGTGTGACATCGATGGTGGCCAGCCAGGCTGGTGTAATTAGTATGCATGATGGTCTACATATTCGCGGTAGTCGTGGCGAAGAGATTGGGTATACCCTGGAAGGTGCATCCATGACCGGTGCCGGCGGTAAAGTTGTTTCAAATGCGATTCCCGAAGCCCTAGAAGCGATTGCTGTTCAGGTAGGCGGTTTTGATGCCAGTATTGGTAAAGCAAACGCAGGTATGATACAGCAGTCACTGAAAACAGGTGGGAACCGGTTTTCTGCTTCTGTCTTGATTGAAAGAGATGGCGGTGAATACGCTGTCGGTGATCAAGACTTGACAGCAACCTTTCAAGGCCCCATTGGCGATAAAATCCGCTTCTTTGGCGCCTTTAGCAAGACTTCTACTGACAATTACAGCAGTACCAGCAGATGGTTTACACCGTTCACAATTGCAGGCGGCAATCCAATTGCAGATAAAGTTGGTGGTTTGACCGCTTCCGGAGATTACATGGTTCTCCAAGAAGGTAACTCATATGTCTTTAGTGATGACGACCATGATGGTGTTTATACGGCAGAAGGAGATAAAATTGTTGGTCAGAATAGCGAAAGTGGTGCTTTTGATAATGTCGACAGTGATATGAGATTCAATGGGACTGTAACCTTTGACTTTAACCCCCTGCTTTTGCGTTTATCGACTTCCGTTAATTCTAGTACCTATTCAAGTGCGGGGCTCCCCATTCAAAATATGTTTAATACCCGCCGACACGAAAATACATCAAACAACTATTTGCTTAACTTAAAAGCAACCTACTTCTTAAGTAACAATACTTACATTCGTACCAACGTGCGCACGTTAGGTCGCAAGTATGAATCTTATGATAAAGCGTTTAAGGATGCCGGCACGTTTAAGACCGGCCATGAAAGTAATCTGGTAGATTGGCTAAAGTGGGGCGATCGTAATGAAGTAGCAAAAATTGATTCTGGATGGTCCAACCACTTTGGTACCCCCGGTCAAGACTCCAATTTAGACATTTACCGCTATGTTGAACCCAAGCTGTATAACATTAACGGATTCAGGTTCGCCCGTGATGGCGCCCGCCGAGGTGGTTACAGTAAGGGTGTTGACAGCTATATCGGCTTTGATGCAGAATTTGTAACCCAGATGGGTGAACATGAATTAAAAGTGGGTACTGACTATACCAAGTGGGTTTACAGACGTTATGGTTATAGCGGTATCAACTCCCTGAACTCCAAAGTAGGGCAGGATTCAACTTTGATGGATGCCATTATAGCACTAAATGAAAGGGCAGAGCAGGAAGTTGTAACCGCGCGCCTTTCTTCCTGGATAGGTTATGATCCCCTGGGAAGAGATTGCGACAGCGGAAATTGTCAGGATTATGACCAACCCCGCGAGCCTTGGAATATGTCATTTTATATCAATGACAAATTCGAAGCCGGTGATTTGGTTGTAAATGCCGGCCTGCGCTATGAAGCCATTAACCAGGCCAATGTGGATTTAAAGGATTACGATAATCCACCCCTGGATCGTAACTATACGATTGTAGCAGCCGATGATCCTACCTATGGATTCACGGAAATGCCAACCCAGAGCTACCTGCTCCCGAGAGTCGGCCTTGGTTTCCCAATTACGGACCAATCAACTTTCCACTTGAACTATGGCCGTTATGTGCAGATGGCACCCATGTATCGCCTGTACCGCAGCCGCGGTTCAGGATATTCTTCCTGGGGCCTGTTGCCTGTTAGGGAAACAAAGTTTGAAATGGGTTATGGAACCCTTCTTGGAAATGTGGCTTCTCTTGATGTTACCGTATTTGCACGGAACCCGAAAGATCAGATCAGTCGCGACGTTTATGTACCAGATGCAACCCAAAACATTTATGGGCTGCGGAACCATACCAATTATGTAAACAGCGACTTTTCGCAGATTAATGGTGTTGAAATTGATTTCAAGACCAATCGTGTGAACAATTTCCAATTGTTTGCCAACTATGTGTTCCAGGATACACGCGGTACGAACTCCTACCCGACACTCGGAACGATTGGGTGGGGTAAAGCCACAATGATTTCCGCAACACGTTATGATCAACGCCACCAGGCAAGCGCTGTTTTGGACTTTAGAACCGGTAGAACCGGTAGCGTCCTTACCAGCAATTTTGGTGCAAACCTGATTGCTTCTTTTAACAGTGGACACCCCTATACATTCTCAGACGGTTCCATGGGGCAGCGTGATGCCGGTGAAGGGGCACTCCTTTCTGATAACGATCCTCGAAACCGGGCACCTCAGGAAGCAATTAATTCCTCCAGGACACCTTCGATATTCAATTTGAATCTTGGAATTGATAAAGTGTTCAGCGTTGCCAATACAAACGTAAAGGTCTATGCGACCATTACCAACCTGCTGAATACAAAGCATATTGTTAATGTGTATAACCGTACCGGTGATGCATATGATGATGGTTTCCTAGATGATCCGGCTTTGAGCTCACTCATCATTGAAGGACGTGGACCGGAATATGTAGAGATGTACCGGAAGATCAACTTGGCCAACCGCAACCACTGGTTGTATGACCATGGGTTTGATTTATTCGGGGTTCCGAGAGAAATTAAAACCGGTATTCAGGTCTCCTTCTAAGGAGGCTGATTATGCCAGATAAAACAGTGGAGAATTTTATGAATCTCAAAAAATCAATCACTTGGGTATTTACCGGTGTATTTCTTTTGACTTCAGCCCTAACAGCTGAAGAAATAAAGGGGGATCGCCAGGCCGGTAAAACAGGTCCCAGCCGTCTGTTAAAACATGATGCTGGCCCAAAAAGTACGTTTTTTAACATTAACAGCTGGTCAATCCAGATTGAACACCAGGGGTTTTTCCAATGGGAAGGAACCTCTCATGGTTCAGCCGGTGACTATCCCAAAGGTACTGCAAATGTGATTTTTGCTGAAGGTATCCTCTGGGGTGTAAAAGTCACTGATAAATATGGCTTAGATGCCGATGGACAGCTTTTGACCGATGGCTCAGGGGGCGGAACTCCCAGGGTTCGTGTAAATGGATCCATGTACAATACCGGTCTTAAATCCGGTAAAGTACTCCTCGATGCCAGCGGGCGGGTTAATACCACAGGATACTCAGAAGACTGGCGCGGCCAGCAAATCTGGCGCGTGAGAAAAGACTGGGCAACCGGAACCGGTGAACACTTGCGCTCAGATGTCGCTATTGTTAAGAATATCTCGGCTACCACGGTAACAGACGCCCAGATTGAAGCCACAAAAACGCAATACCAACATGACTGGGAACACTGGCCGGTTGATAAAGGTGCGCCTTTTGATGACGTCAATGGAGATGGCACCTATACAGCGGCAACCTGGTCCGAAGAAACTAAGGAATGGAGCGGTGATTTACCGGGAATCCCCGGCGCTGATCAAACCATTTGGCTGGTCGCCAATGACCTTCCTGATGAAAATGATCCGAATTACCCGGGTCAGGCCGTCAGTGTTTCAGAAGGCGGTTGGGGGTCACCTCCGGTCGGTTTTGAAATGCAGATGACCATGTGGGGCTATAATTATCCCTTTTCAAACCCTCTTTCAAGTATGTTCTTCAAACGGGCCCGTATGATCTATGTTGGTCTGCCTGGCGGCCCGGCGGACGCCAAACTTGATACAGTTTATTTTACACAGTGGTCCGATCCTGACTTGGGTACCTACACAGACGACTACGTTGGTTGTGATACTACCTTAAGTCTGGGCTACGTGTATAACGGTAATACATTTGATGAAACCTTCTTTGATAACTACGGTATGGCTGTGCCTGCCGGCGGTTACGACTTCCTGGAAGGGCCTAAAGTTGATGCAGATGGTGATGGAGTTCTAGATACACTTGGGATGACCAGTTATGTATACTTTGCTGCTGGTTCATCTGTAAGTGACCCAAGTACAAAAGTATACGTAGGATCGCTCCAGTGGTTTAACCTAATGGAAGGTTTCTTACCCAGACCTGAGTATCCTACACAATTACCTTTTGTTGATCCTATAACAGGCTTGGCAGAGACCTTCGTCCTGGCGGGTGACCCCGTAACGGGTACTGGCTGGATTGACGGTATTATTCTGCCTCCTGGTGACCGGCGCCTGGTAATGAACACAGGGCCATTTGAAATGGTTATCAATGATACCCAGGATGTTGTTGTAGGTCTCATTGGCGGCCTTGGCGGGGATAACCTGTCATCCGTAACGGTGCTTAAATACAATGATATTTATGCACAATTTGCCTACGATAACAATTTTGCATTGCCTTCTCCTCCGACACCGCCAGTTGTATCTGCTTTTGAAGGTGATGGTTATATTACCCTTAACTGGGCAGAAACAGCTGCTTATCATAAAACAGAGTCTGTGGTCAATAAAGGCTTTGCTTTTGAAGGTTATAAAGTTTACCAGTTACCGAATCCGCTTGCCTCTGGTGAAGAGGGTGAACTGATTGCCCAATATGATGTGGCCAACGGGGTAATGGTTATTACAGAAAAAGCGGTTGATCCTGCTACCGGTCTGGTCCTTGAAAAACCGGCTCATGTGGGTTCGGATAATGGCATCAGCCGTGTGATTGTAATTAAGAACGATGCTATAAGAAACCGGCCGATTTCAAATGATAGGCCATATCATTATGGTATAAGCGCCTATTCTTATCTCCCCGATCATGAGTTTTCACCGTTTAAATCATTGGAGTCAGCCATGACCCGTGTTTCGGTGATACCAAAACTGCCCGATCCGGGTAGTGCTTATACCGTTGATTCCGGCGATTACTTTGACATGGTTCACAGTGCCGGTGTAAGCGACGGTCAAGCCCGTTTTGAAGTCATTGATCCCGGTGTAGTGACCGGTCATGATTACAAAGTCACTTTTGAAACAGATACTGTAACTGGTTCTCCAACAAAGGGAAGCATCCTGTGGAACGTTACAGACGTAACCTCAGGTTCCCAAGTTCTTACCGGGTATGAACAGGGTGCTACATTCAGTGACCCTGGCTACCCCGCAGTTGATGGATTGACTTTCAAAGTAACCGGGCCTCCAAACAACTTTAATGGCTTTTTAGTAACAGCTCATGGTGGCGGCGTACAGGATCCGCCATTGCAAGGTGCACAGGACTGGGGCGGTTTCCCAGTTACTTATACCGGTCGTGTCAACCAATCTGACGGTTCTGGCTGGTTCTTCCATGGTGGTGGTGCTGCTGGAAACTCCTATGATGCCATGATTGCACGAATCATTCGCGGCAGCGGTTGGAAATACCTCATTCCAGATGATTTTGAATATCGTTGGACTTATGAAGATGATAACTATGCTTATGCGGCCTATACAACCGGTTCTTTAATAAGAGTTGGGTTTGAATTGTGGAACGTAACACAAGACTATCGACTCTGCCCATGGTTCTATGACTATGATGGAAACGAAAAATGGGGATTACATGCTACTGACCATCCAGGATCTGGTGGATCAAATGATCCATATACAGATTGGACTTATCCACGGCTCCCGGTAGATACGTCTCCCGGTGAAGCTGGATACCAGGCTTGGCTAGCGGCTTCTATTGCTGCTGGTGGTGGAACGCCCACAGCAGACGGAGATTATCTCCATGAAGAATTTACTCGCGATTACTATGGCACTAATTATGGCGCGGAACTGATGGGTCGTAATGTTTGGTTTGTTTGGAACTTAGATGATGTTTCCGACGGCACAATTGATGCTGTTGCAGGAAACAATAACGCAGGTCTTGAAAAAGGATCTGTAGTTAAAATTACTACCAATAAAACCAACCAGGTTGCTGATGAATTCACTGCAACGGCACCGGAAGTTGCGTCTACAAATGTTGCTGATGATGTGGAAAATATCAGTGTTTTCCCGAATCCTTACTTAGGATATCATGATCTTGAAATTTCCAGTGCATTTTTACCGCAACCAAAATATGTGACTTTCAACCACCTGCCAACAACAGGTAAGGTTTATTTCCGTATTTTCAACCTGGCCGGTGTAATGGTAACGAATTTTGAGAAAAGCACATCGACACAGTACCAGACTTGGGATATGAGAAACGCCAATAAGTATCCAATTGCCAGCGGTGTTTATATCGTTCATATTGATATGCCTGATATTGGTAAATCGAAAGTGCTGAAACTGGCGATTGTCACTGAAGAAGAATGGGCTAAACGCTATTAAGGTCAAAAGGAGAATTAATAAAATGATTAGCAAAAGAATAATAACAATCACATCTGTATTGGCTCTCTTTGCGGGCACCTTAATGGCGCAAGGTTCAAACCAATATGGCGGTGCAAATGCAGGCGGTATGCGTAATGGTACTGCCGGTGCAAGCCAGTTGTTGATTCCCCAAGGTGCACAATATTTAACCGGTGGCGGCGCTGTTGCCAATGCCACCGGTGTGGGTGCAACCTATTGGAATCCGGCCGGTGTTGCACGTGTTAAAGGTAACTTGGAAACCTCTTTTTCCAATAGAACATACATCGCTGATATGTCTGTCTTCTTCTTTGGAGCAGTCATGAAATCCGGCAGTAATGCTTTTGGTATTAATGTCCGCTCGGTTGATGTAGGTGAAATACCTGTTACTACAGTATTTTCACCGGACGGCACAGGTGAAAAGTTCAAACCGACTAATTTTACAGCTGGGTTGACCTACTCTCGGATGATGTCTACCAAGACATCAATGGGACTTTCACTTAATGTGACCAGTGAAGGCTTCAAAAGGGTTACCGGTACGGCCGTTACCATTGATGCCGGTGTTCAGTACTCGGACTTCCTAGATGTTTCCGGACTGGATATTGGTGTTGCCGTAAGAAACTTCGGCCGCCCTATGCGTTACACCGGTTCTGGTCTATTGGTTGATGCGATTGCCATAGGAAGCGACAGACAGGTGGGTACTTATAAAGTTGAACCTGCTAAATTTGATGTTCCCATGCTTATGGAGCTGGGTGCATCTTATAGAATTGGAAGCAATTTAGGCGTAAGCGCTACCTATGAAAGCAACAACTTTGATCAGGATAAAATCAAAGTTATGGGTTCATTCACCGTACCTGGCCTGGCCACTGCAAGAGTGGGTCTATTAAGTGATATGGAATCTGTTGAGATCAACGATGATTTATTGACCACGACTGTTGACGAAAGTAAAAGAGAAATTGAAGACATCTTTGCTGGCGTTTCATTCGGCGGCTCTGTATATCTTCAGAAAGTTCTGGGAATTAATGCATCAATTGATCTTGCTGTTATTCCTGTGCAGTACTTTGAACAGAATACAGTTCTTACCTTAAACGTAGGTTTTTAAGAAAACGTTTAAATAAAATGAAGAAAAAGCCCTGTCAATTTTGACAGGGCTTTTTTTTATCTATTTGTAATATATTTGCCCGTATGAATTATCGGCTGATTCCAAACTGGTTCCTGTTTCTGCTTGTTATTATCATCGGATGCGCAAAGGATAAACAAGCCAGCCAAACATTTCAGGTACCTAAACCTGCATATAGGGATAAAAATCCCCAAGTATCATTTTCAGATTTTATCGGTGCTAAACAATGTCAGCCCTGCCACGGGGATATTTATGCCCAATGGAAAAATTCGACCCATGCAAAGGCAGGTGGAAATCCAGATGAAATCAATATAATTGCTCCCTTTAACGGCAGTCCGATCCGCTTGGCCGATGTTACAGTTTATCCTGAACATGAGAATCAGGAATATCAATTCAGGATTGTTAACAATGCAACCCAGGATGAACAAATATTAATTGTTGAAGCAGTGGTTGGCGGCGGATTTATGATTGGTGGGGGAACCCAGACATTTTTCGGGAAATATGAAGATGGTTCATACAGGTTCTTTCCATTTGATTTCAGCAAGGACGAGAATATCTGGTTTGTGCAGGTTAAAGGGTCAGGAGAGTGGAAAAAGGCCGATAAAAATATAGGATTGGATCAATTGGTCAATTGGCCTCCTCACCGTGTATTGGGAGAAATAGAGGATATTTCTAACTGCCAGAATTGCCACGGCAGCCAGGTTATCGGCCAAAGGGTAGGTAACAGGTATAAAACCCAATTCACCTCTTTAGGAATTAACTGCGAGTCCTGCCATGGTCCCGCAAAAACACATGTATCATCCATATCTGATATTGTGCGCAGTATAACTTCAAATACTTCAGATATCGGAATAAAAACACTGGCGGGTATTTCTCCAAAGGAGAGTTTAGATGTCTGTTTGCAATGCCACGCAGTTAAAACACCGCTAAAAAACGGTTTCCTCCCGGGAAAGAATATGGAAGAATTTTATTCCTTTCGGATGGCCTTACTGGGGAATGAAAATCCCTATTCAATCGACGGCCGGATCAAATCATTTGGATATCAGCAGAATCACCTGTTCAGTGATTGTTTCATCAATGGTACAATGACCTGCACAAGCTGCCATAATCCCCACAGCCAGGACTACCAGGATATTAACCGCAATACATTAGCCAGTCGGTTTGATGACCGGCAATGTACAGCCTGCCATGCGGCAAAAGCAGAAGATATTCCCAGCCACACTTTTCATCTTTCAGGCTCAGAGGGGAGCAAGTGTATTGCTTGCCACATGCCTTTTCGCCAGCACGTGGGGATTGGGAATGAAATCAGGTTCACCCGATCCGATCATACTGTTTCAATTCCACGCCCGGTTTACGATCAGTCCCAGGGGTTTGAATCTGCATGCATTCAATGTCATACCAATAAACCTGAAGCGGCATTACAGGCATATATAAATGAATGGTGGAGTTCTGTAAAACCCCTTAACCCTGTGATTGCCAACCGTTTGAGAGTGACCGAAAAAACCAGTTTGGCTGAAGCAACTGAATTATTACTGCGCCCCGACTGGAATCATAGCATAGGGCAGTTTTCCAATGTGAGTTATTTTATTAAGCGCTATCTATCCCCGGGGATGGACGCATTGAATCAAAATATAATAAACAAATTAATGGTCTATGCTCAACAAGATGATATTGATATAAAAGCCCTGACCCTTGCGGGGTTGCATTACAGTCAGTATAAAAATCCAAGGGTTCAACTATTTATCGCCGAACAATTGAAGACTATGGGAGATATGGAAGAATCTGTCCGTCTTCGATGGGGGATGATTTTAGATTATTTTGGCACTGTGTTTTATTTAATTGGTGACCGGCCGCGGGCGATTGAATGTTATGAACTGGCGAAACAGGTTTTGCCGGATGATAAAAATATCCGGGAAAATTTATCCCGGGCGAAAACTTAGTTTTTGAAAAGGGAATTCAGGGCAGGATAAAGTTTTTCATAGGGCAGATTCTGGCCAAAATAATATTCGCCCTTTTTATCCTGCAGGATGAGTTCCCAATGAAGATGAGATTCAGCACGTGTTCCTAAGGTGCTGGGACGTGTTCCTGTATTGCCTGACCGGGCAAACACTTCCCCGGCTTCTATCTGGTAACCCGGTTTAACATTTGGATTAATATGGGAAAGGTGGGCGTATATGGTGATGGTGCGGTAGCCGGGGAAAAGCCCAAAACCGTGATCAATGAAAACAGCCTTCCCAAGTAATATACTGTTAAATATATCTGAAGGTGTTCGATCAAGTTTTGCGGCACGGTTTAGCATATTAACCCTGAAATCAGCAGGGACTTCCTTAAAGTGTAAATCTGATCGTATAATGATTCCCTCCGCTACCGCTTGGATGGATGTGCCCCAGTCTGAAAAAAAATCAATCCCCCGGTGAATTCCGGACCTGTATGTCCTGGGAGCATTGGGAAGCCTGGAGGCTTTTTTAGGGATATTCAGGCCTTGGGAGGGCAGAATTAATGCCCTTGTCGGTAAAATGCTTGAAAAATCGGGAATTAAGCCCTCTCTGTCGAATAAAGGTTCAATGGGAGTGGTCGGGTCCGATTGCGTTAAAATATGGCGAATTAGGGGCATTATATAGCTTGTATCTACGGCATAAGTAAGGGTGATTTGATTACCGTTTATATCCAGGTTTCTTAATACGCGTATTAATCCATGATAAGAAATTTTGCCTGAAATCACCTCTGCAAACATACTCTTGGTAGAATCGTGCAATTCCGGCCGGGCCAAATCAATTAACGGTCCCAATGATACGGGCTGGTTGGCTAAAATGGTTAAAGAATCCAGGTCGGTTAATGCAGGATCCGCCATTGCAACATGGTCCGTAATGATAATGGCAGTAAGGCTGTCGTTTGAAAAGTGTACCTCAGGGATGATTACAGGTAATTCTTTTTCGGGACCTGGAATATCAAATTTGGGAACCGTACAAGCAGTGAGCACGGCTAATAGTAAAAATGAAAAGTGTTTCAAGGAATCAGATATTTTCCCGGAGAGCGTTAATCCCATCAATATAAATCTGTTCTGGCGTGCCAATAATTGTGGATGTACATACGTCTGAAAATATTGAATTGTCCTTTTTGGCACCATGGAATCCGCCGGAGAACAGCAGTTGAACAGTCGGAATAGCGGCTATTTTTAAGGCATCGCGGATTGAGTATTCATAGTTGGCCCACGCCATAGGAGCAAACAGTATTCCCTGGGCCCAGTTGCGGTTTCGCTGGATAAAATTCAGGGCTTGAAACACTTTATGGGTTTGGGTAATTTTAATAGTAACATCCGAATTTCTAACGTGACGCCGTAAACCCGTATTAATTTTATCCAATGTGATGCGCTTCCCCAATTGTGCTGAAATTGATCCCAGCAGATTAAGATTTGGTCCGTGTAAAACAAGTATATTCATGATTCTTTAGATAAGAATTTAGCGCATCGGCACCAAATGCCCGATAATATAGCCGATAATAATCCCGATCAATAATGCCAGGGTAAGTACGCGGGATTTGGTGAATTCACTTCGATACCCTTTTTTAATGGCCACAGCACCGACAAAATAGCCTAGGGCGTTTACTATCCAAAAAAATGGGATGGCGAATATTTTAATGATGAAGGGGCCGATCAGGGGAACCATGGCGATTAAAGCCGCCAGGCCGGCGAAAGCCTGGGTGAATACACCGATAATTACCGTTCCGAAAACAACGACTTTTTTATCGATACCAAACTTTAAGGCAATTGAAATACCTAGAACTATCCCCGTCCATATTAGGATTTGCCTGCCGTAGGTTTTGAAAAAGGACTGTTCACTCATTATTTATTAGAATATCGTAAGGGAAACCGTATGCTGTTATCTTAACTTGGATTATACGACGATTTCCATTTCGTTCCACCCAGATTTGACGAGTGGCATTGGGATTGGAGGCATACTGCATTAAGCGATCTGTTTTTTCCAGAAAACCAGCAGAAGCATTGACATATTCCATATCCATGCGGAAATAATCGCATAATATGTTTGTATTGCCGACTTTTATTGTTTTAGTTCCTGCCCACAAAAAACGACCCCGCATGGACCGGCCTTCATGATCCACATCAAACCACCGGGTATCAAGTATTTCGTAAGGCTGGCGGGTCAAGCGGGCAAACAGGGTAAACATGGTTTGGGTGGAATCGGGTAAATCCCTGGTTTCATCTTCCCATTTGAGAATACCGTTTTTTAGTTCAATTAACACCTTTTGCTTGAAATCCTCCTGTTTAATTTTCTTCCTGAAGAATTTTAAGCCGAAGTGCACAGGATCAAAATGAGTGGAATAAGTATTTACTGCCGGCCAGATCATATCAATGATACCAACTGTCTCGTATTTCAATTTAACGGAATCAGCCCGTAATTCAAATTTGGCCTTGGCTACCGGGAATCCATATATATTAGCCGAGTAATTTTGACCATATAAGGCCGATATAAAGATTAGGGATAAAAAGATCCTGTCCATGACAGGTAATGCTTAGGCAATAACGAGAAAAGACCCGGCAATCAAAAAATAGAAAGCAACACCAAGAATATCAATGGCCGTGGTCACAAAAGGACCCGTGGCAACTGCCGGATCAATATCGAACCGATTCAGGACCAAGGGAACCATAGATCCGATCGTAGCGGCCATAATCATGGATAAACAAATACTTAATCCAACCACGATACCAAGCATGGGTGATACATCTATAAATTGTAGAATGGCAAATAAGCCTAGAAGGACACCGTATAAAATACCCAAAATCAGCCCCACACGGATTTCCTTAAATAAAACTTTCGCGGAATTTTCGAATCCTACGCGGCCCGTGGCCAATCCGCGGACAATAATTGTAGATGACTGGGTGCCAATATTGCCCCCCATTCCCATTATGACAGGAATAAACGCGGCCAGGGCAATCGTACTTTCAAGCAAGTTATTAAAAATACCGATTATGAATGCGGCTAAAATACCGCCAATCCAGCTGGCAAAGAGCCAGGGCAGCCGCATACGGGCATTTTCCCATGAGGATTTTAACAGGATCTCCCGGTCCTCACCGGCACCCACCATTTTTAAAAAATCTTCTGTAGCTTCTTCACGGATTACGTCAACTACGTCATCGACAGTAACGATTCCTAATAATTGTTCATCTGAATCCACCACCGGAACAGCGAGAAAATTATATTGAGATACAATCCGAGCAACTTCTTCCTGATCTGTTTCGGGTCGTACAGCGTGCACTTTTCGGGACATGATATCTTTCAGCATTGTCGCCCCGGAAGTTGTCACTAAATCCCGTAGGGAAATTACCCCGGTCAAACGTCTATCGTCATCCACAGTATAGAGATAAAATACCATTTCCGCTTCTTCCTGGTCCTGCAAGGCTGTGATTGCTTCCCGCGCAACCGTTTCTTCATGGAGCGTAAAAACATCGGTATACATGAGGATCCCGGCACTGTCTTCCGGGTAGGCCATCATTTCTTCCAGTTCTTCCTTCTCTTCGGCTTGGAGCAGATTAATTACAGAAGCGGCATATTCTTCATCTACCAAGCCCATGAGATAAGCCTGTTCGTTCGAGCTGGCTTCTTCCAGGATGAATGCCATACGCTCAGGCGCTTCCTGCTCTAATAAACGAATAGTGATTGATTCATCAAGTTCACTTAAAAATTCGACTGTTTCCTCTGCGGGATTCATTAATGTGAAAATGGTATCCTGCTCATTATCGTTAAAATAACGAAAGATCAGGGCCATATCTGCCGGGTGCGTTTTATTGATCAGTTTAACAATATTGGTTTTTGCGTGGCGGCGGAGGAGACGTCTAAAAGTGTCCCGTAAAACAGTGATTTCAGTACCAAACATTTCTTTTTTCATTTTACTTCCCCTGATCTGTTTGCAGTTGTCTAAACCCAAACCCGAAAAAGCCCGCACCAATGATCAGCCATATCGGGTTGATATGTCCATGCCAAAGTATGAGTGCTTCTAAGGCCTCCCCCATAGAAGAAAAAAGTAGGGATGTGGCATTAATAATGATGTGAAAAATAATGGAAGGAACGATTGAACTGGTTCTCCAAGCCAAGAATCCCAGAAGGATGCCGAGAAAATAAATTTGAATCATCCAGTAGGGGTTAAAATGAATCGCCGCAAAAAACAGGCTCGAGAGAAGAATTGCCCGCGTTATATCTCCCCAGGCGTTTTCCAGGTATTTTTGAAGGAAACCGCGAAAGAGAATTTCTTCTCCAACAGGAGCAATGATAACTACAGTGAAAATGAGCAGAACCATAGATAATGAATTATCCGGCGTCAGCATTGCTTCAACTTGCAAAAAGGAGTCGGGCATAGGTATGACCATATTCACCAAAAGGTTAATTTCGTCAGAAAGAATCATGGCCCCCAAGGATAACAAAACAGTTGCCAACACAGTACTTCTTGAGACTGGGTTGATCCTGAGCGCTTCTGAGAGGGAAAAATTTCTCCATAATAAAAAGATAATTACCGGAACAACCAGAAATGCTTGGCCGATAAACATGGCAAAGTAGGTAGGTAGACCCGGCTTAGTGCCGGGTAGGATAGACGAATCCAAGGCGCTGAATATTGAGCCGATAATCAGCGCTGAAAGGACCGATAATAATACGATCCCGAATGCGAACCGTACTGAGAGGGTCCGGTTCATGGGGGTCTGAATCCATTCTATTCACAATCCAAGAAGTTACGGCTTTCTTGGTACATGGGAAAACACCCCTTTACCGGGTTAATTCTTGGAGTAAAATGCCCATGGCAATGCCGACATTAAGGGATTCTCCCTTACCCACCTTTGGAATTGCAATGGTTTGATCTAACTGTGATTTGACGATGTCACTTAACCCATGTCCTTCGCTACCCATGGCCAAGGCCCATTTCCCCGGTTTTTTGTTCATTTCTTTGATTGTTTGTCCTCTTTGATCTGCACCAAAGAAAAAATGGTCATTTAATTCTTTCAATTCTATTTGGTCCAGCCACGATAAATAAAAATGGGCGCCCATTGCACTGCGTACTACTTTCGGATTATATGGATCAATACATCCCTTAGAAAGCGCTACTTGATAAACGCCAAACCATACCGCTGTGCGAAGGATAGTCCCCATATTTCCGGGATCTGATATACCATCTAGGTAAATGAAGTTTTTGTTCATATTGGGTGAATTAAATACCGGAATTTTACAAATAGCCAGGATTCCCGGAGGTGTTGCGGAGGGGGATAGCTGTCTCATTTCTAATTCTGAAACAGTTTCAATTTTAATGGAATTAAAGAGACCCGAATTTTTAATTGCAAAGGATTCCGTTGTTAAGACAAAGTCTATGAGTGCCTTTGCTGATAATGCTTCCTTAACGGTGCGGAGACCTTCAATAATAAAAAGCCCATGGTTATCCCTGAACTTTTTCTGATGCAGTGAACGAATTCGTTTATTTTTTCTTTGGCTCGTCAATTAGCCTGGTATTCTATTTTACCATTTATAATTGTATAGAGTATTTTTGTATTCAGTATCTTATCTTCTGGAATAGTGATAATATTCTGAGAAAGGATGGTAAAATCAGCATATTTTCCTACTTCGATGGATCCCTTGATATTTTCTTCAAAAGCGCCGTAAGCAGCATTGATTGTATATGATTTTAAGGTCTCAAGCCGTGTCATTTTTTGTTGGGGCTCAAAACCGCCCTTCGGTTTTCCTTTTAGTGTTTGACGGGATACGCTGGCATAAAATGACGCAATAGGGTCAATCGGCTCTACAGGAACATCGGTACCATTCACAATTATTGCTCCCCTATCCATAAGCTCCCGCCAGACATAAGCCCCTTCAACAATGCGTTTTTTACCGAGACGGTCAATGGCCCAGGGGCGGTCCGATGAGAGGTGAATCCCCTGCATGGAGGCAATTACACCCATATTCCCGAATCGAGGGATATCCTCAGGATCAATATGCTGGGCATGTTCGATGCGCCAGCGGTGATCTCTGGCCTTTTTTGGATTTTCCTTTAATGCTTTTTCAAATTGATCCAGCACCTCCCGGTTGGCTCGGTCTCCAATAGCGTGGGCATTGACCTGAAACCCATTTGCCAAGCCATCCGTTGCTACCTTGTACACATATTCCATGGATTGGGTAGCCATTCCGAAATGTCCTGGGCGGTCACTATATTCATCCAAAAGCCAGGCGCCCCGGGAACCCAATGCTCCGTCTGCGTTCAGTTTAATGGATCGAATAGTAAGATAATCATCCCCTGTTCCGACCTCAGGCCCTTTTTTATACCATTCTTTTAGCAGGTCAGGGTCTCTGCTGGTAAGCATCACGTATAACCGAACTTTTAATGCTCCTTCATACATTGCTTTTCGGAATGCTTCAATGGATTGATGCCCTGAGCCGGCATCCTGAAAAGAGGTAATGCCATTCTTTAAACATTCTTTTATTGCCAACTCTAATGCCATTTGGCTTTTACCCCGTTGAGCTTCTGTGACAGTGTTGGGATCGGCATCGTCTTTTGCAGTTTGCACATGGCGACTGATAAGCCCCTGAGCCCGTTCATTGAAAATGCCGGTAGGGTTTCCCCGGAGATCCTTAATGATTTCGCCGCCAAAGCCAAATTCAGTCTCTGCTGTAACACCGGCAATTTCCATTGCTTTGGCATTCCCAAATCCGGCGTGACCGCTGGCGTGGGTAAGCCACACCGGATTCTCAGGTGAAACAGCACTAAGTTTATTATGGGTTTGAAATCCCTTTACTATTGTTTCCGGATTGGGCTCCCACTTGCTTTGATGCCACCCTCGCCCTAGAATCCATTCTCCCGGCTCAGTTTTTTCAACGGCATCGGCAACCATATCTACCAATTCATCATAATTGGCCACATTGTTAAGGTCTAACCTCATTTTTGAATAACCCAATCCCATGAAATGACCATGACCTTCAATAAATCCGGGAACCATGGTTGTGCCCTTTAAATCAAGTATCTTTGTGTTCGCATTAATTAATGAACCAACATCGTTTTGATTTCCGACGGCGATAATTTTTCCATTTTTTACGGCTACGGCTTCAGCAGTCGGGTTGAATTCATTCACGGTGTAAATGATGCCATTTTGGATAACAAAATCAGCCTTTTTGTTTTCACAGGCAGTGAAGATTAGAAAAATAAGTGAAAATGTGGAAATTAATCTCGGATTCAAATGTACCTCCTTCAATGAAATTGTGAAGATGAAAATAACGCCCAGAGACTGTCTTTCTCAATGAATACATATAACAAATTCCATTGGAAGCGCATCCTGAACCGGGTAATTTCCCGTTTAAATTTCTGCGTGAGAAAAATGTCAAAAGGTATAACCCCCCAAAGTAAAGACTATTCAGCCTGGTACACAGAAGTAGTCACCAAGGCCAGTTTGGCCGATTACGGTCCTGTGAAGGGGACCATGGTTGTGCGGCCCTACGGGTTTTCCCTGTGGGACAATATTAAAGAAATCTTCGATAAAATGATCAAGGATACGGGCCATGTGAATGCTTATTTCCCTCTATTCATCCCTAAGTCATTTTTAGCTAAAGAAGCGGAACATGTAGAAGGATTTGCCAAGGAATGTGCGGTTGTCACCCACACCCGCCTTAAGGCCGATGATGAACATGGAATTGTAGTAGACCCTGAATCCAAGTTGGAAGAAGAAGTAATTGTCCGCCCTACTTCTGAGACGGTGATTTGGGCCATGTATAAAAAATGGATTCAGTCCTACCGGGATTTGCCTTTACTTATAAACCAATGGGCGAATGTAGTCCGCTGGGAAATGCGGACGCGACTTTTTCTGCGAACTACAGAATTCCTGTGGCAGGAAGGCCACACTGCCCATGCCACGGCAAAAGAGGCGGAAGAAGAAGCACGTCTTATCCTGGAATTATACCGCCAATTGGCTGAGGATTACTTGGCCATGCCTGTTCATACGGGGATGAAATCGGAATCAGAGAAATTTGCTGGAGCCGAATGTACATATTGCATTGAATCATTGATGGGAGATAAACGGGCCCTTCAAGCCGGCACATCCCATAATCTCGGGCAAAATTTTGCCAAAGTATTTGATGTCACTTTTCAAACCCGTGATAATAAAGAAAAATTGGTCTATGCCACCAGCTGGGGTGTCAGCACGCGTTTGGTTGGGGGTGTTATTATGACCCATGGAGATGATAAAGGCCTCCGTCTCCCGCCGAAGATCGCCCCGTACCAAATTGTAATTGTTCCTATTTTCAGGGATGAAGAAAGTCAACAAGCAGTCAAAAATTACCTTGATCCTATTTTGGCTGATCTTCGAAATGCCGGAATTCGAATCCATGAGGATTGGCGGAAAGAAACCCCTGGATTCAAATTCAATGAATGGGAAATGAAAGGTGTCCCCCTGCGGCTTGAAGTAGGGCCAAAAGATGTTGAAAAAGGAAAAGCTGTATTGGTTCGTCGTGATAATGGTGAAAAACAATTTGTTGAAAAAGGTGAGATTTCAAAGTGTGTTCCTGGACTGTTAGACGAAATTCAAAAAAGCCTTTTTGAACAGGCCAGGACTTTCCGTGAAAAGAATACACATACAGTTTCATCCTATGATGAATTCAAAAAAGTAATTGCCAATCAGGGCGGCTTCATTCGTTGCGGTTGGGATGGAACCGGGGAAACAGAAATGGCGATCAAGGAAGAAACCAAAGCAACCGTTCGAGTGATCCCTTTTGATGAAAATCCAAAAGATTTATCCTGTATCTACTCCGGGAAACCTGCCAAACACGAAGTTATTTTCGCTAAGGCTTATTAGGTGTAATTAAAGTTTACTAATCCTTGCAAGGATTAGTAAACTTATATCGAATGATCACCAATTCAACCGCAATTGTCCTCAAGCGGTTTCCTTATAGCGAAACCAGTATTATTGCCCGTTGCCTCTTACGGGACAGGGGTAAGGTCAGTTTTATTATCCATGGTGCCCACCGAAAGAAATCACCCAAAAGTGCCTATTTTCAGCCTATCAATTGTTTGGACCTAATTTATTATTTTAAGGAAACCCGGGATCTCCAAACTGTGTCAAAGGTTTCTTTTTTTCACTCTTGGCATGCTATCCCAGCCGACCTTAAGAAACTTTCATATGCTATGGCCATGATCGAACTCACAGATAAATGTTTAAAGGAACGGGATCCTCATCCAGATTTATTTGACGAATTGGTAAATGCCCTGAAGACAGTTGAAAATGAGAAGAATCAACTTAACCTGGCCTATTGGTTTTACCAATATCAGCTTTTAAAATTACTGGGATTTAAACCTGACTTTACGCAAGGGGAAGTAGATTATGTTCCCCTTCCCAATCCGTTTGCAGGGCCAAATTCAAAAGCTGTTTTTGAATTTTTTCAAAATGGCCAATCCGGAATACATAGGGGACTTAACATCACCGCAAAGGATCGAAAAGTTATCAGTAGTTATTTGAATACCTGTATGGGGACTCATTTTGAGGACGTTCAAAATTTGAAATCTTTCCAGGTTTTACGAGAGATAGTTACTTGATGGTTTTTCGAGGTACATTGAGGTGGGAAGGGGGAAAATCATTTATAGAAAATGAAGATGGTAAACGATTCTTTGAAGGTAAGCAAATCTGGGATGGATATATCCACCATTGGCAAAATAAACCCGTTTGTGCCCGGGAGTTATCCCAAAAGGATTATGAATACAATGAACCTATTATTATCATGTGGCCGGATCAACCGCTGCCTGAAAAACCATTTGTGGAAATTTATTATAATGAACGGTTGGTGAAATATCCAGCTTCCACTTTTGGACATAATGCCATAAATGTAAATGGGGAATTTTTTAATTTTTCCCATCTTATTAATGAGAACGAAGCCATGGATGAGGCGGAATATATGTACCGTCCTGCCCTAGGGGAATTTGCCCCTTCTCCCCACAACGGGAAATTTGAGGTATTGGAAGACGGTACTGCATATTATGACAAATTCGGACGGAATTTTATGCGTTCAATTCATGTTTTACGTGTTGTGGGAATTGATACAGATCATTTATCAAATATATATCATGATATATTAAAAATGATTCATGCAACGCCGCCTCATCCAAAAAATCCGGAGAAATACCAAGATTTTAATTTTTTTAACCGTAGTTGTACCACCCTAATAAGAGATGGTCTTAGAAAATATGGACATAAAAGAATCAGGGGTGTTTTGCCGCGGGATTTTTTTATTAGTGCGGCAACTGTATTGAATCAGGCTAACGAATTAATTACTCAACTTTACGAACGTCCCCAGCTAAAAGTACCGGAAGCGCCTTACAGCCAAACAACAATTCCTTTGAATCCAATGAATTGGATTCGTTTGAAGAACCTGCCAAAGATGAATTAAATAATGAAGCGAACTGGTATAATTGTCATTTTCTTCCCTGTGCGCTGGGTCAGCGTAACCCTATCTGAGCACCAATCGGTATTGGCAGCAGATATCGTTAACCAATTTTTAGAGGATCATCCAAGTTATTCACCCAGACTGAGACTGAAAACACTTCAGGCTGCTGATGGTTTATTCCGTGCAGCGGAGATATTGAGTCAATAAATTTGGGAACGGAATTATCCTGGGAAATGTATAAATTGCAGCAAATAATGCCTTCATCATGAAATATCAGATTCAGTCTGAATCAGGGAGTATAGCCTTTCGCCCCCAGTATTTTACGGAAGTAATCAAAGTATTGATTGCCGTGAACATTGTTGTATTCTTTTTCCGTTATATTGCTCAAAACCAATTGGACTTGGCCCAGGTATTCGGCCTTTCTTCCGGATCAGTATGGCCAATGATTTGGCAGCCCGTTACATACATGTTTATCCACGGAGATTTCTTTCATGTTTTCATGAATATGTTTGTCTTGTGGATGTTTGGATCTGAACTGGAATCTATCTGGGGCCGCCAAGGATTTTTAAAATTTTATTTTGTCACCGGTGTAGGATCGGGATTGGTTTGGCTCATGTTTAATATAGGAAATCCATATACGGTGTTAATCGGTGCCAGTGGGGCCATTTACGGAATATTGCTGGCGTATGGCCTGATGTTTCCCAACCGAAAGATTCTGATCTATTTTTTGTTCCCTGTAAAAGTAAAATATTTCGTGATATTTTTGGGTGCCATTGCGTTTATGTCATCCATGGGAGCATCAGGATCAAACATTAGTCATTTAACCCATTTATCAGGGATGATAATCGGTTATATATATCTAAAGTTGCCCAGCAACTGGCCTAAACTACAATTGCTGATCAATTCAAAATTTGTGGAAATGAGACATAAAAAGGTGGAACGGAAAGAGACGCGTAAAATGAATATGCAGAAAACAGTTGACCACCTGTTGGATAAAATCAATAAGGTGGGATATGATGGTCTGACTGAAGATGAAAAAGATAAATTATATATCCACAGCCGCCATTTAGGAAAGGATAAGGAAAAAGATTAATCTTCCTTTTTCTTTTCGATCACCTTAAAAACTTTTTCACCCTTTTTCGCCATGCGGTATTTCTCCCGGGCTAACTCCTCAATGTATTTATAATCGGTTTGTAATTTTGTTTTTTTGCCTTCTAAGGCAACTTTTTCTTCTCTTAAGGAATTAATCTTTTCCTGAATTTCAGTGCGTTCTTTTTTCAGGCTGTATAGTTGGTAGAGGCCGTGATCCCCAAAGAAAAAAATGATAAGCAGGGCCAGTGCCCCCATTACTAAAATAGCACGAATAACCCGTTTTTGAACATCAACACTCGATGATCCAGATGATTGTTTTCGCTTGATGCGCTTGGATTTTCCTTTTCGACTCACAAATGACCGAGAACCTCCATACCGGGATATTTAGCCTGGGAACCAAGGGCCTCCTCAATACGAAGCAGTTGGTTGTATTTGGCAATTCGGTCGGTACGGGAAGCGGAACCTGTTTTGATTTGACCCATACCCATTGCTACGGAAAAATCCGCAATGGTAACGTCTTCCGTTTCGCCGGAACGATGAGAAATGATGGCGCCGTAATTGTTAGCTTTCGCCAATTCAATTGCTTGAATGGTTTCGGTAACCGTTCCAATTTGGTTGAGTTTGATGAGTATTGCATTCATAGCGCTTTCATCAATGGCATGCTGAAGGCGGGTGATATTTGTGACGGTGAGATCATCCCCGACGATTTGTACTCGGGCGCCCAATTCTTTTGTCAATAACTGCCAGCCATCCCAATCATTTTCGTCCAAGCCATCTTCAATGGAAACAATAGGATATTGGTCTGCCAGTGACTTGAGATAGACCACCATTTCTTCAGAAGAATATTGTTTATTCTCCGAGGCAAGATGATACAATCCATCTTGGTATATTTCACTGGCGGCCACATCCAGAGCCAAAAATACTTCTTTTCCCAGTGTATAGGGCGTTTTTTCAATTGCTTCCATAATAACCTCTACCGCTTCAGCATTAGAGCGCAGATTAGGAGCAAATCCCCCTTCATCACCTACAGCCGTATTAAGTCCCTTTTTCTTTAGCACGGATTTAAGGTGATGAAATGTTTCCGTTCCCATTTGGAGTGCAGATGAAAAAGATTCAGCCCCAATAGGAAAAACCATGAATTCCTGGATATCCACATTATTGTCAGCGTGGCTGCCGCCGTTTAAAATATTCATCATGGGAATAGGCAGTGTCACTGCATTCTTCCCACCGAGATAAGTGTAGAATGAAGTGTCTTGCGCTTGGGCTGTGGCCTTGGCTACCGCTATTGAAACGCCTAAAATGGCATTGGCGCCCAAACGGCCTTTGTTGGGCGTTCCATCCAGTTTAATCATGGCGTGGTCTATGTCCGCTTGGTTTTGAGCATCCATTCCCCAAAGTTTTTCGGCGATAACTGTGTTTACATTGGCAACAGCATTTTGAACACCCTTACCCATATATTGGTTTGGATTCCCGTCACGAAGTTCTACGGCCTCGTGTTCCCCGGTAGAAGCACCGGAAGGAACAATGGCTTTTCCTTGGATTCCACACTGTAATTTAACATCAACCTCAACGGTTGGATTTCCCCTTGAATCGAGGACTTGGCGCCCCAAAATATGCGAGATTTTTAAGTCTGGCATGAATTCTCCAACATTTTAATTAAGAATGTAAAGTTGGATTTTAGTCACTTTTAGGTGGATTCACGAAGAGAAAAGGTTTAATTATAATGTTTTATTCAAAAAATGTTGAAATGTTCTAATTTGTTTTTAAATTCCCGCCGATAGAAATGACTGTGGAACACAAAACCACATACTTAAAACGCGAAAGAATTGATCAAATAGGGGACAGGGGATACCTGCCCCCTTTTTTGTTCAATTAATCCTAACCAAGGAGGAACCTAATGGCTGATTTCACTTCAACCGTACAAGGTATTGCCAATTCCGTAGTTGGCTTGATCAAAGCTCTCATCGTGATGTTTGTATTTGTAAACATCCTATACTCAACAGGGTTTGATCCCATCGGAGGCATTGTAGACTTAGTCGAATCATTCCTAGACGGAGGATTTGCTGGTCTGTTGGCCTTGTTAATCTTTGTTTCTTTCGCAGGTTAACCAGTAGAATATCGGGGTCTTTTTGGACCCCGATCTGCTATAATAATCCTAGGAGATAACAAATGAATAAGGCCTTTGAAGCCGTAACCTCGTTTATTGGCGATGTCACCAGCCTGTTAAAAGGATTGGTGGTCCTCGGTATCGTGGTCGGCATTCTCTTTGACGACTACTTTGGCGTCATTGCAGGTATAGGCGATTTAATGAGCAAATTCGGCGATGCCGGATTTGCAGGTCTGCTTGCTTTGATGCTCATCGTATTTTGGTACAAGAAGTAAGCGCCAAAAAGTAAGTGAAAAAGCGTCCCGCAAATTGCGGGACGCTTTTGTTTTAGCGTGTTTTGATGTATAGAAAAAAATATTTAGCATTCTTTTTATGTGCGACAGGTGTTCTGCCGGCCGCATTTGAACATACCCTTTTTTCTCCCATGAATGCTGGCTTGGGCTTGAGTTATGTTAATTTCAATCGAAGTATTTTAGGAATGATCATGGATCCGGCGTCTCTGCCGCGGGGGAATAAATTAAAATTCGCCGGGCAAATCGGCCGGAAGTTTAACTTAAAACCCCTTTCCCATCACAGTTTTGCAGGCGGTCTGGCTACCCGCTGGGGGCATTTAGGAATGGGAATCCAATCCTTTGGGATGAAACAATATGCTGAATCCACTATATCAATTATGTTAGGTAAACAGCTAAAACAGTATTTAAGCGGCGGTCTGGCAGTTAATATATATTCTCTTTCGGTATCTGATTATGGATCGGCGGCCTCTGTTGGGATTTCATTGGCGTGGCATGTGGATTTAAATGACCGTATTCAATGGGGAACAATTTTACACAATATTAATAAACCGACAGTCGGTGCTGCAAAGGATGCTTTACCGCAACTTATTGTCACTGCACTGTCATTTAATCCAACCAAAAACATATCTGCTCAACTTGAGTGGGAACAAGATACAATTTATAAAGGCCAATTAAAAGCGGGCTTCAGTTTTACACCGGGAAAATGGGTAACAATCCATACCGGATTTGTTTCAGGCACTGGTCAGGCGACGGGTGCAATTGGTCTCAATTTGTATCAGTTCAAATTGAATTATGCTATGGCGAACCATCCACACCTTGGGCCGTCCCATTGGATGGGGTTTAATATTCCTCTGGGTAAGTAATACATTTATAACGGCCCAAACGACGGAAGATATCCTGGGGTTAATTCAACAGGACGAGGATGATGCTATCCATGAAGATGAGATAATTCTCCTGGATGACATACTATTACGTTCTTCAGGATTATCATTAAATATATTACTTGAAATAAGAAGCCTTTCCTTTTTAGCAGATGAAGATTATATACTCATTCAAACAGCTTTGGATCAAAATGATATGAAGTCGTTGACCAAATCAAATAAAATTTCCCCCATTTTGAAAACAATTATTGAGGTAGTGCAAAACAATAAAAGTTCGCTCCAAAAAGTTTTCATCCAGCAGCATACTTCAATTACAGGTGGCAACCGCTATCGCTGGAGGGGAAAAATAAATACGCCTATTCAGGAAATCAGTGCAATATCAGTGCGCAATAGGGGTGTAGTGGATATATTGGGTCAAAATAGTATTTATATTGTACATCATTCAAAAAAGGGCCGCTGGATTGCCGGAGATCATCAGATGGCATTTGGGTTTGGTTTAGTTTCAGGGAAGCCATTTCCCAGCAGAAAGGGATGGAATACTGTCAATACCGGTACTTCTATATACACAGGATTAGGTGGATATAAATCTTCAACTGGAATAAAACGGATACGGGGAATTGCTATTGAGCAAAATACTGCCCTAGGTACAATTTCATTATCTTATGGCCAAACAAATCTGGATGTTGCCCAGAATAAGGGTACCACAAAGGGAGCATGGCAGTATGGAAATAAATTAATGTCGGTGGGAACTGTTCTAACTTCTGATATTCAATCTGTCTTTGCATCCTATAATCGGGAACAAATCCGTACGGGGGGAGAAATATCTTTTGGCACTGGGTCACCATCATTGATAGTGGGATTTCATTATGGGATTCCCGCATTTAAATATTTAGTTCAATACAGAGATATTTATCCTAATTCCTTGGCAAAAATGGGAAATCCAATGGTAGAATGGAAAGGATCGGAAATATCCGAAAGGGGATTGTTTCAAGGGGCTTTTATTCGATTGGAGAATATAAGACTGATGATTTATGCGGATGTATTTCATCATCATATCCGGCGGGTAAACGGTTATGAGTTTGGAATTCGAAGTGAAACAAAATTGAATCGTCACCGCGTCGTATTTCAGATTAAAACGGAGAAAAAGGACAAATTTAAGGATGTCATTTATCCACCCCTGATTTTTCCTTCTGTTATGCAGAAGGACGGTGTAAAATTGGAATATCGCTATGGCGCAGATCGTTGGCGGACGGATGTGAAATATCAATTTATCCGTGCCGGAGATTTAGTAACAAATGACAGTCATGGATTGGATCTGCGATTTCATTTCCTTAGGAATAATTATAGAATCGAGTTAGACTGGATGGCAGCCCAAGTTGGTTCATTTGATTCAAGGATATATTTCTGGGATGTGAACCTCCCCGGTGAAATGATGACCCGTATGATATTTAAATCGAGTCACAGCCAGGGCATAAAAGTACTGTTCAACTTAAAAAACAGGTCCCGGTTGGGGGTCAAATTGCGGTTGAACCATACCGCTCTATCATTTCGAACGGACTTTGAAATTTCGGGTGGAATTTTTATTCAAACGGCACTCTGACCGGTTATTGATTCTGGACCAAAGCTAGGATAATTTCCCAACTATGTTTCGCCGCACATTTTACATTCTGTTCACCATTAGTGCCCTTATAACATTTGGCTATTCAGGGTCAGTCCGCGTAGTGAACCGTACCGATAATTCTATGGACGATATTGCTACCCTCGATCGTCTAAGGGGAACATATGTTTCTACCAAGGATGTGTCTCGTATTCTTGCAAAACGGGATCCTTTTGTGAATGAAGCAAGGGGGAAAATGGTTCTATACCTTGGCGATCATCGTATCAAGATATCGGGAAACAGCAGTTATGTCTTGGTGGATGAACAGGTATATCAAATGCCCATGTACGCCATCTGGACAAAAAACGATATTTTCCTGCCCGCCGAATCCTTTTTTGATATTGTAAAACGGACTATCCTTCCTGGCATTAATTATGACCCGCGGCGGATGGTTTTGGATATTGATATGAAGGAATTCACGATCACCAGGGTAGACATTACTCAAAAAGCCAATGGAACAATATTGCGTATTCTCACACGCAATTCATTCCCGGAGGGCAATATAAGTTCATTTTTTCATGAAAATGGTTGGTTTTATTTAACTATTGCAGGCGGCTTGGCTGATACCACCGAAATCCGCCGTAGCGATACCCGGGGCGTTGTCCGCAGTGTGGCCGCCGATCAATTAGGCCAGACTGCCCAATTGGCATTTCAGATGCGTACAAAGGTAGAGAACTATGAAATTTATCAGAGCAGCGATCCCAGCGAAATAGTGGTCAGCTTGCGTACAGCTATGGATAACAGTTTGGCGCGTATTAAAGAAGTAAAGGACCGCTGGAAACTGGATACTGTTGTTCTAGATGCAGGCCACGGTGGAAAAGATCCGGGAACCATGGGTAGAAAGGGAACAAAAGAAAAAGATATCGCGTTGGATATTGTCAAACGTGTAGGTCTGTTGCTTGAAAAGAATACCAAATTGAAAGTGATTTATACCCGTGAAGAAGATGTCTTTATACCGCTTTGGAAGCGCACTAAAGTGGCCAACGAATCTAATGGTAAGGTATTTGTCAGCGTCCATTTGAATTCGAATCCTAATAAGACAGCTTATGGCTTTGAAACTTATTTACTACGGCCGGGAAAGACTGAGGATGCCATTGAAGTAGCCTCCCGGGAGAATGAGGCCATTAAATTGGAAGATCGTTCCAAAGGTAAATATCAGGATATTTCCGGCGAAAGTTTAATTATAGCCACCATGGCCCAGAGTGTGTATATGAAAGAAAGTGAAGAATTGGCAGCCATGATCCAGGAGGAAATTGGAAAAAAGATCAAGTCCAAAAACCGTGGTGTGAAACAGGCTGGTTTTCATGTATTAATTGGGGCTAGTATGCCCAATGTATTGATTGAGGCCGGTTTTTTAACCAATGCCAATGAAGAAAAGAATTTGCGCAATGCCAAATATCGCCAGAATATTGCCAACTCCATTTATAAGGCAATTGTGAAATTCCGCTACTCCCGCGAACAATACCTTTCAGAGAGCTAAATAATGTCCCGTCGGCCTATTGCCGTCTTTGACTCCGGTTTAGGCGGCCTTACGGTAGTGAAAGCGTTGCAAAAAAATCTTTCTAACGAATCCATCATTTATTTTGGGGATACTGCCCGGGTGCCCTACGGGAATAAAAGTCAGGCCCTCATCCAGGAATACAGTGAAGAAATCACTGAATTCCTGATTGATAAGCAAGCCAAAATGGTCATTGTTGCCTGTAATACGGCATCTGCATTGGCCTTAAATCATCTGAAACAAAGGTTTGAAATTCCCTTGATTGGAGTGATTGAACCTGGGGCTGAAGCCGCCCGATCTGTTACCCAGTCAAAGCATATAGGCATTATTGGAACTCTGGCCACGATCCGTTCTGAAGCATATGAAAGAGCGCTGCTAAATTTAGATAATACTATTTTAACAACGGTAAGAGCATGCCCTTTGTTCGTACCGTTGGTAGAGGAAGGCTGGCTGGAAGGCGAAGTGACCATTCAAATCGCTGAAACATACTTGGCTGAAATGATTTCCGACAACATTGATACACTCATTTTAGGATGTACTCATTATCCATTGTTGATCCCTGTTTTGGAAAAAGTTGTAGGTGAAAAAATCCGGATTGTGGATTCGGCGGAAACCACAGCAAAATATGCAGCTAAATGGCTCCAGGAATTGGACCTTCTGACCAAAGATTCATCCCATGGATCGCTGGAAAATTATGTGACCGATCTGCCGGTACGCTTTAGGCGCGTAGCCCGTCGCTTTTTGGGGAGGGAAATTGATCATGTCTCCACTGTCCACCTCAGCTGATTTTAAATCACTTTTAAATTATTTATACAACCTTCAGCGCCTGGGCATCAAAGTTGGATTGCAGCACACCCATGCATTATTAGATCGGTGCGATAATCCCCAGAAAAGATTTCAATCCATTCATATTGCCGGTACGAATGGGAAGGGATCAACATGTGCACTTATTGCTTCCATTCTTTGGGAATCAGGATTAAAGGTTGGCCTTTATACATCGCCCCATTTGATTCATTTTAATGAGCGCATCCGCGTGAATGATCAACATATATCTGATGATGAGATTGTTCAGTTTGTTAAAAAACATAAAAATGATATTGATAGAATTGAATCTACATTTTTCGAAACAACAACCGTTATGGCTTTTCATCATTTTGCGAGTCAAAACGTAGATGTGGCGGTTATTGAAACCGGCTTGGGCGGTCGTCTGGACTCTACCAATGTTTTAAAGCCGGATATTACGGTAATTACACCAATTGCGCTGGATCATCGTGAAATTTTAGGGCAGGATATTTTAACTATTGCAGGTGAAAAAGGCGGAATTCTGAAAGAAAATATACCTCTGATTTTAGCACCTCAAGAAACTGTAGTGAGAGAATACATCTTGCAGATTACCGGGGAAAACAGTGTACCTGTGCATAGTGTGAATTCACCGCAGAATATTCGATTGTTAGAACACGGGACTGAATTTGATTATAAAAACAAATCCTATAAAACACCCTTGCTTGGAGAACACCAGGCGCTCAACACAGTGGTGGGAATTGAAGTGGCTAAATCTTTCGCCCCCGGCTTAAAAAAGTCTGTGATTAATTCTGGTTTGCAGAAAGTTAAATGGCCCGGCCGGCTTCAACGAATGAGTCAGGAGTATCCCCTCTATTATGATGTTGCCCACAATGCCCATGGATTGAAATCAATCTTGGAAACAATTGACAACGTGTTTCATCAAAAACCTGTTGGTTTATTTGTTATGAAAGGGGATAAGGAAATAGATTTAGTGGTTCAAACTTTGGAAAACCAATTCCACAAATTAATTTTAACTGGCTCAAAAGAATTGGGTCTATTATCAGGGGCCGATCTTGCGCAGCAGTTATCGAACCACGGATTAAAGCATTTTATCGTCATTGATTCGTTGCGGGAAGCCCTGGATCAAATTTCTGGATTAGCCAAAAAAACAGGTCGGCCGACACTGATTTTTGGCAGTCATTACATCGCTAAGGAAGTTTTCGATAAATTTGGTTTTTTATTTTAAAGTAGTGTAATATCCCGTCAGTTGCTTTGCGCTTTGTGCTTTTTTATAGCCCCACAAGGCAATTCCCCAAAATTTTCAATTACAAAGATTTTTTAAAGAATTTAATTAAGGTTATGTCTATATGAATGTTAACGAGTTACAAAAACTAAAAATCAAGGAGTTGGCGGATCTCGCTGCGAACCTGGATATCGAGAGTTATTCAGGAATGAATAAGCAGGAGCTTATCGTCAAAATTCTTGAAGCCCAGAATGAGAAAGAAGGCGGTGTTACTGCTGAGGGAATCTTGGAAGTCCTCAAGGAAGGATATGGGTTTTTACGCAGTCCGGATTTCAATTATCTTCCCGGTCCCGATGATATTTATGTAAGCCCTTCACAAATCAAGCGGTTTGGATTACGGACAGGCCATGCGGTTTTTGGCCAGATTCGTCAGCCAAAGTCCAAGGAACGTTTTTATGCCCTGCTAAAAGTGGATAAAGTGAACAGCCAAGATCCTAGTGAATTGAAACGGGCAATCCTATTTGATAATCTGACGCCCCTTTATCCGGAAGAAAAATTTAATTTAGAGGTAAATCCAAAAGATCTCTCCACCCGTGTTATGGATATGATTTCTCCTGTAGGGAAAGGCCAGCGGGGCCTCATCGTGGCCCAGCCAAAAACGGGGAAAACGGTGTTGCTGCAAAAAGTGGCCAATGCAATTTCCAAAAACCACCCAAAAGTAAAATTAATTATTCTACTTATTGATGAGCGTCCGGAAGAAGTGACTGATATGAAACGCAATGTAGAAGCGGAGGTGATCAGCTCTACTTTTGATGAACCGCCGGAGCGTCACGTTGCCGTGGCCGAGATGGTGATTCATAAAGCGCGGCGAATGGTTGAATTCGGCGATGATGTGGTCATTCTGTTGGACAGTATCACACGCTTGGGACGGGCCCATAATGCGGTTATCCCACACAGTGGTAAAATTCTTTCAGGCGGTGTGGATTCAAATGCGCTGAAAAAACCGAAACAATTTTTCGGTGCTGCACGGAATACAGAAGAAAGCGGCAGCCTCACTATTATTGCCACGGCCCTGATTGACACCGGGAGCCGTATGGATGAAGTGATCTTTGAGGAATTTAAAGGTACAGGCAATATGGAACTGGTCCTGGACCGTCGTCTCAGCGACCGCCGTATTTATCCTTCTTTCGATTTGGTCCGTTCAGGCACCCGTAAGGAAGAATTGTTGCTGGAGAAGAAGGTACTAGCACGTATGTGGATCTTGAGAAAACTGCTGAATGATATGAATGTAATAGAAGCCATGGAGTTCATTCAGGATAGAATGCGCCGGACAAAGACCAATGAAGAATTTATGGAAACAATGAGCCAATAAGGTTAAATTACTGTATCTTAATCACTCTAGGTGTAGCAACTATGGAGGATATAAATGAGTTCTAAATACCCAGAAGTAAGGACTATTACTGTTCGTATCTTCACGGATAAGCCTGTCCGTAAAACGCCTTATCAGGTGAAAGGCGTCTTGATGAATCAATTCCCTGACGAAGAAATTGTACCCATGCTTGATGGGTCTTATCGCCAGCAATTTCTCTATCCCCGTGTACAGGTCAAGATTTTGAATGAACAAATCTACATTATTGGTATCGGTGAAGGTGTTGAACCAATTAAATCAATTGCCCAAAAGATGGATTTTATGGATTTTGGGAATATTACTTTCCAAGTTCTTGATAATGAATTAGAAGAACACGGAGATAGGTTTCAGCCGGTTTCAAAATTGATACGTTACCGGTTTGTGACGCCATGGGTGGCATTAAATCAAACTACCGGATACCGTTATCGTTTCTTGAATAATGTTGACCGTGTAAATTTTTTGAACCGTCTCCTGGGCCAGAATATCGTTTTTATGGCGCGTGAAATGGGAATGGAACTGGAAGAAAATATTTTCACCAAAGTAACACTGTCATCGCTTTTTCCCCGCCCGGTGGATGAAAATAACTGGGGTGCATTTGATGGTGAATTTCGCGCCAATTTTATATTACCGAATTATTTGGGAATTGGAAATGGAATCACACGCGGCTATGGTACCTTGTTTGGCTTATTTAATCCCGAAATGTTCGCTTTTAATGAAGGAGATTTACAGAAATTGGAGGATCAGGCAGTCAAAGACGATTTTGATGGTGAATCAGCAATTGCAGAATCCGATTTACAGGAAATTGACGTTGATAAGGTACCGCGATCTAAAAAAGTCCCCGGTAAAGATTTAATGCCGTCAAAAAGAAGTAAAAAAGTTTTGTCCGAAGAATTCGAAATTGAAGAGGATGAAATGGTTTATGAAACACATGTAACTAAACCAGATTCAGAACCGAAGGATAAACCTATACCTTCTAAGCCGAAGAAAAAACGTGGTAGAAAACCAAAGAAAGATACTTCTGATGTAAACTATAATTCGGAAGAATACCACAAAAAACAGCATAGCGTTTAACTAAGGAATATTCATGACTATTTTAGCCGATCGCGTCCATCGCGTTAAACCATCCTTTACGCTCGAAATGACTTCCAGGGCGGCTGAATTACGCGCGCAGGGTGTGGATGTAATCAACTTTAGTGCCGGTCAGCCGGACTTCAATACACCGGAAAATATCCGCAATGCAGCAAAAACAGCATTGGATGAGGGCCAAACAAAGTATACTGCCGGTTCTGGAACACTTGAATTGAGAGAAGCGGTATGTACGAAGCTGAAACGGGAGAATCAATTAGTTGTATCCCCGAATCAAGTGCTTATCTCCAATGGGGAAAAACAAAGCCTTTACCTGGCTTGTCAAGTGCTTTTTCAAGAGGGGGACGAAGTCCTTATTTTTAAACCCTATTGGGTATCCTTTCCGGAATTTGTAATACTTTCTGACGCAAAACCGGTGTTGGTGAATACAGATTCAAAACAAAATTTTGAGCCTGATATGGACGATCTTGAGTCCAAAATCACCGATAATGTAAAAGGAATTATTCTCAATTCTCCATCTAATCCCACTGGCAGTGTTTGGTCCGATGAAGCGATTATCAATATACTGGGAATCGCTAAAGAACATGATTGGACTGTTATTTCAGATGAGTGCTATGAAAGGCTTGTCTTTGAGGGCAAATTTACTAGTTCAAAAAAATTGAACGATGACCATCATATAGGCGCAAAAATTTTAACCTGCATGAGTTTATCCAAAACGTATGCCATGACAGGGTGGCGAATCGGGTATGCCTTCGGGGGAGAATCTATCATTAAAGCTATGAGCAAAATACAGGGGCAAGCTACATCCTGCGCTAATTCAATAGGTCAAGCGGCCTCCGTGGAGGCATTGGTTGGAGACCAGTCTGCTGTTGAAATGATGCAAAAGAAATTTAAGGAACGGCGTGATCTGATGGTGTTGCTTCTCAATGATATTCCCGGTGTAAGTTGTGATATCCCCGGTGGTGCTTTTTATGCCTTCCCGGATTTTTCAAATTATATTGGTACATCATTTCGGGGAGAGAAAATAAAAGATTCATTTGATTTATGTGATGTGATCTTGAATGAAGCAAGAGTAGTTACCGTCCCCGGCGATGGATTTGGTGCCCCGGGTCATATTCGCTTTTCTTATCCCTTGGGAAAAGAAGTGATACGGGAGGGAATTAATCGCGTTCAAAAAGTTTTAAAACAATTAAATTGATTAGTATATGGAGTTACAAATGAAAGTAAATACACATCCCGAATATAAATTAGGTAATGTTGTTTGTTCCTGTGGCCATACATTTCAAGTGTATAGTACCATGGGTGATCAGCATATTGAAATCTGTTCTGAATGTCATCCTTTTTATACAGGAAAACAAAAGTTGGTAGACACAGCGGGACGAATCGAACAGTTCAAAAAGAAATATAAAAAAGCCAACCAGTAACGCGATAAAAAATAAGAATGGCTTCGGGATAGGTACGTACACCCTGGAGCCATTTTTTTATGATTAAAACCATTCTAATATCAATTATGAAACCGACCATTCTTGTTGGTGGCCAAGCTGTCATCGAAGGTGTTATGATGCGCGTACCGGGATTTTATGCAACAGCGGTGCGAGACCCTGAAGGGAAAGTCCATGTAGATCGGCATGATTTTAAATCAGTTACAGAACGATCATCCTTTTGGAAAAAACCGATTTTCCGCGGCATGGCCGGTTTATTTGAAGCGATGAAAATGGGTATGGCTACCTTACAATGGTCCGCCGATATCGCCATACCAGATGAAAAGGAGAAAAAACCAAGCAAGTTGATGGATTCCCTGTCATCCCTGTTTGCGATTGCACTGGCCGTTACCTTGTTCATGATTGCCCCCATGTGGATCACCACGAAACTGTTGGATGTGGAACGGGAAGCAATGGCCTTCAATATGATTTCAGGCATCTTTCGCATCACCTTTTTTGTGATTTATCTGCTTTTGATCTCCCTCATGAAAGATGTGGGGCGCCTATTTCAATACCACGGGGCTGAGCACCGTGTGGTGTATAATTTTGAGTCGGGCAAAAATGTGGATATTCCTAATGCCCAGTCTTTTCCGACCCAGCATCCTCGTTGCGGCACCAGCTTTATGTTCATCGTTCTTTTATCGGCCATTATTGTTTTTTCGCTTATTGATGCTATTGTCATGGCGGTCACAGGATTTATCAGTTTGCCCATCCGGTTGTTGGTTCATCTGCCTATGATTCCCCTGGTAGCCGGTGTTTCCTATGAAATTATCAAAATAACAGCTCGGAATGAAAACAGTCTCTTTTTCAGAATGTTGCGTGCCCCCGGCCTTTGGCTGCAGAATATCACCACACGGATACCGGAGGATGATATGGTGGAGGTGGCCATTACCGCACTGAAAAAAGCCTTTGGGGATCAGTATGAATTTATGGTTGGCAAGGAATATGTAGCGGAAGCAATTGGATGATTAATAAACTCAAAGAAATCATAGATCATTTTGAATCCCTGGAAGCACGGATGGCTAATCCGGAACTTATTAATGATCAAAACCGCTATACAGAAGTTGCCAAAGAACACCGCCGGCTGAACCCCATTGTTGAAAAAGCGCGCGAATTTGTATTCACACAGAAACAAATGGATGATGATTTGGAAATTCTTAATGGAGATGACGATGAATTGAAAGATATTGCTCAGGCAGAAATTGAACAATTGCAGGAAACCTTGACCGAATTAGAAGAAGAATTAAAAGTATTGCTTCTGCCTCATGATCCTACCGATGATAAAAACACCATCATTGAAATTCGTGCCGGAACCGGCGGCGATGAAGCAGCTCTTTTTGCGGCTGATCTTTACCGCATGTATTCCCGGTTCGCTGAGCGGAACAGTTGGAAATATGAAGTTATGGAATCCAATGCCATCGGGATCGGGGGGTTTAAAGAGATTATTTTTTCAGTAACCGGTGAGGGGGTTTACGGCATGATGAAATTTGAGAGCGGCGTCCATCGTGTTCAGCGTGTGCCCAAGACTGAAACTAGTGGAAGGGTTCATACTTCCGCAGCCACCGTAGCTGTTCTGCCGGAAGCGGAAGAAGCAGACATAGAAGTGGTGGATGCAGACTTGAAAATTGATACTTACCGCGCCAGCGGTGCAGGGGGTCAGCATGTGAATAAAACAGAATCTGCAATTCGCATTACCCATATTCCCACAGGACTGGTGGTTACTTGCCAGGATGAAACATCCCAGCATAAAAATAAAGTGGCGGCGCTGAAAGTGTTGCGATCAAGATTATTGGCTACCGAACAGGAAAAGTTGGCTGAGAAACGAGCGGCTGCCCGAAAAGACATGGTTTCCACTGGGGATCGTTCCGCTAAGATCCGCACTTACAATTTTCCCCAGGGACGCATTACCGACCATCGTATCAGTTTTACAGCTTACAATCTGGAAGGTGTCATGGATGGAGATATCAACGACATTATTGAAAATTTAAAATTGGCAGATCAACAGGCGCAATTGGCAACCGTTAGAGAATAATTTGTCTCAACCCGCTTTAAAACAGAAACAGAATTGGCGGGTGATTGATGTTCTCAAATGGGGGGAGGGCTATTTTAATTCTAAAGGGTTTGAAAACCCCAAAAGGGAGATCGAATGGCTCCTATGCGATCTATTGGATTATAAAAGAATTGACCTCTATCTTCAATTTGAAGAACCCATTCTGCGCAAACAGTTAGATCAACTAAAGGTATGGATCAAGCGCCGTTTATCCCGGGAACCGCTCCAATACATCACCGGCAAAACCGAATTTTACGGACATCAATTTAATGTTTCACCCCTTGTCCTGATTCCCCGTCCGGAAACAGAACGGGTAGTTGATGTAGCACTGCATACCATTGGGAATATGGCCAATCCAAAAGTGCTTGAAGTCGGATCAGGATCAGGATGTATTGCTGTTTCCATAGGGGCGGAAAAAGAAGACGCCGATATCCTGTCCGTAGATGTTTCAAGAGATGCAGTTAAACAAGCGCGTAATAATGCAGAATTGAATAAGATCAACAATGTAGATTTTCAAGTTATGGATTTTTTGATTGATATGCCTGCAGGCCCGTTTGACTTAGTGGTCTCCAATCCGCCTTATATTCCTCAAAATGAATTGGGTGAAACCATGCCGGAAGTGAGTCAGCATGAACCCCGGCTGGCCTTGACGGATAACAACGATGGTCTGAGTTTTTACCGACGATTTGCTGAAGTGGGAAAAACATTATTGAACCTGGGAGGCTCCATAGTGATGGAAGTGGGTCTGGGAGATCATCCTGGCAAGGCGGTGGATATTTTTAAATCAGGTGGATTTAAACAGTTGGAATTGATCCCGGACTTTAACAGCGACGACCGAGTATTAAAAGTTCAGATTTAACTGGTTGTATAGACGCAATTAATTGCGTCTATACAAGACACACTGTATTTTTAACCGCTAAAACAGAGTAACCAATTTCACTTTAAATGACTTCAGAATTCGTACACTTACATAATCATTCCGACTACAGCCTTTTGGACGGGGCTCAAACTGTTCAAACTTTAGTCAATACCATCGATGATCTTGGAATGGATTCGGTGGCTCTCACTGAACATGGCAATATGTTTAGTGTCATTCCCTATTATAAATCGGCCAAAAAGGCCGGTGTAAAACCTATAATAGGCTGTGAAACTTATGTGGCCGTTGGTAGTCGATTTGATAAAAAACCCCGCTCTGATGGGGGTTGGGGAAACAATCACCTCGTCCTCCTTGCACAAAATTATACAGGCTATCAAAATTTGATGAAGCTGGTAACCTGTGGATATCTAGATGGATTTTATTACCGTCCTCGGATTGATATTGATCTCCTGAGAGAACATAGCGAAGGGATTATTTGCCTTTCAGGTTGTTTGAAGGGTGAGATTCCAGAAAAAATGCTGAAAGGTGATTGGGACGGCGCCAAGGAGGCGGCACTCCGATTTGCAGAAATATTTAATGATCGTTTTTACTTGGAAGTTCAAAATCACGGAATTCCAGATGAGATTCAAAATATACAGAATTTGAAAAAACTTGCTGTTGAATTAGACCTGCCTCTGGTGTGCACCAATGATGCCCACTATGCCAAACACGAACATTGGGAAGCCCACGATGTGCATATCTGTTTGGGAACCGGAAAAGATCGTGATGATCCCAACCGCTTGCGCTATGCCACCCCTGAGTTTTATTTCAAAACCCAAGACCAGATGTTTGGAATGTTCAAAGATGTTCCGCAGGCGATTGAAAATACACGTAAGATCGCTGACAGCATTGAAATTGAATTGCCCATGGGAGATTATCATCTACCTAATTTTCCTATTCCGGAAAATGCATCAAGTTTAAACCCGGACACGTATCTACAAACCCTGTGCGAAAAAGGTATTGAAAAGCGATATGGTGATTTCAATCCTGAATTACGATCAAGGCTTGATCATGAGTTAAGCATTATTCAAAAAATGGGTTTCGCCGGCTATTTTCTCATTACCGCTGATTTTGTAAAGTATGCAAAAGACAATAATATCCCCGTTGGACCGGGCCGCGGTTCTGCTGCCGGTAGCCTAGTCTCCTATTCATTGGGAATTACAACTATTGATCCAATGCGCCATCAGCTTTTGTTTGAACGCTTTCTGAATCCTGATCGCATCAGTTTGCCGGATATTGATATCGATTTCTGTATTGAACGGCGGGGAGAGGTTATTAATTATATAAAAGATCAGTATGGCGAAAA
>DKQT01000017.1 GCA_002471845.1 Fidelibacterota bacterium UBA7301 | reverse complement strand
ACATTCCCTTCACCGTCAATTCCTATAATAAAACCATAACGATCCGGAGCCGGCTGCATAGATTCCGGTAAGCGCATGATCATTTTCCGTACAAATGGCTTCCCGGCTAAATTATCTATAATCTCCTTTCGCTTGGATGGGAACGCCACCCAAAATACACCTTTACCATTTGATGAAATTCCATCGGGAATTCCGGGAAGATTTTCCATTAATATTTCTGACTGTCCTACTTTTTCTCCACTGATCCAAACTTTTTGAATTCTGTATGCAGATGTTTCAACCACCAGTGCGAACGATCCATCACTGCTTAATGCAACCCCATTTGCAAAATACAGATCTTCGAGTATGACGTTTAACTGACCGGTGGATGGATCAAATGAGATCAATCTACCATACGGACGGTGTTCGACGATATCTGAACGGTAATCCTTAATATTCCATTGTTTAGATGCGTCAGAAAAATAAATTATTCCGTCCTCGGCGATATCTACATCATCCGTAAATCCAAAAGGGACTCCATTTGTTTCCGTAGCTAACACGGTTAACTGACCAGTCGGGTTCACAGATAACAGCCCCTTAAATGCATCACAAATAATCAAATTGTTTTCTGCATCAAACTCCATTCCTAATGGTCGGCCACCCGTGTTGACAAACAATTCTGGATTTTTGCCATCACTGTCATAGCGTAGAATTCTACCGTCTTCAAAAGGAGCATAAATTCGACCTTCCTTGTCTACATCAATATCTTCCGGGCCAATGCCATCCCCTACTCCAAATATATCTGCATTCGACAAATAGGTATTGGGCAAATAATCTCCAATTAAACCTTCATCTATGGGTGGTTCCCAAACGGCCGGTTTAATCTCTACTGGCCAAAAACATATATATAGTAAAAGTGTAGAAAAAATGACAGCCAGGAGTTTTAAGACTCTCATTATTTGATTCTCTTTTTACTGACCTTCGATACTCCAAATTTGCGCACAACTGTATCACCAAAAGATGGGGATATTTGCCCGATAGCAAGTAATGGTTTCATGGGCCCTTTATTCACAATGATTTCGGCGCTGTTTTTACGGATCGCTTTCAGCACTGCATCCGCAACTGCTTGCGGCTTGGATGTTCCTAATAATGCCGGTGGATCAACATGACCATCATAGAACATGCCCGCATCGGAAATATAACCGGGACATATGACAGAAAACCCAACTTTGGATTCATGGTATTCCTGCCGCATACCATCTGTCCACATGATCAACCCGGCTTTACTTGCTGAATAGGGTGTGTTGTAAGCGACTCCCTTTTTACCGGCCAACGATGCGATGGATACAACATGTCCACCACCTTCCAGCATTGATGGTAATAATAACCGGGTAAGTTCCATGGGGACACGCAGGTTTATTTTAATAACATCTCTTACATCGTCTGCAGAATAATCCTGATATTCATTATAGTGTTCTATACCAGCGTTATTTACCAAAATATCAACGTCCCCATTAATTGCACTTGCTTGACTTACAAGGCTTGATAATTCATTTATTTTGTGTAAATCAAATGGCAATGCATGAAACACACCTCCATCCTTTTCAATTTCAGCTTTTACAACATTAAGGCCATCAACAGACCGGGCTGTACCAATGATTTCAGCACCATTTTTAGCCAATGTTTTAGCAATATAAGTCCCAATACCCCTTGAAGCTCCTGTCAATAAAACTATCTTATCCCTGATATCCATTATCTTGGCAACCGTTTATCCAGATCTGCTACTACGAATGCCATGACAGCCATAGAGGCTACACAACGATTAAATTCATCTTTATCTAATTTATCAATAGCATCTGCATTAGTGTGGTGATACCAAAAATATTTTGAGCCATCAACTTTCAATCCCATTCCAGGAACTCCTTCATTCATAATAGGGCCAATATCCGCTCCGCCGCCGCTGTCACCTATGAAATTTGACCCAATAGGCTCTAATAAGCTGGCAATTTCCTTGACCATTACCCTCGCTTCATCAGATCCGGTAAATCCAAACCCTTCCGGGCTGAATACACCACCGTCAGACTCGATGGCTAATATATGGTTTTTCAAATTATCCATGTGGTTATCACGATACGCATTACCACCACGAGTTCCATTTTCCTCATTGGTCCACATAACAACACGAATAGTACGTTTTGGTTTTAATCCTAATTCTTTAATGATTCTCAATGCTTCCCAAGCGGCGACACATCCTCCGCCATCATCCATGGCGCCCTGGCCCACATCCCAGGAATCGATATGGCCGCCCATAACCACTACTTCTTCCGGGAATTCAGATCCAGGCAATTCTCCGATCACGTTTCGACTCCACCCATCAGGGATAAAATGGCCATCCATCTTTAATTTAACTGTTACTTTTCCACCTCGATCCTGAATGCGCTGGAACATTTTCGCATCCTCCAGGGTAATGGCCGCATGAGGGATTTTTTTGATACCCTCTTCATAATACATACCGCCAGTATGAGGAGTATTCATAGAAAAAGGTCCTATGGAGCGGACCAAACTCGCAATGGCTCCAGCCTTTGCTGCCGCAGATGCACCGCCGTATCGATATTGAACGGTCTTGCCATAGGTTGTAAATGGTACATTAAACAGAACGATTTTCCCTTTTGCCTGATCGGCATTGGCTTCCAAATCTTCAAAACTATTCACACAGAATACATCACCGCGGATTCCTTTTTTAGGAGTGCCTATACTTCCTCCCAATCCCAAAATGTGCATGTCCTTGGCAAAGGGTTCGATCAACTCTAAAGATTCATTGCCACGAATCCAGCGGGGAACTCTCACTTTTTCTCCATGTACGTTGGACAAACCATCCTTTTCCATTTTCTCTAATAACCAGTCAATGGCGTCTTCAAGATTTTGGGAACCGGTGAAGCGGGGTCCGAATGTATCACAGAGTTCTGCCAGGCGCTCAAAGCCTTCATCGTTATTTAAACACGTTTGAATAATCTTTTCGGAGCTGGATTGATAAACATCATCAATTTCACCTGAATAGGAAAATGCAGTCATTATGATAAGTGTTATTATTATTCGTTTCATAATCATTGGTAGAGTTTGTGGGTTAAAAACAGGTATGAATATAGCAAAAAACAAAAAACCCCGCTGCAACGGGGTTTTAATGAGCGAGAGACGAGGTT
>DKQT01000005.1 GCA_002471845.1 Fidelibacterota bacterium UBA7301 | reverse complement strand
AATTTCTCTTTGGAGTGGGCTGAGCCGGGTGACTTACTTCTGCTGTTAGCGTTAGATCAAAAAGAAGGATGTATTGAAACCATTAGGACTTTTTGCGCAGATTGAAGAAGAAACAGACTTGATAGGAGTTGACATGAAAAAACATCATTTTTGATTTTTTCAGATAGTTTATTGTCTGTTTGGTTCATTTTGAATAATCCTGCGGTCAAAATTTATTGAATTTTGATTAAAATGATTCATCAACTTGTATCGGCAAATTTATCGCACCTAAATTCCCCGACTGTTTTTTAGAACAACAGTACTATTATGGCACACATTATATCATTAACCAATCAAAAAGGCGGTGTGGGAAAAACCACAACTTCAGTGAACCTGGCGGTGAGCCTCGCTGTGTCCGAAATGAAAACGCTGCTGATTGATCTGGACCCCCAATCCAATGCCACCACCGGTATTGAAGAATTGCTCATGGAATCCAAGGGAACGATTTATGATGCCCTTATCAGGGGCTCAGCCACAAAAGATGTAATTACAAAAACGCAATTGGACTATCTGGACATCATTACATCTACCGGTGATCTAGTGGGTGCTGAGGTTGAATTGGTGAGCGTTATGGCCCGTGAACATCAACTGGAAAAAGTGCTGAAACCTATCCTGAGAAAATATGATTATATCCTGGTGGATTGCCCCCCTTCCCTGGGATTACTGACATTAAATGCATTGACCTGTTCCGACACTGTTATTATTCCTATCCAATGCGAATACTATGCCTTGGAAGGATTGGGGCAGCTTCTGAATACCATTCGATTGGTTCAGAAAAATTTGAATCCAAATCTGGAAATAGAAGGTGTACTTTTAACCATGTATGATGGAAGATTAAACCTATCCAAACAGGTAGCCGATGAAGTGCGCAGTTATTTCGAAGATAAATTATTCAAAACTGTTATCCAGCGGAATGTACGTTTAAGTGAAGCGCCCAGTTTCGGGAAGCCCGTTTTACTTTATGATGCCAATTCGACCGGCGCCCAAAACTATATGTCATTGGTAGAGGAGATTTTGAGCCATGGCAACTAAGCGCTTGGGTAAAGGGCTGGATGCCCTGATCCGCCCTCTTGAAAAACAGGATGTTTCACCGGCCGGTGTGACCACAATTCCTGTTTCCAAAATAAAAAAGAACCCCCACCAGCCCCGGAAACACTTTGATAGCAAGGCATTGGATGAATTGGCCGCATCGATAAAGGAAAAGGGGGTAATAACACCCATTACCGTTCGGGCAGATAAAAATGGGTATATCCTGATTGCCGGTGAACGTCGCCTGCGAGCCTCAAAACTGGCAAAGCAAAAAAACATTCCTGCCTATATCCTTGAAATAACGGATGAGGCGGAAATGATGGAAGTGGCCCTGATTGAGAATATACAGCGGGAAAACTTGAATCCCATTGAAGAAGCGGAAGCTTATGCCGTACTTCAGGGAGAATTCAGCTTGTCCCAGGTGGATATTGCCAAAGCAGTTGGGAAGAGCCGCGTAACAATTACCAATGCCTTAAGGCTGCTGCAGCTGCCGCCGAAAATCAAGAAAAGTATCAGGGAAAATAAAATATCGGCAGGCCATGGGCGGGCAATTTTATCTATGAAAACCCAAACTGGGATGCTCAAACTTTGGCAACTCATTTTGAATCATGATTTATCTGTTCGCGGTGCTGAAGCTGTTGCCAAAGGAAAAGCCAAAGCCAAAGCCACAGGGAAAAAACCAAAACCAAAAAATTCAGCTGTTCGCCAATTGGAAAATGAAATGATAACAATACTTGGAACGAAAGTTCGCCTGAATCATAGAGGGGAAAAAGGCGGTTCCATTGTTGTGGATTATTTTTCTGATGACGATTTGGAACGTATCCTGGACCTGTTGCGTTCAATCGAATAATTAGTGATGCACCCCAGCCGTTACACTTTCCTGATCATCCCGGACCATGATGGAGAGAACAAACGCTTTTCTATCTCCCGCAGGCGTACCTTGTTTATCCTGGTTACCATAATTAGCATTTTATCGGGGATGGTTTTTGCTTTGATTTATTTCACGCCCAAAGCCCTCGACCATAAAAGGATGGAAAAGCGGTACAGCGAAGTAATCGGGGAACGTACGAAAGTTTTGGAATTATACCGGGACCTGGAACGCTTGAAACAAATGGAGTTGGTGGTTCAAAAAGCTTTAGGAACCGATTTAGCTGTCAGTGAATCCGGGGAAGGGAACTTGGTGGAGCTGATGAATGATGAGCCGATCCATTTGGCTTATCTCGAAAATATTCCGTCAATTTTACCGGTGGAGGGATACCTTACCCAAGAAATGATCGAAGAAAAGGAAGCGGATATTCGGCAACATTTTGGGGTTGACATTGCAGTCCAATCAGGAGAACCGGTAATGGCTTCAGCACAAGGACAGGTTGTGTTTGCCGGGTGGACACCGGAATTGGGTAACTTGGCTGTGATCTATCATGGAAACGAGTATTTCACCTATTATGGACATAACGAATTATTGTTGGTTGATCAGTACCAGGAAGTCAGCCGCGGCGATATCATTGCAACATCAGGAAATTCTGGTATGAGTTCCGGTCCCCACTTGCATTTTGAAATATGGAAAGATGGGGAAGCAGTGGATCCTTTGTCGTATTTTCCGGAGTTGAAAAAAAGCAATATGAGTGTGGAATAATATGGCTAAAAGTGAATATAAAGATGTACATACTATGATTGGCGCCGACGCAGTTATCCAGGGGAGTATTTCCTGTGAGGGCGGTGTGGCTGTTTATGGGAAAGTATTTGGGGATGTTACATCCGAAGGACCAGTGCGGATTGCCCGCGGCGGTGAAGTGCATGGCAATGTCCAGGCCAATGATTCCCATATCGGCGGGACAGTGGACGGCAATGTTCGAGTAGAGAACCGTGCGGTACTGGGGGCAGAATCTCAACTCAAGGGTGATTTGATTTATCGCACATTAGTCATCGAAGAAGGTGCTCAATTCCAAGGGCATTGTGTCCTTGCCGGAAGTGAACCAACTGTTGACCCAGATTATCACCCGGAATCACCCGCCGCAGAAGATCATTCCGATCAATATGACGAATGATTCAGACAATTTTTTAGGAAAATCCTTTCAGCAATTTCAACGATTTGTCCGCCAGTCCGGACCGGCTGCCGCAGCCTCTTACACATTATTAGCCGCCGTATTATTCTTAGGTGCTTTGGGATATTTTTTAGATCAGTTTTTTAATACATCTCCTTTATGGCTGCTCATCGGCCTCAGCCTGGGGATTGTGATTGGATTTTATGAATTAGCCAAGACTGTTTTTAAATAATGAGATCCATTATTTATCTTACAGCGATTGCTTTAGGGATTTTTGGATTGGGGGCCGGAATTCGCCCTGAATTCGGCTTTGAAATATTTTTAGGTATTATTTTACCCTGGGCCGTCGCGGCTGTTGAATTATTTTACCTGTTCCGAGCAAAGGCAAAAAACCCCCAATTGACGATAAAAATTCTCATGGTTGGTTTTATAGGTAAAATGTTCATCTTTGGGTCATATTTGTTAATGATTTTTTACTTTTATACTTTCAATCCGTATCCTTTCATGTTTAGTTTTGTGGGCTCTTTTCTGGCGTTTCACACGCTGGAAGCGTTAGTGTTGAAGTCACTTTTTTAATCGTAAATAATTTTAAAACCCAAAAGATGATAACAAACGGTGAACAAGCTCACGGTTCCGGCGTATTGGACCAGGTGGGCGATAACATAATCCACCACGTTTCCAATAGTTCATTAGACCATCCTTTAATCCATTTTCCCCACATTTTCGGCATTGATTTATCTGTCACCAAGCATGTGCTTATGTTGTGGATCGTTGCTGTCCTGGTTTCCTGTGCCGTCATAATTCCGGTCAGAAAGTACGTGCGGAAAGAGAATCCCGTGCCCAGCGGCTGGATGAATGCTCTGGAATCGGTGGTGAAGTTTATCCGCGATTCAATTGTTCAGCCCAATGTGGGTTCCAAGTATACCGAAACGTGGGCTCCCATGATTCTTACTTTTTTCTTTTTTATCCTATTTGCCAACGGCATTGGGTTAATCCCCGTCTTCGATCTACTGGGTGTTTTGAATCGGTTTGTATTTCAAGTTCCCGCAAGTGATGACCACAATTTTATTAATGCCCTGCTCCACGGCGGGGTGACGGCCACAGGGAATTTCAACGTCACTGCAGGACTGGCGGTGATCACATTTTTTGCAATTATAATAGCTGGTACAATAGCTCATGGTTTTATCGGACACTGGAAAAATTTAGCACCACACGGACTGGCTTGGCCCGTATATATCATCCTGATCCCAATAGAGATTATAGGAATGTTTGTCAAGCCTTTTGCATTAACCATGCGTTTGGCTGCTAACATGACCGGTGGTCATATTGCCATCTTAGCGATTCTGTCTTTTATGGCAATTTTCGCAGACTTGTTTCATAGTGTCTTAGCCGGTTTGGGAATGGCAATTATTTCAGTGCCTATGGCTGTAGCCATAAATGGGCTGGAAATAATAGTAATATTGGTACAAGCATATGTATTTACGTTATTGTCAGCCGTATTTATTGGTATGGCAATTAATGTTCACCATTAAACAAACAGTAAGGAGAAACGAACAATGGAAAATCTACATTATTTTGGAGCAGCTCTAGGATTAGGAGCGATTGTGATCGGTGCAGGTCTGGGTATTGGCCGATTAGCAGCAGCTGCTGCTGAGGGCATCGCCCGGCAGCCGGAAGCATCCGATAAAATCACAGGAGCAGTCAACCTTCCTTTATTCCTACTCGAAGGGGTAGCAATTTTAGGTGAAGTGTTTGCCCTGTTAATAGTCTTGATGAAATAATAACCTTTAGGACAAATCATGAATAACCCTTTAGTCCAGCTTGACCCCGGACTATTCATCTGGACCATTCTGACTTTTCTGCTGCTGCTGGCGGTGTTGGCAAAATTTGCTTGGCAGCCGCTGTTAAAAATGCTTAAAGATAGAGAAGAGCTTATCCGCTCATCTTTAGAAGATGCAGAAAAGGCCCAGACAGAATTGGCAAAGCTGAATGCAGAAGGAGAAAAGATCATTAATAAAGCCCGTGCGGAAGCACAGGAGATTCTTACGCAAAGCAAAACATCTGCAGCAAAAATAAAGGATGAAACCCTTAATGACGCCAAAGAAAAAGCCAAAGCTATTGCCGAAGATGCTGAAAAACAGATCCAGGTAGAGAAAGAAAAAGCGATTGCGGAGATCAAAGGTGAAGTGGTTAACTTATCACTTTCTGTGGCAGAAAAACTCATCAAGAAAAATTTGAGTGCGGCAGATAATAAAGCTCTAATTGATGAATCACTATCACACGTAAAGGAATATGAAGCTTAACCAGCGCACAAAAAAACTTGCTGCCATCCTGTTAGAGTTATCCGGTGAAAATGCCGGCGCTGTCCAGGCATCATTGCAGCTGGTGGACCAGCTAATCAGGAAAGACGCGCGCTTCAGGTCGTTGCTGCTATCCAAACGCGTTACCCAGGAACAAAAAACGGATATCCTGCGGGAAGTACTGGCGGATTCATGCCATACCATCGCTATTGAGTTTTTCGGATTAATGACTGCAGAAAAATCTGTGCAGGTTATTCGTCAGGTTATTGAAGCTTATGACGATTTGTATAAAGAACAAGCTGGCATTGTGTCCGTGCAGGCTCATGTGGCCCAGGCCATGGAAGCTGCCGATAAAGATGCTTTACGTCAGAATTTGCAACAGGCCTTGAACAAAAAACCAGAATTAAAAATAGAAGTGGATGAAAAGCTCCTGGGTGGAATCAAGTTGAGAATTGAAAACACGTTCCTGGATGCATCACTGCAGCGGAAATTGAACCGACTACAGGGAGAATTATTGCAATCCTAGAACCAAGGAAACAAAATGGAAATTAAAACAGATAGTATAACTGAATTATTGAAACAGCAGATTGAAGGCTTTGACACATCCATTGATGTGTCCGAAGTTGGAGAAGTGATCGAAATCGGTGACGGTGTCGCTCGCGTAAGCGGACTGGAAAATGTCATGAGTTCTGAATTGGTTGAATTGCCCAACGGTGTATTCGGTATGGCACTCAATCTGGAAGATGACAACGTCGGCTTGGTGCTATTTGGGGAGAGTCGTAAAGTGAAGGAAGGCGATTTAGCCAAGCGTACTGAACGGGTGGTGGAAGTACCTGTGGGTGAACCCATGTTGGGCAGGGTGGTGAACCCTTTGGGCCAGCCCATGGATGGCAAAGGCCCCATTGATGCCAAAGATTTCTTACCGATTGAACGAAAAGCATTGGGTGTGATGCAGCGCCAGCCGGTGAAACAGCCTTTGCAGACAGGTATCAAGGCGATAGACTCTATGATTCCCATCGGCCGCGGCCAGCGGGAGTTGATTATTGGCGACCGTCAAACCGGTAAAACTGCCATTGCTGTTGATACCATCATCAATCAGAAGTATACCCATGATACCGATGAGCCGGTGTATTGCATTTATGTTGCCATCGGACAAAAAGCATCTACAGTGGCAGCGATTACAGCGGAATTGGAAGCCAACGACGCCATGGAATATACCACTGTTGTAGCCGCCAACGCTTCTGACCCGGCGCCCATGCAGTACATTGCGCCTTATTCCGGTTGTGCCATGGGTGAACATTTCCGCGATAACGGTAAGCACGCCCTGATCATTTATGATGATTTGTCCAAACAGGCTGTTTCGTACCGCCAGATGTCATTGGTACTTCGCCGTCCTCCCGGACGTGAAGCATTCCCCGGTGACGTGTTTTACCTCCACAGCCGTTTGCTGGAACGGGCATCCAAACTTGCGGATGATCTTGGCGGCGGTTCCTTAACGGCCCTGCCGATCATTGAAACACAGGAAGGTGATGTGGCTGCTTATATCCCCACCAACGTGATTTCCATTACGGACGGCCAGATTTACCTGGAAACCAATTTATTTAACTCTGGTGTCCGTCCCGCGATTGATGTGGGTCTATCCGTATCCCGTGTGGGGGGTAATGCCCAGATCAAAGCTATGAAAAGTGTAGCCGGTACCCTGCGTCTGGACCTGGCTCAATATCGTGAACTGGAAGCGTTTGCCAAGTTTGGATCTGATCTGGATAAAGCAACCCAAGACCAGTTAACCCGCGGAGAACGGATGGTTGAGATCCTGAAACAAAACCAATACGTTCCCATGGATGTTGAAAAACAAATTGCTATCATTTTTGCCGGTACCAAAGGCTACTTGGATGAGATTGCAGCCGATAAAGTGGCTGATTTTGAAAAGGGCCTGTTTGATTACCTGGAAGCTAACAATGCTGCTGAACTGCAAGCCATTCGGAATGAAGGCAAGATCAGCGAGGATGTAGGCACAAAACTGGAGGAAGCAGTCACTGCTTATAAAGGAGGCTTCACTGCCTGACCGTGGCTAACCTGAAGGACATTCGCAACCGGATCAAATCCGTCAAGAGCATTCAGAAGGTGACCAAAGCCATGAAGATGGTTGCGGCAGCCAAAATGCGCCGGGCCCAGGAACGGATGGAAGAAGCACGGCCGTACGAAAAACGTCTCACAGACTTAATCAATAACTTGCTGCCGGACGTGGATCGGGACCTCCTGGATTTGTTGGATGTCCGTGAAATAAACCGAGTTGGTTATGTTGTGGTTACATCAGACCGGGGCATGGCGGGCTCATTTAATACTAATGTGTTAAAAGTCGCCCAAAATGAAATTGATGCCATTGGGAAAGAAAAAGTGGATGTGTTCTGTATCGGTAAAAAGGCACGTGATCATTTTAAACGCCGCGATTACAACATTATCGAAAACCATTTGGATTTTTGGAACGATTTAAACTACGATGATGCCATACAAATCGGTGCCGGCGTCATCAGCCATTTTACCAATCATCATGTGGATGAAATTCATGTGGTCTATAATGAGTTTGTGAATGTGGCTATGCAATATGTGGAATCGGAAGTTCTTCTGCCCCTGGTGTTTGAGGATGCCGAAAAACGGGTTGTTGGAAAATTATATGAGCCGAATAAGGATGATATCATCAAAAGCCTTATACCCCGTCATTTGAATGTGCAGATGTGGAAATACCTGCTGGAATCCTATGCCAGCGAACAGGCTGCCCGCATGTTAGCCATGGAAAACGCCACAGAAAATGCCCAGGAAATGATAAAAGATTTAACATTGGAATTCAACAAGGCCCGCCAGGCTGCCATTACAACAGAAATGCTGGAAATTGTCAGCGGCGCCGAAGCCTTACAAAGCGAATAGAGGAATTAGTATGCCTATTGTTGGAAAAGTATCACAAATTATGGGCGCTGTAGTTGACGTCGTATTTGAAGACGGCCAATTGCCCGAAATAATGAATGCCCTTGAAATTGACCGCGGCGAAGATGGAACATTGGTATTGGAAACAGCCCAGCATTTGGGAGACAGTGCCGTCCGCACTGTAGCTATGGATTCGACTGATGGTCTTGTTCGCGGACACAAGGTTGTGGATCAGGGAGAACCTATTTCCATGCCCGTAGGGCCCGAAACACTGGGCCGTTTATTCGATGTAATTGGCAATACCATTGATGGTAAGGGCGAAGTCAAAACTGCCAAACGAAATCCCATTCATCGTCCGGCACCCAGGCATGAAGATTTAACAACTTCCACGGAAATACTGGTGACAGGCATCAAGGTGGTTGACCTGATGGAGCCTTACACCAAGGGTGGAAAAACAGGATTGTTCGGCGGCGCCGGTGTAGGTAAAACCGTTTTGATTCAGGAATTGATCCGCAATATTGCCACCGAACACGGCGGATATTCAGTCTTTGCAGGGGTGGGTGAAAGAACCCGCGAAGGCAATGATCTCTACCTGGAAATGAGCGAATCAGGAGTGATCGATAAAACCACCATGGTTTTCGGCCAGATGAATGAACCACCGGGAGCCCGCTTGCGTGTGGGTTTAAGCGGCTTGGCCATGGCGGAATATTTTCGCGATGATGAAGGCAAAGATGTTTTGCTCTTTATTGACAATATTTTCCGTTTTACCCAAGCTGGTTCGGAAGTGTCTGCCCTGTTGGGGCGTATGCCTTCTGCCGTGGGTTACCAGCCGACACTTTCTACGGAGATGGGTGACCTCCAGGAAAGGATTACATCAACCAAGAAAGGTTCAATCACATCCGTACAGGCCGTTTATGTACCGGCTGATGACCTGACCGACCCGGCCCCGGCTACGGCATTTGCCCACTTGGATGCCACTTCTGTGCTGGAGCGTAAAATCGCCGAGTTGGGTATTTACCCTGCTGTTGACCCCCTGGCCTCTACATCACGAATTCTTGACCCCCGTGTCATCGGCGATCGCCATTATAATGTGGCCCGCAGTGTTCAATCTGTATTGCAGAAGTATAAAGATCTCCAGGACATTATTGCAATTCTGGGTATGGACGAACTTTCTGATGATGATAAACTCACCGTTTCACGGGCAAGAAAGATGCAGAAATTCATGAGCCAGCCGTTTTTTGTGGCTGAACAGTTCACCGGGAAAGAAGGCCGTTATGTGAGTTTGGAAGATACAGTGAATGGATTTGAAGCCATCCTGAACGGTGAGGCCGATGAACTCCATGAAAATATGTTTTCCTATGTCGGTACTATTGATGAAGCATTTGATAATGCCAAGAAGGCTGCCGCTTAATGAATTCTTTTAAACTGGAAATTGTGACACCTACCAAGATTCAGGATGAAGGTCAGGTGGAACACATTCGCTGCCCAGGGTTGGATGGGTACTTTGGCGTAATGGCCAATCACCGGGAAGCTATTATTGGCTTGGGTGTAGGTGAAATCAAAGTAACCCAAAATGGTAAGGATTATTTTCTGGCCACCAGCGGTGGATTTGCGGAAATTATCAAAGAGAGAGTTGGATTGCTGTTGGAAACCTATGAACAGGCAGGGGAGATCGATGCCGCCAGGGCAGAGGTTGCCTTAAAACGTGCTCAAGAACGGAAAGATGCTAAAGATGCTAAAGATGTTGATGTTACACGTAATGATACATCCTTACTACGAGCAGCGAATCGATTAAAAGTTTCCAAACGGTAATTTCCAATACAATCATAATTCAGCCGCTCGTAACTTTGAGCGGCTTTTTTTTAAGTAAAAATCATTGAGATATGTTTAAACGAACCCATACCTGCGGAGAACTATCTAAAGATTATATTGGTACTTCCGTTAGTCTGAACGGCTGGGTCAATACAGTTCGCCTCCATGGCCAAGTGGTCTTTGTGGATCTGCGGGACCGCTACGGCAAAACCCAGATTGTATTTAATTCAGAAGATTATGATGGTGATTTTGAAGCGGTGAAAAAACTCTCCATGGAAGATGTGCTTTCTGTCAGCGGTAAAGTATTTAACCGTGAAGCAGGTGCCGTCAATCCTGATATGGCCACAGGTGAAATCGAAGTCATCATCTCCGAAATGGAAATGCTCAACGAAGCGGCCCCATTACCTTTTATTATCAGCGACCGCAACAGTGCAGAAGAAGACCTGCGCTTGAAATATCGCTATATTGAATTGCGGACCGATGAACTTCAAAATAACCTGAAGATACGCCACAAGGCCTATCAAGCGGTTCGGAATTATTTATCGGGCCAGGATTTTATAGAAGTGGAAACACCGGTGCTTATGAAATCCACACCGGAGGGCGCGCGGGATTATCTCGTACCCAGCCGAATTCACCATGGCCAGTTTTATGCGTTACCTCAATCCCCCCAGATCTATAAACAGATTTTAATGATCTCCGGCTATGACCGTTATTTCCAGATCGTGAAATGCTTTCGGGATGAAGACCTTCGGGCGGACCGCCAGCCGGAATTCACCCAGATCGATATTGAAATGTCCTTCGTGGATGAAGAAGTGATTTACGTCCAAATGGAGGGACTCACACGAAATATATTCAAAGAAGTGATTGGCGTTGATCTCCCTGATGCATTCCCCAGACTCACATGGGACGAAGCCATGGAAACATACGGTTCTGATAAGCCCGACACCCGTTTTGAATTATTCCTCCAAGATTTAAAACCATTCACGGATCAATCGGACTTTAATGCATTCAAATCCGCAGAAATCGTTAAAGGATTGGTTGTCCCCGGCGGTGCCAAATATTCCCGAAAAAATATTAATGGATTCACGGACTTTGTGAAAAAATACAAAGCCAAAGGATTGGCCTGGATAAAGGCTGAGGAAGGTCAACTTACAGGCGGCATTTCGAAGTTCTTCGGAGAAGCACTGGAAAAAGAATTGATCTCCGAAACTTCTATGAATGATGGAGACATCATTTTTTTGATTGGTGGTGAAAAAGAAATTGTACTCAATGCCCTTGGTGCATTGCGAGTTGAAATCGGCAGGGTGGAGAGTCTGTCCGGTACGGGTGAATTCAAACCGGTTTGGGTGACGGATTTCCCCATGTTTGAATTTGATGCGGACGCAAATCGTTATGTGGCCCGGCACCATCCATTCACGGCACCTTCTTCTTCTGACATTAAAGATTTGGAAACGGATCCCGGTTCGCTGAAATCCCGCGGCTATGACCTCACCATGAATGGCTATGAAATTGCCGGAGGTTCTATCCGGAATCATAAGCCGGAATTCCAGGCTAAGATCTTTGAACTATTGGGCATGGACGAAGAAGAAGCCACGGCCCGCTTTGGCTTTTTGGTTGAAGCACTGAAATATGGTACACCACCCCACGGTGGCATCGCTTTTGGCTTCGACCGTTTGGTCATGCTGTTAGCCGGGACAAACAATATCCGTGACGTCATTGCCTTCCCGAAAACAACCTCCGCCGCATCTCTTATGGATGAAGCACCCAGTTCAGTTTCTGATGATCAATTGGCAGAATTGAATATTCGAATCGTTGATAAAGGCGAATAAAGTCTACTTGATACTATCCCATAATTAGGAGCTATGGATTGCATCAACTAGTTGATGCTTGGATTGACAAGTCAATCCATTCCATAATTTATGCTGCTTTACTTTTTCCTATTTATTTTTTGTATTTCACCAGTCAAAAGCAAACAGACCGGCGGGAACGAATCAATACATCCTCGGTGATTTGAAAAAGACCTGTCTCATCCTGTAAATTCCTGCAACAAAAGGAGTCTAAAAGATGACAGCAACGAACATAAAAGACTACCTGGATACCAATCATATCCATTACACGGCAATCTCACATTCCCCTGCTTATACCGCTCAGACCATTGCTGCGACAGCTCATGTTTCCGGCAAAGAATTTGCCAAAACGGTGGTAGTGAAACTCGATGGAAAACTGACCATGGCTGTTTTGCCCGCCAATTACAGGATTGATTTCGATCGCCTGAAAAAAGTGACCGGCGCAAAAGAAGCTACCCTGGCAACCGAGCAGGAATGGGAAGAATGTTTCCCGGAATGTGAAGTTGGCGCCATGCCCCCTCTGGGTAATCTCTATGACATGGATGTTTTTGTGACAAAAAGTCTCAGTGAGGATAAAGAGATTTCCTTTAATGCCGGTACCCATACAGAACTGATCCAGATGAAATACCGGGATTTTGAAAATCTTGTTCATCCTCATATTGAACATTTTTCTGATCGAACAAAAGTTGGAAACTGAACTAGACAATAACACACTGATGGTGGGCTGAGCAGGTCTTCTTCCCGGTTTGCCATTGGATAAAACCCAAGTAAAGATCAGTAAATATGGTTATTCGATTCTTACTCCTCTTTTCTTTTGTGATAGCCCAACAATCGAGTTGGGAATCAAAGGCAGTTAAAATGGTGAATGAACAAATTATTGTCCGCGGCGTGACAGACCAGGATGTGTTAAAGGTGTTGAAAACAACGCCCCGCCACCAGTTTGTTCCCCCGGAAATTGCCGATTATGCCTATGACGACAGTCCCCTTCCCATCGGCGAGGGGCAGACCATTTCCCAACCCTATATTGTGGCCTTTATGACGGAAATACTGGAAATGGATTCCAGTCATAAAGTACTGGAAATCGGTACTGGGTCGGGATATCAGGCAGCTGTATTGAGCCCCTTGGTTAAACAAGTCTATACGATTGAGATTGTAAAAACACTGGCTGATCGGGCTAACAGTACCTTAAAGAAATTGGGATATAAAAATGTAACTGTCCGTTGGGGAGACGGCTATGGCGGATGGCCGGAAGAAGCACCTTTTGACCGAATCATCGGCACGGCGGCCCCGGCGGAAATTCCCCCTGAATTGATTGAACAATTGAAACCGGGCGGGAAGATGGTCCTCCCCGTGGGAACCAAATGGCAGGAATTGATAGTGGTGAAAAAAAGCTTTTCAGGAACGATCAGCAAAAAGAATGTTTTGCCCGTGAGGTTTGTGCCTATGGTGCATCCGGAATAATTATAAGTTCCTTGTGATTGGAGACGGCGCTTTGATTTACTATTTATGGCAGGTGCTACAGAGTTTCAAATGAAACGTATTCTTGATCAAACTAACTGAATAATAAATATCGTATATTTTCTTCACTTTTCATGAAGGAAATTACCATTATTTGCAATCCCACCGCCGGGGCCGGCCAAACCCAAAAGCGCTGGGAAAAATTCAAAATTGAACTGGATGAGGCTTCAGTGAATTATACCGTTCAATTTACCGAATACCAAAATCATGCCACTGAGTTAACCCGAACCGCCATCCAAAATGGGGCTACCCACATCGGTTCTTTCGGCGGGGACGGCACACTCAACGAAATTATCCAGGGGATGGTTTCCACGTCGCCGGGATTTCGGGGCGATATTGAATTGGTGGTTCTGGGGGCCGGTAGCAGCAACGATTTTGAAAAGACATTTGAGACAATACCATGGATTGAAAAAGTCCGGGGAAATGAAACAATCCTCATTGATCTTGTTCGGGCGGACTATTACGATTTTGATGGTAATCCCGCTACGCGCTTTTTTGTGAATAATTCCAGCATTGGTGTCATCAGCCAGGCGGGGGAGCGTTTTAATAAGGCGCGGGGTTTAACCAAAGCCATCAAGAAAATGAGCGTGGATGGCGCAGCCCTTATGGTGGGCATCCGAACCATCGCCAAGTGGCATCCTATGGATGTGAATTTGGTGATCGAAGGAGAGACAGAAGCCAACATCAATGTGAGCAATATGACCGTGTATAAAAATCCATTCGTGGCGGGGGACATGTATTATAACAAGTGCGTAAACCGGGGCGATGGGAAATTGAGTGTTGGCCTAGTTGAGGGAATATCCAAAATGAAATTGCTGAAATTGATCCCGGCACTTTACAATGGCACAGCATTGGACAAAGAAGGGACACGATATTTCGAATGCGAATGGCTGGAACTCCAGACGGATCATGAGGTGGTTATTGAAATGGATGGTGAAATTGTCGGCCGGCCACCGGCGCGGTATACCATTTTAAAACATGCGCTAAAAACGGTGATCGGCTGATGGATGACTATTCAATTTTTTGCGCGGGCGGCAGTTCATATACCTCCGCGCACGTCCCCGGTTCTGACGGTGTAGAATTATTTGAAATCCATTTTACACCTCCAAAACTATCTCCCTTTCCACCGGTGATATTTCTTGCGGGATGGGAATCCCTCATCTACAGTTGGGAAATTGTACTGAAAGAAATGTCCAAAAATTTTGAGGTGTATTATGTGGAGACGCGGGAAAAGGGGTCGGCAATCCATCCATCGGAACAGGAACTCAATATTGAAACATTGGGGAATGATTTACCCCATGTTTTAAAGCATCACCAACTGGCAGACAAAGAATATATCCTGTTTGGGAGTTCCCTGGGAGCCACGGTCATAATGGATGCCATGAGCAGAGTAAAAGTGGATCCATCAGTGTCGGTTTTGGTCGGGCCCAACGCGGAATTCATAGCCCCATGGTATTGGATATGGATCACGAAGATTACACCACCCTTTCTTTTTCACCCGATTAGACCATTGGTGAAATGGTATATGAAAAAGAAATACTTCAACATGGATGCTGACCCCCAACAATATGATAAATATGCTCGCTCTCTGGATGAAGCAAATCCAGGCAGGTTGCGGCGTTCGGCGCTCCAATTCGCCAAATATAAAATTTGGGATCGATTAGGCAAAATTCATCAAAAAGTGTTAATATTTACAGGTTCTAAAGATGCCCTGCATGGGTATGAGAACACAGTGAAAATGGCTGAAATGCTTTTCAATTGTGATTTGATAGATTTGGAGACCAATGCCCGTACCCACAGCGTTGAAATGGTGAACCAAATGCGCAGCAACCTGAAGGAGATTAACCATGTCTGAAATTATCATTAAGCAGCTTTCAGAGAAAGAAATTCAAGCAAAAGGGATTCGATCCTGGTCTACATGGTCCTGTGAAAAATCAGAATTTCCCTGGGAATACAGCGAAAGAGAATCTTGTTATATAATTGAAGGCCAGGTGGATGTGACCACCGAAAATGGTGAAACTGTTTCAATCGGCCCCGGTGATTTTGTTGTATTCCCCCAAGGGATGAAATGTACCTGGAAAGTACACCAGGGAATCTTTAAGCATTTTTTATTTGGGTGACCATCTTACCTGATCTATACTTGCTGACTTGAACTTTCTTTTTCTTACAGCCCTGAAGGCTGAAGCAAATCCATTAATTGAGTCATACGGACTCATCAAAGATCCCGATACCCATCTCTATACCGGGGAAAATATTTCTTTAATGGTTACCGGTGTAGGGAAACCCAAGACCGAAAGTCGTATCCAATCATTATTTAGTCAGTATTCCGATTTCAAGGATACAGTCGTAATTAATATTGGTATTGCCGGAGGAAATCCAAACGAAACCAATGTGGGTGAACTGTATCGTGTGAATGCCATTTATGATGAAGATACGGGCCAGTCCTTTTTCCCCGATATTTTACTGAAACATTCACTAATAGAATTATCACTCGTTACGGTCTCGAAAGGAATCACTGAAAATAGAGATATCTACCGGGGATTGGTGGATATGGAGGGCAGTGCCATATTCCAGTTATTGTCAAAACAGGTGCCGCCTCACCGTTTGGTCTTTCTGAAAGTGGTGTCGGATCATATGGATGTAAGCGACTGGAAAACACTGGACGTGACGGGGCTTATTGCCGGCCATGTGGATACGATCCGGTCAATTATTGTGGGATTTGAATTCGGGGACTTATCGGACCGAATTATTCTTTCTGAGGAAGAAATGGATTTTCTTAACCTAGGAATGGTCCGGCTAAAACTGACGGAAACTCAACAGGTTCAACTGCTTGATTATTCTGAAAATTATAAAAAGCGGTCCGGAGATGGATTGGAATTTTTGAATCCATTTTTCACCAAAGCACCCAAATCCAAACAGGAAAGGAACATGATCTTTGAGCAGATCAGACAATCCCTTTCTGCCTGACTTTTCCCATATTTATGTGGAAACGGGGGCGAAGTCCTACGCGCTGGCGAACCAATGTCTGACCCGCTTCCCTAAAGCGGAAGTGGTGGAAGTGCCCGATTATAAATCCATCTTTAATCGGCCGGGACAAGATTTTCAAACCCAGAAGAAGTCCGTGAAACTGATTTTGGCGGTGAAGAAACCGCCCTTCATTTATAAGAGCACCGACATTCTCCAAGATGGCGGATTTAAGAATTTTTATTACAACACACCCATTTTGAATTGCCTTTATAATTGTGATTACTGTTTCTTGCAGGGCATGTATCCTTCAGCTAACGTGGTGGTGTTCGTGAACCAGGAAGATATGCAGTCCGCCGTTGAGATGGAAATGGATAAACGCCCCTATCCCGACGATCCCCTGATGCTATCCATTTCTTATAATACTGACCTGTTGACCTTTGAGAATATCCTGCCCATGACACGAACATGGATAAAATATGCCAAGACACAGCCGGATTTACACCTTGAGGTGCGGACCAAAAGTGCTTTGTTCAGCGCCATTCAGGATATTGAATACACTCAACAGGTATTGCTGGCGTGGACCCTTTCACCGGACAAAGTAGTGAAAGGGAATGAATATGATACGCCGCCATTGGATCGGCGGATATCGGCCCTGAAATCGGCTATGGCAAAAGGGTGGAAGGTGCGCCTTTGTTTTGATTCGGTCTTAGTTTATCCCGGATGGAAGGTTGATTATTTAAAATTCTTAGACCTAATCAAATCTGAGATAGATGGTGATAGGATTTTTGATGTAACAGTAGGCGTATTCCGAATGGGGCAGGATTATTTCCAGCACATACGGAAATCAAAACCAGAGTCAAATATATATTATCAGCCATATGAGAATAAGGATGGAGTGGTGACTATACCACAAGTAGAACGGAAATCAGTAGAAGAGTTTATACGCAAAAATCTCGATGGATTTATATCACAAGAAAGGATCCATTTTTGGATATAATGTAAAGAAGTCTAAAAAACCAACTACTCCGGAATAATCACCGCCGGGAGCCCTTTTTCTTTATAAAGCTGGTTGTATTTCCCGACTTCATGATCCATGATTTGGTCCAGTTTTTTCTTATAGGATTGCCACTCTTCGCTTAGGTCTGCATACCGTTCCCTTTGGCCCTGGGTGAGCGGAGGGTTTGATCCGTCAATCGTACCGAGTAAGTTTAACATATGGGCATTCAGGCGATTTAAAAAATTGACCACATCCTGAAATGTTTCCATTTTTGTTTGAATCACATTCCCTTCCCACTGATCAATTGCCTCGACAGCTGTTTCGCCTGCTGCGACCAATTCATTCATATCAGATTTATCTTTTAGCCGACTGTTCATTTTTTGGATTTGGCTGCGAATACTACGGGCTTTCACAATAGAACTGTGAAGGTCGTTGATTTGACCATATAAGTCCGCCATCAATTTTTGATGTGCTTTCGAATCCCTGTTTCGTACTTCCACTCGAGGATCCCGCTGGACCTTAAATGGTCGCGTCATGGCCACATCCCCAATGGATAAACGAGCAAAATATTCTCCTGGCCCAACACGATAACCGGAATAACCGCCATAAAACGAAATATCCGGTACTAAGCTTATATCATCAACTCTAAAATTCCATATGAATCGGTTCATACCCTTTTTAGCAGGCAGTTTCGCAGGTTTATAACTGCCGCCAAAGGTCTTAGCGGATTTTCTGCTTTTATTGGTGATGGTACGGATCACTTGCTTGTCTTGGTTCAAAATCTCCAATTTGATTTCTGTATCTTCATCAACTTCTTCAAAAAGATGATAAACCATCACCGCACCAATTGCCGGATTTTGTCCAATCAAGGGGGATTTGCTGCTCCCCCCGGATGTTCTAAAAGCAGTTCGTGGGGTAAACAGATGAAAATCTTTTTTCAGATTTTTTGCTTTATATTGGTGAATCATGGTGAGATCATCCAGGATCCAAAAAGCCCGACCCTGGGTGGATGCCACCAGATCATTATTCCGAATCGTCAAGTCTGTAATGGGTACAACGGGCAGGTTCAATTGGAATTTTTCCCATGATTTTCCGCCGTTCATTGAAATATAAAGACCTGTTTCAGTCCCGGCATAAAGGAGATTCTTTTTATTTGGATCCTCCCGAACGACACGGACAAACGCATCTTTTTCGATACCCTTGGTTTTTAGAATCCAGCTATTTCCATAGTTGGTAGTTTTATAAATGTATGGCGAAATATCACCTAGCTTATACCGTGTAAAGGCCACATAGGCGGTCCCGGGATTATGAGGTGAAAGTTCAATCGAATTTACGATTCCCTCATCCATGCTTTTGGGTGTTACGTCTTTCCAACTTTCGCCCCCGTTTTTGGTTATATGAACCATTCCATCGTCGGATCCTGCCCAAAGTACACCTGGTTCCTGCTGGGACTCAACCAAGTACATAATTGTATTATATACTTCGCCCCCGGCGGCCTCATTGGTGAATGGCACACTGCCCCAATCCTGTTTTTCAACTTCATTGCGCGTCAAATCCGGAGAGATAATATCCCAGGAATCGCCGCCGTCTTGGGTTTTAAAGACAACATTTCCCGCATGGTAAATCGTATTTGGATCATGGGGTGAGGTCACAATGGGCGCGTTCCAGTTGAAGCGGAATTTCTGATCCTTGGCCACAGAGCCTAAACCGAGATATTCATAGGCCATTATGCTGCGGCTCTTTTTAGTCATAACATTAAATTTTTCAATTAAACCCTGGTAGCATCCGCCATAGACCTCCACAGGATTATCGGGATCGAAAGCGAGGTAGGCACTTTCACAACCGGCGGCGCGGTACCAGTCGGACCAGTCAATACCACGGCCGCTGGTGGCACTGGGGACGGCCACACTGGAATTATCTTGTTGCCCGCCATAGACGTAATAGGGGAAACGGTTGTCGGTGATCACGCGGTAGAACTGGGCCGTGGGCTGGTTTTTCTGGGTAGACCAGGATTTGCCACCATTGAAGGATATATTGGCGCCTCCGTCATTGGCATTGATCATATTTTTATTATCCAACGGATTGATCCATAGTCCATGGTTATCCCCATGGGGAACGCTTATCTGCTGGAAAGATTTTCCCCCATCCATGGATTTCATAAAGGGCGCATTGAGGACATAGACCACATTCTCATCTTGGGGATCGGCAAACACGTGGATATAATACCAGCTCCGGGCGATGAGCACCCGGTCGCTGTTCATTCGCTTAAAACTTTTGCCCCCGTCATCGGATCGGAAGAGGCCTCCTTTTTCCGCTTCAGCGATCACATAGACCCGCTTGGGGTTGGCGCCGGAGACACTTACATCCGTTTTACCCATTTTTTCCGGGAGACCCTTAGTGAGCTTTTCCCAGGTGTTTCCACCGTCAGTGGATTTATAAATACCGCTCCCATCGCCGCCGCTCCGCATTTGCCAAGGCTTGCGCTGGTGATCCCAAAAAGCTGCGTACATAATTCGGGGATTGGATCGGTCCATACTGAGACCGCTCACACCGGCATGTTCATTCACATACAGTACTTTTTCCCAGTTTTTCCCGCCGTCTTTAGAGCGGTAAATACCTCGATCCTCGCTGGCTGCATACTGGTCCCCCTGGACGGCTGCATACACCAGGTCTGCATTTTTCGGGTGGACAATCACTTGGGAAATGGTGCGGGAATTTTCAAGACCTATATGGGTCCAGTTATCACCACCGTCCAAGGATTTATACACACCATCTCCATGGGAGGTCATCACCGGGCGGATGCAGGCTTCACCCATCCCGGCGTAAATCACATTAGGGTCAGATTCGGCTACCGCCAGGGCGCCTACCGAACCGGTGTTGAGAAAGCCGTCGGATACATTATTCCAAATGATGCCCCCATCAGTTGTTTTCCAGACACCGCCGCCTACGGAACCAAAATAATAGGTGAGTGGATCCCCGGGGATGCCCACAGCCGTCAATGACCGCCCACCGCGAAAGGGACCGATATTGCGCCACCGCATGGCATCCTTGAATGTTGTATCTAGTGATTCAGCCGATAATAATCCTGCTAAACCAATTGCAAAAAAAGAAATAAACCTCCTCATGATTTAAACCTCCTCACTTGTTTAAAACCTGGATTGGAATATAGTTTAAATTGTTTACTGTATTGCCTTGAGCACATCCCGTCGGCTGACTTGCCCGACTAATTTACCATGATCCGTCACTGGTAATCGCCGAAAATGCTTTTGCACAAAAAATTCTGCCAAATCGACAATACCCATATCTACATCAGCAGTGGTGATATTCTTAGACATAAATTCACTTACTGATCCCCGGGCATCATGATAATAAGAATCCTGGATTAGAGTTTCCATGCAATCAATCTCCGATAGAATACCCACAATATTTCCCTCTTCATCAACGACTGGTGCACCTGAAATTTTATGTTTAAGTAATGTATTGATGGCCTCCAATACATTGGTATCTGGCCGGAAAGTAACCAGTTTTTTGGTCATAATATCTTCTACTGATTGATGCATTACTCAGGATTCTCCTCTTCGGGCATATCTTTTTGGCTGCCGCCAACAAATTCCTTAACCGAATCTATTACAGATGGTGCTAAATCCATCAATTTTCCGGTCAGGCTTTCTTTGTCACCGATGGTCATCAGTTTGGCTCCATCCTCCCCAACGACTACAAAGGCCACTGGTTCAATAGACCAACCGCCGCCAACCCCTTCACCATTTTCTGTTTTTCCTTTAGCTCCACCACCGCCGCCAAAACCAAACATGACTTTTGAGACAGGAATCACCGTATGGGTATCAGTTTTTATAGGTTCACCAACAACCGTCCGTGAGGTCATGAGTTCCTGGGCTTCTTTTAATGTATTTTTGATTAATTCTGAAATGCTCATAATAGTCCTTTCACTTTCTGAATTTAAAATAAGTTTTTCCCGCCTGCCACATAACTTTCCCGGGGATAAAGCGCAGCCTGAAGTGACCGCGAATATCTGTTTCAAAGCGGTTGTTGAATTGCGGGTTGATCTCAATATTTGATTTTTTACTTTTAAAAATATTCCCTAGTGTTTGACTCCAGCCGTAGATCATGCCCGTATACATGGGGTTGGGGAGACCTAAATCTCCATTCAGGTAAAATTGATCAAAATGAATTTCACCCAAGGCGGATCGACCCATGTGTACATAGGGGATGGAAGATTTCGTTTTTTTCTTTTTCTTTTTTACCTTTTTTGGTTTCCCCTCTTTTTTCCGGGGCAAGGAAAAAGAAAATAAAGGATCAGCATACCGGCCGAAGGCAATTTGAATTTTGGGAAAGGGTGTAACTGAAATTCCTCGTGTCGGTCCACCGAAATGGATTTCTGTATTTCCCGTTTGTTTTTTCTCCAGCCATTGAATATGACCGGCAACGACCAAGCGGTATGGTATAAAGAGGATCAGCAGGATGATGCTGACCAAAGTAAATAAACTCCATAAGACCACATCCAGAATCATGGCCTAATTTGGTGCCGGAAAAGGGTTAACTGCCAGCGAAAACAGCAGCGATTATTCGAACAGGGAACTTTCCTTGCCTAGGAGTTTTCTGGCTTTTTCCTGTTCGAATAGGTTTTCCGGTGACACTTCGGGCAAGAGGGTGGGATCCGCATTGAGGACAAACTGCAGGTCTTTGATGAATTGTTCCCTGTCCCCGTTCTTGGTGTGGAGGTATTGGGCCCGTATAACAAACGTACCCAGGTAATCGGAGCTGCCGCTTATGGACTTTTCAAAATTATTTTCTGAGTGGACTAAATCAACGCCGGGGAGTCGTGCATAAATACCCCCAAAGATCCTGTTGGCCCCGTGGTAAAAGAAACTGGGATTAACCGCCAGGATCCTGTGGAGGGCAGTTTCAATGATATCCCGTTGGGCCAGGCGCTCCATAACCGATTTGGTCACCAGGTAACGGGAATAATTGGCCACCCACCAATACAAAATAGGGATCATTTCCTGGGGCGTATTTTCAATTCCGCCGATCATTCTTGCTATTGAATCACCATCGGTTAAAGCAAAGCCCTCCTGGTAAGCATCCGTAGCCAGGATAAAATCCCAGGCTGTTTCCATTCCTTCTAGAAATAATGAATCACTTTTTGTTTGATCCTCCTCAATATAATAACCCATGAAATGACAAGCCCGGGAATAAAGAGCTGAAACTTCACCATTATTGGGGTCAAGATTATACGCTTTGGATAAAAACAAACGGGCCATTTCCGCCTCTTGGGGATCCACGCGCTTTTCCCAGTGGGCCTGGCCTTTCTCCACTAAAAATTGAATATTCTTCTCCGTGGAAAAATATGGGCTGAAACTATTAGGTTTTGTCAAACATCCTGGAACCATCAACCCTAAGGCCAGGATGATAAATAAATATTTTTTCATGTGATTTTGCAGCCTTGATCAAGGCTGATGAATTCCTTATGAAATTGGTTAAATTCTATCTTAAAGTTAAACAAATTATTTGGGTAGATGGAAAAGACTATTGAAATGAAAGGCATGGACCTGGGTATGCTGTTCGGCCCGGCGGATGCCAACCTGAAACTGGTGGAAGATGCTTTCGCTAGCAATATCATCGTCAGGGGAAATATTATCAAAATTGACGGGGAGGAAGAAGAAGTCACCGTCATACATGAAGTGTTCCATGAAATGGGGTCCACCCTCAATCGGAAAGGATCCCTCACCCAGTATGATGTGAAGACCCTGATCAATGTGACCACTTCCCAGAATGGCCACGATACGGAACACCTGAATGCCACCGTTCACTATGGCCGCAAGGGGGCGATTTCCGCCCGGACAGAAGGACAGGAAGCCTATATCCAGACCGTCCGGAAAAATGACATTGTTTTCTCCGTGGGCCCCGCCGGAACGGGAAAAACCTATTTAGCTGTGGCCTTTGCTGTTGCCGCCTTGGATAACCATGAAGTGGACCGTATCGTCCTCTGCCGGCCGGCGGTGGAGGCGGGAGAGAACCTTGGCTTCCTCCCGGGGGACTTGAAAGAAAAAGTGGATCCTTACTTAACACCCCTTTATGACGCCTTGGGAGACATGATGCCCGCCGCCAGACTGAAGCCTTTTTTGGCCAACAATACCATTGAAGTGATCCCCCTAGCCTATATGCGGGGGCGGACCCTGAATAATGCCTTCATGATCTTGGATGAAGCGCAAAATGCCACCACCATGCAGATGAAGATGTTTCTCACGAGGTTGGGGGTGAATTCGAGGGCCATCATCACTGGAGATATCACCCAGATTGACCTGCCGAAGAAAAATGAATCGGGATTATTGCAGGTGATCAACATTTTAAAAGGCATTGACGGGATTGGTTTCAGCCGCTTGGATGAAACGGATGTTGTGCGCCATAAACTGGTAAGGGATATAATAAAGGCTTACGATCAGAAAGATGAGTAAAAACCAACATATTTATTCCCTGTTTGTTCTTTTTATTTTTTTCCCCAGCGCTAGTGGCCAAGTCTATTTAGATTATCTGTCCCATGAAAAGTTTAAGAAAATGAGGCGGAAAGCCATGAAAGACGCCAAAGAAGATTTTTTTGCCGCTGGTCTTTTTGGGCATTGGCTGCCTTAACTTTATTTACAACGCCACCTATAGATTATGATGTACCTGAGAGTTCAACTAATCCAGATGGGATTGACGATTCAGGGTTTTATAGACATATGTATGGTATGTTAATCTTTGTAGGAATTGGGTCTTACATCATATTACAAGGAAGAGCATTAGAAAAAAAAGCTCCCTCAGGTGTTTTTTCTGCCCAGCCCAATAGTGTTTTCCCTCTCCAAAAAGCAGTTGATATGGCAGAGGGTTACAATCGTCAGTTATGGAATGAAATTAAATGAAACGCCTCTGGCTCAAATAAAGGATTAGAAAATGAATAGTGCAGTGATTGGAGGAGTGGTTGTAGTAATGATTGTTATAATCGTTGTTATTGTTTCCAAACAGAACAAAAAAAGTGATAATTAACCCCCAAAGATATAGGATTTAAGCAATAGCTCCGCCCAGTACGGGGTTTTTTGTTTATAAAAGAGACACCCACATTGTTGGGTAATTATTTGTAATTTTCTGTATGAAAAGCCTACTAACACTCACGCTATTTATTGGGTTTGTTTGGGGCCAGAATGCACCTATCTCCAATAATATTAAGTATTACGATAATGGAAATATTGAGTTTTATATACTTGGACATGAAGAGGTAGTGAATGGACAATTGCTACCTTCTGGTACGGGAATTCACTTAACAGATACAGGGATATTGGATTGGTGTTTTTTAAAGGAAGATACAAAAATCCAAGGCCATCTATGTCGGGGGAATGGGCATGACTTCATGACCAGTTTTCACCCGAATGGTAAACTTAAAACAGTCTGGTTAGCTGAAGATGAAATCATTCAAGGAATCCCCTGCTCAAAGTTTCGATTTCTGTCCGCTGTGTTCGTTGGTATTCACGGAAAAACTGGTCAGACGAGTTTCTATGATAATGGACAACTCAGGTACTGTGAACTATCAAGAGATTTTATTGTTAATAATAAAACATATAAAAAGGGAAATGCGTTGAAATTTACTGCTAATGGCGAGCTGCAGTAATGATGGGTTCTAAAAAAACTTGTTAACTAAATGAAACGCCTCTGGGTCAACTAAAGGAGTTTGTTATGAAAAAAATATTAAAACTGGATGCAAATTTGTTTTTTGCTATAGGAATTATTTTTTTGAGCATTGGGGGTATTTGGATGAGTTATGCTGAAGAAAAAAACCTGATTCAACTTGGAATAATCGTATTGGGTGGATTAGTTGGTATTTCAGGTGGAATAATAGGTTTAATTCAAAGACGTGAAATAATTAAAGAAAGCAAAGACCAATGAACCGCCTCTGGTCAAATAGCCTCCTAACGGGGGCTTTTTTGTTTGTGGGAGGATGGGTAGATTTGTTTAATGATTAAGTACAAATCCATTTGAAATTAGTAGGAAATCTCAATGGAAAAAATTGATTATAAAAAGGAGCTCAAGCACCTATATAGGTCTACTACTAAAAAAGTAGAAGTTGTTGAAGTTCCGAAAATGAATTTTCTTATGATTGATGGTGATGGAGGTCCAAATCATCCAACATTTCAAAATGCTATTGAAGTTTTATTCCCACTTTCATACACTCTAA
>DKQT01000031.1 GCA_002471845.1 Fidelibacterota bacterium UBA7301 | reverse complement strand
GGGCCCTGTAAAATCCAATCTTCTTCAGGAGGGAAACCGGCTAACTCTACATCCATATCGTTTCCATCTTGATCCCAGGTTTCAATACCATATGACTTTTTATCAAAAAAGATTTGAGATGTTGATCCTCGATATTCAATGCCAATATAACCATTATAAAGCGTATCACTACTATCTCTGACGACAAGAGTTGCTGGAATTTTGGGCTCATCCATAATTTCTTGACCATCCGTATCGATTATAAATTGAAGCAGGGTAGGGTTCAATTGTGGATCCTCTTCATGTGGAAGTTGGGAATCTGTTTTGTTGCAGGAAATAAAAACAATAAAGAAGGATAGGATATATAATTGATATACTACCTTATTAAGATGATGAGTCATAAAAAATTTCAAAGTTTCACATCTTTTAATATCGATTTGAATTCCGAAAGGATTGATGCTGTGACCCCCCAGGCTTTATATCCCTCGAAATTATAAAAGGGAACTATAGCCGTATGCCCTCGAATTTCCCAATTTTCTGACTGAAATATTTGGTCATCTAAAAGGGTAGAAAGGGATACTGTAAATAATTTATGTACTTCATCTGTTTGAATATTTGTACTGGGCCTTTTTCTGCACCACCCAATAAAAGGATGGACCATAAATCCGGTTACCGGTGTATAAAATGGCGTGAGACCACCTACCAATTGTATTATATGTCTATCGACACCAATTTCTTCTTCTGTCTCACGGATCGCCGTTTCATGGAGTTGTTCCCCATCCTCCCAGGCGCCTCCCGGTAAGGAAATTTGTCCTTTGTGATGTCCCACGGCATCGGTTCGTTTGGTAAGAAAAAAATGAATATCATTATCTTTAAGAAATAAGAGAATCAAAACAGAAGCGGGTACTGCTGTTTCAATTGAATTAAGAAAAAACAATGGTGTTTGGCTTTGAACTTCGGCTAATTGATGTGCTTCTTGTCCAGGCAGTGGATTGGAAAGGCGTTTTTGTAATGATGTAACCAAATGATTTAATTCTGTTAACATGGCCTGAAAAGTTATTTCTTTTTTAATAAATCTCCTGCAGGTTTATCACCTATTATGGCTTACAAACATATCATTTGGGATTGGAACGGTACATTACTCAATGACCGGCATTTTTGCATTGAAATCATGAACAATGTTTTAAAAAGACGGCAGATGTCGCCCATGACAGAAGAATGGTTTCTTGAAAACTTTTGTTTTCCTGTAAAAGAGTATTATAAAAAATTAGGGTTTGATTTAGAAAAAGAACCTTTTGAAATATCTGGAGATGAATTTATTCATGAATATATGGAACGTATTCACGAACCCAACCTTCACTTGAATGCAATGGATACAATGAAAAATATGGATAGAATGGGGGTCACCCAATCTTTGTTATCTGCTTCTAGCCAAGCAATGCTGGATGCCACTCTAAAATTTCATCACATTGAACGATTTTTCATTAAAGTAATGGGGCAGGATAATCATTATGCATATGGTAAAGAAGAGATGGGTAAACGGTGGGTGGATGAACTGAATCATGGCCCCCATGAGATTCTGTTTGTGGGTGATACCCTCCATGATAAAGAAGTGGCTGATCTAATTGGAGCCGACTGCGCGTTGATCTCTCACGGACATGTAAGTCAGTCGCGGTTAGAAAACACAGGTGCACCCGTGTTCCCAAGTTTAATTGAAATGTTGGATTGGGTTAGAAATTCTGGTTAAAAGGAGAGGCCGAGGGATAATCGTTGTACATTTTTTAAGCGGCCGTAAGCAGCATAAGCATAGTTGATTTTAATTTTTGTTGCAGAACGACCTATTCGGTAATTCACGCCTGCACCAAAGGTAAGTCCTTCTTCAGAATCCTCTCTAAAAAGAGTTGTCATACCACTTCGAATAAAAAATGTTTCTGCCAGTGCATATTCCAAACCAATGTTTACCCATTCCGCATTGTCATTTGGATGGAGCGCATCAACAGCGAAGCTCAGACGCATTTTTTCGGTCTGAATGATTTCTCCGGATAAGCCGACCCGGAATAGGAGCGGTAAGGGGAATTTATCCGTTTCATACATGGCATTTACAAATTCCACGTTTCCTTCATTAGTCGGATCAGGGTCAATGCTGAATTTTTGATCCCGCCCTGACATCTGCATATCAGTTCCATAATTAGATAGGCTGGCCCCCAGCCGTATATCATTAAATGGGGTAATAAATAGAGCCCCAAGGTCGGCGGCAAAAGAATTTGAGCTGGCGTGCCAAATGTTTTGACGGATATACTTGATATTTCCCCCAATGGAAAACTGGTTAGTTAACTGTTGTGCATAACTAATATTCATCGCCAAATCGCTGGCATCGAAGTATTCGCCAGTACCATTGGGTCTTTCCACTGTTCTTACCAAATCGTCTGGCACAGATAGGTTAGTGATACTAAATCCAATCACCCCGGCCCGATTTAAATTCATAGCAAAAGCGGTATAGTTAAAATTAATTCCAGCCAACCAATTACTGTTAACGAACATAGTTTCCATCCGCTCGACATATGCCAAACCTGCCGGGTTCCAGTATATGGAACTGATATCTCCACGCATTGCTGTAAAGGCATTACCCATGGCCGAAGCACGGGCATCCACGCCGATTTTTAAAAACTGGGCGGCGGTTGTCCCCGTCTTGGTAATCGATTCGGTATTGTCCAATTGCGCAAGAATTATGGTGGAAGAAAAAATGGCAAGTAAAACATTCCTCATTTTATTATCGCCAATCTTCCGATTTTTTCACCCAGTTTCCCTGCATCCACGTGGTAAATATAGACGCCATAGGCAATAGGGAAATTGTCTTTTGTTTTTAGATCCCAAAATTCCTGTCCATCATCATAAGCTGAAACATGTTGAATCTTTTTTACCAGTTCTCCAGTGGTTGTATAAACTCTAATAGTACATTCATTCGGCAGCTTATCAAAATACACTCTACGAGGACCCCGATCCCTCGGATTTTGTCTGTCTAAAGGTTCTAAAACGTTGGTTACCACATAGGGGTTGGGCACCACTCGAATTTCATCCAATTCATTTGCTGCTATTTCAGAATTAATAGCAGAAGCCATGGTCTTGAACTGGTAAATATCTTCCTTATTGAAGGGCCTGTCAGTCGCGATGTAATAGATATCTCCACCCACTGGGTGAGAAACGGTTATATTTTGACGGGATTCAAAATCAATCTGCCAGGATACATTGATACCGGCACCTTCTTCGAGAATAACCACGCTTTCTCCTAAATCCCATGTCTTATTCCGGATTTTGTAATCCAAAACAGCAATCTTCTTTTTGAATGGTATTTTCCCAGGCGTAGCATCCCATATCTGGAATGGGGCTGTTGCCGTCCCCAAAGAACTGGTGTCGGCTATTTCATCAAACCAACGGACCTCATAATCAGCAGGCCGCATATTGGATTGTTTGCCATCGTATGGGCCAACGGTCACTTGGTAATTCCCTTGGCTGCCTTCGGTCCATTTTGTTTTTTCCAGATTTAATGCAAGCGATTTATCTTTTACATAGATCTTGATGCCATCAAATACGGGGTTAGATTCTTCATTATTCAACCGCTTACTTTCCCACAGTGGATAGTGTGTATATTCTACGGTCACTGAATCTCCACTAACGATTTTGGAATTAAGGGTATCGGGCACCACCACTTGCCCTGCTTCAGCAAATAAGAGATAATCCGTCGTCGGTGTCATGACTATTCCGTTTTTATCCTTCAGAATAAATCTGTCTTTATTAAGTCGGGTTTTTTTAAAGGTAATAAAAACATTCGTTTTAGCTATCCGGGTTTCAATGATCGGATTGAGGTCTTCAACTGAATACCGGGTTGGATTAACATCAAATGTGACTTGGAAAGTGTTTGTGTCTTCAATGGCGCGGGGGTCTAGGATCTCCAAATTGAAATTACCTGTTCCATAACCGGCTACGCGTTTAATAATCGAGACTGTATCATAATCGGCAACAAATCCTTTTACATATCCTGCTGCCGGTTCCCGGGGAATAATAGATGCCGTATTAATGTCCAGAAATATTTCATTTGTTTCCGGATTAAGGGTAATGGTCTTTGAAGATTCACTTGGGCCGATCTCCATGATCTTTGTGCCGTGATCATAAGAACAAATCGCATAATAATACCGTTGACCGTTAAGTACATTATTCGAATCCACAAATGAGTGAACAAGCCCCGTATTATTTCCCAAATGATATGAAATACCGCGGCCGGAGTAAGGAATATCACTGGGACCCTTATAATTATTGATAAGATCCCATTTGGCCCAGCCCCCCGTTTCAGTGGTTAAGGGCTCGAAAAGGAATCGGGAACCATTGACATCAGTAATATTTTGCTGATCTAAAAAGCTGGGATCTGTACTTCGATAAATGACATACCCCTCGAAATCATATTCTTCCGAAATAGGATCCCATGATGATTCAGCAATATCATCCCAAAAAAGTGTAACCTTGCGATCTCCAGGAACAGCTGTCAGCGTAGGTTTTTCCGGTGGTTTTGCAAACTGGTAGTTAGTGTCATAGATTTGCCTGGCGGTGACTGCATTTAAAGTGAGATCATCGTAATTATTACCGACCAAGAGGGCAATTGAAAAACGCCGTGCTTCTCCTGCTTTCAAGGTGAAATTTCCCGATCCATATAAAAATATGTTATCTCCGGCCACATCTGCATTCAATGAATCAAACTGGCCAGGGATCATATAAGTTGAATAAATATAATGATCTTTTGAAATTCGGTTATTACCGCCAAAATTTGGCGCGGCAAAGCTAGTGAGACCAATCATATCTGATTCATCCAAGTCTGTCCACTCGAAATTAGGCTCCCCAGGTTGCCGGATGTCAAAAGCATCTCCAGCCGTGGGTATGCCGTCATTTTCACCTATATCACCTGTATTGGGTAACCCATCAATTCCAACATCGTCTTTTTCAACGTTCCAGTCTCCATCATCATCGATACCGTTCTCCCTGCTTTCATCCACCATACCATCCAAATCGTTATCTTTACCATCATGAGGATCCCCGGGGCTTTCTAAGAATATATATCCAAAATATCCCGGTTTTCGGCCCGCCACGTCAGATTTTCCATCTTCATCCCAAGCATATACCATATTCAAATCTGTATCAAAGTAAGACAGATCATCCTGCCAGTTGGAAGGTCCTCCGATATGAGGGTCACCCCACATGCCAAAGACCACTTCATTTAAATCTTTATCACTTTTGTTCGTTACCTTATAGATAAGGAAAATCACATCTTCAGCCAAAGGGTTGGACCATTGATAATACCGGCATTCAATTTCGATTCCAAGGCCCATGCGGGTAGAATCGTTTAAGAATGGATAATATTGGAATTCCTGGTTACTTCGGTCATCAACAACAAAAAAGGATTCTAAGTCTGCATTGGAAGATCCTTGCCGTAAAGCACCGGGCCAAACATATCGTTTTAAATTTGGATTATACCAGCCTTCGGGCCAACTATCCGGCTTCCCATCCCCATCTCGATCTACATCATTGGATGTAGGAATTCTGGCACTATTCGGGTCACCATATGGGACGCCTTGTTTATTATAAGCTAAGGGTTCCCATCCCCAGAAGGCTTTTCCGTCGGGTGAAACTTCACCTCCAAGAGATACAAGTCCGTCACTGATTATCTTTGCGACCCAAATCGGATTGCCATCATCATCCAGGATCGGATCCCCATTAGCATCCTTTTTTATATAGGCATCCTGGTGGCTATTGGGCGCCACCGGTATTTCAGCACCAATGAAAGGGCCGAATTCATAACCATACCCGAGTCCTTCCCACACGATATCAGTGACGCGGTTTCCCGGACTGGAAATGGACCCATAATTCCAGATTTCAGTGGTGATTTTGTTTCCATTTAATATTGCTTTTTGGCGGCGAAGAATTTCATTATTCATTTTTGCACGGCGGTCTCGAATTTTATCCCGCCATTTATAAAATACCTCGTGTTCAACAGTATTCCAGTTTTTCTCAGGCCCTGCCATTTTCCATGCTTTTGAAAAACGCCGGGGATTATCCTGAGACAGGCCAAAGGAAACCATACTCATGATGAGAAATGTGAATGGAATAAATTTTTTCATTTGCTTAAAAATCGAGTGAGAATCCGATGTTTATGGATCGAGGTGCGGTATAGTATTGGGGCCTGGATTGGTATTCGGACCAGGTATGCACGCCCGGTTCTCCATAATGATTCTTATATCCTTGAGTTTCCTGGGTGGATTGAAAAACATAGGTATATCCTGCCCTGCCCGTATCATCGAATACATAGCGTTCATTTCGGCGGTCTAACAGGTTATACACTTTGGCATAAAAGATATAATCAAATTTACCCAATTTGAAATTTTTATGGATTCGCATATCAACGCGCCATTGCCAGGGTTTCCGTCCACTGTTTGGTTGAGGGACATAATTGGCGTCAGGAATGTTGGGAGTGTAAGGCCATCCGCTGGATAGTTTGCTGATTAACCCCACGTTCCAATTTCCCGGATCGCCAATTGAAACAGTTGTATTTAAAATGTGGCGTTGATCCCAGGAAAGGGGAACAATTCGTTTTTCTTCCTCTTCACCTGATAATGCATTATAATAAAAGGAACCGGACGTTACACTATTGCCTTCCGTTACTTGATAGGTATAGTCAACGAATGCAGATGTTTTGGTTACCTTATCATATCTCTTAGTGAGACTGAAGGTATACCCTTTCACATTACCGTAATCCTTATTCATATAAATGGCATAATTGGATGGGCCATATTTTTCTGAATCATAGCGGATAGATTGGACCGCCAGAAGATCATGGATATTTTTATAAAAAGCACTCATTTCGATAGCCATGACCCTACTGATTTGTTGCTGGAGTCCGAATTCATAAAGGACGGTTTTTTCAGGTTTTAAATCAGCATAGCCGACGGTTGGAGCAAGGCCGGCACCAAAAATACTCTTTTTATACATACGTCTCAGTGTGGGCATTTGATAGAAGTGGCCGTAAGAAAAATGGAGAATTCCTTGATCCGTGATGGGAAAAGCCACACCAATCCGCGGTGAAACCATAGATTTATTTACAGCTTTTTTCTGTTCACCTTCCGGATCGAGAAAGTCAACGATATAATCCTCATCAGGATTGAATTGATCAAACCGGATACCCACATTGGTGATAAAATGGTTATATTCAATTTTATCCTGAATATAACCTGAGAAAAAGGTAGCTATATTTTTATAATGGTTATGAGATGGTGAATCATTCACAGGCAATATTGTTGGTACTTTATACACTTGATTATCATAAAGCACGGTGAAATTCCGCTCATCTAAATTATCATTACGAAAATTGATACCTGTTTTTATTTCATGTCGATTGGTAACTTGGCTGGTGAAGTCAAATTTGAATACAATAGAATTGGATTTTCGATACGCATGACCTCGATTAGATCCCCCAAATGAAAAAGTAGAAGAAGTCGGTGATCCTTTGATTCGCGATGTGGGGACGTAATCTGAATTATTTAGAATCCAGTATTTATCACCATCTTCAAACATATTATGGAGGACATATTGACCGGTGCCAAACCGACTGGCATCATCTTCATGGACTGAAGAAGAGAGATCAATTGGTTTAAATTGATATCCCATATAATTTGTATTAGAAACAGAAATATTGGCCTCGTAAAAGCTGCGTTTTCCTAAGGCATGATTTATTTTTAATGCAAAATTATTATTGAAGGATTCCGAAGTGGAAGTACCGTCTGGGTTAAATTTATAATAATGAGAATAGGACTTTGATTTTCCTCCGGAGTGGAGCAATTGGAGTGATACTTTTAAAAGGGGAGAGACCCGATAGGTGAATTTTCCCATCAGGTTTAAATTTTTACGCGGCGCCATTGGAACAAAGGCACTGTCCCCATTCATTTCGATATACCAATTATCCGCATCCCTGAAATCTGCCGAATCCCCAATTGTATGTTCTCGAATCCCATAATAGTAACCTTCACTATCACTATATCTTCCACTAATATTAAAAGTGAATTTTCCGTCCAGGGACATAAAGGGCATAGGTCCATTGATGGTCCCATCCAACACCTTGTTGGTAAAGATATTAAATTGATTGATATTCGTGAAAATACCAGTGTTAGATGATTGATGATCTCCTGACTGATATGAAAGACTACCATGATAGTCTTTTCCGCCATCTTTAACTTGCAGGTTTACAATCCCGCTCATTGCATTACCATATTCCGCATTGAATGCTCCGGAGACCACTTTCATTTCTTCCAGAGCTTTGTTGGAAATACTCACGGCAAGGCTATTGGTGAAAAACGGATTTGCTACAGAAACACCATCAATATAATATCCCACTTCATTCGACCGCCCGCCACGGATGTGAAGTTCGCCTCCGGCCCCTTGGTTTACGCCAGCCTGGGTGGTGAGTACACCAAGAAATGTTTCAACAGGCATCACCTTGATCTCGTCAGAAGTGATTACTTTTTGGGAGGCCGTAAGGTCTTTTTGAACGAGAGGTTGATCTGCAATAACGATAATCTCCTCACCTTCAATGACAGCCTCTTTCATTTCGATATTCCGTTGGGTTGTTCGATCTAGACTAACACGCATATTTTGAACACGATAGGATGCATAACCAATATAGGTTGCCCGCAAGGTATAATCTCCAGGGGGCACATTCAGTATAATATATTCACCGAATTCATCCGTCGCAGCACCATACGGTGTATTATCTAAAAATACATTCACTCCCGCCAATGGATTACCGGTAATGGAATCTGTCACTTTCCCGGATACCTTACCTGTATTTGAAAAGGCAAGTGAAAGAGAAAAGGTTAGAACGACAATTCTAGCGACAATTGTGTGAATAATGATTTTCCTATTTAAATATTTAATGTGATTCGTTAATATCAATTATTAAAGGAAAAAACTAAAACATTTTGGATGTAAAGAA
>DKQT01000014.1:79748-94914 GCA_002471845.1 Fidelibacterota bacterium UBA7301 | reverse complement strand
GAAAGCCAGTGGAATTTAGAAAATCGGTTCACGGGGTGGACGGATGTTGACCTTACGGATAAAGGAATCCGGGAAGCAAAGTCATCCGGGAAAATCCTGAAAGAGGGCGGTTTTAACTTTAACCTGGCTTATACTTCAGTACTAAAACGGGCCATTCGAACCATGGATATCTGTCTCAGTAAAATGGGGCTCAGTAACATTCCAATTGAATATAACTGGCGGCTCAATGAACGGCATTACGGCGCCCTCCAGGGACTGAACAAAGCAGATACTGCACAGAAATACGGGGATGAGCAGGTATTGATTTGGCGGCGCAGTTACAGTGCACCACCGCCACCATTGGAGATCAATGATGAACGACATCCACGGTTTGATGATCGCTACAGTGATTTAACCGAAAATGAACTGCCGGCATCAGAATGTCTAAAAGATACGGTTGAGCGTTTCCTCCCATACTGGCATGAGACCATTGCGCCATCTATTCAATCAGGTGAAAAAGTTTTAATTGTTGCTCATGGAAATTCTCTCCGTGCTTTAGTGAAATATCTCGACAATATTTCTGATGAAGAAATTGTCGGGTTAAATATTCCAACAGGTGTGCCATTGGTGTATGAATTGGATGAACAGTTAAACCCCATTAAACACTACTATTTAGGTGATAAAGAAGAAATAGCCAAAAAAAGTGCGGCCGTTGAAGCCCAAGGAAAAGAAAGTGAAAATTAGTTAATAATATATTTTAATGAAAAAAATAAAATCTCAATTACCCGTTGTTATTTGGCTCACAGGCTTATCAGGATCTGGGAAAACCACCATCGCAAGTAAAATATACCAGATTCTGATTCAAAAAGATTATAAAATTGAACTTATTGATGGCGATAAATTCAGAGATAAAAATACTGATTTTAGTAAAAATGGAATAATAAGAAATAATAGAAATATTATTACACTTTGTGAAAATTTACTTCATACAAATGACTTTATTATAGTTTCAGTGATATCACCATTTAACAATTCTAGAAATGAAGTCCGGTCTAAATTGGAGAAAAAATACATAGAAGTATATGTTGAAGTAAATTTAAAAACAGTTATCAATAGAGATACAAAAGGTTATTATAAAAAAGCATTGAGTGGTAAAATAGATAATTTCATCGGCATTGATCCAAACACTCCATACGAAATACCAACTGATCCTGAAATTATTTTAAATACTGATAACGAAAGTGAAGAACAATCACTACAAAAACTCTTAGATTACTTAATAAATATGAATTACATAAATGAAAACATATAAAAATAAAAACTGTTGAAGGTTATTTTTTTTAAACAATTAATAATAAGGATAATTATATTATGAACTGGGGTTTAAGAAATCGATTAGATAGAGTGTTACCTGGACTTCCAAAAGAAACTGGGTCTGTTATGTTTGCTATTGACCATGGGTATTTTATGGGACCAACTTCTGGATTAGAAAATCCTCGGGAAACAATTGTGCCATTATTAACTCATGCAGATAGCCTAATGCTTTCCAGAGGGATTTTACAAAATAGCATCCCAAAACGAACTAATATGCCTATCGTACTGCGCGTTTCTAGCGGTAATAGCATCCTAAATGAAGACTTATCTAATGAAAAGTTATGTGTATCAATTGAAGATGCAATTCGTTTAAATGCATCAGCAGTTGCTTTTTCAATCTATATTGGCGGTGCATATGAACATCAAACTATTGTTGAATTTTCAAAACTGGTTAATGATGCCCATCGTTATGGCATCCCTGTCTTAGCAGTTACTGCAGTGGGAAAAGATATGAATCGTGACCTTCGGTACCTATCTCTTGCATCCCGCATTGCTGTAGAATTGGGCGCTGATATAGTAAAAACTTATTATTGTGATGGTTTTAGTGACCTAATTGCTGCATGTCCTGTGCCAGTTGTCATCGCCGGTGGGAAAAAAGTACCGGAGTTGGATGCATTGGAATTCGCCCATAAAGCTATCAATGATGGTGCTTCCGGCGTAGATATGGGTCGTAATATATTCCAATCTGAATCGCCAGAAAATATGATCCAGGCTGTACGTTCAGTCGTTGTGAATGGTGAAAAACCAAACAAGGCTTTTGAACAATACAAAAATTCCCTCTAAATTTTGCTTGTTGCCAATTATTATAGTAATAAAGATATTCGTCTTGAACAACGGCCTATCCCCAAAATAGAAAAAGGAGAATGCCTGGTAAAAATTCATGCCAGTGGTATCTGCGGCAGTGACCTTATGGAGTGGTACCGCCTGGACAAGGTCCCAGTGGTACTCGGACATGAAACATCCGGTGAAATTGTTGAATTGGGTGAGGGGGTCAATCATCTAAAAGTTGGGGACCGGATAGTTGCCTCACATCATGTACCTTGTTTCGAATGCAGGTTTTGTAAGCGGGGTCAAGAAACCATGTGTAAAACCCTGCACTTAACAACATATGATCCCGGTGGTTTTTCCCAGTATATACGGTTGCCTGAGATCAATACTCGTCTGGGTGTTTTCCAAATTCCAGATGATATGACTTATGAAGAAGCTTCATTTGCAGAACCGCTAGCCTGCATTGTGCGGGGGCAGAACCAAGTTAAACTGGGATCAGGAGATGTGGTAGCAGTTATCGGCAGCGGCATATCGGGAATCCTGCACATTGCCCTGGCCAAGGCCCGTGGCGCTGAATGCATTGTTGCAGTAGATATCAGTAAAGATCGCTTGCTGTGGGCCCAAAAATTTGGTGCCGAGATGGTTACGGAAGATGCAAACGCTATCGGGGATATGTTAATTGGAAAAACAGGACAAAAAGCGGATATAGTCATCCTAACTACCGGTCACCCGGACGCGGTTCAAGCCGGGTTTGAAGCAGCTGACGAAGGCGCCACTATCCTATTGTTTGCACCGTCAGATCCAGATACAACAGTAAAATTTGACATCAATAAACTTTTCTTTAAGCATGATAGAACCATTACCACTACATATGCCAATTCTCCAAATGATCTCAAGGAAGCATTAAATCTAATTTCAAACAAAAAGGTGAGAGTCAAAGAGATGATTACCCACAGGATTGCGTTAGATGAAATTCAATATGGGTTTAACTTGGTCCAGAGTGGTTTGGAGTCCTTGAAGGTTATCGTTGAACCAAATAGAAATTCCAATTCCTGAACACAAAATTCACAATTAGAGTTTTTGATATAATACTAATCTAGGTTTACCTAAATGTTTATTAACCATATTGCTACCTATTTTGGTTTTAGTGAAAATAACACCAATTTAAAGACAGAAATCTTAGCCGGTGTTACAACTTTTATGACCATGAGTTACATCATTTTCGTCCAACCGGCAATCTTAGGGATAGCAGGAATGGATAAAGGGGCCGTGATGGTAGCAACTTGTATCGCCGCCGCCCTGTCAACAATATTGATGGGCCTACTAACAAACTACCCCATTGCTCTAGCGCCAGGTATGGGGCATAACGTGTTTTTTGCTGTAGTAGTTTGCGGCGTTATGGGTTACAGTTGGGAAGTTGCTTTGGGTGCTGTCTTCATATCTGGTGCAGTTTTTTTACTACTTACTTTTTTCAATGCTTGGGGGAAAATCATTATAGCCATCCCGGACTGTTTAAAGTACAGTATTGCTGTAGGAATCGGCCTGCTTATATCCTTTATTGGTCTTCAGTATGGAGGCCTTGTAATAGATACATCTGGTGTGTTAGTCGGCCTTGGTGATTTGAATAGTCCTCCGGTGATGGTCACCATCATTGGTGTTTTATCTACTCTGGGTCTATTGGCAAAGAATATTAAGGGTTCAATTTTATTGGGCATACTTTTATCATGTCTCGCAGGTATTTTCCTGAATGTAGTGTCTTACTCCGGTGTCATTGCGGCTATTCCTGATATTAACCCCACGTTTATGAAATTAAATATTTCTGGTGCAATTGAAGCAGGAATTGTAGTAGTTATCTTTGTATTTTTCTTCCTAGATGTATTCGACACCATGGGAACTTTGATTGGTGTAACCAGCCAAGCAGGATATATTCAAAACGGGAAGTTACCTCGTGCAAATAGAGCGATGCTTGCTGATGCTGTTGGGACTATCAGCGGGTCTTTATTGGGAACATCAACAGTAACAAGCTATATTGAAAGTTCAACTGGCATAGCCCAAGGTGGGAGAACCGGATTTGCCAGTGTTGTGACAGGTGTTTTGTTCCTAGGTGCGCTGTTCTTCAGCCCCCTTACGGAAATGATAGGAGGCGCATACATGGTAGGAGATACACAATTGCATCCAGTGATAGCTCCAGCGCTCATAATTGTAGGATTTCTAATGATGAAAAGTATCACTAATATTAACTGGAACGAAATAACTGAAGCATTCCCAGCTTTTATAGTAATCATTACCATGCCTTTAACTTTCAGTATTACTGATGGTATTGGGTTTGGTCTAATCACCTATACTTTATTAATGGTAATATCAAAAAAAAGTAAGGAAATTCACTGGTTGGTGTATTTAATGACATTTCTTTTTATTGCAAGATATATCTTCACATAAATGTAAAGTTTCACCCTGATCATGTACAAAAAAACATTAATACCACTAACACCTACAATAGAATGGATAGATAGTCGGGTAAGATTAATTGACCAAACCAAACTTCCCTTAGAGGAAGAATACATTGAAACAGATGATTATCATGTGGTTTGTGACGCCATTTATCGTCTTGCGATTCGTGGTGCGCCGGCCATTGGTGTTGCCGGGGCTTACGCCTGCGTTCTAGCAGCGAATAAAATAGATGAAACAGAACTTGATAAATTTGTTAAAATTTACCTTGAGAAAGCAGATGAAATCGGCGCTACCCGACCTACCGCTGTGAACCTAATGTGGGCTGTGAAACAAATGAAAGACAGAGCAACTTCTTTTTCTGGAAGTGTGGGTGATTTGAAATTAGCCTTATTGGAACTGGCCCATGAGATTAGGGAAGATGATATTGATCGTTGCCATAATTTAGGTTTACACGGTGCCAATCTTATCCCTGATAACGCCAATGTAATTACAATCTGCAACACGGGCGGTTTGGCTACCAGTGGAATTGGTACAGCTTTGGGGGTAATACAATATGCCCATGCTCAGGGAAAAGGCTTGAAAGTACATGTTTGTGAAACAAGACCATTGCTCCAGGGAGCAAGATTAAATACATGGGAATTGAAACGAACCAAAACACCTTTTACCCTAATGACGGACAGTATGGCAGCACGCACGATGGAAAAAATTGACATTGATGGAATTTTTGTTGGCGCTGATCGAATTGCTGCTAACGGTGATACTGCTAACAAAATTGGAACTTACAGTTTGGCTGTACTGGCAAAGCACCATGGTGTGCCCTTTTATGTTGCAGCACCTCTTTCAACCGTTGATTATGATATTGAATCCGGTGCTGATATACCTGTAGAAGAACGCTCGCCAGAGGAAGTGACTCGTATTAATAATGTCCAGTTTACTGTTGAAGATATAGAGGTTACAACACCAGCCTTCGATGTAACTCCTGCTGAATTAATACGGGGTATTATAACTGAAAAAGGGGTTGCAAAATATCCGTATAAAGATTCGCTAAAGGAACACCGAAATGCCAATTGACTTAAAGATAGGAATTATTGGCGGTTCCGGAATGGAAGATCCGGCATTTATCAGTGATTACTCAAAAGAAACTGTTTCAACGCCTTATGGCGATCCAAGTTCTGAATTAATTATGGGTAATATTGCAGATGTTCCTGTAATAATACTATCCCGTCATGGGCCGGGTCATTCCATTAATCCTACCAATGTAAACTATCGAGCTAATATTTGGTCATTAAAAGAAAAAGGCTGTACCCATATTCTTGCCGCGACTGCATGTGGTTCATTACGGGAACAGATTGAACCGGGTCATTTTGTCTTTCCTAATCAATTTATTGACCGCACTACCAAACGAATAAGTACCTATTTTGATGGCCCCGATGTCCAACACGTATCCATGGGCGATCCGTTTAGCGCAGGATTGCGAAATTGTTTAATACGAGCTAGTGATCAGTTAGGGTTCGCCTATCATGATGGAGGCACAGTTGTTACTATAGAAGGACCGCGCTTTAGTACTAAAGCTGAAAGTGTAATGTTTCGGTCATGGGGCTGTGATATCATCAATATGTCTACAGTGCCAGAGATAGTTTTGGCTCGAGAGTTAGAACTGGAATACCAGAGTATAGCCATGAGTACCGACTACGACTGCTGGCATGAAAGCAAAGATGAAGTAACAATGGAAATGATCTATGCCGTAATGGAGAAAAACGTGGAGAACGTAAAAAAATTGATTGGGCAAGTAATACCGTTAATTCACGAAAACAACAAATTGAAGGAATAAATGAATATTGAACGCATAAAAAAAAGCATTCGAAATGTCCCTGACTTTCCAAAGCCAGGAATACAGTTCAAGGATATAACCACATTATTACAGAATCCTGATGCGTTTGGAGAAACAATCGATTTTTTTTATAACACATTTAAAAACGAAAACATTGATGTTATTGTTGGTATTGAAAGTAGGGGCTTCATATTTGCCGCACCTTTATCCTTAAAATTGGGCTGTAAATTTGCTTTAGTAAGAAAGCCGGGAAAACTTCCTTATAATACCATCTCAGAAGAATATGAACTTGAATATGGTACCGACGCCATAGAAATGCATAAGGATGCCATTATCGATGGGGATCGAGTATTAATTGTAGACGATTTGCTAGCAACAGGTGGTACGGCAAATGCCACTGGTTCATTAGTAAAAAGATTGAATGGAAAAATAATAAGCTATGCATTTGTAATTGAATTGGTAGAATTAAATGGTGCTGGTTTATTAGATCCAAACTCGATCTATAGTATTGTAAAATACTAAACTTTAATTTTCAATAAACCCAAGCCAAATCATTGTTCCACATCATACTATATGAACCGGAAATACCCCCCAATACGGGGAATATCATTCGCTTGTCCGTGAATACAGGCTTTGAGCTTCATTTAATCAAACCGCTGGGGTTTTCAACCGATGAAAAAAGCCTGAAGCGGGCGGGAATGGATTATATAAAAAGAACCGAATTCAAGGTTTGGGAGTCCCTTGACGATTGCTTAAACAAAATCTCTCCTAACGCCATTTATTCGGTGACGACCAAAGGCAAAACACTTTACACAGATGTAAAATATAAACAGGGAGATGCTTTTATTTTCGGTCCCGAGAGCCGCGGACTACCCAAAGAAATTCGTGAAAAATACACTCCCATCTTTATGCCCATGCGGAGTGAAGGGCGGAGTTTAAACCTGGCCAATGCCGTGGCGGTGGTTACCTACGAAGCGTGGCGGCAACGGGGTTTTAATTAGCCTTCATTCACCCATCGGGCCACATCATTGCCAATGGCGATGGCTGAAGTGAGTCCTGGGGACTCAATACCGATCAAATTGACCCAACCGGGAAAGCCCTTATCCGCTTCATGGGAAATATAAAAATCGGGCATTGGATTTTCATCCATCCAAATCTTGGGACGAATCCCAGCAAAGTCCGGAGAGAGATCTTCTTTTTTTAGTCCATCAATATAGCGGGCGCCTTCCTCAAAAAACTGGTCTAATAGGGATTCTTCCACATCGTAGTTTTCATGATGGTCATCCACCCAGTGGGCACTGGGGCCCAGTTTAGGCATTTGTGTTTCATCAAAGCTCAGGTGGATTCCCAATGAACCGTGCTCCTTGTCCGGGAGGGGATAGACTAAGTGATCAAACGCGCCACGCCATTTTGACGAAAGTTTATAATAACATCCTTTTGAAAATCGCAGTGATGGGTAATCAGCAGTTAACATTTCAGCCGCAAGATCGCTTCCTAATCCCGCCGCATTGATCACCCACTGGGTGGATACTTTTTCAATCTCACCGTTGGGATTTCCTATGGACAATTCATAACCATCATTTGTCGTCTCTGCGCCAATTATCCGGGATTTAAACAAATAATCATGGTCGCAATCCTGGGATTTTTTATAAAAGGACGCCATCAGATCATGAGCGGATATGATCCCTGTGCAGCCTACAAATAAGCCCACATCTCCAATAACTTGTGGTTCGAGTTTTTGGATTTCCTTCTTATCAATGATCTTAATTTCAGGAACATTGTTTTCCTGAGCGTTATGAAACATTGCTTCCAAATCGTCGGATTGATGCTCCCTGCCCACAACGATCTTCCCGCAGCGGTTCGTCCAGATATTGTGTGCGTCACAATAATCATAAAGCAAATCCCTCCCGCGGCTGCAATATTCGGCTTTCAGTGATCCAGGTGTATAATATATTCCTGAATGAATCACTTCGCTGTTCCGGCTGGAAATGCCTCGTCCAAAGGATTCTTCCTTTTCAATAATTAAAACGGACTTTTGAGAAGCTTCTCCAATAGCGCGAGCGACAGCTAATCCAACAACTCCCGCACCAATTATTACAACATCATACATTAAAAATTATTCCGATATTATTTTAAGCAAGTTGCCTATGAAAATTCCCGTATTATGGCCATCCTTCCAAAATGGGCGCAATCCATAATATCCCACGGGCTGGATGCCGCTTACTTGGAAACTGGAATCGGTTAATTTTACGTCCGGACCTTTATAAAGATTGCCGAGGGCATCCGTTTCTCCCTGGCATTTGGCACAAGGGCATCGCTCCCTTAGTTTCTTTAATTCAATCATTGCTTCACTTTTATCCGAAAAAGAAACCAGTAAAAGATCATTCACAATTTCATAATTATCTATACCAATATTGTCAGCCATTCATCATTTCCTTTTTTCACGAGGTTCAATTTGCACCCTCTTAAAGATAGGAGTAAATCCTTTTATGATTTTGTAGCTTTGGATATGAAAAAATTATCTGTCATTACAATTTTATTATGCTTCTTATTCGGATCAACTGTAATTGCTCAAAAATTCCGCCCCAGGGATAGGGGCCTTGAAATCGGCCTATTTAATACGGGAAAATGGAATGCCATTACGGATGTGGCCGGCGTAACCGTTGGCCATGAAACGGTCATTGAAACGGACAGTATCCGAACTGGTGTTACGGTCATTATCCCCCACCAGGGAAACCTATACCAGGAAAAAGTCATGGCGGCTGTCCATGTGACCAACGGATACGGCAAAGCTGTTGGATTCACTCAAATCGAGGAATTGGGTACCATTGAAACACCTATCGGATTGACCAATACGCTGAATACATTTTCAGTGGCGGATGATATATTGGGATATATGCTCGCGGTTCCGGGGCATCAGGGCACTGTAAACCCAGTCGTTGGAGAAACCAATGATGGCCGATTAAATGATATTGCCGGACGCCATGTTCAAAACCATCACACATTAAATGCAATCCGAAATGCAAAAAGCGGCCTGGTAGCTGAGGGATCGGTAGGTGCCGGAACCGGCACTCGTGCCCTGGGATTCAAAGGAGGTATCGGCACTGCCTCACGGGTCCTTCCAAAAGAAGCAGGGGGATATACAGTTGGTGTTTTGGTCCAAACCAATTTTGGGGGCTCTCTCATGATCAACGGGGCACCTGTGGGGCGTGAACTGAAAAAATCCCCATTCGCATCTCAAATACCCTATGACGAAGATGAAGGCTCCTGCATGATCGTTATTGCCACGGACGCACCCTTATCCAATCGTAACTTAAAACGAATGGCCAAACGGGTGGATCATGCCTTTGGGCGCGTGGGTGCTTATTCATCCAATGGTAGTGGTGATTATGCCATTATTTTTTCCACCCATCGCGCAAACAGAGTCACTGGAGGAACGGGTCAATTTGGCGGTTCCAATGAAATAGAAGTGTCGCGAAAAGATATCCGGAATCGCAACATGAGTGCCCTTTTCATGGCTACGGTTGAAGCGACAGAAGAAGCTATTATCAATTCATTATTCATGGCAGAAACGGTATCCAGCCGCTATGGCACAATGGAAGCACTCCCTGTTGATAAAACAATGCAAATCCTCAAAAAATACAAAGCACTGAACTGGAATAAGAAACTATATCCATGGAAAAAATAATGCATCAATTTATTAACAATGATTACATGAGATGGGTAATTCGGGCATGGCGATATCGACTGCGTACAGAAAAACCGGAAATTAACTTTTTATTAAGGCACTTAAAATCGGGGCAGGTTGCCTTAGATATTGGGGCACATAAAGGCGCTTATACCTATTGGATGTCTATGCGAGTGGGCAAATCAGGATATGTTTATGCCTTTGAACCACAACCGCAGCTGAATCAATATTTAACTGGCATTGCCAAACGATCAAAATACCAGAATATCCAAGTAGAAACTATGGCCCTTTCTTCTATGAAGTCTGACACAACTATGAATATTCCCGGGGGAAGACCATCTCCAAGCGCATCATTAATAGCAAGTGACAATAAAAATGGAAACCGAATCAATGTTCATACAACAACATTGGATGATTTTACATTATTACGAAATTTGGAAACAATAGACTTGATAAAATGCGATGTTGAAGGCCACGAACTGGATGTTCTTATGGGTGGGGAAAGGATCCTAACACGTTTTAAGCCCGTTGTATTACTCGAATGTGAAGCGCGTCATAATGGTCCTGAAAATGTAACGGCAGTATTTGAATTTTTTACGAATCTTAATTATGAAGGTTGGTTTTATGATGGCGATTCATTTATAAGTTTGAATAATTTTGACCTTCATAAATATCAAATTGATCCCAACCGAAAGATCTATGTGAATAATTTTTTCTTTACACCAAAAGGTAATTAGCGCTTATTATGGGAAAAGTCGCTGTAAACAAATTCGTCCGCCGTCAGGTTAAGGGATCGGGTAAAACATACGCTGAATCCCTTTCCTTTGAGGATATTGCCCAGGATGCGGAAACTCAAATGGCGGATAACCACTATAAAGAAGGCTATCGTGACGGGGTCCGAATTATAATCGGAAGTGAAAAGTTAGCTTCTGAGTTTATATGTCCCTTTGTAAAAATTGATGAAGATACAGAATTGGTTTCCTCCGTTGTGAAGCGGCAGGAGGGTGAAGCACCTTATATCCAAACGCGGGCAAAAAATGGCGCGCCGCTAAAGGCAGGACGGGTGGAATATATTTTATACCGCCATGATGTGTTGGCAGAAAATGATGAACATTCCACTGATGCGGAATGGGAACTCATCAGTATTCATGCTATCCCAGAAGGAGTTAAGAATCTTCCTATGGGCCATGTTACAATGATGCGTAACCAACTCGAATTAAAGGGGGGCACTAAAGCCCATTATTCATCAGAAGAATGGGCCGATGCGGTTCGGTTCTGGCAGCAGTATGCGGCCCTAGATGATTCAACCCCATAATTGATATCTGACAATGCAATTATAACAGAACGCCTTACCTACAACTATATAATAAATAAAAAGCCCTCTCACAACACGTGAGAGGGCTTTTCTATTAGACTATTAAAGAATCTAATTCAGATTAGAATCGGACAGTCAGACCCACGTTGAAGGATTGTGGTATTCCAAAGAATACTTCTGCACTGTCTGCATCATGATCTTTATCAACGCTATTATACTGACTATTATCTACAGCATCCTGAATGTATAATTCATCAGTCATGTTAAAGATATGAGCAAACACTTGTAGGTTCGCACCTGCTATTTGCATTGGCAGGTTGTAGTAGCCATGGAAATCCATTTTCATGTATCCTGGCGCCATCCACACTTGTTCTCTATCAGCTGTGCCGCCGCTGATTTCACGAGCACCTGGGCTCCAGTCCGCATAGTTTTTGTCATACTTATTTACTACAAGTTGAGCCATTAATCCGTCTATCGGTGTAAGTGTCGCTCCAACCACTATACCAGTTTGAGGCATATCTCCTACCCATAGATCTTTAAGGGCATATTCATACTGCGTTTGTTCAACCGTCCCTTTATCAGTGTATTCAGTATATGTACCTTTGGCATCTCCGGCAAATTTCCAGTTACCAAATGAAGCGGCAAAGTCTAAGCGCAACATATCTATGACCTGAGCAGAACCTTCCATTTCAATTCCGCTATGAGATTGATTTACGCCTCTTAAGAAGATCACATCAGTGTCGCCACTTGAACCTTGTCCTGTTGTTACATTTCTTGTGAGGTTACGATCTTCCCACTGGGTATTATAGTAGTTTGCTTTTAATGCATATTTAGGCGATCTATAATTAACTCCAAATTCCATGCTTTGAAATTTTTCGTTAACTGGATCAGAAGCTTTGGTTCCATCATAGTAAATAACGTTATCCATAATTGGCGGTTTTTCAACAAGGCCAACATTTGCGAAACCTGAGAGTACATCACTTAACTCATAATTCACACCACCTTTTACTTGAAAAGTTCCAATGGAGCCAGATTCAATCTTTTTTTGAGCAAATGTAAAATGATCTGTATATGAATAAGCGATGGTTGATGTACCAGCCATACCATAGGCATTAAGTGGGCCGGCAACATAATTTGCTTGTGCATAGAATCCAAGCCAATCCACTGTTGTGCTATTATGATAAGCAATGATATCCCCAAGCCGCTTCATTTTTGATTGGGTAGTTAGATCATTATTATTACCAGTGTAAACATAATAATCCCCACCCAGAAGATCGCGCACTTCGCGGGCATGTTCTATTGATGCAGTACGCCAGTCAATACCCAATTGAGTTTTTAGATTATCATTGACATCATGGTTTAGTTTTGCAATAGCTCCATAGGTATCTTGGCGATTAATACTGTTTCTCAAAATACCTTTTGACCTGTTTTCGCTTGATGAATAATCTGCATCTACGTTATTAGAATTAGCGGCGATCGCTGCATCCCAATCCCATTTCCATGGAGAACTTGCATACCACTTGTTCCCAGCAACAGCAGGAGCTCGGAAAGAACTACCATAAGTTCCAGTACCTCCACCGGAACCACCAGACCAGTAGACGACAGATGAGAATCTCATATTATCACTAATGGTGCGGAAATAGTTTAAGTTAACAAGCGGTTTATGAAAAAAGTTTTCCCGTTCATTGAGAAAACTCTTATTAAAACGCTCTGTTGTTCGCGCTCCATACATATACCAGTACTGTTTCCCACTGTAACTTGAACTTACAGGACCCCAGTTCTGATTTAATGTTCTGGAACCATTCGCAAACTTTGTAAAACCGGACTGATCATAATCATCCTGCTCTTTGGCAAACTCAACTGCATCATCACCATAAGAAGCCATATTTTGTTTATACAGATTTTGGCCATGGCGCTGGGGTGCACCAATGGCATACAGCTCGACACGACTTTGGTCATCCATGGCATAGGTGGCGCCAAAATAGTATGCCCAGGCATCTGTCCAGGTTTTATCAATGAGACCATTTCCTGTTTTGCGAACGATGGTGGCGCTGAAAGCCATTTTATCATCGATCAATCCTGTATTCAGGTTGGCAGTTGTTTTAAGGAAACCACCGGCACCAATTTCTTGTTTGAATTTTCCACCACGTTTTAGTGCCGTTGGATCCGTAATAATATTCATGGTTCCGCCAATGGAAGGGGTAGCAAGATTTACAGCGGAAAGACCACGTTGCATCTGGATGGAAGATGTGGCATCGCCAACACCGTCCCAATTGGACCAGTAAACCCAACCGTTTTCCATATCATTCTGCGGTACACCGTTGATCATTACAGCAACGTTTCTTTGGTTAAATCCACGGACGTTAATCCGGGCATCACCTGCACCGCCACCCTGTTGGGTGGCATAAACACTGGGTGTCGTATTTAATATCATTGGAATATCTTGAGATCCAAGGCGTGCTTCCATTTCTGTTTTGGAAATGTTTGTAAATGCTACCGGCGTTTTTTCACCTGCGCGAGATGCCAAAACTTCTAAAGCAGAAAGTTCCACCGCCGAAGTTTCCAGGGAGAAGTTTACTGTAACATCTCCGCTGACATTAAGGCTTTCGCTATCATCGGCATAACCGATCACCGAAGCTGTGATTGTGTAAGATCCTGCAGGTACATTATTGATCGTAAACGATCCATCTGATGCAGCTGCAGCACCCATGCTTGTTCCTACTATAACCACGTTGGCGCCCGGCAGGGCATCACCTGTGGCTGCATCTGTGACTGTACCCGACACAGTGTGCTGGGCCACCACAAATACGGGCAGTAGGACAAATATTAGAACTTGTGAGAATTTTCTCATCATGTTGCTCTCCTTGATTATGATTGAAAATTGAATTGAAAAATTTTTATTCCGAGGGTTTGGTCTTTTAATGCTTATTTAAAAAAATATAAGCACCTGAATTTTGCCTGTATTTAACCTCTACTAATTCATCCAATCGCTACGTTTAGACCGTGGAGAAATTGGTCTGGTTCATCCCTAAACGGCAAGCATAAAATTCATAATTTCAATAATTTTTCAAATAGATTAAAATAAGGATAAGCTATCCGAATCCCCTATGGGAACGATACATTCCTTACGATTATTCTTCGGAGAATTAACCATGGTTGAAACCTGGAATGAATTGAGCGGACCCGAATAAGGGACCAGTAGATCCATGGCATCGGGAATAGAAGTATTATGTACTTGGAGCCATGGATTAATATTATCCTGTTTTAATATTACAGGCATGCGGTGATGGATATCCTCAATACCAGGCGAAGACGTGGTGGTAATTACGGTGTAGCTGAAAATGCTCTCATCGGACAGGTTTTTCCACGTATCCCAAAGACCGGCCATGGGTAGGAGTTTATTTTCACGATGGTGGATATAGTATGGAATTGATTTGCTGGAGGTTCGCTTCCATTCATAATAGCCATCGCTGATTACCACACATCTTTTTCTTGGCACCAGGTTTTGAAAAGACGGTTTCTGCAATAATGTTTCTGCCCGTGCATTGATGAGTTTCGAACTAATGGACTCATCTTTAGCCCAGTTTGGAATCAGTCCCCACTGCATGTGTTTTACCCGCCGGCCCATACGGTCGATCATCACCGGTGAGGTTTGTGTCGGGGCAATATTAAAACTGGGAGAATACAAATCAGAATCCTGCCATTCTTCGATGGCCATTTCTTCAATGATGGACTGCATATCCCGGGTGAGTGTTTTACG
>DKQT01000014.1:0-79396 GCA_002471845.1 Fidelibacterota bacterium UBA7301 | reverse complement strand
GTGGGCCCACAGGGATTCGAACCCCGAACCTACGCATTATGAGTGCGGTGCTCTAACCGTTGAGCTATGGGCCCAAAAAGGGCGAGGAATTTAAGGTGATAATTCCAAGTCTTTAACTTTTTTCAGTCCGGAATTTCAATTAATGTTTAAGATGTAGGGGACGCACTATTGCGTCCCCTACAACGGCAAACAACTCTTTACGTCATCCAAAATAGACTGAAATCGATCTGTATCTTCAAATATATTAAACCCGTCTGTTTCCACCGTAAGCACAGGAATTCCTTTCAGCCCGTTGATCCACTTATCATAAGCCACATTTAACTGGTGCAAATATTCCGGATCTATGGAACTTTCATAATTCCGACCCCGGGACTGGATCCGGGTTAACAAGGTATCCGTGGAAGCCCTCAAATAAATGATTAAGTCCGGCTGACGCAAATAACCGGTCATGATGCTGAACAGGTTCTTATAGTTTTGCCAATCCCGATCATCCAGTCTTTTCATATCATGAAGATTTCGGGCAAAAATTTCAACATCTTCATAAATGGTACGGTCTTGAACTACACCGCCATTTAAATCAAAAATTGTTTTTTGTGCCCTAAAGCGGTAATGGAGAAAATAAATCTGAAGGTTAAAACTCCAGCGCTTCATGTCCCCATAAAAATCACTCAAATAGGGATTATCTGCCACTGATTCATAAAAAGGTGACCAACTGAACGCATCAGCCATTTTTTCTGTAAAGGTGGTTTTTCCCACGCCAATATTTCCGGCCAATCCAACGAATGGATTTTCCTTCATCGGCTGTACACTTTCCAAGTTGTTTCAAGGAGAGTCCTTAGATCAGAATACTCGGCCTTCCAGTTCAATTTCTCAAACGCCATATTGGTTCCTGCATACAGTTCAGCGGGATCCCCGGGGCGGCGGCTTACAATTTCATAGGGGATTTCTTTCCCGGAAACTTCCTTTGCCAAGTTGATCACATCCAAAACGGAATGGCTTTCCCCCGTGGCAAGATTCACAGTTAAGCTGTCGTTTGAAGCCAAGTATTCCAGGGCCTTTACATGGGCTGAAGCCAGGTCGGATACGTGGATATAATCCCGGACACCGGTGCCATCTTTAGTATCATAGTCATTTCCAAATACTTCCATTTTTCTCCGTTTTCCGGAAGCCACTTCCATGACAATTGGAAGTAGATTCGCGGGGTTATTTTCCAGGGATGTTATCCGTCCCCGGGGGTCATAACCCGCGGCGTTGAAATAACGCAGGGCAGCAAATTTCAGACCTTTCAATTCTCCATACCATTTCAGGATACGTTCTATTTCCAGTTTCGTAAATCCATAATAATTGATGGGCTCTAAAGGATGGTTCTCATCCAAAGGGAGATACTGGGGAAAGCCATAGACCGCGGCTGTGGATGAAAAAACAAATTTGGTCACATCCTGTGCATTCATGGCATTGAGCAAGTTGATTGTCCCTGTAATATTATTATGGGAATATTTACCCGGATCAACCATGGATTCACCAGCAGCCTTAAAAGCGGCCAGGTGAATGACCGCCTCCACACCGATCAATCCTTTGGAAAGATCATCCGAATTGAGTGTTGAGCCTAAGATAAAATCAGCACGCTCATCCACCGCTTCTCTGTTTCCTGTGGAAAGATCATCCAAAACAGAGACGTCATATCCCTGCTCGCAGAGAACCAAAACAACATGAGAGCCGATATACCCGGCGCCGCCGGTCACTAATATTTTCATAAACTAATTTTCTTTCTTGGGAATGATTCGGCGCTCAATGACCTCACCTTTACTGTTAATTTGTGAAACAATCATTTCAGCATCCCCCGGATATTCATAAGCAATCGCATTTTTCATGATGCCGTTCTCATTATAATAGGTAATGCGAAGAGGCTTTTTATCCGTGTCAAAGCGAACGGTATGACTGCCAACCAAAAGTGAATCAGCCCGATAATACTTAGAACGTAAGCCATTATTTCCATAGCTGAACTGATAAAAATAGTACAGGTTTTCAAACTGGTCAAAAATGCTTACTCCTTTAGTTGTTCCTTCGCTGTTGATACGATATCGTGCGATCCACCCGGGACGAATGGTACTTAAGTCCGGGGCAAATAACTCATGGTTCAATTCTGATAAATTACGGTTGGAATAAAATTCGATGTCATATTCCGATGATTTTCCTTCCTCATCCCAACGCATGTGAAATGTCCAAAGCATTTTCCCGTGGCGGTTAAAATAATCTACATCCTGGACTAATCCTTTTTCATCCAGGGTGGCGCGGTAATGGGGTTTCCCCTTGCCCTCTTTTTTTGTAATTCCTTCTACCAATTCCTGTTTTTTGGGATTCCATTTTTTATAATAAAGTCTTAACCGGCTCGGCGACTTCGCTTTTTTACGCCGGCCCTTGTCCCAGTTGGCCGGAATAAATTCCACACTTTTCAATTCGCCTGAGGGATAATAAACAGCCCGAAAATGAGCCTCATTTTTTTTGACTGATTCTTTTGCTTCGCCGCTTAAGATATTCGTACGCATCAAATCCGTTGAAAACAATTTAACTGTGGAATCCGGTTGACTGAATATTGATCCCAGTGAAAATAAAACAAAAAAGAAATGATATTTCATTTACATCAAACTCCAGGCAATTAACCCAAAAACAGTTAATACCATTCCCATTCCAACCCATTTACTGCTGGATAGTTTACGTTCATATTCCATAGCCTCTGCTTCTATCGAACGGTAGCTTAAAACCACCCTTACGGTTTTGCCCTCTTCTACCAAAACATCTTGGCGGGCCAGTTGAATCATATCCCGCATTTTCCTGTTTTGATAGATGGACTGTGTATTGACCATAGTCTTCGGCGGGAAATAACTCACTTGATGCCACCCGGGCGCTACCTGTACAGGATCCTTTACTGGGGAAGCGCCCACCTGGAGTCCATCCACATAAATGGGGATCCCATCCATATCGCAAAAAATATGGATCGCCGTGATGGGGTTAGGCTTTCCATTCCAGTCAATTTCCTGGGAAAACAGGAGGGTACTCATAGCCAAAAGGAAAATTCGCTTAAGCATTAACTTCCTTCTGGAGTTGCACAACTTCCATCATTAATTCGGTTGAGTCCTGCCCCGCCGCTTCCAATTCACGGATCTTCAGGCGAATCTCACGGATTCTCTCCTTGGCAGAAACTTTTGTAATGGTCCTTAAACATTCTTCGGCCATTTGAAGGGAAGGGGTGGTCTTATCCTCCTCCATCAGAATGCGTGTTACAACTTCCCTGTCTTCTGTCGCCTCGAAATATGCAATGATCTCCGCCGGGTTAATGTCTGTTTTGTCCATCAATATTTTGGCCAGTTTTTTTAGCTGCTCATTTTCCAGCTGATTCAAATCCAAGTTCTCTTTAACGAAAGCTTTTGCTTCTGAATCATCCCCTGCCAAAACTTTGATGATACCCAATTCAGCCTTGGCGTTGACCGAAGTAAACAGTTTCGGTTTTGGCTTGGGTGCATCCATTTGAGCCTGGGGACGCTTCTTCCTGATCTGTTGAGAAAACATATGCACCATCTGGTTTTCTTCCACACCGCTGGCCTGGGCCAGGTTATTGATCAGGTCTTGACGAATAATGGGGTCAGGGATGCCCGCCGCTTCCTCTAATATTTCTTTAATTAAATTTGATTTCTCCGAAGATGATCTTTCCTTAAAACCGCTGGATCTTAGATGAAACCGCAGAAGTCCTGTGGCCTTTTCAATTCCATTCGTTCGAAATCCTTCAGCACCGTCTTGCTGAACCCAGTCATCGGGATCAAGCCCATCGGGGATGGTGATCACATGGGGTTCCACGCCTCCTTTCAAAAGGGCATACCCCGCCCGCAGTGCTGCGCTGATCCCCGCCGAATCGCCGTCGTATGCCAAGTACACTTTGGAGGCAAAGCGACGAATCTGCTGAACGTGTTTTTCCGTAAAGGCCGTACCGGAAACTGCCACTACATTTTTGATTCCCCCTTGGAAAAGCTGGATCAAATCTGTGTAGCCCTCAACCAAAATGGCGAAGCCCGCCTTCCGGATCGCGTCACGGGTGAGATGGAGTCCATAGAAAATTTCACTTTTTCGATAGAGCGGCGTCTCGGGTGAATTCATGTATTTGGCTGGATCATCAGAGCCAAACACGCGGCCCCCGAAAGCGATTACTTTGCCCGATGAATTGAAAATGGGAAACATGATGCGGGAGCGGAACCGGTCATAAAATTCATTGTTGGAAAAACCGAACAATCCCGATTTTTCAAAAACTTCCCTGCTGTAATTTTTGGGTTTCACCTTATTGAGTAGAAAGGATGATTGCTCCGGGGCAAAACCCACTTTGAACAGTTTGAGTATTTCATCGTTTAAGCCCCGATCCAATAAATATTTTTTTGCATCCGCTCCCCTGTCTAAAAACAATGTGGAATGATATAGGCCTGCCGCCCCCCGGTGAATTTCATAGAGATTACTAAAAAATTCTTTTGAATCGTCACTCCCGGTGAATTCAACCTCGATCCCCAGCTGCCGCCCCAACTGCTGAATCGCTTCCACAAAACTGATCTTCTCATACTCCATGATAAAATTCACCGCATTGCCCCCATTCCCGCAGCCGAAGCAATGATAGATGCCTTTGTCCGGCGCCACGGAGAATGAGGGCGTTTTTTCATTGTGGAAGGGGCAGAGTCCGAAAAAATTACGCCCCCGTTTTTTCAGGTCAACATGGCGGGAGACAACATCAACAATGTCCGCTGAATCACGGATCCGGTCAATGGTTTCCTGAGGAATTCTAGCCATTGTTCTCTTCCATGGAATTCAAAAATTCCCGAATCGTTTTTTCACCCAGGGTCACGGGGTCTTTCCAGTTAAATGTGGCTATAATGCTTTTCCGCACATTGATCAAGCGCTGGGCCAAGGTAGATTGCTTCATGACAATATCAGCCGTATCCCGGTTGGGCAAAAGTTCGATCATCCAGAAAAAGATCATTACAACCAGGAGACCTTTGGCAATCCCAAAAACTGTTCCCATCACCCGGTTGGCCCATTTGGTGCTTTTTGATAGGAATAGAAAATGGATCAATTTTGTCACCAGTCTCACCAGAAATAAAACAAGGAAAAAAATGATGATGAAACTGAGGACGAAAAGAAGCCACACATCAACAGGAAGCCATGCCATGAGGAAAGAGCCCAAATCAACATAAAGTCTTAAGGCAAAAACAGTGGCAAAAATGATACCTAAAAGCCGGCCCAATTCCTCAACCAATCCACGCCGAAAACCGATGGCGCCCATGGCTATAATAAAGAATATGGTTAATGCGTCTATCATTCGGTTAGGTTAAGCGGTTATGATGCTCGATTTCTTCGGCAATCAGCAAAAGATTTTTGGTGTTTTATTATCACAATCCGGCCTCCTTACCAATAAGCTTAACCGACCTACCCCAGAATCTTCCGAACGAACTGCTGGGCGGTTTTCCCGTCAATCAGCCCTTTTCCGCGCTTCATTACTTCCGGCATGACCTCGCCCATATCCGCCATGGAAGTCGCACCGACTTCCTCTGCCACGGATTGTACAATTGCTCTAATCTCCTCTTCTGACATCATTTGCGGCAGGTATCCGTTTAAAATGTCAATTTCGGCTTTTTCTGCTGCTGCAAGTTCAGGACGGCCGCCCTTTTCATATAATTCAACAGATTCTTTTCTCTGTTTTACCAAAGTCTGGAGCACCTTGATCTCTTCGGCCTCAGATAGGTCGTCCCGTTTTTCGATACGCTTATCTTTTAGTTTGGCCAGTGTGGTCCGCAAGGCGGTGGCTTTTTCTTTTTCGCCTGCTTTCATTGCGGCATACATATCATTTTGTATTTGATCAAATAAACTCATATTCTATTCGTCATCAATTCGCTTCATTGCCATCAAGAGGCAATCATGATCCGATTCAAACCCGATGAACCGCCGTCCCATTTTTTTCGCAATTACCCCCACTCCCCCAGTCCGGGCAAATGGATCCACCACCCAATTCAGTTTAAAACTGGAGGCGGTCAAAATCCGCTGAATCAATTGCTCCGGTTTATCTCCTTCCATTTTTACCGTTGTACCGATCTGGATATCCAGGATATCACTCCAGAGATTTGTCATACCCATCTCGATGTTACTGCCCGGATTCAAGGTGTTCTTCCCTTCGGTGACCGCTTCTTGGTTAAACATGAAATCGTTGGACTTCGTGGCATACCAGATATCCGCGATACGGTTGATCCAGGTCATGGGCTGAGACTGGTCTTTGGGCGCAGCATTCCGCCAGGTGATCCGGGTTTGGATGTGAAAATCCGTGCTGAGAAGGGAATGGTACATGCCAGAAAAGCGCCACCCGGAAATCAAATAGATCGCTCCCGTGGGCTTCAAAATGCGGGCGCTTTCTTTGACCCATTGTTCATTCCACTGGAAATATTCCTGGATCGTCATGGGGTTTCCCCGCTGATCTGTCCCGCGCCAGGGTGATTCAGGCGGATCGGCAATTATCAGGTCCACCGAATTGTCCGGAATCCTTTTTAACCCTTCCAAACCCAAACCCAAAAAGACGCCTTCTTTCATCCGGTCAGCGGTCATGACAATATCTTCCACTTTTTGCACTGCCGGCAGGTATTTATTCAGGTCATTAATGGATAACCCGCGTACGGCTTCCAGGGGATTTGTGAATAAGGGTTCGTTCTTCTCAATAGACATGGGGGAAAATTTAGGATACCGAAACGCTACAAAACAGGAATTCCATTCAATATTTTAATGCCCTAAATTTTTTCATGCCAGAAAAGAAAAAAGTCCTCTTTATTTGCACCGGGAATGCCTGCCGGTCCCAGATCGCCCATGGCCTGTTGCGGGATATGGCCAGCAATCGCTTTGATGTTTTCAGCGCCGGCTCCCACCCTAGCCGGGTCCATTCCACAAGCATCGCCGTCATGGAAGAAATCGGGATTGATATTTCTCATCATACTTCCGACTACGTGGATGACTACCTGGACAAAGGTATTGATATCGCTATCACTGTTTGCGACAATGCCAACCAGTCCTGCCCAACATTCCCGGGGGATGTTGAGCGCATTCATTGGAGCATAGACGATCCCTTCCGCCGCTGGAATTTTGATACAAATCAAATGGATTCATTTCGTGAAACACGGACCGAAATCAAAAGCCATATTGAATCATTTTTAGATTCACACTGATTTTTTAAGCTCCCTTAGTCGAAACATTTTTGGCAGGCTGCCCAGTTTTTCAATCGTTACTGAAACAACACCAAAGGATTCTTCCACTTTCCCCCTGAGGAGGAACAGGTTCTCCCACAATAGCAAGTCGCCGTATTTCCGAAAAGTTTCCGGAAAAAGAACGCATTCATAAATATCCGTTTCATCTTCTAGGGTGAGGAATTCCATGGGATCCTTCTTTTCTACCGTGGTTGTTTCTTTCCGGGTGATATACACCCCCGCCAAGTGGATGGTCCGCCCGATATATTTTGGCAGATTCCTGGCCTTCCGCACACGGCCATTGATCATGGACAGGTAGGGCTCAAGGGGGTGCTCTGAAACAGGGAAACCAAATGATTCCAGTTCCAGGTGCCGCTGATCCTCTGGCGATAATCCGTTGCCACGAACCTGCCTGAGGGCGCGGTTATTAAGACGGCCGCTCTTTACCCGATCTAAGATAAGATCATTATTTTCTTTTTCGCCCAAACAGTGCCATGCCACGCGGTAAGCAATCTCCCGGTGGGTGTATCCCGGTGATAATGTATCCAGACAGCCTGCATTGGTCAGGGCCATGGCGTCTGACAGGGATGGATCAACACGCATAAAAAAGTCTTCTAATGAAGTGAAAAATCCCGCTTTCCGTTCATCCAGGATCTCTTTCACCGTCTTCTTCTGCAAGTTGTGAATACTCATAAATCCCATGCGGATCTTTCCTTTCCGCCCGCGGTATTCCATCCAGCTGCGGTTCATATCCGGCGGCAGAATTTTGATTCCGAACCGCCGGGCTTCGCTCAAGTAGGCAAAAGGGGAATAAAACCCGCCCTGGTTTGAGATGACCGCCGCCAGAAACTCCGCCGGGAAGTGGGCCTTGAGATAGGCGCAAGTGAAGGACAGCATGGCAAAGGAGGCGGAATGGGGCTTGCAAAAAGAATAGCCCACAAAAGAGCGAATCATATCCCACACATCTTTGATCAATCCATCTTCATAGCCTCGTCGCTTTGCCCCTTGAGAAAATTTCTTTTCCCAGCGATGGATCAAGTGCTGCATGGCATCCCGGCTCATGGTCTTCCGCAATGATTCTGCCTCGGCATAGCCCATTCCCGCCATGACCATAGCTGCTGTGGACACTTGCTCCTCATACACCATGATGCCGTAGCTCTCTTTTAAAAAATCCAAATCGGGGTGCAATATTTTCCATGGCGTTCCATGAATGCGTTCCAGCATTATGTTGGTAAAGCGGTTCGCCGCCGGGCGGATAATGGATGAATAGATGACCACGTGCTCGAAATCCACCACACCTGCCTTGGCCAAAAGCTGCCGTGTGGCAGGACTTTCAATATAAAAGATGCCCATGGTCTTACCGGACTTCATTAACGCTTCTGTCTTCTCATCTCCCACAGGCTGAATTTTGTGGTAATTCAAATAGCTGTTTTTGGACGCTGCTTTCCCATAATTCAAATTGATCTGCCGTACCGTATCCCGCACCACCGCCAGGCTGCGGTTCCCCAAGATGTCAATTTTGAGCAGCCCTGAATCTTCCACTTGATCCTTTTCCCACTCCACGATTTGCACTCCTTTGGGGGCTGTGAGAACCGGTACGTATTTCCGGATTTCATCAGGCACGATCACCACGCCACCGGGATGCACAGAGGGATGACGAAAAGCGCCCACTACTTTTTCACTCTCCCGCAGGACTTCTACCAGCGTATCGTCCAGTTCTATATTTTCAAAACGGGGGTCGGTCTTCACCCAGGTCAGTAGATCCCGCCGGGAGGCATACCAGCCGATCCGCTTGGTGATAGTTTTGATCTCTTCATTGGATAGACCATACACTTTGGCCACCTCCCGAATGGCGGAACGAGGCTTCATAAACACTTGGCTACATACCATAGCAGTTCGTTCATCGCCGTATTTTTTGAAGACATAATCCAGAATATCATCCCGTTCATCCCAAGGAAAATCCACATCAATGTCCGGCATATTGCTCCGCTCCGGATGAATAAAGCGCTCAAACTGAAGGTTATATTTAATCGGATCCACTTGCGTAATAAAGAGGCAATAACTCACAATGGATGCGGCGCCGGAACCACGGCCAATGGTGGCCCGGGTTTGTTTCACAATATCTTTTACCACCAGGAAATACGGCGCAAATCCTTTGGATGTAATGATGCGTAATTCATAGTCAATCCGCTCCTGAATCTCAGCCGTGATCTTTACATAACGTTTTTGCGCCCCGGCCTGGACCTTTTCTTTCAGCTTTAGGTTGGCCCGGCGGGTATCCTTCAGGGATAAATTGGGAAAGATTGTATCCAGAAATGACCAGTCCCGTTTGCACCGTTCCGTCAAGTATGTACTGTTGTTGATGGCATCCATACTGTTGGGAAAAAGTTGAATCATATCTTTTTCAGCGCGGAACCAGTGTTTGTCTGACTTACAGGCACCCGTCGGCAGTTTGGATAAAGTGGTGTTCAGATCAATCGCCCGGAGGGTGCGGTGGGCGGACCAGTCCTCCTTCTGAATGAAATACACATCTCCCGTGGCCACCATTTCCAACTTGAATTCCCGGGATAATTTTTGTGCGGTATATTCAGTTATATCCGGGCGCAGTTCCACAAATAAATGACTGCTGGGCACTAGTTTGCTTAAATGGAAAAGCGTTGATCTTTCATGAGCGAGGATGAACAAACCTGCCGTGCGGCCTTTTAAAACATCCGCAATAGATTGGGTTGAATCATCATGCACAGCGGAAACAGCACGGGACATATTCTCATAGCCCCTTTGGTCTTCTGCCAGCAGAATAACCTCTCCCGCATCGGTAATAAGGTTAACACCGGCAATAGATTCAACCTCGGCCGCGCGGGCGTGCTGGACAAAACGGATGAAGCCCCATAAACCATTGGTCTCTGTTAAGGCCAAATATTTCATACCCTGGTTCCGTGCCGCCGTGAGCAGGGCCGGCTGGGAGGCAGTGCTGGACATACGGGAATAATGGGAATGAGCGTTCAGGTGCGTAAACATCTGAATGGCCTAAATGATATGTGCCGATTGAATACTCGAAAAATCAAATTTCCTGCGCAGGATGTCCAGCGCTGAAGAAAGACGGTCTTGCTCCGTGTCCTTTTTAAATAATTCCATCTGCCTTACCGTGTGGACAACGCCGGAGACATCCAGGATAATAGCCCGAATTCGGTTGCGGCGTGTATTGGCCTTTTCAAATAATCGCCACGTTTCTGCCATCACCGCCGCATTATCATGTTTTAAGAACTGGCCCTTTGCTTCATATTTAAATCCATCGGTATAGTGAATTTCTAACCGCACTTTCTGGGCCGCCTGTGACCGCTGCCGCAGTTTAAAGGCCACCTGTTCTGAGAGCTGTTTTATCTCTACCCATAATTTTATACGGTCATTCGTATCCTCGCGTAAAACAGTCTGTTCCACAATATGATTTTTCAAAATCGGCGGCCGAACCATAGATAAATCCTGACCGCGCACTTCCCGTGACAAGGGAAGAGCGTACATACCAAACAGCCGCCGTGCATTATCAGGTACATCCACAATAGATTGGATTTGGCGAACCTGGTTTAAGATCAGGAATTTGACCAGTTTCCACACCGGCGGCTGATGCACGGTTGGGATCACCGGCGAATGCAAAGGGGATAAGAATCGGGATTCATCCCCTGCCACCACACGATGTATCCGATCCGGCACAACAGAGGTAGAAATACGGCTCACCAATTTATTCCGGCTGATACCCAAAAATGAATGGAGCCCCACTTGGTCTTGCACCATATCAAATATATTCAAGCCGGACTGCTCATGGCTTTTATATACTCGTTCCATACCGGTCATATCCATGTAGAATTTGCCATAACCAGAAGGCTCAACTGTGGGGGTAAAACGCCGGACAATGGCATAGACATACTGGTTCAGCCGCCCGTAAAGCGACCCATTGTAGGGTAGCAGCCGTACGCCGTGGCTCATCCGGCGCACCAATGAAATTTTCATCCCGCGGTACAGGCCCTCTGTTTCCGCTTCTTTGGATACAGATACCACCGTTCCATTCTGGTGGTGAGAAGAAATAATGGCAATCGGCCGGGTTTGCAGAGAGGCATCCAGGCGGCGTTCAGCCTGGAGTTCAAAGTCCCTCAGCCGGAGATGAAATACAGTGGAATGCACACTTCAATATTCCCGGAAGGAATAAAGGAGCACGCCGTTGATTTGAAAATGATCTGTTTGATCCACCGTAATAACCGGGTAATTCGGATTCCGGGGATGAAGTTCTATATGCCCATTCACGGGCTGATAACGCTTGAGGGTGGCTTCACCGTTGATAAGGGCCACCACGATCTGCCCTGGGTTGACTTCGGCGGATCTACGTACAATGATATAATCCCCATCTTCGATATGATCCCCGATCATGGAATCCCCTTTAACCTGCAGCACAAAATTCTCCGAATGGACAAAGGGCTGGGGCACTGCTACGGATTCAGCATTTTCCAGCGCTTCGATGGGCACCCCGGCGGCGATTAAACCCAACAAAGGCAGGCGGGCCGGTGTGGCGTGCTCCTCACAGGTAAGGGCTAAGGCCCGCTTGCCGTTAGGTCCTTTGGAACGGTCGAGATGGCCGTTGTGAGTCAGGGCATTGACATACCAGTGGACCGTTCCCAGGGAGGCAAACCCCATTCCATTCATAATTTCTTCATAGGAAGGGGCCTGTCCATATTCAACTGTATGGCGTTGAATAAAATCTAAAAATCGTTGTTGTTTGGGCGATAAAGCCATTTAATTATTTAACCGCTAATAGCGCGAAAATTCACGAAGAGGGTTTTGGTGAGTAAATAATACCGTTTCATTTTTTGTATTCTTCTTTGTCTCATTGTGTTTTTGCGTTAATGTTTTATTCTCGTAAGTTACTCGTAAGTATTTTACACGATTTTGTTAACGCGATTCAAGTGTTTTTCATTATTTTCTGTCATGTTCCCTGTTTTTCTTCGATATACAATTCTTCTTTTCTCCGTTGTTTCTCTCAACGGGCAGGTGATCATCACCGAAGTGATGTACAATCTCGAAGGCAGCGATTCCCCCAACGAATTTATCGAACTTTACAACCCAACCGCCGATACGGTTGATCTTTCAGGATGGACTATCCGGGATAAATATTCCACCGACACCATCGAGGATTCCAGCAACGGCCGCAAGATTCCGCCCGAAGGATATGGTCTCATCATGGAAGGGGACTATCCAATGGACAACGGCATTTACACTATTCCGACCAATACCATCATGATGAAAGTGGATGATAAATCAATCGGCAATGGCCTCTCCGGCAGTGATTCACTTTATCTCATTAATGCATCCGGAAATATCTCCGACAGCTTGGGGTGGACCGATATTTCTTCTCCGGGATATTCCCTTGAGCGCGTCCGTAACCATTTTCCCAATACACTTTCTAATTGGAAAGCCAGCCGTGATTCTTTAGGCACACCGGGGGAAATCAATAGCGTCGTCCCTTACAATATAGATGGCCATTTACTGACTGATTCATTAAGCCTGTCCAAAACTAAATTGTCAAAATCGGACCTCACCACCCTTTCCATCCAAGTTGTGAATGACGGCATCAACACCATCACAGGAGAAATTATTGTTTCGAAATCGGGGAACGCCCTTGCCAATACAGATATTGGCAGCATATCAGAATTGGATACAGCCAAGTTCAGTATCGACCTGGGACCATTTTCTCAATCGGGCTATCATGCGTTATTGGTTGAACTATTAATAACGGGTGATGGAGATATCACAAACAATGCCGGACAAATTGAACTGGCAGTGCAGTATGATTGGAATACGGTCCACATTAATGAATTCATGGCACGGCCCAATAATGATCAGTCCGAGTTTGTCGAATTGGTTGCCGATACCAATTTATCTTTGCGTGGATGGTCTATCAGTGACAACAGTAAAGGGGGGCGCCCCCTGGGCGAGACCCCTATTCTATCTAATGATTATGTTGTCATCGCCGCCGATTCAAATATTGCGCCCTTGGTCAATCCTGAAATGCATTTTATTGTACCCCCATCCTTCCCAGCGCTGAACAATGGCGGCGATGCCATTTTCATTTATGACATGATGGGGTTTATCGTTGATAGCTTAGTCTATAATAGCGATACATGGCCCGTAGTGGCAGAAATCTCCGCAGAAAAACAGCGGCCAGAATTCATATCTAACAACGAGGCTCACTGGACACAATCCCCTGATTCAATTATCATGACCCCCGGCTATCCCAATGCTACCATGTGGCATAATATTGATGGGGCCTTAATCCAGGACTCTGTATTACACACGCCCTTTTATCCAAAACAGAATACACCGTTTAAAATCCAAGTCGGAATTACCAATTCCGGCGTGCTTCCTTTTTCGGGCAACCTGTCTATTTCAGAAAATGGCAGTGAACTTACTTCCGGTAATTTTTCAGCCATTCAATCCCGGGATACTGTCTTGGTTCAGATCGAAGTCCCGGGCGTATCTTCCGGTATCCATCCTTTAGAAATTCAATTGGCCATCAATGGAGATGAGAACAGTACTAACAATGTAGCCTTTGACACGATCAAAGTGAGCTATCCCTTTGGCACAATTTTATTTAATGAATTTTTATCCATACCTAATACAGGCCAGACTGAATTCATTGAAATTTACTTCCCATCATCCCTTAACGTATCCGGGTGGTTCATATCTGACAAATCTAAAGTGAAGAAGCCCATCCCTGAAATTATCATCAATCAAGACCAATATTTGGTTTTAGCCCAAGATAGTACCATTTACCAATATACGGCAGATGCAGTGGTTTTGGCTGATCAATGGCCATCCCTCAACAATACCTCCGATGGAATCTTTCTTTATGACATGACAGGCACCATTGTTGATTCGCTCATCTATTCGGAAAACTGGCCCATAATGGATGGACGCTCAACTGAAAAATTTCGCCTCAACTATATTTCCAATGATTCCTCCCGCTGGGCAATTACCGTTGATGCAAAAGCCATGACGCCGGGAAAATCAAACAGTATTTTTTATGAAACATTGGCGACTTCCGGTTTAGTTGAATTTGATCCCAATCCATTCTCGCCCGATGGAGACGGCGTGAATGACCAGCTAACCATCCGCTATCAACTTCCATATGAACAAGCGGCCATCACCATAAACATATTTGATGTAACGGGACGAAAAATTGCTACCCCTTATTGGAGTCAAGCTTCTACCCAGGAAGGACTGCTGTATTGGAATGGAAAACGATCCAATGGAGATCCTGCCCGGATCGGTATTTATATTGTCAAATTTGAAGCACGAGATGTGACCACAGGAAAATTCTGGGAAGATATTCAAACGGTGGTTTTGGTCAAACCATTATGATGGAACCAACCGGAATTAAGGGCGTATAGACACACAATTATGGGAAAGGGACTCAACATGTCCAGATGGATTTTAAGCCTTTTGCTGATTGCCGGTATCGCGGTCGGTCAGCAGAAAAAAGTTGTCGTCAAAAAGAAAGCCCTTCACAAAGGCAACAAAGAACAAACCGTTGATGTGGATGTAGAAACCAATGGTGATGAAATGACCATCGTGGTTACTCAAGATGGTGAAGAAAAAGAATACACCATTGATATCGGTGATAAAAAAGCCCTGAAAGAAGTTAAAGAAAAATTGGCCGATATGGATGTAAATATTCAAACTATGGTCTTTGATGATGATAATGTATTTAAAATCCATTCCGGTGGATATTTAGGTGTACAGATCCAGGAACTGACAGATGGGCTCAGAGAATATTTTAAAGTTAACAGTGGGAACGGTGTTTTGATTTCGGAAGTGGTAGAGGACAGTCCTGCTGATAAGGCCAAATTGAAGGCAGGGGATATCATCCTTTCAGTTAATGATGATAATGTTTCTACCACTTCTGATTTGCAGCGGGCCATCAGCCGGCAGGATCCAGAATCAGAAGTAAAGCTAGGGATCGTCCGCAAGGGGCGGAAAAGAGATTTCACGGCGACACTCGGTTCCCAAAAAAACAATTTCTCATGGACAGGCAAAATGCCCATGATAGAACTTAATGGCGATGACCATGATGTACTTTTCTTTTCTCCAGAGGGCGGCAACTTTGAGATAGATGAAGAACATCTGAAAAAACATGCCAATCATCTAAAGGAAAAAACCGAAAAATTGAGGAAATCCGGTGAAAAGCTCCATAAGGAATATAAGTTCCGTATGGCGGGGCCCCGATACAATGACAATCTCCGGGATGAAATGGATGAGCTAAAAAAAGAATTGAAAGAACTCCGAAAGGAAATCAGAAAACTCAAAAAATCATAAGCCTCCACTTATTTATTGAGTCTTCATCAAGGCCTGTCTCGAAATCGGGGCGGGCCTTTTTTATTGCCAATCTTCTGTTTTTAAATCCTCTATATGGGATAAATTGACAGCCTTGTCAGCAATTTATCTTATGAAACTTCTCACCGTTTTAATACTTACCATTTCATCTATTCTGGCTCAGGACTATACTTGGCCAACAGATGTAGGTAAACATCTCTCATCCAATTTTGGCGAATTCCGTACAACGGGTTATCATTTAGGTTTGGATATCAAAACCGGCGGCGTGATTGGTCATCCAGTCTTTGCTGTTTCAGACGGACATATTTCACGGATAGTTACCAATTATTCCGGGTTTGGCCGTGCCCTTTACCTCACCATGGATGATGGTCAAACTTCCGTTTATGCTCATTTAAGTAAATTCAGCCCTCGACTTGAAGATCGCCTGGAAGAAGCACAGAAAACAGGGGAATCTTATATAACCAATATTTTTCCATCACCGGAAGAATTTCGATTTGAAAAAGGAGATGTAATTGCTTATTCCGGAAATACTGGGTTTTCATTCGGGCCTCACCTTCATATCGAAATTCGCAATCCCTTTGGCCAACCACTGAACCCCCTCACCAGTGGATTATCCCAAGCCGACCGATTAGCTCCCATTGCTGAAGAAATATCACTCACACCACTCAATAGTGAAAGTTGGGTCAACGGGAATCAATTGCCCCAGAACTTCCCCCTTTTTCGGGATAAGAAAGGTGAATACAATTTCCCTGATACAATCAATATTTCTGGTAGCTTGGGGCTGTCGATCAAAGCATTTGATAAACGGCAAGGAGCCAATAATATTTATCAACTTCACCGGGTTGAGGTGTATATTGATGAAAAATTACATCATACCCTTCAGTTTGACCGGCTGGATTACAACTGGCTTACCACAGCAAACTATATCAGGGATTACCGTAACTCCCGATTAAATTTGGGCGATTTTATAAAACTTTACCGCAATGATACTGATCCCATGGTACCAATCCATGACGATTCAACCAGTGGCATTTTGAACCTTACACCTGGATATCACGATATAGAAATTCTTGTCATGGATGTACTTAAGAATACAAGAACAGTCCATGGTACAGTATTTAATATGGCGCCGTTTGAAGTGGTTTTAGAAAAGCTCGGTGAAACAGACGAACTTCTCTCATTCCTAATTCAGCCCAAAAGTATTACCCTCCCCATAGAATCAGTGATCGTTTATTCCTTTACCCCCTACGGTTTCGCCGATGAACAGGTCGTTATCCAGTCTTCAGAATCCATCGAAGCAGGGCGAATCATCACCGTCCCCAAAAAACAAGTGGAGCGAAAAGCGCTGCAGTTCATTGCACAAAATAAATTGGGAACGCGATCCATACCAGCACATTGGGTCGGCGAAAAACACACCGGAGACCATCTAAGCGTGAATGTTAATATGGATATTTCCCACACCGATGCCGGGGTTTACGTGCAGGTTCAGCCGGAACAGGTGGTAGATGTAAACCTTTCCCTGAGATTAAAGGGAGAATACCAGTATGAGACCATTCCTTTGAATCAGATCCAACCATCGGTTTATTTGACCCAACCCATCGATCCCCTTATGTTTGACAATGTAGATCAGATCGAGGTGATCCTGAAGAGGTCCATCGAGCGACAGGTCCGCTTTGACTTCCCCTATACAGTAGCCATGCCCGGCATATCCGTCACCGCTGTTTCCAAGGATAGCTTTTGTTCCATCCGCACCAAAAAGCCATCTATCACCAGTCCAACCCTCATGTGGATCGAAGCGGTTCATAAACATGCTCCTATAAAAAACGGTAATTTACTCTCCCGTGTTTACCAACTTCAGCCTTTTGAACGGCCCTTATTAAAACCGGTAAATATCGGCATTCGGTATCCGACCAAACTCAAGGATCGGGACAAAATTCACCTGTATTACTACGACCAAAAAGAAGGCTGGTCATTTATTCCTACAGAGAACAATAACGATCGGCAGGTTCTCACAGGAGAAGTAAAACATCTGGATGCGATTGCCATTATCGAGGATGTGACGCCACCAATGATCAAGTCTATGCATCCAGGACACAATGGTAATTATCCATCTCTGGAATTAAATCAGTTCAAAATAATAATTGATGATGCGCTTTCCGGGTTCGAACCGGAGGAAGATTCATTTGAATTGAAATTGGATAACACTTCCTTGTTCTATGCCTACCAACCCAAATCCAAAACTATTTACTACGAAATGGAGCGGCCACTGCCTATCGGTACCCACACTATTCAATTCAAGGTACGGGATCGCGCCGGAAATGAAACATCCCGAAACATTGAGTTCAAGGTGTATTGATGTTTTTCCCTTACAAAGATGACAATCCAAGAGTGCTTATTCCCTACGTGACCTATGGGTTGATCGCCATCAATGTATTCATATTCCTATTTCAATTCAGTATGGGAATGAAAGACCCGGAAGCTGAAGCGATCTTCATTTACACTTTCGGATTGATCCCGGCAGAATTTTCCATCCTTACTATGTTTACTTCCATGTTCCTTCATGGTGGCATTGCACATATCCTGGGGAATATGTGGTTCCTTTGGTTATTTGGGGATAATGTAGAAAGTACATTGGGCCACGTGAAATTCGCTTTTTTCTATATTTTGTGTGGCGTGGCCGCGACCCTCTGCCAAGTCCTTATGAATCCCGGTTCTGAGATCCCTATGGTAGGGGCTTCCGGTGCAATCGCGGGTGTGCTAGGACTCTATATGATTCGCTTTCCCCACGCCAGGGTACATGTGTTTATTTTTATTATTATATTTTTCACAACCGTTCGTATTCCCGCCAGCATTGTGTTGGGATTCTGGTTTTTTAATCAACTCACCAATGGGATGGGAACACTGGGTTTAGACACTACTGGCGGTGTGGCATGGTTCGCACATGTGGGCGGATTTATTACTGGCATTATGCTACATCAAGCCTTTAAACTTGTTAAGTTCGAATATTAAATACGGGGATTCCAAATGAAGTCATTTTCCAGATTATTCATCCTATTGCTCCTCTTGCTCCTTATCGGGTGCGAAGGGACAAAAACAGAGGACTGCGCCACGGCTGAATCAGGGCGAGGGCATATCATATCTGTACTACCATTCGGTAGTATCGGTATTGATTTTCTTGAAGACTTCATTAAAGAAAACAACTTAGATATTGGTGTTACCCCTGTTACGGGTATAAAAGTATACAGTATCGTATATGAAACAGTAGATTGGAACGGAGAGCCCCGGCAGGCTTCCGGTGCTATTTATGTCCCTGACGAAGATCATTCGGGAAAATCATATCCTATTTATTCCGGGCAGCATGGTACCGAATCAAAACGATCCAACGTAGCTTCCATCACACCACTTCGTGGTTTTGATGCCATGTTTGTGGCTTCCGTAGGATATATCGGTTCATCTCCGGATCTTTTAGGATTGGGCATTTCAAATGATGTCGTCCATCCCTACGTACATGCCTTTGTCGCTGAAGCAGTGTTGGATAAAATTCGAGCCACAAAAAACTGGCTCTGCGACAATGATGTAAATGAAACCGGACAATTATTCTTGGCTGGATATTCTGAGGGTGGATACGTTGCAATGGCTACCCATAAACTGATCGAAGAAAAATATGCCACTGAATTTACAGTCACTGCCTCAACGCCCATGGCAGGCCCTTATGATATGCGTTATTCTTCAACCAGAATATTAAGCAGGGAAACCTACCCGCAGCCCGGTTATACGTCATTCACCTATATGTCTTATAATGCAATTGAAAATCTAAATCGCCCAGCTAGTGATCTTTTCCAAAGCCCCTATGCGGAGAAAATCCTTAATTTGATGGATGGGTCAAAAACTATCAGTGAAGCCAATAAAGAACTGACCACTACAATTAAAGATTTATTCACCGCGAAATTTCTTTCGGACTACTTGGGTGATGGGGAACAGGAATTAAAAAATGTCTTTGCAAAAAACAGTCTTGTTAGCTGGTCTCCGAAAGCTCCCATAAAATTATTCCACGGTGAAAATGATAGCACCGTTGGATATAATAATTCGGTAATTGCGCGGGACAGCCTAAAAGCAAACGGGGCCAACATTGAATTGATCACCATCCCCGGTGGCACCCATGACAGTTCTGTATTTATTGCCTATGCCGGCGCCTTGGGCTGGTTCAACACACTGAAAAAATGAATGATTTGATCAACAAAGCGATCCAAATGATGGATAGGTCCCGTGCGCCTTATTCCAATTATAAGGTGGGTGCAGCTGTGGAGACGTACGATGGGAAAATCACTGGCGGCTGCAATGTAGAGAATGCAAGCTATCCACTGTCCAACTGTGCGGAGCGGACTGCCCTTTTTACTGCTATCACGGAAGGACATTCCCAGTTCAAAGCATTGGCGGTAGCTACAGAAAACGGTGGATCTCCCTGCGGGGCTTGCCGTCAAGTCATCTGGGAATTATGCGGTGATATTCCTGTTTATATCTGTGATAAAAATGGAATTAAAAATGAAACAACCAGCAGTGCTCTACTTCCCAGTCCATTTGATGAATCAAAATTGAAATGAGTGCTTCTCCCATCCTAATCGGCATCGCCGGCGGCACAGGCTCCGGCAAAACATCCATCGCCAAAAGTTTATTGGAAGAATACGGCGAGGGAGAAGTGGTAGTTATTGAGCAGGATGCCTATTACCACGATATTTCAAACTTGCCCTTAAAAAAGCGGCATGAACAAAATTTTGATCACCCAGATGCGATTGATATTGAATTATTTAACCAACAACTTATTAGCCTCATCAAGGGGCAATCGGTCGCCGTACCTGTTTATGATTTTTCGATCCACGCAAGAAGTGATGAGAAACGAACGGTGGACCCCCATCACGTGATTGTGGTTGAGGGTATCCTGGCGCTTCATTACCCCTCCCTGCGGGAATTAATGGACATTAAGATTTTTGTCGATACACCCGATGACATTCGATTCATACGGCGCGTTTCCCGAGATGTGGAAGAGCGGAGAAGAACCGTTCAATCGGTAATTGATCAATATTTAAAAACAGTTCGCCCCATGCATCAACAATTTGTTGAGCCTTCTAAATATTTTGCCGATATTATTATCCCCGAAGGGGGGCAAAATAAGGTAGCTATCGACCTCCTCAGAACCAAGATTAACGCAATTCTTTCTTAACTAAAGAAAACAGACAAATTTTTGATACACTATTTTTTGCACTTTTTGTGCCTGCCCACTCTCATAAAGCAGGCGGATATTTAATGGACAGAAATTAAATGACCCTTACACCCAAAGACACCGGCTGGATAGAAGTGATTTGCGGCAGTATGTTCAGCGGAAAAACAGAAGAACTCATCCGCCGGATTCGTCGAGCAGAAATTGCCAAAATGAATACCATCATTTTCAAACCCCAGATCGATGACCGGTTCAGTTCAAACCACGTGGTTTCCCACAACCAGTCTAAAAGGGAATCAAAACTGGTAAAAAATGCTCAGGATATTTTGGATCTATCTGCGAATATGGATGTAATCGGCATTGATGAAGCTCAATTTTTTGATGGTGAAATTGTAGATGTATGCAAATCTCTTGCAAAAACTAACAAGCGCGTTGTTGTAGCTGGGCTGGACACAGATTTCCGTGGCGAACCCTTTGGTCCTATGCCGGCTTTAATGTGTGAAGCAGATTATTTAGATAAATTCCGCGCAATTTGTGTAATATGCGGGAACCCTGCATCCTGTAGTCAAAGAACAACAAAAAATGCACAGCAGGTCGTAATTGGAGAAGCGGACATATACGAAGCACGCTGCAGAAACTGTTTCGAGCCGCCGGAAAATTAAATGGAACAGTTTGTCGGTATTCTAGGGATTTTTTCTTTATTGGGCATTGCTGTGGCTATGTCAAACAACCGCAAATCAATTCCCTGGCGCTTAGTTATTTGGGGTCTTGGTTTACAACTTCTATTTGCCGTTTTTATCCTTAAGACACCTATTGGGCAGCCTTTTTTTGGAGTTGTTGATACAGCAATTAAAAAATTGCTTAGTTTTTCCGATGCAGGCAGTGACTTCCTTTTTAAATCATTTGGGGCAGGTATAGTAGAAGAACCGTTGATGAACTTTGCTTTTCGAATTCTGCCTACCCTCATCTTTTTTTCTTCCTTGATAACAGTACTTTACTATCTAGGTATTATGCAATTCATTGTGAAATGGATTGCCCGTGCCATGCAGAAAACAATGAGAACAAGCGGTTCAGAAACGCTCAGTGTTTCGGCAAATATTTTTGTGGGTCAAACAGAAGCACCGCTAATGATACGCCCTTTTGTATCAAAAATGACCCGGTCAGAACTGATGGCAGTTATGGTTGGTGGTTTCGCAACCGTGGCTGGTGGGATAATGGCCATTTATGTTAAAATGCTGGAGGATATCCCCGGGATTGCCGGTCATATGATGGCAGCTTCCATTATGAGCGCGCCGGCTGCTCTGGTAATTGCAAAAATTATTTATCCGGAAACTGAATCTTCAGACACTATGGGTGATTTGAATATTGCCATTGAAAAGAAGGATGACAACGTAATGGAGGCGCTTTCTCGGGGCGCAACCACCGGAATGAAATTGGCAGCCAATGTAGGTGCAATGCTGGTTGCTTTTGTGGCCATGATTGCCTTGGTAAATGCTATTCTGGGTTTAATGGATCTTAGTTTACAGCAAATCTTAGGGTGGATATTCAGTCCCCTTGCTTGGACAATGGGTGTACCATGGAGTGATGCGGGAACTATAGGGGCCCTCATGGGCGAAAAACTGGTGTTAACTGAACTTATTGCCTATGGTGATTTGGCAGAATTACGGCATACCAATTCTATATCAGATCGATCAGCTATTATTGCCAGTTATGCCCTTTGCGGGTTCGCTAATTTTGCTTCAATTGGGATTCAACTTGGAGGCATTGGCGGTATTGCTCCGGAAAGGCGCAAAGATTTAGCCAAAATGGGACTTAAAGCAATGTTCGGTGGTGCACTGGCGTCCTGGCTTACGGCAACAGTGGCCGGCATACTAATCTAGAAAGAGAAACAGGAAAGTTAATGCGTCTCATATTTTTAGGCCCTCCCGGTGTTGGAAAAGGAACACAGGCGAAAAGAGTATGTGAAAATTTTAATATTATTCATTTATCCACGGGGGATATTCTCAGGGCAGAAATGGCTGCCGAATCGGAGATTGGTAAAAAAGCCAAATCATTTATCGATAATGGTAAACTGGTTCCAGATGAAGTTTTGTTGAGAATCATGGATAATCGCCTGAAAAATGATGATGCACAAAAGGGATATCTATTGGATGGTTTTCCAAGAACTATTCCCCAAGCGGAGGGGTTGGACAAAATCATGGAAAATAAATCCCATATATTGAATGCGGCAGTAAGTCTCACAGCCGATGAAGATGAACTTGTTCAAAGACTTATTAATCGCGGGCTTGAGTCCGGGCGCAGTGATGACACGCCCAGTGTAATCCGGCAGCGCCAAAAAGTATACTGGGATCAAACGGCTCCGCTTTTGAAATATTATAAAAATAAAAATTTGCTGAAAGAAGTGGATGGTCTTGGAAATATTTCTGAAATTACAAAACGGATTTTAAGAGTTTTAAAGTAGAATGTTAAAAGTAGGACTTACGGGCGGAATTGGGAGCGGTAAAAGTACGGCCAGTCAACATTTTGGATTATTGGGAGCCTACGTCCTGGATGCTGATGAAGAGGCAAAAAACCTGATTACAACCAATGAAACTGTACAACATGAACTTATATCTGAATTTGGTACTGATATTATTGACGGCACCGGAAGGGTAGACAAAAAGAAATTAGCTCGTATCGTCTTCCAGGATGAAGATCATCAACAACGATTAAACTCAGTTGTCCATCCTTATATTTATGATTTAATCGATAAGGAATTTAACCGTGTACTCGAGAAAGGTAAACACGGCATTTTTATTGTAGATGCTGCACTGATTTTTGAATCAGGATACGATGCCCATTTGGATTATGTAATTGTCGTAACAGCCCAATTAAAGCACCGTATGGAACGGGCTATGGGGCGAAAAACATTGTCCCGGGAAGAAATCCTAAAGCGAATCGAATTTCAGTGGCCGGAAGAAGAAAAAGTTAATATTGCTGATTTCGTTGTCCATAATGACGGTACAGAGAAAGAACTCCAAAAAAATATAGAATCCCTTATAGAAAAATTGACTTGATTGAATATGGGCGAAACCACGCCTACCAGCGGGTAAACATACCTCGCCCATACCTTTTTTAGCGTATTGTTCTCCGGAGGGCGCGGGGTTTATCTAAAATTTCTTTCATTACGATTCCCCGTTTCAGATCATTTAAATTGGTAAAAAGAGGGCCGAAACTCCGAATCTCCTTTTTCTCCTTTTTCCAGAAGCGGTACTCATCGTGGATTGGTTTCGGCCCAGGTTCTGAAAGATCCTCAAAGACTACATGATCATGCTCCTGGGGAATAAAAATTTCTTCCGGATCCACTTGTTCAATGATCTCAAAATCATCCAATTCCACTGATTCTTCGACGATATCCTCTTTGGGTTCACGGACCATTTCCTTCATATCCCCAAACAGGTCTTGGAGAAATTCCGCCTGGAAAGGATTGGGCTTTCCCTTGGGTTTGGAAGCCGGTTCCTCCTCATGCAATTGTCGGCTGGCCGTCTGCCGCTGACGTTTTTTCATCAACGCCGACAGCAGGTACAACACCGCTAAAAAAATCCAATAGCCGAGACCTTCCATTTAGTCGTTATCCCGCTCCGGCGCTTGGGTTGAACCACTTTCTGAACCACCAGAAATTGATTCACGCATATCGGTATCAGCTTGGATATTGCGCATATTCACATAGTCAAACACCCCCAATTTACCTTCACGAAAAGCTTGGGCCATAGCCAACGGTACTTGAGATTCAGATTCAACAACTTTGGCCTGCATTTCCTGGGTTCGTGCTTTCATTTCTTGTTCTTCCGCAACGGCCATAGCGCGGCGTGTTTCCGCTCTTGCTTGGGCCACACGAAGGTCTGCCTCCGCCTGGTCTGCCTGGAGTTGTGCACCCACATTTTTCCCCACGTCCAGATCGGCAATATCAATGGAAAGAATTTCGAAAGCGGTTCCGGCGTCGAGGCCCTTTTCCAATACAGCCCGTGAAATATTATCAGGATTTTCCAACACACCACCATAATTAATAGAGGAGCCAATGGCACTTACAATGCCTTCTCCAACGCGGGCGATAATGGTATCATCCGTGGCGCCACCGACCAACCCAGGAATATTTGTCCGCACTGTTACACGGGCACGGGCTTTCAATTCAATCCCATCTTTGGCAACAGCGGATAAATAGCCTTCCCGCGGTGCATCAATCACTTTTGGATAAACACTGGTTTCCACTGCAGATTTCACATCACGTCCGGCTAAGTCAATGGCGGTTGCTGTTTCAAAGGGCAGCACAATTTTAGCCTTATCCGAAGCGATTAAGGCCATAACCACATTGGGTACATTCCCCCCGGCCATATAATGGGTCTCCAACATATCGGTTTTAACGTTTGTTAAGCCTGCCTTATGGGTATTTATAACACCATCCACAATAAGGCGGGGTGATATTTTCCGTAATCGCATACGGATCAGATCAAGAATTGTAATCCGGCCAATACCGAGACTTACAACCGCTTGAATCCACATACCAATAGGTACGAAATAGAATAATAGAAAAATGAAGATTAGCAAAAGTGCTAACATGATAATTCCAACAATATCCATGATTTACTCCTCTGAGTTAAGTTTTCTTACGACCACTCGGTTTCCATCCACCGAGAGGATTTTTACTCTACAATTTTTTTCAATAAAGTCCCCTTCGCTCACAACAAAAATGCGTTGACCATCTACAGTGACCCATCCGGAAGGACGAAGGTCAGACTGGGTTTCACCTTCGATTCCAACTAAATTTTCCCAACCGACAGATGTGCTGTAACCCGCTTCTGCACCTTCAACCCCGGGGGATGTGAGTTTCTGCCAGAATGTTGTTCTGATCATTAATTTAAACAATAGAACCAACCCAATCAATCCCCCAATAATACCGATGATAAATCCCCACATAGCCATTGTTTCCACCTCAGGGCCAATGGGCGTGTCTGGCAACAATAGTTCGTAAAGACCCCATAAGATCATGGCAATGCCCCCTATCCCTGCAATCCCAAAACCGGGGATGACAACGATTTCTAATATGAGCAGAGCGACACCGGCCAGGATGATTAATACATCAGTCATGGTGGCCAATCTAGCGATAAATGAAGCGCCGAGAGACAAAGCCAGACAAACCAACCCCACAGATCCGGGAATCCCCCATCCAGGACTTTGGAGTTCAAATAAAATACCTAGAAATCCAAAAGTGGTAAGCAGTGATGCAACCACGGGATTGGTCAAAAAGCGGACGAAGGCTTCAGACCAGTTTTCTCCGGTAGTTTTGATTTCAGCATTTTCTAACCCAAGGGATTGAAGTAATTCTTCAAAAGTTTCGTTTTCATCATCGGCAATTTCATATTTAATAGCCAGTTCTGTTGTAAGGGTTATAAGTTTTCCCTCTTTGCGTCCTTCTAAATCGTGTACTTCAACAGAATCGCCATTAACAACCAAATGGGTAAATGATAATTCTTCATCCACCATTCCCTTGGCTATATCCACATTACGGTTACGGCTTTCGGCGGTGGCGGCCATTTCCTCCCGCATGTAACTGATTACTTTTTCGCTGCCTTTTTTCCCTGACATATCCACTGCCGTAGCCGCGCCAATGGTTCCCCCACTGGTCATAACTATTTTTTCACAAGAAAGGGAAATGAGCGCTCCGGCAGAAATAGCCCGACGATTAATAAAGGCTATTGTCAAAATTTTCGCGCTGAGGATAGCGTCTTTAATCTGGGTAGCGGCATCCAGCCGACCGCCAAAAGTATCAATATCAAAAATAATGGCATCAGCTTTATCTGCTTCCGCCATTTCTATGCTTCGTTCAATGAATGGCGGTAACCCCAAATCGATTGTATCATGAATGGGGACTTTATAGACAATTTGTGTTTGTCCAAGGGAAATAAATAAAATAAGTATGAATAATTTGTGCTGCTTCATTCCCTTGAGTTTAGCCGTTATCTCCGATAAAAACAATGATGGTAACACGAATTTAGAGTAACTTCCTTTGCTTCGGGATAGCCCGGCAAGAACCATTTATGACTCTCAAAGATAAATTCACTTATCGGCTATTACATGTGATCTCCCGACGGATACGCCGATTGCCAAATCTAACAAGATCCCGCCTTGCCAATCAATTAGGCGCTTTCGCATTTAACAGCGTTCCGATACGCAAAGAACAAGCATTTCAAAATATTAAAACGGCTTTCCCTGAAAAAAATGAAACTTGGATCAATAATGTACTAAAAGGAACATATCAACTGGTTAGCACAAATTTTATGGAATTTCTGGCACTGCCGAGATCATACGAATCCCTTAATTTTCGTGTAGAAAACCAGCATATTATAGACGAAGCAGCGAAACAGGGAAAGGGTGTCATTATCATTACTGGTCATTTCGGATTATGGGAAATACTGGGCTCCTGGCTGGGAAAAAATGGCTATCCCGTTTGGGGAATCATTCAACGCCAGGGCAATCGTGGTGCAGATACTTTTTTTAAGGAACTGCGGGAATCATATGGTATGAAACATTTGTACAGAAAATCTTCCTTAGAAAAAATGTATAAGCTTCTTAAAAAAAACAACATGCTCATTATTGCCAGTGATCAAGATGCCAAAAAAAGAGGTGTATTCGTGAAATTTTTTGGCCAGTTATCTTCCACACCAAAAGGATCGGCGATTTTTCACATGCGCTCAGGTGCACCCATGGTTTTTTCCCTAGCTCATAAGGAAAAGAGTGGTACAGTGGTTATTTCATTTTCACGGATCAAACTAAATGGAAGCGCAACCGTTGAAACAATCACCCAAACTTATACAAACATGCTGGAAGATAAAGTACGGGAATTCCCGGATCATTATTTTTGGTTTCATCGTAAGTGGAAGACGCAAGCAAAGGCGTGAATCAAAAAAGCACTGACCGCATTAAGATTTCTTCTGAACATATAATTCAGGCGGCGGGGAATGCTATCCTTTTTGGGGGCATTATAGTTTACCCGACAGATACACTTTATGGTTTTGGTGTGGATGCCCGCAATGAATCTGCTATCAAACGGCTGAATAAAATTAAGGGACGTAAAGCACCCATTAGTGTCATAGCACCAAATTCTACAACAGTGTTTTCATGGTCGGATATCACCTACGAAGATTGGGAAATGATAAAAAAATATCTGCGGGGATCAACTACCATAATATTACCCGTAAAGGAAAAAATAGTCCATTCTTCTTTAATGGGAAACGACGGTACTTTAGGCATTCGAATCCCGGCCCATCCGTTTGGCCCGAATCTATGTGATAAACTGGGATTCCCAATCACTACCACATCTGTAAACAGAACTGGAAAAGAACCATTAAATGATCCCGATGAAATTATTGCTGAATTCAATGGAGAATTTGATTTGTTAATTGATGACGGAATCCTTCCCAAATCCACCGGTTCCACAATTTATAAATTAGAAAAATCCAAGTTGAAGGTTATCCGTACTTGAAAAAACCCCTTATTTTACTTTTTTTGGCAGCTTTTTCATTTTCTAAGGATGTCCCTTTCAAAACAGGAGAGTCCTTGAAATATTCAGCTGAATTCAATTTATTCCCGGTAGGTCAGGCAGAGCTATATGTTTCTGGAATAGAAGAAATTAACGGCAATGAGACTTACCATGTATCCTTTTCGGCACAAACGAGGGGATTAGCCAGTCGAATATTTAAAATTCGTGACCAAATTGACATCTGGATGGACAAGGAAGAATTTTTCACCCATCGATTAAAAAAGAATATAAACGAGGGATCATATAAAAAATCTGTGGATGTTCATTTTGACTATGATAAATCTGTTGCCCGAACCGGAACTAAAGAAGTAAAAATTGACTTTAAAGCCCGCGACCCATTTTCTATGTTTTATTACCTAAGGACAATTCCCCTAAAAGAAAAAGAGGTTATGTCATTTTCTTCCTTTGAGGGTAGAAAAATTGTTCATTATAATCTACAGATGACTGGTAAAGAGGTTATTAGTTCACCCGCTGGAACTTTTGCCTGTAAGGTTGTACGCCCATTCAAAGAGAAAAAAAACTTGTTTAAAAACTCCGGAGATATGCAGATATGGCTCAGTGACGATGAAAAACGCCTGCCGGTCAAAATTCATATAAAAATGAAATTTGGATCCATGACCCTGCTGTTGAAAAAAGTTAGTTAAAATGTAGGGTACACAGATCTGCACACCCTATAAATACAATTCCATTAATTCCCGAATAGTCGCCCCACATCGTTCACTATAACTGTGATCATCAGCATCAACAATAAGGCCATACCAATTTGCTGAATTGCCATTCGCATTTTAATTGTCAAGGGCCGGCGGATGATTCCTTCAATCAAGGTAATCAAAATGTGACCACCATCCAAACCAGGTATAGGAAGAACATTTAAAAAAGCCAGATTACAGCTGATTAGAGCCATAAGAGATAAAAAGGGTATCCAACCCGCTTTAGCTGTTTCACCGGCTAATTGAGCAATCATAATCGGGCCGCCTAGTTCTTTAATAGATGCTTGTCCTGATGTTAGCATACGTATCGATAGGACAATCATTCCAAATCCTCTGGCTGTGGCCATAGCTCCCATTTCAATGCTTTCAGTAAATGTCGCTGGATAATATTCATATTTTGGATAAATACCAATTACACCAATTGTATCACCATTGGAAGGATTAAGCTGAAAATGGGTTACTAAAGTAACTGAATTCGTTTTTCTGTTTCTTAAATAGGCTATATTTATTCCCTGATTTGGTCTTTGGTGAATTTCAGCCGTAAGATCTTCCCAAGTTGAGATTGCTTTTCCATCTATCCCCACAATCACATCACCGGACTTTAGCCCGGAAACATCCGCCGGCATCCCAGGGAGCAGCTCATTGATCACCGGTTCCTGTGAAATCACCGGCTTACCGTTATAGTTGGACAATCCTGTAAAAATAAAAAAGGCCAATACGGTATTCATGATTACACCGGCGCTCATGAACCAGATCTGCTGCCACTTGGGTTTAATCATAAGTTCATAGGGCTTATGCTCAAAAGTGGCATCCATACTTTCATCGATTACGCCGGCCACTTTTACATAACCGCCAAAAGGAATGACGGCAAAACAGTATTCCGTGCCGCTGCCTTTACGTCCGGGACGTGAAATGAATTTAGTCTTGATAGGACCCCAAGCCAGTTTTCCTTCATCATTTTTCTTATAGAAGAAAAAACGAAAATCCCATCCATCGGGGACGGAAGTAAAAGTCATGAGCCTTGGTGGGTATCCGATGGCAAACCGTTCCACCCGGACACTGATGGATCGGGCCGCCAGGTAATGGCCCAGTTCATGGATAAAGATCAGGACCCCCAGTAATATGATTGTTGCAATTAAAGTTGTCATTTCAATGTATTCGTATTTATTCCTAAATATATCGGCTTTCAAAGGATTTTACAAAATCCATTACCCATTTTTCTAAATTTAATATTTCTTCCAGGGATGGATGTTCAAGCCATTCATGAGCCTCGCAGGCCTTTTCAATAATTTCATGGATTTCCATAAAACCGATTTCCCCGTCCAGAAAACGGTAAACGGATTCTTCGTTGGTCACGTTAAGAACGGCTGGCATGGTGCCGCCCTGCTCCAACGCATCATAAGCCAAGGCGATGCAGGGGAAACGCTCAAGGTCAGGTGCTTCGAAGGTAAGAGATCCAATTTTTATCAGGTCCAATGCTTCCCACATGGCCGGCGCGTGGCGGGGATAAGTGAGGGCATATTGGATCGGCACTTTCATATCGGGGACCCCCAATTGCGCTTTAACGGATTTATCCTTGAATTCCACCATAGAATGGATAATGGACTGGGGATGAACAACAATATCAATCTTTTCCGCACCCAATCCAAAAAGCCACCGTGTTTCGATCACCTCCAGCCCTTTATTCATCATGGTGGCGGAATCAACGGTGATTTTCCGCCCCATATCCCAGTTAGGGTGCTTCAGGGCATCGGCAGGTGTTACATCCTTGAATATATTCAAATCCCTAGTGCGGAATGGGCCGCCGCTGCCCGTGAGTATGATCCGTTCCACATCATCCATGGATTCACCAGCAAGGCATTGCCAAATAGCAGAATGTTCACTGTCCACGGGAAATACCTTAGCCCCGGATTTCAATTTTTCCCGTTCAATGATATCCCCAGCCATCACCAGGCTCTCCTTATTACTTAAAGCCACATTAACTCCTGCTTGCACCGCATTAAGGGTAGGGGCCATTCCAGAAGATCCCACCAGTCCATTCAGCATGATATCCATATCACTACGGCTGGAGAGTTCCAACAGTCCTTCACGCCCGGTAAAAACTGATATGCCGTGACCCTGAAGTTCACTTTTTACAAAGTCCGCTACTTTTTCATCAACAATTACCACGGAATCGGGACGATACTTTTTTGCCTGTTCAATAAGCAATTTTCCATTTTCGTTGGCGCTCAAAGCACAAACAACAAATTCTTCTCCCAAGTTATCAATCACATTCAATGCATTGATGCCGATAGATCCTGTAGAACCGAGGAGGGATATTTTTTTCATAATTAAAACGTACTTCCAATGTTTATTGAAAACATGGAAAACTGTGAACCAAACCTAATTTGGGGCTTCACTATTAATCCCATAAATGAGGTAGTTGTTCCAACATAAAAAAAGTTTGTTTGAAACTCTTCTTTCCCTTTTGATTTGGGTTCTGCATTTAAAATATTCATTCCCATTCCAAAATAGAGTGGAAATTTTTTCCAGACAATACTCCGAGTAGCACTGACCTGCAAAGCGGATACTTTCAATTCGCCGTGAGCATTCAACCTTCCGGAATCAAAATGAACAACCCACTTGGATGGTGTATCTTCCTTCCCCGGCCTCAATGACAACCCCCAGCCATACATCTGTACGGCCCCTTCTTTTGCAGAATAAGCCGCCATCCTGCCCCTAATTGATAAATTCCATGATACTTTCATTTGGCCCTGAATGGCGGGAAGAAAACCATTTGTCGATAACCCTTTCAGCACAGAAGCGCCTATTGCAATCCGATTATCATCAGTAATATCCATAGGGTAATTGTGTGTTGTTGCAAATCCAGCAGATCGAAATAGGGCCGGGGAATCCTTGGTTAAATCAGATAGTTCGTCCAGTTTGAAAGTCGTCCATTGGCCAAACGATATTGATAGGAAAAAAATGAAAGTTGCAGATCGCATCGCCCCAATCCCGGATAAATTTGTAATTAAATAATACCGCGTTCGCTGGATTCGATGAATTCAACGATAGCGTTAATTTCGTCCGTTGCTGGTAATTCAGATTTTATTTTTTTCAATGCATCAGAACGATTCATCTTTGACATAAAATAGGCCCGATACGCTTTTTTAATCAGAACGCATGTTTCACCTGAAAATCCGCGTCTTTGAAGTCCAATTTTATTGATCCCGCTAAATCGCAGAGGTTCCCCGGCAACAATAATATAGGGAGGAATATCCTGTACGACACGAAAACCGCCGCCTACAAATGAATGGGATCCCACTTTTGTAAATTGGTGTACCAATACGCCGCCACCCAGGTTAACCCATTCTCCCAGTTCCACATGTCCGCCCAAAGTAACCAAATTAGCCATTATTGAATTATCCCCAACGATACAATCATGGGCAACATGGGCACAGGCCATTAATAATACATTATTTCCGATTTTTGTTCTACCATAGGCAATTGTACCACGATTAATAGTTACCGATTCACGAATAATTACATTGTTACCGATAAATGCTTGTGTTTCCTCACCATCATATTTTAGGTCCTGGGGTGCTTCTCCAATCGAACAATTATGATATATAGTACAATCCGACCCAATAGTTGTACCCTTACAGATTGTGTTGTGATTTCCAATGGATGTCCCCTCGCCAATGGTGACATCCTCCTCAATTACAGTATATGCGCCAATAGATATATTCTGACCGATTTCGGCCTTGGCCGAGATAATTGAAGTGGGGTGAATGGCGATGGATTCAGGCTCCCGCCCGGTCCACCACCGTAGCTTTCAATTTGCCTTCCGCAACCAATTTATCTCCAACATAGCCTTTACCTATAAGCAAAGCAGTACCAAGTCGAAACTTTGCCAATTCTATTTCAAGACGAAGTTGGTCTCCGGGGATAATTGGGTGCCGAAATTTTGAATCGGATAGAGCAGAAAAAAACATATTCTTTTTCATGGGATCATCTATGCTATTAAGGACTAAAAATGCGCCCGCCTGAGCCATAGCTTCTAAAACCAAAACACCCGGCATGACCGGTTGATTCGGGAAATGCCCCTGAAAAAAGGGTTCATTGATAGTTACATTTTTATATGCTATCAACTTTTCACCCGGGGTGATATCCACAATTCTATCCACTAAAACAAAAGGATACCTATGGGGCAATAGATTCAGAATTGAATTAATATCAAACATGAACTTGGAAGCAGATTTTTTTGGGAACCGCTGTTGTAAAATTTTCTTTTCATACACTTTTTTGATCTTTTTCACCAGTTCAACATTAGCTGCATGACCGCTTTTTGATGCAATCACATGACCAAGAATCGGCATACCTAAAAGTGCTAAATCACCGATTAAATCAAGTGCTTTGTGGCGGACGGGTTCATTATCAAAACGTAATTTTTTACCATTTAAAATTCCATTAGCTCCCAAGCTGATTTCCTGTTTTATCCCAAACAGATTTTTGAGATTATCAGCTTCAGCCTGATCAATTTCTTTATCAACAATAACAACCGCATTATCCAAATTTCCACCTTGGATAAGACCATCTTCCTTTAATGTTTCAACCTCACTTAAAAAACAAAAAGTACGTGCAGGTGCAATATCCTTTGCAAAATTTTTCTCCACTTGATCCATAGTGGTAAATTGGGTACCTAAAGACCGAAATTTATAATCAATCATAAAGGTAATACGGAACTGGTCAGAAGGCATGATATGAACATCAACCCCTCGGCCAGAGTCGGTATATCCAACTGCTTCATCTATATGAAGATAATTTCGCGGTGCATCCTGTTTAAAAATGCCTGCCTTGAGCAATGCTTCTACAAAATCAATGGAACTTCCGTCCATCACCGGCGGTTCTTTTTCAGTTAACTCAATGAGAACATTATCAAGACCAAGACCGACACAGGCAGCCAAGGCATGTTCAACCGTGTGGATTCGAACGCCATTTTCTTCAATGGTTGTTCCACGGGAAATATCTATAACATGATCAATGTCAGCACGGATTTCTGGACATCCTTCCACATCCATGCGTTTGAATCGAATACCAAAATCTTCGGGTGCAGGTTTAAAAGTAATTGTGGATTCAACACCTGTATGAAGACCAACACCCACACACGATGTTTCACTATTAATTGTACGCTGAAATTTTATGAAGCTCATTTATCACATCACTTCAAATTTTTCTTCTAATTGCTTGAGTTGTTCTTTCAACTGCTTAATTTCCACATAAACAGCGTCCCGGCGGTTCTTTTCTTTTATCTCCCGCGCTGGTGCTCCAGAATAAATTTGTCCACCGGGTAAATCCTTCATTGCCACTGTATAACAGGCAAAGATCGCTCGATCTCCAATTGTAACATGGTCAATTGCACCTGCCTGACCGCCGAATATGCAGAATTCTCCAATTTTTGTGCTACCGGCGATTGTTACATGCGCCGTTAGTAAACAACCTTTTCCAATAGAAACATTGTGGGCAATTTGAACACTATTATCGAATTTACACATATCACCAATGGTTGTGTCTTCAATCGTCCCTCGGTCTATCGTACAATTTGCACCTATTTCTACATCATTCCCAATAACAACCTTTCCATTTTGAGGGATCTTAAAATGGGTATTTTTTTCACTTACAAATCCATATCCATCAGAACCAATTACGGCTCCGGAATGAATTAAACACCTGTCACCGATTACAGTGCCATAATAAAAATGAACATTGGATTTAATCTCAGAATTTTTACCAATTACTGATTCTGCGCTAATAACGTTGTTAGCCCCAATAATGGAGTTGTTGCCAATGATTACATCACTTTCTACAATGGTATTTGGTCCAATGGATACACCTTTACCCACTTTTGCACTCGAATCAATGATTGCTGAAGCGTGGATTCCTACCTGGAGGGGATACTGGGGAGAAAAATAATCCAATACCTTTGACATCGCCAATTGCGGATTGTCCGCTATAATGCCATCCCTGTCACCCAAAAGTTCCTGATTAGATGCAATCACAGCCGATGCCTTTGTAAATTCAGCATACTTGAAATATCTAGGGTTGGCAAGAAAGGTAATTGTACCAGGTTTTCCATTCTGAACTGTGGAAATACCATTAATTTTTAATCCAGCATTACCAACGACTGTGCCCTGCACGATGTCCGCCAGTTCTTTTAAAGTGGCCAATGACCGAAGTTACTTTTCGTTGTCGGAATCTTTTTCAACCGAAACATTGTATTTGCGTAATTCAAATAAAACATCATCGGTCAAATCATGGGTTGGATTACCATACAGCAATGCAACTGATCCATCGATAATAAAGTCGATACTTTTGGCAGCCGCAACCTTATCTACGGCTCTTTTCACTTTCGATAGAATATCAAATTCCAGTTGGGCTTGTCTGCGGTATAATTCCCCTTCGGGACCAACCATTGTCACCTGAAAATTTTGAATGGTTTTTTCACGTCCGGCAATTTCAGCTTCTTTTTCTTTACGCCAATCAGGACTACTCATAAGACGCTGAGTATCAAAAGCCTGTTTAATACTATCGAGTTCTACGACCATTTTGTTATACTGTGCATTAACTTGGCGGTACTCCAACTGAAGTTGGGCTTCCGCATCTTTGAATTCTTCATATTCCGCACGAATACGGTCTGATTGAACAAATCCAATTTTATTTTGGGCAACAAGCATTAACGGCAACATCGTTGCCATAATGCCTACAATTGTGATTGTTTTCCGAATCACTTTAACCTCCTTGATTTAATTATCACCTGCCAAAGATGATTGTGTATTCCCATCCCTGGGGATTTCCATCGCCGGTAATATCGTCGAAGCCATATCCCATGTCAAAACCTAACATTCCAATCATGGGCATAAAAAACCTGATACCAATTCCAGCGGATCGTTTAAGTTCGAGTGGATTCCTCCTTAGGAACCCCAATGATTGCATGAGCCGAGTATCATTCCAAACACTGCCTGCTTCAGCAAAGAGCATACCGTAAACAACCGGACTTTCAGAAAAAGGTACTCTAAATTCAGTCGAATACTTAAATATTGTGTTACCACCCATGCCGCGTCCCTGTGCAGTTGTGGGTCCGATTGAATTATCTGGATACCCTCTCAACATCGTTCCGTAAGGGATACCGTTACCACCCATAATAAATTTTTCATAAGGGTTTATGTAAGTAAATCTACTGCCACTCGTTTTTAACATCCGAATGGTTCCCATTTTTAATGAACTAGTCAATACAAATTTCCAGAATGTAGGTGTATACCAGTCTAAAGTCAAAACATGTTTATGATAGTTCTCATCACCGCCTAATGGCCCCCCAGAAAATGTAGATTCAAGTGTTGCACTGGATCCTTGGGTCGGAAATTCTGCCCTGTCACGACTGTCACGGCTGATATATTGCTTCAAATTAATTCCGGTTGATTTGCGGAAATCCCCAAAATATTCATTCAAAACTTCTTCCTCGCCCATATATTCCGATCTAGAAACTGACAATTCCCAATAGGCTCTGAAATAATCATCCGGCCATTTCAAACGCCGACCCCATTGGATTGATCCCCCCCTGGTACGCTGATCAAATGGATAAAAATAATATGAATTGCCTTGTCCCCTGAATCGGTAAACGAGGGAAAACCCGATACGATTAGGCGTATCCCTATACATTGGATCCATGAAACGTAGATGAAAACTTTCATATTTCCCCGGGCTACCATATCGATTATAAATAGAGACTTGGGTCCCTACATCAAACCCGAGGGAAAGTGCCTGCCCTTTACCCATAAAATTGTTAAACTCGAGGTTTCCGCCTCCCGTCATACCATAGACACCTGTAAAACCAACATTCATACTGAGTTTATCTGATGATTTCTCTTCTAAAGTAATATCAAGATCGATTTCATCTTCATCAACCGGGACAACATTGGGATTTAGAGATGTAGGGTCAAAATAATTCAGGACATGAAGTTTTCGCATACTGCGCTGCAATAGTGTGCGGCGGAATAAATCACCGGGGAAAACATCCAATTCCCTGCGAATAACATTTTCCCGCGTTTTATCATTCCCATATATATTGATATTTCGGATATAAACTTGATTATTTTCTGTAACAGAAAAATGGACATCGATGGAATCTTCACCGGCTGGTGTAAAGAAAGGTTCAATTCTATTATATAGGTAACCGCGATCCATATACAAGCTCTGAACATTTTGATATAACGATTCCTCAAACTTGGACTTACTGAAATAGTCTCCTTCCTTAATGTTCAGTGTTTCATCAAGGATTTCCGTGTCATAAAGAGAATTTCCTTCCCAAGTAAAATTGCGGAATATATATCTATTTCCTTCGTCTACGTTAATACGAACAACCAGCCCTTTTTTCTTGGGTTCATAATAAACAGAATCAGACAAAACTTCGAAATCACGGTAGCCTTCATCTTGATAAAATTTAACAAGTGCGTCTAAATCCTCAAGATATTTTTTCTTATTATAGGCCGATGCCCATATCCGCCACCATGTTCTAATTTTCGTTTCTTTAAGCTGCCATCTTAATTTAATTAGGGAAAGTTTTTTGCGCAAAAATCTCGGCATTGGAATCCATGATTTTGTGGCTACCCATCCAAAATTGTGAGTGTTCCCTGCTATCACGATATCTTTTATTTTTACCTTTTTCCCTTCTTTAATGTTAAATATAATATCCTGTTTTTCTTCTTCGCCACTAGTTGCTGATGGTTTTATTTCCGCTAAAATCTCTGCCAGAAAGTATCCGTCTTCCATGTAGAGAGCTTTCATTTTATTAATCGTCTTTTTTATAAAGTTGGGCTTGATACGCATTCCCCGATGAAAAGAAATCTCATCCTTAAATTTCCTTTCTTTAATCTTTTTATTGCCCTTAAAAACTACTTGACCCAATACAGGCGATTCTTCCACCTCAATAGTGATAAGAATTCCTTCAGATGTTTCACCATCAAAATGAATTTGGATATTACTGAAAACACCTAAATCCCATAGGCGCTTAACAGCGCGGCGAAAATCTTCTGTGGATACTTCCTGGCCATTTTGAAGACCGGCAGTATAAAGTACCATATTTTCACTGGTGGCTTTATTCCCTTCAACGCTAACCTCTTTTAATATAAATGAGGGTGGCGCCTGGGCAACAACAAAAACAGATAAAAACAGCAGAATAAATCTTTTCATGCTGAAACCTGTTCGCCTGTTTGACCAAACCTGCGCTGGCGGCTTTGATAATCCAAGATAGAATTCAAAAGTTCTTTTTCTCTGAAATCCGGCCAAAAAGCATCTGTCATATAAAATTCCGTGTAGGCGGACTGCCACAGCAAAAAATTGCTGATCCGTGCTTCACCACCAGTACGGATCAACAGATCCGGATCAGGGACACTTGCGGTGTATAATTCCCGGGATATTGTTTCTTCTGAAATTTGATCTTGGGTCATTTTACCAGATTGAATTTTATCTGCAATACGTCGGACAGCCCGTAATAGTTCCTGACGGCTTCCATAACTCAAAGCCAAATTCAAATTAAGCCCCGAGTTATTTTTGGTCATTTCAATTCCATCGAGCATTCCCTGGCGAGAATCCGACGGCAAATCTTCCAAATTGCCGATGGTAGAAAGCCGAACATTATTCTTATGAAGGTTCTTAATCTCTTTTTTTATGGTGCTTAGAAGCAATTTCATGATTGCAGAAACTTCTCTCTTTGGTCGATTCCAATTCTCACTTGAAAAAGTATATAGGGTGAGATAGGATATACCGATTTCTCCACATATTCGCACAATTTCACGAACGGAGTTTATCCCTTCTCTATGCCCCGCAACCCGGGGCAGACTGCGTGCCTTTGCCCAACGGCCGTTCCCGTCCATAATTATAGCAATATGCGTTGGCAAATCTCCCTGTTTAAGGATTTGTTTTCTCAATGATTTAGACATAATTGGGATTTCACAGAAATGCGTTTGAAAAACAGCGGGCGAAATTACTCTTTCAGACAGGCGCAATCAATGAATAATCAATATATTCTAATTTATCGGTTCATATAGTTCCGCAGTATGATGATCAAATGGTTTTATACTGTCCTGGACAACTACATTTATATATTCAGATTTACATTTATAACATTCAACAGAATCTTTAACGCGACGATAAAGCAAATAATCTGCCAATGCAAGAACAAGTAAACTAATTCCATAGGTCCATGGCACAAGGAGAGCACCAATTAATATGATTATACAGCCCACAGCCTGGTTAAAATCTTTTTTACGATAAAGGTGTTTACAGCCACAAACGGGACATTCAGAAAAATTTAAGAAATTATTAAAAAGTTCAGGATTATTGCATTCGCCACAACGGGCCGCTTCGGAAAAGGATTGGGTCTTTTTACAGACTTCGCAATCAACTTGGATCACACCAGGAATCCAAACTGAAGGAGGTAATATTTAAAGAGCAAATCACCAAACAAAATGGATACAACTGAAACATAGAGCAGACCCGTGGCGCTTTGGGTGGCCTGCAGTTTCAAGGTCCGCCAAATGAAAATATTCAAAATCATCGGGACCAAGTTCCCCATAAAAAAGGCTACACCCAGAAGAAATCCATCAAACCGGGCCGTAAAGGCCCAAATATTGCGAGTGATCCCATATGTATCCACGTAGGTATCTGTGGAGAGATAATATATATCCCAAGTAAGGTGAATGCATAACAGGCCCCACAGGACCAAAGTTGTATTCTTCAATAAACGAATGGGAAGGGCAATGACATTTAAATACCAATGGCCCAGAATCATAGCAAAGAATACAGCCGCCGTAATCGCCGACCCCAAGAGCACCGTAGCCCAAACGCCATAAAGGTAGAGTTCTGGGGCGAGGACAAAACCCACACGGATCATGGTGCCTATCCCCAACAGGGAAATGGCTGTAATGATCATATTGTTCGTATCCTCAGAATTCCAATAGAGGGCCGTAATAAGCATAAAAGCGCCAAACCAAAGCCAGACATAACTTTCGGATACGATATCCGGATTGAGAAAATGAAAAGCAATCGCTCCCAAAGCTCCGACGATGCAACACATCCCCAGGTTAAAGCGATAAAACCCGCCGTCTATTTTTTTGCGGGGGACTATCCATAGAAAACAGGGATAAACAATGGCGAATCCCAAGAATATGAGCGCAATAATTTCAGTGAAATAATTGAACATCAGTTCAGGACATTTACAACCTTCTCTACAATGGATTTATATATTTTGGATACATGAGCTTCAGGATTCTTGATGGTAATGGGTTCGCCTGCGTCGGTGGCTTCCATAATTTCCTGGGCCAAAGGAATTTCTCCCAGAAGGGGTACATTCAACCTTTCACTTTCTGACTGACCACCACCCCGTTTGAAAAGATCTATCCGGATGGCAAACCGCCCCTCTACATCCACATCCACATTTTGCCCTTCAATGGAAACTTTGCCACCATTCTCCACTTTTCCCTCAAGGAATAATCCGGCCATGTTTTCGATGACACCTAAGACGGGGGTCTGAACTTTTTTGAACATATCAGCACCTTTCCGAACATCCGCCAGGGCAATATCTTGGGGTGTGGTGACAATTACAGCTCCGTCAATTTTTAATTTTTGGGTAAGAGTCAATTGGACGTCTCCTGTGCCGGGTGGTAGGTCTAAAACTAGATAATCCAACTCTCCCCAAACCACATCGCGGAAAAACTGCTCTGTCATGCGGGCCACCAAGGGGCCGCGCCAAATCACGGGTGTTTGGTTACCGCTGATAAACCCAAAACTCATTATCTTCATCCCTTTATGATCCAAAGGAACCAGTTTCCGATCCTGAGTCAGTTCGGGCTGCTCGTTAATCCCCAAAATGATGGGCAGGGAAGGGCCGTAAATATCCAAATCCAAAAGACCCACGGAATACCCGGCATTTTGAAGTGAAAAGGCCAGGTTGGCAGCAACGGTGGATTTTCCCACACCGCCCTTTCCACTGGCTACGGCAATCACATGTTTGATTCCATCCAGGGGTGAGGGGGGTTGTTGAGAGGGGGCTTGGGGGGCGGTCCCGGGCTGTGTCGAGGCGGCTCCTGCACTCACTGATACATTTACATTTTTAAATGCTTCGGTTTTCTCCAACACCTTCGTCACTTCCTTGACGACGGCAGTCTTTTTTTCTTCCTGTTGGGTGGTAATCTTTAGGATGACATTAACATTATCACCTTCCACCAAAATATTCTCTACCATGCCAAAAGAAACAATGTCTCGGCTAAATCCGGGATGATTAATAGATTTTAGCAGTTCAAGTATTTGATTTTTATCCATAGGGAACAAAAAAAACGGCCATTGATAACAACAGCCGTTTTATTAAAGTTTATTAATTAATTCTTACCCTGAATATTCACGTCCAAAGTAGTCGTAATTAATTTTAATGTATTTATTCCACTCTTCCGGAACTTCACTTTCCTCAAAAATGGCTTCCACGGGACATTCAGGTTCGCATGCACCACAGTCAATACATTCTTCAGGATCAATGTATAGCAGTTTATCATCTAAATTACTTTCATCGTATCCCTTTTCATCCCATTCATCCTTGGTTGGATGAATACAATCGACTGGACAAACTTCCACACAAGCTGTATCGCAAGTACCGACACATGGCTCAGCTATAATGTAGGTCATTATTTTCTCCTATTAAATATGTTTTCAAAGTGTTGTTAAAATTAAACCACTTTTTATATTAGATAAAAAGGCTTTTGGTGATCAAAAACAAATCCCATTAACTTTCATATTCTTAATGTGACAAATTTTTATGGCTAAGAACACAACCTACGATCATTACAAAACAGTCCCAGCCCCGGCAGAAAAAGTTAATTACAAGAAAAAGAAACCAAAACTGATAGCTGTAGTTGATGAAGATAATTGCACTGGATGTCAAGTTTGTGTGCCTTTTTGTCCTGTTGACTGCATTGAACCTGTTCCATCTGAAAAATACGGGATTCCCATTCCTCCAGTCCAAGTGCGTCATAATGAATGTATAGGCTGCCAAATCTGCGCTAAGGTTTGCACCAAACTGACTTGGGACGCTATCCGAATGATCAAAACGGAACAATTTGAAGAAATTTACGACGTAACTGTCACCGGCTGATTTGCCCCCAGCAAAAAAGCAAGCTACCTTGGTGATTGACCTGGGAACTTCTTCCACAAAAGTATTTTTATTTAATTTCTTAGATCATGTTGTTTTTAAAACACGTGAAAAGCATTCTTTAAGACACCCAAAACCCAAACATGTGGAAGTAGATGCTTTGTCCATAGCCCATACTTGTAAAAAATTAATGGGTCAGGCTGTTAATTTTTCCCGCACTAAAAATATACAAATATCTGCTGCAGGGTTTGCGTTTCAAAGATCTACCTTTTTATTCTGGGATCGAAAGACATTAAAGCCCCTTACACCAGCCTTGAGTTGGCAGGATAGCCGTGCCACCAATATTGTAAATCAAACAAAACGTCATTCGAAAACCATTTTTAAAAAAACTGGTGCACCCCTAAATGCCCATTTTGGTGGACCAAAATTTGCCCATCTGGTAAACCATTCTAAACGATTAAAGAAAAAAGTAAAAGAAGGCACTGTAGTATTTGGCACCATTAGTGCTTTTCTAACCCAACATTTAACCGGTAACTGCCTAGTTGACGAGACAATAGCTTCCCGCTTCCTCATGATGAATTTGAATACTTGCCAGTGGGATCAGACCCTACTGGATTTATTCGGTGCTTTACCAGATTATCTTCCTAAACTAGTGCCTTCTACCTATGATTTTGGATCGCTTGATATTAACGGTCTAAAATTTCCACTTCGCGTTATCATTGGCGATCAGCAGGCGGCTTTGATTGGCCAAGGAGGCTATGCGCCCGGTTCTGTGGCTATGAACTTTGGTACTTCAGGGTCCATTCAGATCAATGCGGGACAAGATACCGCACATGTGGATGGATTAATCAGCAGTGTCCTTTTTTCAGATGGTTCAGAAAGGCATTATTTACTTGAAGGTACAATCAATGCATGCAATTCGCTTTTCTATCAGCTGGAAGAAGAATTAGGAATTCCCCATAAGGAAATGCGGTGGCACAAAAGATGTGAACACACACGAACCGAAGGCGTTTTTATCCCAGCATCTCAAGGGATTGCTGCCCCGTACTGGACCGATCATCTTAAACCGGTTTCAGAAGGATATGGAGAAGATTTACCCAATGAGATTATACGTGCAGGTATGGAATCAATCGGATTTCTGGTAAATGATATCTGGACTTTAGCCCAAACACATTTGGATTCCTTACCGGAAAAAGTGATTGTCAGTGGCGGTGGGGGAAGACCCCCTTTACTTCAGTTTATATCTGATCTAACCGGAATAACTGTTAACCATAGTATTATGAAAGATCGCACAGCACTTGGTGTCCATACACTATTGAAAAAATTACAATCAGGAAAATGGCCCAACATAAAATTAGAAACCGATGTTAGCCATAAGCCCGTGATGAATCAAAAATTAAAGAGGGAGAAAATAAAGCGTTGGAAATTTGCCTTGGCCAAATCTGGAATTACTTAAATTATTTCTCCACTAAACTACCTGCCAAAAGCGCATTGGTAATATAGGTTTTTATTTCTTTCTCGATTAATTCACCCTTTACAATACCAAATTTTTCAGACTTTTCTTTTTCAATAATAATATAAAAAGGGGCCCCCCATTCCCGCCTATCCCCAAGGATTTTCCGGAATTGAAAAAATTTAGTATTGTTTCTTTTATCTTCATCTTTTTCATCTAGGTCACCGAAAAGCTGAGGCATGTTCAAGCCATATTTTCTCACGAATGCAAGTGACTTTTCCTTATTAGAATAATTCATGATCAGAACCAAGCTTAGACCAAATGATTTATAATCGGAATACAACTGCCTTAATTTGGTTGCTTCATAATGACAATTAGGACACCATTCTGCAAAAAAGGAAAGTATTAAAACTTTCGATTCTTTGTTGTAAGCTTTAGACAATTCAACTTTATTATCACTCCGATCCCAGCCTTTAAGTACTGTAAGATCAACCCCCGATTTTTTTAATAATGATAAATCAACCCATTGAATTGATGAATATTCATGTGGTTTTTGTTCAGCTACCAAGAAGATCAATCCTAAAAAACAAAACCTCAATAAGTTATTTGTATCCTACAATTATAATAACAAGAAATAAGTTTAAAAGGCATAGATTGCGGTATAAACTGAATTTTCGGCTAACATATTCATCGTCCATATCACCGTGAATTAATTTTGCCCGGGATATGTGACTAAAGACAACAGCTGCCAACCCGATCAGAATTTTTATTTGCAGCCATCCCACCTGAAACCAATGGGTTTGGTCAATCATCATCAATACACCTGTTAATGGAATAAAAAAGGAAGCAGGAATTTCTACTTTTGTAATAAGATTCAGAATTAATTCTTTTTCATCAATTTGCTTTTTGGACCATATAATTGAGACCGTTAAAGCAGTCCCAAACCAAGCCGCCATACCCATAAAATGCAGAAACCTGAGTGTTATATAATAGGTTATCATTTTTGTAGTAAAAGTTAATCCGGTAATTATCCGTCTATTAATTCTGTTATTTTTTCTTTAATCAAATCTCGCAACTCATCCAGGGTCAGGTGTTTATAATCTTCCTCTTTAATGGGGTCGCCAAAAACGGTAGTTAAAACGCTGGGCTTGATCCGCCAGTCATTTTTATTTTTTGCCTTGTAGGCACCTAACAAACCAACAGGAATTATGGTAATACCTGTATTTTTTGCTACATGGAAGGGACCTTTTTTAAACGGACTCAACTTCCCTGTGAGTGTACGTGTGCCTTCTGGAGCGATCATCATGGATACACCTCTCCCGATTGCTTCTTCTACCTTCACAAGACTGGATATAGCATTATCCAATTGCTGCCTGATGATTGGGATTACGCCATATTTTTTTACCAGATATCCCCAGATAGGGTAGGAAAATTGTTCTACAGCACCCACCCCCGTAAAATAATGGCGAATCCCTGCCACCATCATAAACCCATCAAAAAGGGATTCGTGGTTCATCATGTATAAATATGGGCCATTTTTCGGATCGGGCGCATTGCCCCTTACCTGAAACCATTGTCCGCCGAACAGCATTAATAATCTAGCCAAAACCCTTGCCAAGGGATGGAGCCGGTCGGCGGGAAAGAAAATAATTGAAACTGAATAGATCAGAGTACCGAGTAAAAACATCATTACCCAAATGGGCCAGAGAATGAGGGATAGAATTATTCTAAACATTCTTTTTTGTCATCAGTCCAAAAAGTTTATGATTTGCCTTAGAAAAGGCATAATGCTGCAATTCTGCCTTGGAAACCCACTTTGCTTTTGGTTCTGAAATACTTGTGTTTCCTAAACTGCATCGATATAGAGAAACATTCATTTTGAAATGGGTAAATGCATGATTGATCTTTCCCATATTATTCCCAACTTTTACCTCAAACCCAAATTGTTTATGCAAATTAGCTGACAAGGACTCTTCAGGTGATTTTCCATATCCAATTTCTGCGTTGGGTAATTCCCATAGTCCTCCCAAAAGACCCTGCTCAGGACGTTTTGATATTAATATCTTATTCTCATTTTCAAACAAGGCGGCGGCAATCTTTTTCACGGGGATTTGCTTTACGGAAGTTTTTTCAGGATAGCCCAATGAATTGCCGGATTGAAATGCTTTACAGGAAATATTCAATGGGCATTGAGCACATTCGGCTACTTTAGACCGGCATAGGGAACTTCCCAAATCCATCAAAGCCTGGTTGATATCCCCAGGCCTGGTTATTCCTACCAACTCTGTTAGATGTTTTTTGACTCTACCTTTATTTCTATTGGATTTTCTTTTAATCCCCAATATTCTGAACATAACCCGGCTCAGGTTCCCATCTAACGCGACAAAGGGTTTTTCAAAGGCAATGGACATCACTGCCCCGGCAATATATTCTCCCACTCCTGGAAGGGATCTAAAAGCTACAAAATCATCCGGGATAACGCCGCCATATTCCTTTTGAACCTTTTTAACCGCAGAATAAAAATTTCTACAGCGCGAATAATAACCTAACCCCTCCCATATTTTTAAAAGACTATCCAGTTCTGCATCCACAACAGAGCCTAAAGTAGGGTGATGATTTAACCAATTTTCATAATATGGGATAACTGTTTCCACCCGTGTTTGCTGTAGCATAACTTCTGAGAGCCATATTTTGTAAGGATCCTGAGACAATCTCCAAGGCAGATTACGTTTATTTTGATCATACCAATTGAGAATTATACTAGATATATTTGTATAATACATATTTATTGATTTAACCTGTATTTTGACACAATCCAATGAAATGAAGACAGGATTTCTTTCATTTCTTCTTGGTCTTCAATAGGTATTTGATGAAACAATTCAGATCCGAATCTATCGATTTCAGTTTCAATGGTCAGCTGCAATTCCTCCCCCGATTCGGTCAAGGACACCAGCGTTGACCTTCCATCCAGAGGATTATTGTTTTTTTGAACAAATCGATTTTTCGCCAGCACCCCAATCAACCGTGTTAAAGTGCTATTGTCCACACCAATTCGCTGTGAAAGGGAAGTCATATCAATTCCATCAGTTGGAATAGAAGATATTAACATAATTTGGGGCAGGGTTAGATTTAAATTTTTTGTCCTAGTGCGGAACAAAGCCTGGAGGTCAATAAGGAATTGCTTTAGTAGTTCTCCAATTTCCATATTTGTATATTACAAATATATAGTATTCCGGTCAAGTTTATTAACTGGCTTTAGATCCATTTTGAATTTCACGTTCTGGTTCTAAAAGCACGATATTTCCATTTCGGTCTTCAGCGCCCATAACAAGAACCTCCGATGTGAATGGGCCAATTTTTTTATCCCCCAGATTCATTGCTGCCAGAATCTGGAGACCTTTTAATTCTTTTAATGAATAATTTTTTATAATCTGTGCGCTGGACCACTTTTTTCCATGGGAACCAAAATTAATACATAGTTTATAGGCCGCCTTTTTTGCTTCGGGAAAAGGTTCAACTTTTTCAATTGTACCTATTCTTAACTCTAATGTAGAAAAATCTTTTATATTAATCATCCGGTATACTTCTATTCCGGTAATGTCCAGAGCAAAGCCATGTGATCGGAATATATTATTTTTAAGGAATCCATTTCACTTTGCTTCAAACTGTGACCGACAAACTTCCTGTGGTCAGACCGATATTCTCCCATTACATACCACTGGCCTGGTATAAGCAGTTCATCCTTTCTGTAAATAGTTATTGGATCTGGGCCATTAGCACCGCTTGTTGGCCCATACATCGATACTTTATTTACGATGCCATCGTTCTCATACCAAGTAGAATCTGTTGATGATCCATCAGCATAAAATGCCTTCTTCATTCCCATAAGCCGCGCATTTGCCCTAATGATAAAGGTCATACTTTTTTCCGGTATATGGCGGTATGAACTGGAATCCAAGATTGTATTGCTGGTTACATAAGAAAAATAATAAATAATGGGGTTTGCGGTACAAAATGTATTCATTTGACGTGCACCTTCAACGCTTGCGTCCCAAGCAACCATATTTTTTGTCCCCCATGCAGGGTGATCCTTCATACGTCTGAAATAATCTCCCCAAGATTCACCGTCCATTTTTCTAAATCCCCATTGTTGAAGATCAAAATTATAAAATGAATTTCCTGACACCGCACCCACAGCAATAAAATCCTGTAAAAAAGGAATTCCAGTTGTTACAATGTCGGATAAAGTTGTTCCATTATGGGGTGTAGAGAGCGATGTAATGGATTTAATCCAACCAGTGTGAATGTCTCCTAAAAGTTGACTTTGTTCTACGACGCCTGAAGAATCTTTGATAGATGTTCTCAGCAGATAATCCAGCATCCTAATTGTCTGTCCCCCCATACTATGGCCGACCAAATGTACTGGATGTGCTTCATCCCATTGCGGATATAGACCAGGAAAGGATTTTTCCTTCGGTTTTTGAATTAGGTCAAATAGTTCAGAATGGTCCCTGCCATAATCTACTTGGCCTCCCTTAATTTGATAATACAGTTCAACAGCGCGATCCCAATTTGAAGATACAGGGCCAACGCTTGCAGTAAAAACAGTATACTCTTGGTCCCTTAAATATTGTTCTAAATCAAATTTACCGCCCCAATAACGATAGGAACCCATTTCATCCCGGCCCCAACCCATAAAACCGTGAACCAAAATGATTGGATAACTATTTTGGGCCTGGATTATTTCCACACAGAAAAAAGTGACCAGCATCAATATTTTTATATTTTTGTTTAACATAAATATTGGGTTGGCTTCTTGATCTGCAAAGAGAAATTAATCGCTTATTGGTAATACCAACCAAAAAGGATCATCATTTCATCGGTAGATAAAAACCCAAATGTTACAGTTTTATCTGTTGGATTATCATAAGTCGCAATGAGTGTTAAGCCTTCACCAGGATTTAATTCAATTAGGGGGTCAAATTGCAATATGGGTGGATGTGCCCAATCATCTGTCCAATAAATAATTTCACCAGCACGTGATCCGCCTGATATTTTCACCACAAACTCGGTCATTTTCTCATGGGCTTGTGAAAAAACCTGTCCAATCTTTATTCTTTTCGATACGTTAAATGTTCGTGTAAGTGTTGTTATTTTTTTAGGTGGTAGGCTGAAATTCATATGGGACATTGAAAACAACTCTGCCACGTGTTGGACATCAGACTTATTTATGGTATGGATATTTGAAAAAACTTCACCGATCATCACTGAATCTGTCCTGTTTACATAGTGTGTATTTTGATCTAATCCAAATTTTGAGGGTAATCGCAAGGCAACCCCCGGGGGCATTTTATAATCAAGCCGGGGCCACTGGGTTCCACCAAAAAATTGATGGTTAAATATAGTCAGAAAGGTGGGTGTATGGATAGCACCATCAGGGTCTCTCAACTCCCGATCGACACCAAAGACAGGCAATTCACCTGTTTTGGTGTCTTTCTCAAATGAATACATAATAAAATGGTGACTGCCAGGACGCATTTCAATCTGAATGCGGTTAACGTATACGTCTTCCGATAATTTAGTATCGGTATAATGGAAAAATTCCCGCTCAAAATTTGGTTGAACCTCGAAAGGACCTAGGTGAAGTTGAAACCCGTTTTCAGGAGGGTTCAACGGCTTGAAAGCCCTGGATACATAACGATTAGAATCAGCTAATAATTCTTCATCCGCTACAATACCCTCCTCAGGCGCCCTGGCTTCAATCCATGCCCTTACAAATTGTAACTGCCCATCGGTTAAGAAACTTTCTCCCGGCGGCATCATTTGACCATAATCCGGATGATTTTCCAAATAATGCTCACGGTCGTAGGCATTGATCTTTTCCCACAGGAAACTTTTCCCAAGACCTTTAAGCCCACCTTCATTACTGACGATCACCAATCCATCTTCCTTCGCTGAAATGTTTTTTGGGGAAACAGCTACCATGGCACCATAGGCATTGCCCTTGCTCAAATCCAATCCAGATTGTTTCATAATAGCTGTCCCGCTCATATGACAATTGGCACATTGAGGTGTCAAAATTTCATCTTGAACTACCTGCCATGTTGTGTTTGTTCCTTCTTCCTTTTTAACACAAGCATTTAAAAGAAAAAGTGGAAGAATCAATTTTAGGAATGATTTCATGGTTTAGTAGATTCTTTTCCGTCGGGAGTTTACGGAAATATTGGAAAAGAAGAAGGCCTCAATTCGAGGCCTTCCGTTAGGTTCATTTTATGGCAAGTTAGCTCAAGAACAACATGTTTCAATCAGTGCTGCACAGACCTGATAGGGATCCATATTAGCTGATGGACGTCGGTCTTCCAAATATCCGTGACCAGCATTTACTGTTGCCATAGGTATGCGAATGGACGCCCCACGATCGCTCACAGCATATCGAAATTCATGAATGGAACAAGTTTCATGGAGCCCGGTTAATCTTTCTTCGTTATGGGCGCCATAAACAGCAATATGTTCTTCATGTTTTTCCCCAAGAGCCTCGCAGGCAGCTTCAACTACTTTAATACCTCCGTTTTCACGCATGGCTTTAGTGCTAAAATTTGTATGTGCTCCGGCACCATTCCAATCGCCTTTTACTGGTTTAGGGTGTAGTGTGGCATTTACACCGTATTCTTCGGCAATGCGATAAAGGAGCCAGCGCGCCAGCCAAAGCTGATCGCCAGCATCTGTAGCACCCACCGGCCCCACTTGGAATTCCCACTGGCCGGGCATGACTTCTGCATTTATTCCGGAAAAGGTGATACCAGCTTCCAAACAAGCTTCCATGTGATCTTCCACTATATCACGGCCAAATACTTCATCTGCGCCAACACCGCAGTAAAATGGGCCTTGGGGCGCAGGATAACCACCTTCTGGCCAACCTAGCGGTGAACGGCCTACAAAAAATGTGTATTCCTGTTCAATGCCAAACCATGATTCTTCATCTTTATACTTTTCTGCAATTTCTACCAGTTTTGCTCGTGTATTGGACTCATGAACAGTACCATCAGGGAGACAAACTTCATTCATGACCAAAATATCATCGCCACCACGAATAGGATCTGGAAGAAAATAGACTGGCTTCAGCATACAGTCACTATCAGTGCCTTCTGCCTGCATAGTGCTGGAACCATCAAAGCCCCATGTGGGAATATCCTCTACTGAAGAGATTGATCCATCAATGATTTTAGTTTTAGACCGAAGTTTTGCAGTTGGCTTGTGGCCGTCAATCCAGATATATTCAGCTTTAATTAATCCCATTTTTTCTCCTTTAATTATTTATTACTATTTAATGTAATGTGCCTGTATTCCCTATATTTTTAAAGAATTTCTTAGTTTTCTCAAGGAAATACAAGGCGCAATATACATTATTACCCAATTGCTGTGGAACCTTTTTCACCTGTTCTGATGCGAATACATTCTTCAATCGGTAAAATAAATATCTTTCCGCGGCCCTTATCTCCTTCGTGTTTTGCCACCAGGGTAATAGCATCAATCACCGCATCCACGTATTCATCATTCACTGCGATTTCCAGTCTCACTTTATTTAATAGTGTTATTTCATGGGAAATGCCGCGGTATACTTCTTGGACCGGGATTTCCTTCCCCTGGCCTTTGGCATTTGTAATAGTGAATTTGTAAATTTGGTGCTTTAAGAGTTCCTCTTTAATCGCAGGTAATTCTTCCGGTTGAATGATAGCAATAATCAATTTCATTTTTTCTCCCTACTTGATTTATTCTACAGTGAAAATCTGAAAACCAGCATAGGCTTCCATTTCGTGTTCACCCAGGTCCAACCCACCTAATTCTTCCTGCTCGCTTACGCGCAACCCAATCGCAGTCTTAATTCCGTAAAAAAGTCCAAGGGCAGAAACAAAACAAAAAAGACCATAAGCACCCACACCTATCAATTGAGTTAAGAACTGGTGTTCCGGACTAAATATCCCCACAGCCAGGGTACCCCATATTCCACAGGTCAAATGAACGGAAACAGCACCCACAGGATCATCTATTTTCAAACGGTCAAAAAACATGACCGATGATACAACCAGCAATCCTGCAATATAACCCACTATAACTGCATTCATGGGGCTGATGACATCAGCCCCGGCTGTAATGCCAACCAGCCCTGCTAAAGATCCGTTCAACACCATGGATAAATCCGGTTTTTTGGATATTGTCCATGAAAGTGTCATGGCGCCAATGACACCGGCGGCGGCGGCCAAAGTGGTGGTAACGAATACGAAGGATACGGGGCCCGGATCCGCTGAAAGCACTGAACCACCATTAAACCCGTACCAGCCAAACCAAAGGAGAAAAACACCAATGGTGGCCAAGGGCATACTATGCCCCATGATGGGAATAGTCCCTTTGCCGTTTCGGCCGTATTTCCCAATGCGCGGGCCTAAAACTACGGCCCCTACCAGGGCGGCCCATCCACCAACGCTGTGAACCAGCGTGGAACCGGCAAAATCATAGAATCCTATTTGATCCAACCAACCTGCACCCCACTTCCAGGAACCGGCAATGGGATAAATGAAAGCCACATACAGAGTAGAGAAAATAAGAAAACTCCCCAACTTCACTCTCTCTGCCACAGCACCGGAAACAATGGTTGCAGCCGTTGCGGCAAACATGGCCTGGAAAATGAAATCCGTGAAATAAGTATAAGCGCCATCAGCATATTCCACCAATCCCGCTGCACCCTGGGGGACTGAAATTCCCCATCCTGCAAAACCGAAAACCCCCCCCAAAGAAAACTCTCCGGGATACATGAGGTTAAATCCGCAGATGGCGTAGGTAAGCAACCCAATGGCAATGATAGATACATTCTTAAATAAAATGTTAACTGTATTCTTTGCCCGAGTTAGCCCTGATTCCAAGGTGGCAAAACCCAAGTGCATAATGAACACGAGAATGGTGGAAACCAGCATCCAGGTATTGTTTACTGTAAAAAGGGCTGCCTCACTTGAATCCGCCATGACCAAACCACCCGTGAGGAGGGCCATAATGTAAATGGGCTTAAAGTATTTCATCATTCATTCCCTCAATTAAAAGTTAACGCCGAACACAAGAAATGATGTTTCCTACTGCGGGTTAATTACATAGGTTTAGTTTACTAATGTTTTTAAGTAAATACAAAGCATTCATTATTAATTAAGTTATATTGTGCAATTCCTTTAATATTTTTAAGTCAATATTGGTGGATTCTTTATAGGAAGAAAGAACAACATTGGACTGTGTGCGGGATACGCCGGGCCAATTCTGTATTTCATACAGGAGGTCCTCCAGGGCCTGAGAATTTTTCACACGAATTTTTAAAATATGAGAACCGCCACCGGTAATGGAATGGCATTCTATCACCGCCTTACTTTCATTGGCCTTATTTACAAATTCATTATAATGGTCTGAATGTTCACTTACAATAAATACAAAAGCTGCTAAATCCAATCCTGCATTTTTATAATTAAGTATAGCAGAAAATCGCTCAATTAGTCCCTTCTCTGTTAACTTTTTAATACGTTCTCCAACTGCTGGAATGGATAAATCCACCTCTTTAGAAATATCACTGGCGGTGGAACGGCCATTGTTTTGTAGAATTTCAAGAATCTGTATATCCCGATTGTCAAACATATGTGTTCTCCTATTTTTTAATTAATATTGAAATTATAACATAAATATTTTTCTTAAAAGGACAGTTTGACTTATAGTTTTTACGAATTCTATGAATATATAAACATGTCTGCTTTAAATTATTAGCCAGCCTATCAATAGCGAACAGACAAACCCATAGCAAAAACAAAACCACCAGGGCCGTATGTGTATGTATTCAGATCAAATAAAATATCTTCATACTCATAGGAAATACCCATTCCCATATCGGCAAAAATATTATTCAAAAATGAAACTTCCGTTATTTGTCCTTTTTTATGCAGTGAGGTACCACTTTTTATAATCAAGCCATTTTTTAAATACAAAAGGCTTGATAAAATAAAGTTCGAATCTTGACCATTAGTGGAGTGGATATAATCAACCTCAAAGATCAATGGTAGGCCAGAGATACCCCGGGAAAAGGATGCAATAACAACTGAGGGCAGCCGGGACGAAACGTTTGAATAAGATTTGAGAACAGTGCCGTAATTTTGCAGGCTGAGCCCGGTCTTAACGATCCGTGAATGAAAGATAATCCCTGGTGAAAGTGTGAATACATTTGCTTTTTCATTCTCAATAGCGCTCATAAAAAAACCGCCGCTGATCCCAAATACAAAACGGCCAGAATTGAATGCTTTGCCATATGCAGCCTGGATATGGATGTCACCGGCTGAATAATCCCCGGTGGTATTATTGTTCAAATCCCGCCCGTCAAACTGGCCGTAATTCAAACGATTTGCTTTTATTCCAAACCGGTGCTGGGCTCTTTGTCCATTTATAATGATGGATTGCCCGCTGATCCCTGCCGGATATTTCACCATATTAATCTTAAAATGCCGTGTGGAATCGGGCAACATGGCCGGATTCCGAAATTCATTCTGGTTTGCAAACAAATATCCTCCGCCGGCCAGTCCCACCGTTTGTCCATGGGTCCATGCGTTTAATCCCGGGTAAGTGGTTTGAGCAAGGCTGAAGGATACCAATGCGCTGATAATGAAGAAAATTCTATTCATAACAAGGATACAGGGTTAACATCAATGATCAAGCGCACGTTCCCCGGCAGTTTGAAAGACTTTTCATCTTGGATGGTGGATTTGAAAAACCGGTGGAGCTTTGTTCCATTGGGGTCTGTTTCTTTCCTGGACTTCAACACAGCCTGCATCCGATACTGGTTTCGCAGCCTTTCACGGTAGCAGAACGCCGGACCTAAAAGTGTTATCCCTTTAGCTGTCCGTTTTAATTTGCTCCCCAGAACCATGGACGTTTTTTCTACGGCACTTTTATTTTCACCTGAAACTTCCAGGCGGACCATCCAACTGAAAGGAGGGTAATCCAAAGCCTGCCGTTCATCCAAGCAAATGTTGTAATATTTTTTCAGGTCCAGCTGTGTAGCACATTTAATGACGGGGTTCTCCGGGTTATAGGTTTGGACAACTACTTCGCCCGGGATCCGGCCCCGCCCCGATCTCCCTGCTGCCTGGTAGATCAACTGGAAGACACGTTCTCCCGCCCTGAAGTCCGGTAGATAAAGCCCCGTATCTCCATTAACAATTCCCACCAGAGTGGCATTGGCAAAATCCAAACCCTTAGCGATCATCTGTGTCCCCAATAAAATATCAATCTTTCCATTGGAAAAATTTTGCAGCACATCTGTAATATTTATCCCGGACCTGGCTGTATCTACATCGAGACGTTCTATTTTGGCTTCCGGGAATTTTTCAATGAGCTTGTCCTCCACTTTTTGAGTACCAGTACCCGCCAGTTGAAGATTGAAACTTTGGCATTCCTGACATGTGGATGGCAGTGATCTTTCCAGGTGATCGCAAAAATGGCACTGGAGGAATTTTCCCGTCCGGTGATAGGTTAATGCCACTTGGCAATGGGGGCACATGATCACTTCGCCGCAATCATCACAACGCAAAACAGGTGCGAATCCCCGACGGTTATGGAGAATAATCACCTGTTCTTTTTTCCCCAGTCGATCAGCGATCTTTTCCAATAAAATCCGGGAGAATACGCCACCATATATTTCTGTTTCTTCCGATTCTTTAATCATATTAACTACATGGACATGGGGATATTTGGCACCCCCAAAGCGTTCCGGCAGGTGTATATACTCAAATTTTCCATAGATATGGTTATAATAGGATTCGAGGCTGGGGGTGGCGCTAGCGAGAACAATAGCCGCATTATGAATCTTTCCCCGCACCAGGGATACATCTCTAGCATGGTAGCGCGGGTCCGGAGATTCTTGTTTGTAGGAACTTTCCTGCTCTTCATCCACCACGATCAAGCCCAGGTTCTTTAGAGGCGCAAAAACGGCCGAGCGGGCGCCGACCACCACTTTATAATCCCCGGCGCAAATCTTTTTCCACGTCCAGGCCCGGGCAGTCTGGCTCAACTTTGAATGCCATAAGGCTACCGCATCCCCGAAAGCGGCGCAAAACCTGCCGGCGATTTGGGGTGTTAGGGAAATTTCCGGCAGGAGCATGATTACTGTTTTATCCTGGCTCAAGGCATGCCGGGCCGCTTCAATATAAATTTCAGTTTTTCCGCTTCCTGTAACGCCATGGAGCAGAAATGGTGTGAATTCATTTTTATCCAGGGAACTGTAGATTTCCCCTACTGCTTTATTCTGGTCATTTGAAAAACGAATTTTTTTATGGATAGGTTTAAAAGCAAAGCCGGACAGGTCCGGCAAAATGTCTTCTTCCTTTATTTCCACCAATCCCTTTTCTGCCAGCTTTCGGCACACATCCAATGGGTTGGAAGCCAAATCGCTTAAGGCCCGCGTTGAAACAAAGTCCTTTTCTGAAATAAGGTATTCCAAAACAGAAACCTGTGCTTTAGCCCGGGCCAGCAATTCTGAAATTGAACCAATGGCCTTGACCATTGTCCGTTTTTGGGGTTTATAGCGGGTAGATAGGTTTGCAGGGAGGGCTACCCTGGCCGCCACTCCCAAAGGTATGCAGTAATAATCCGAAAGCCAATTGATGAGCTTCCATAGATGGGTATCTAACACGGGCTGATCATCCACCAGTGAATCAATGGGTTTGATCCGTCCTGCAAATCCCGGTTTTGTCTTTATGTCTACAACGATTCCCTGGATCTTTCGAGGTCCAAAAGCGGCGTTGACACGCATACCCACCGATACCTTTTTTAATAATGGGTCTGGAATTTCATAAGTAAAAGTCTGGTAACTGGAAATGGGAAATGAAACGTCAGCGTACATGTTCACTCCCTGTCAATAAAGTCCCGGAATGAGTTTTGAAGATAAGCTTTCCCCAGTTTGAACAAGGGTTCATTCAAGTTATGGGACGTTGTATCATTTAAAAAAGTTACTGTTTTTAACTGGTGGTCATACACAACTTTTTGGTTCTTATCTATCCAACCAAATCCTTCATTAAACGTATAAAAAGCAAACCCCTCATTTCCCGTCATCAAGTCTTTGGAAAAAGTGAATTCATCCGAATTGAGGGCAAACTGGTTCAATATCGTTTTGGCCAGGTCCGTCTGGCTTCCAATTTGGGAAATAGTTTTACCTCTCCACTCATTTTTAAGTGGTATTCCATATATGAAAAGAGGAATACGGTGCCGCCGAGGATACCAGTTGATCGCATCCCCAACCCTGAATCCGTGATCCGAAATAAATACAAATATAGTGTTATCAATATAGGGCTCGCGCCCGGCTTTTTCCAAAAATGATCCCACCGCCTTATCCAAATAAATAATAGAATTTTTATACAGTGTCTGGCGATCATTCCCCTGGTAGGCCCCTTCTATAGGGATGTCAAAAGGTTCATGGCTGGAAAGGGTCAAAATGGTGGTGAAAAAGGGCTGCTCCATTTTTTCCAATTCGAGCAAGGTCCGGTCAAAGACAATATGGTCGTGGGCACCCCACTTGGAATTCATATCTTTCGCGTTAAAATCATTTTTATCAATGATTCGGTTAAACCCGGCGCGCATGAGGTAAGACTTAATATTCGCGAACTCTGATTCTCCCCCGTAAATAAAAGTGGTTCCATAGCCTACCCCCCGAAGCTGTTTTGGCAAAAAGGGAAGCGTTCCCGACCGGTGGGGCTGTTTCACAATGGAAAGCCCAGGCAGGGAAGGGTAACCGCTCAATATGGAAACAAGACCCCGGTCCGTTCGCTTTTCCGTGGCATATATTTTATCAAATAAAAGACTGCTATCGATCAGGCGGTCCATGTTGGGTGTTAAATTATTCTGACCCCCCATTTTCGAAAATAACTCGGCAACAGCGCCTTCCAAAACAACTAAAACGATGTTGGGTTTTTCCGTTGAAAATATTTTGGGAGCATTTGTTTGATCCGTTTCAATGGCTTTTAAAATTTCAACAACTTCATCTTTATTAAAAAAGGTATAAGGATTTTTTCTCTCATTAATGGAATAACTGTAAAAAAGATTCCAGGCCGTATTCACAGTGGCAGCATTTAATGTGGGGTTGGAGGAGTACAATACAAAACTCTGGTTGATGGGTGAAAGCTGCGTTCCTCCTCGCGCCCCAATTGCAAAGATCAAAAATGCCGCCAAGCATTTGACTAAACTCATCCCGACTTTGCGAACGTTAAAACCAGAAGCGACGCGGGAAAAGTCCCAGTTCATTTCCAAGATCTTTAAGCCCCACCTCAAATATACAAAACAGATAAGTCCCGATAAGCTGAGTAACAATATCCATGGGGAGTTACGGGTGGAGGCCAAAGTTTCCTGAGGATATTTTAAATAATCAAATACATCCCGGTTCACCTGGTGGTTCCACTCTTTGAATATTTCCAGGTTAACAACCGTAACAAAGGCCATGAGCGGAACAATGATCCAGAAATATATTTTCATGATTTTCCTTAGATCATGAAGCGGTATAAAAAGGCCCACGAGCCATACCAGGAATATTGGCAGGATCATATAGCAAGCTGCTGAAATATCCAGCCTCAGGGCAAACCAAAAAGGTTCAATCATTTGGATCGTAGAGAGGCCTTCTCCATCCAGGTTATACAAAAGAAACAGGAGGCGGTCTGTGGCAAAGAAGGTCATCCAAAAAAGAAAAAGTAGGGCGAAATATTTTATTGATCGCTGAATCATATCGGCGGAATCTACCTCAAATAAAAAACCCCCACCGAATAGATATCCTGTAGGGGCTTCATATTTTTTGGATTATCTTAAGCTTGGATGACGTAAACTTTCACTTCCTGGTTTAATCCTTTGGTGATCTCCACCGGCACATCATAAATGCCCAGTGCTTTGATCGGTTCTTTCAAAACAATGGCGTGGCGGTTCACCTCAATTCCTTTTTCTGCTAAGGCCTTATGAATGTCCTGACTGGTGACGGAGCCAAACAAACGGTCTTCACCACCCACTTGAACTTCGATGGTAATTTCAGTTTTCTTTAGGTTTGTCATCAATTCTTCATAAGCCTGCGCTTCACGCAAGGCTCGCACTTTAGCCACTTTTTTCTTTTCATCAGCTAGAGCCCGGTTCCGCTTGGATGAACGTACAGCCAACCCCCGAGGGAACAGAAAGTTCCTAGCATACCCTGGTTTTACGGCAATAATGTCACCGGCAGAGCCCAGTGTTTCCACATCTTGTAATAAAATAATTTCCATGGTTAACCCTCTGTACTCACATTGGTGTAAGGCATCAAGGCAATATTGCGGGCCTGTTTAATGGCGCGGACTAGTTTGCGGTGCATTTTTGCACTGGTTCCCGTAATGCGGCGGGGCATGATCTTGCCTTGATCGGTAACAAACCTTCTTAGCAATTTCACATCCTTATAATCAATTTCGGTAATGCCATTTTCTTTAAAATAACAGAATTTTTTTCTACTCTGAAATGCCATAATTTACTCCTGAACTTCTTCTGTTTCTTTTGCTTCAACTATTTGTTCTTCAGCAGTTTCCGCAGATACTTCTTCATTAGATTCTGATTCTGCGTTTATTCCTCCAATGGTTTCTTCTTCAGAAATTTCTTTTGTTTCGACCGCATCCTCAAGAGCAGACTCTAAAAAAGGTTCTTCTTTTATATCTCCTTCAACTTGAGGCGTTTCTGCCGGTGTTTCAATTGTTTCGTCATGGACCGGCTCTTCATCAACTTTAATCTCAGGACGTGTTTCCAGTACTACCGTTTGATTCCGTAGAATTGGTTTTTGCAAAATCATAAAGCGCTCGAAACGGTCTAAGTTTTCAACAGTTTCTGTTTCAAAATGGAGCTGAACAAATGTACCATATTTATGCTTCTGGATCGAATAAGCTAATCGTTTTTTCCCCCACACATGTTGGTTAATAATCGAAAAACCATATTCCCCCACTTTCTCGGCAATCATCTTTATAACTTCATCAAGACGATCCTGCTCATAATTTGGGTTAATAATATAGAGACTTTCGTAGTATCTCATATAGGACTCCTTAATCTTTAGGCAATCAATGGTGCAATCACCAGAGATACCACGGACATAAGTTTAATTAAAATATTGAGAGAGGGGCCGGAGGTATCCTTAAATGGATCACCCACTGTATCACCCACCACTGCTGCTTTATGGGCTTCAGATCCCTTACCATAGGATACGCCATCTACTTCGATGCCTTCTTCAATCATCTTCTTGGCATTATCCCAAGCACCGCCTGCATTGGATTGAAATATGGCCATCAGTACCCCGGACACAGTCACACCGGCCAGCAGGCCGCCCAGTATCTCTGCGCCAAATACAAATCCCACAGCAACAGGTGTCAGGATTGCCAACAGTCCCGGCAGTAGCATTTCTTTAATGGCGGATTGTGTGGAAATTTCCACACATTTACCGTATTCAGCTTTTCCGTCGGCTGCTTCAAAAGTTTTTTTATCTTCTTCGGACCATTCATCATTTTCACCATATTTTTTCATGACGGCAAGGGCAGCGGTCAGCTCAGGAATGGATTTAAACTGGCGGCGCACTTCTTCGATCATGGCCATCGCCGCCCGACCCACAGCACCCATTGCCATGGATGAGAAAACAAAAGGCAGCATAGCCCCAACAAACAGTCCGGCCATGACTCCGGCATTAGTGACGTCAATTGCAACAACAGAATCCAATTCAGATAATCCTTCGCCTAAACGAATATTATAAACAGTGGTCCTGAAGGCGGCGAACAGGGCCAGGGCTGTTAAGGCTGCCGATCCAATAGCAAATCCTTTCCCAATGGCGGCTGTGGTATTCCCAACGGCATCCAACTTATCAGTGCGAACCCGAACTTCACTGGGGAGTCCAGCCATTTCAGCAATACCCCCGGCGTTATCAGAAATGGGGCCATACGCATCCACAGCCAATTGGATACCAGTATTGGCCAGCATCCCTAGGGCTGCCATGGCGATCCCATAGAGACCTGCAAAGTGGTAAGCGCCCATTATGCCTGCAGCAATAATAATTATGGGCACTGCCGTGGATTGCATCCCAACACCCAGGCCAGCAATAATATTTGTCGCCGGACCGGTAAAAGATTGGCGCGTAATTGATTCGGTCGGACTGGTATGTGTACCTGTATAATGCTCGGTGATCATGCCGATACCCAGTCCTGCTGCGAGCCCAATAGTTGCAGCCCAGAATACGCCGAGGCTGGAATATTCAACGCCATTCAAAACAAAAGAACCGGGGAGGAAGTTGGTGATCAAGTAATACATAACACCTATCATGATAGCAGATGAACCAAATTCACCAATATTCAATGCTTTCTGCGGGTCGCCCCCTTCTTTTACGGAAACCATGAAAGTCCCCACGATAGAGACAACAATACCCGATGCAGCAATCAATAAGGGTAGTATTACAAAACTCAGATCGAATACTCCAGCAACCAGTATACTTGCACCTAAAACCATGGATCCGATAATGGAACCTACATAGGATTCAAACAGGTCAGCACCCATACCAGCAACGTCACCTACATTGTCGCCAACATTATCTGCAATAGTTGCTGGGTTCAGCGGATGATCTTCCGGAATACCTGCCTCAACTTTACCCACCAAGTCTGCGCCGACATCCGCAGCCTTTGTATAAATACCGCCGCCTACACGGGCAAACAATGCAATCGAGGAAGCGCCCAGTGAAAATCCTGAAATCACAGTCAGGATGCGGGCATAATCACCTTCGAAATAAGATTGGTAAAAGGCAAACAATGCGCCCAGCCCGATTACACCCAGCCCAACAACAGAGAGTCCCATTACAGAACCGCCGGTGAAAGCCACATTCAAAGCCGGAGCCAATCCTGTCCTAGCAGCATGGGTGGTCCGGTTATTGGCTTTGGTAGCAACGCGCATGCCCAAAAATCCGGCCAACCCGGATGCTAAAGCACCAGTGACAAAGGAAAGAGCCACCAGTGCACTAGATTCGGTATTCCCAGCATTGGCAAAACCTAGCAAGACGGCAACGGTTACAACAAAAACAGCTAAAACGCGGTATTCCGCTTTTAAAAATGACATGGCACCATCAGCAATATTGGCCCCAATTCTTTCCATTTTTTCGGTCCCCTGATCCTGTTTGCTGATCCAGCTTGTTTTCCAAAAGGCATACAGCATAGCAAGAATACCGGCACCAATTACTAGTGATTCAAATGATAACATTTTCTTTTGTATTTCCTACTTTTTTCAGTTTAAGAATTAAATTTATTCATAGAATTAGCAAGTCCATTGCGCAGGATTGACTCTGTAGCATCGGCGGTTTTGACAACCATTTCGTCAGCTAATACCTGATCCTTTTTGCGAAAGGATTTCAATACATATTTTTCTGCCGGACGCAATTTATCATCCGTGGCGATCCCATATCTCAAGCGGGGAAATTTGGTGTTTCCCAAGTGATAGATCACTGATTCCATCCCGCGGTGACAACCATCACCACCTTGGGGACGAATACGCAATTTCCCCAAGGGGAGATCTACATCATCTACAATCACATGGAGTTCTTTCAAGTTTACATTCCAGTTATTTAAAATATCCTTTACTGCAATGCCGCTCACATTCATGCCGGTAGTCGGCTTCACCAGGAGAACATTCCTTCTGGATTCATGGGCATAGAGATATTCACCTTTGCCAGGTTTAAAATTGATCTTCCAGCGGCGGACTAATTCGTCCACCACCCAGAAGCCAGCATTGTGTTTTGTATCTGCATATTCATTGCCTGGATTTCCGAGCCCTATAAAGGCAATCATGATTTCTCTGGAGATGCTTCCTGATCAGATCCTTTAGCAGATTTTTCATCGCCCTCACCCTCTGCTGCTTCACCTTCTTCACCTTCAACTTCTTCGCCTTCTTCACCTTCTTCACCTTCAATTTCTTCAGGTTCAGGCTCAATTTCAGCTTTCGGCGGGTTACAAGTAGCAATAGTTGTATCCTCGGGAGAAACAAGAGACACATCGGCCGGCAAGGTGATTTCTTCTAAGGTTATTGTACTGTTCATTTCCAATCCTGAAATATCTACAGTAATACTTTCAGGAACATCAGTGGGATAACATTCAATATCAATTGCCGTTGCTACATGGGTCACGATTCCACCTTCGTTCATTCCTGGGGCTTCACCTTCAAATACCAGTGGAATTGAGAAAGTCATTTTCTCTGTCCGGCGAACGCGCATAAGATCAACATGAATAACTTCTTCAGTTACGGGATGGTATTGCGCATCTTTGATCATGGCATAAACTGTTTCTCCATTGAGCTCGATTTCAAATACATGCTGGCCTGAATGAATTGCATGCAAAAATGCTTTTTTATCAATTACCAGGTTTTGATTTGCTTCACCATGATAGTAATAGTTTGCGGGAATTCTTCCATTTCTTCTTATTTCACGGGCAGAACCTGTTCCGATTCCAGGGCGTACTTCTATAGGTAGTTTATAATAGGATGCCATTTTGCTTACCTCTAATTAAAATTCGAATAGGGCGCTAACTGATTCGCCGTCATAAACGCGTTGAATTGCTTCTCCAAATACCTGTGCCACAGTTACAATTTCCATATTATCTAATTTCTTGTTATTCGGGATTTCCACAGTATCTGTAACAATTATTTTTTTTATGGCAGATTCTTTAATTCGATCCATTGCCGTCCCCGACAAAAGCGCGTGGGTAGCCACAGCGGTTACGCTGGCTGCTCCGTTTTCTTTGGCGGCATTGGCCGCATTCACCGTGGTCCCGGCCGTGTCAATCATATCGTCAATGATAAGGACATCTTTCCCCTTTAAATCGCCAATTAGATGCATGACTTCTGCTTTATTGGGGGCATAACGTCGTTTGTCGATCAAGGCAAAGTGCATACCTAACCTTTTGGCATAGGATTGGCTCATCCGCGCCGAGCCCACATCCGGAGCCAACACAGCAGTATTCTCCGGATCCAATCCCAAAGCATTGATTGCATCCAGCAGAACCATACGGCTGTATAAATGGTCAAACGGAATGGTGGCAAATCCCTGAATTTGTGTTGAGTGGAGATCCATGGTAATAATGCGATCAGCTCCTGTGGTCGTGAATAAATCCACCATTACTCTGGATGAAATCGGTACACGTGGTGTATCTTTTCTGTCTTGGCGACCGTATCCAAAATAGGGCACAACTGCTGTTACTGTATTTGCTGACGCACGTACAGCGGCATCAATAATAAGCACTAATTCCATAATATTCTCTGCCGGACTGTTGGTAGACTGAATGATAAATACATCACTGCCGCGGATATTTTCTTCAAACTTGATCCACAATTCACCATCGGCAAAGTTCTTGATCGTCAATTGACCTAATTCCTTGTTTAAAGATTCAGCAACCTTTTGTGCAAGAACAGGGTTGCTACGACCAGTGAATATTTTTAAATGTTCGTCCATAATGATACTTTCTGCTGGGGCGCAGGGACTTGAACCCCGACTGCCGGGACCAAAACCCGGTGTCCTACCGTTAGACGACGCCCCAATATTTAACAGTATTGAGTGTTTTCGGAGTGATTCTAAAAGTATTGGGAAATTAAGTGGGATTTGCCAGAATGGTCTGATGTGAGGGGCGGAAGAATAACTCAGCTTCTTTGGCAGAAGCGTCTTCGTCAAAAATCCCATACACAGTCGAGCCACTGCCCGACAGACTGACAAACCGGGCGCCCAACTCAAGCAATTTCTGTTTAATGGCGCCAATCTCCGGATATGCTGGAATCACGATCCGTTCAAAATCATTCTCAAAAATCTCAAGTGAGGAATTTTCCCCACTGAAAAAGCCCGCGAAATTAGGCATTTCATCATCTGAATTCAATTTATTTTTAACGGCGCCATAAGCCCACTCCGTACTGATGGATATATCCGGGATGACCAGTAAAAAGGTGCCATCCAGCGTCTTAGAAAGGGGAGTAAGTTGATCGCCGATTCCTTCACCCAGTTGAGTGCCACCATTAATAAAGAAGGGGACATCAGCCCCAATAGTTGCGCCGATTCCTTCAAGATCATTTGACGAGACGCCCAAATCATATAACCAATTAACCCCCTTTAAAACGGCGGCGGCGTTAGCAGATCCGCCGCCCAATCCACTGCCAATCGGTATATTTTTTCCTATGTGGATCGACACACCACCCAGATGGGAATGATTTGTTTTTAATGCCGTATAGGCTTTGTAGCAAATGTTGGTTTCATCAGTTGGAACCCAATCCACGTTGGTGGTAATTGAACAGCCAATATCATTTTTTTCAATTGTAATTGAATCCCCAAAATCCAATTCCTGGTAGGCTGTATATATATTATGGTATCCGTCGTCCCGTTGGTTCAAGACTTTCAGGCCGATGTTAACTTTTGAATTAGATGGGCATTGTATGCCCATTGTTACCCTTCTATTGTTGCAATGGCTTGGGCAGCAATTCCTTTGCCTGCGCCGATATATCCTAGATGGTCTGTGGAAGTCGCTTTAACCGAAACCTGTGCTTCATCCAGTTGCAAGGTATAGGCGATCTTATATTCCATTTCGGGGATGAACCCGGACAATTTCGGTTTTTGGAGGATGATAACCGAATCAATATGGTTAATCTCAAACCCTGCACCCCGCACTTTTTCTCCGGCCACCGATAGAAAGTGAAGACTGTCCGCATTTTTCCATTGTTCATTCTCGCTGGGAAAAAACTTACCGATATCGCCAAGATTGGCGGCCCCAAGCAGGGCATCAACGATGGCATGAACCAACACGTCACCGTCAGAGTGGCCAATTGCGCCAACTTCGCTGGGGATTTGCACCCCGCCAAGGATAAGTTTTTCTCCCTCAGTCAATTGGTGAACGTCGTAGCCAAGACCTGTTTTAATCATTTTTTAAACTATTGTAAATTGTTTCGGCAAATATCCAGTCCTCTTCTGTTGTAATCTTCATATTCAAGGATGATCCTTCAACATATCCCACCTGATAACCAATTCGTTCCAGCAAGGATGCTTCATCCGTCCCCTGGATATTTTCTGCTTCAGCTAGTTCTAAGGCCTCCCGCAATGCTGATTTAGAAAATACCTGGGGTGTTTGAGCCCGCCATATTATCTCCCTTGGAAGTGTTTCTAAAATCTGGTCATCCATAACCTTTTTGATTGTATCGGTAGAGGGCTGGGCCACAATTACGCCATCATGTTCACTGCAGGCATTTACTGCTTTTTCTATCAGTGCTTCTGTGACAAATGGACGTACAGCATCATGAACACAGATTAGTTCAGAGGATTCGTGGGCAACAGTTAATCCATTATGGACTGAAATCTGGCGAGTGGTCCCACCGGCAACTACCTTTATTTGTTTAGATGAAATTATGGATTTCAGTTCCCGTTCTATCTGTCTAACATCTTCTTTTTGTACAACAACCACAATTTCGTTGATCAGTACCAATCGAACAAACGCCTGAAGTGTATGAAACAGTAGTGGGCGATTCCCCATTCTTTTAAGCTGTTTTTTCCCCCCGAAGCGTTCTCCGCTCCCGGCCGCTGGAATAACGGCAGTAATTTTCATTTTATTTCTCCCCCTTGAAATTTATATAATCATCATTGCATCACCATAACTCAAGAAACGATAATCGTTTTTCTTTGCTTCACGGTATGCTTTCATGATTAAATCACGGTGAGAAAAAGCAGAAATCATCATTAGTAATGTACTTTTAGGCTGATGAAAGTTGGTAATAATGCCCTCCACCATTTTAAAGTCATAGGGCGGATAAATAAATTTGTCTGTCCAACCCCGTTTGGGAGAAACTTGAAATCCTGAAACAGCGACTGTTTCAAGGGATCTCACGGTAGAAGTACCTACGGCAATAACCCGACGGCGTTTTTTCTTCGTTTCATTAATGGACATTGCAGTTTTTGGGTTCACTTCAAAATATTCCGAATCCATTTGATGGCGATTTAGATCCTCCACCTGTACAGGCCGAAACGTACCTAAACCAATATGAAGTGTAGTAAATGCTGTCTTAGCACCTTTTTTATGGATACGATTTATCAAACCCTCAGTGAAATGGAGCCCTGCTGTAGGTGCAGCCACAGCGCCCCGTTCTTCTGCAAATACGGTCTGGTAGCGAATTTTATCCTTTGGCTCTGATTCACGTTTAATGTATGGCGGTAAAGGAGAAATGCCGACACGGTCAATTACATCATAAATGTTTTCACCTTCGTATTCAAAGCGAACGACCCGACCACCTGATATGGTATTGTCAATTACATCACAATAAACATTTTTAGTAAACATGAGTTTATTCCCAATACGCACTTTCCGTGCTGGGCGAACCATAACTTCCCAAAGGTCATTTTCTAATTCACGCAACAGAAAGACTTCAACTTTTGCTTCAGTACGATCTTTGTTGGCATAGAGCCTTGCGGGAAATACTTTGGTATTATTCATAATTACCAAATCATTCCGGCGCAAGTATTCCGGGAAGTTAGAAAATATTTTATGTTCAATTTTACCGGTATCCTTATGGATAACCATCAGTTTGGATAAATCACGTCTTTTTGCCGGATATTGGGCAATATATTTTTCCGGCAGTGGATAATCAAAATCCGCCAGTTTCCATTTTTTCTTCTTTTGAATCATTCAAATAACCTTTGTTGTTTTTCTGTAATTGTTCTACCTAAAAGCATATAAGCCTGTTCCTGGGCAATACGGCCGCGATTAGTCCGCTGTATAAATCCTTCTTTAATCAAATAGGGTTCATATACATCTTCGATGGTAGCTACATCTTCGCTCACTGCCACGGACAACGAGTTTACACCCACTGGGCCCCCATTGAATTTGTCAATTAAGGCTGCCAGAATTGTACGATCCATATCGTCCAATCCGTGTACGTCAATCCCCAGGGATGTGAGGGAATCCTTAGCAACTTCCCGGGTGATTTTTCCTTCTGCCTTGACTTGGGCATAATCACGGGTTCTTCTCAAAATCCGGTTTGCAATTCTAGGCGTTCCTCTGGACCTCCGGGCAATTTCCATGGCACCTTCTTCATCAATATCCACTTCCAGTATTTTTGCCGAACGGATAACTATTTGAAATAAATCTTGGGGTTCATAGTAATCTACCCGCAACACTACACCAAACCGATCGCGAAGGGGAGAGGTCAAATTCCCCAAACGGGTGGTGGCGCCCACCAATGTGAACGGTTCAATATTGAGCTGAACGCTACGAGCGCTGGGGCCCTTATCAATCATAATTTCAATCCGGTAGTCTTCCATAGCGGAATAAAGATATTCTTCCACCACCGAATTCAGACGGTGAATTTCATCTACAAAAAACACGTCTCGGGAGACAAGATTTGTAAGCACACCTGCCAAGTCACCCGCTCTCTCCAAAACGGGTCCGGAAGTTTGTTTTACATTCACACCCAATTCTTTGGCAATAATATTGGACAAGGTTGTTTTGCCCAGTCCCGGCGGACCAAATAAAAGCACATGATCCAGCGCTTCGTTACGTTTTTTTGCCGCTTCTATATACAGTTTTAGACTATCTACCACATCCTTTTGGCCGATGAATTCATCCATCTGACTGGGGCGGAGGGACTTCTCAACGACAAGATCATCTTCGAAAGGCTGTGGATCAGTTATATGGATTTCAGTCAAATTTTTGCTCAAATAGAAATAAAATGCGCATTATCGGGGTTGGAAGGTACAAAAATGAAGGGGGGGTCGTCAAATTTTTGTGATTTATTCAGGAATGGAAGTCCGAACTGAATCCAACCGCTTATCTCTTGTATCCGCAAATTTTTTAATTCCATTCCAAATACTGGCCGGATCAAGTTGCGATTCAGCGATAATTTCATCCAATGAACCGCCGGTTCGCCAGCGATTGTCAAAATCGGGACTCATACTATATTCTTCCACAACGCGGTTGGCGATCCATTTATGCATCAAGCGGCGGGCACCATTGGTAATGATCATGGCATCCATCCATTCACGGTCCGCGATAATACTTTGGCGATAATCCTCTGATTGGCGCTGGAACAGTTCCCATGAAATTGAAGCAACAATTTTTACATTAGGCCCTTCCGATTTTATTTTCGGCAATATTTTCATCAATGAACTAATGCTGCTGGTTCCGCGGATGATAACAAGGCCTTCTTCTGGTTTTGATTCATCGTAATCTTTAATGATGTAAGCACCATTTGCTGCATCCATATGAGATGCCATTCCCAATGCTTCACGATCAGGAATTTCAATCGGTGGACGTGTTAAATGAACCGCAACAACCGCCACATCGGTAGCCAATGCCGCCGCCAGCGCAGGGGCTACTTCATTATGCTCCCAAGGGTGAATATTAATAATATGACCATCGGGTAATAGTTGAGTTACACCCGGTGCGAAAATCCCGAAATGGGTACGGCTATCCTCTGCGGTTTCGGGCCCAGAGTGGCCTACCACCCAGATCATTTTACCAACCTTCAAGTTAGAATCTTGAGCTACCTGACTGAACAATCTTACCGGTCCATATTTTAAATAACTGAAAGAGCCATAGGTACTCATGGCACCAAAAAATCCGTTGAATTCAGCATAAGGATCTTCATTCAGGTTCACCGTGGCCAATCCCGCCAGCATACCAGAATTGGTAAATTCCGTAATTCCCTGGGGCATAAGGGGACTTTCCGTATTGGTTTCTTTATCAAAAAATCCAAGATCGGGAGAGCCATCAAATCCTTTGGCAAAACCAGAGATATTAGTTGAATCAGCTAAATCTGCGCTCATAGCAATTACTAATGGACGGCCATATTTTTCAATTGACCTTGAATTAATATAACTGGCATATTTTGAAAAACCGACCCGGTTAGGCGCTTTCTCACCCGGCGCCACAAATAAATCATCGGGAAGGTTGTTTACATCAAATAGTGACTTATCCTTGGCGGGATTCTTAACCGTGATTTTACACCCATCAATTTTCTCCGGGATTGAATCGCCCACAGAGGTGAGCGTATCCGCTAAATAATCCACCAAAGGCTGGCTCGATTCCATAACAGAAAAAACATTGTTGAATAAGGCGCGTGCTTGGTCAACTTGCCCGTCCCAGGAATCCGGTGCTATTGATCCAAACCCATCAAAATCCACATTATATTTTTCAGCGAAGTCCTGTTTAGTCTGCCAGAATAAATCAGAATTTCGTTTATGGGCGGAACCGTGACTGGCATAATCATATTTATAATATCCTCTTCCTTTTCGTGATTGACCATAAATTATTTTTGGAATGTTTGGGTCCGCGTTTTCAACCAAAAGCCTGTGGTAGGCTTCGGTGAGTTCGCCCCAGTCCTCACCATTTATAGTGCCTTCCACATGCCAGCCGTGGGAACCAAACCAGTCTTCCGGTGTGCCATACATAATGGAGCTGAAAGGGCGGGCATCAATCCCGAAATCATTCCAATCCATAAAATAAATCAAATTGCCCAATCCCAGACCCCAAGCAGAGTTAATCGTTTCGTGGGATGCGCCGGCTGTGAAACCGCCTTCTCCTTCAAAAGCAAATACTTTGACTTCCGGTGTATTGGCCAGTTTTAACGCCAATGCTTCTCCAGCGGCGGCGGGCGAACCGTGACCGCTGGGACCGGTGTTAAATTTAAAGAAAAGGGTTTTCCCCTCCATTTCTGCATGGCCCGGCAAGCCTCCATTCCTGCGGAGGGTTAACAGATCTTCCCAAACCAGTTGGAATTCTTCCCCTTTGAAATGCTGGTATTTGACATTACCGGTCTGGCGATACTTTATTCTAAGGGTCTCATTCAAAACTGCCAGTGTTGCATACACCACAGGATTGGCGTGGCCCGCCACCAATACATAACGATCACCGAAACGCTTTCCAGCATCACGGATATCCCAGCGCATGGCGCCGGAAAGAAGAGTAGTCACCATGCCGTGGACCTTGGAGCGGGATCCGCCGGGATGGCCGCTCTGGCGCAAATTCAGCATAATATCTATACATTGATCAATAAGATCTTTGGTCACCTCCCAATGGGGATAAAATTGTTTCAGTTCCTTTGGCGAATTCATGCTTTATTCAATTTTCCATTCAATGTGGTTTTCAAAAATGATCCTGTATAAGAACTTTCATGCAAGGACAATTCTTCCGGCGTGCCGGAGAATATGAGCTGGCCTCCCTCTTCGCCGCCTTCGGGACCTAAGTCCACAATCCAGTCGGCACTTTTAATTACATCCAAATTATGTTCAATAACCACGACTGTATTGCCGCGATCAACCAATCTTTGCAGGACAGCCAACAATAAATTCACATCCTCAAAATGCAGGCCCGTGGTGGGTTCATCAAGGATATAAAATGTTTTATCCCTGGAGGCTCGCGATAATTCTGTGGCCAATTTAATGCGCTGTGCTTCCCCGCCTGACAATGTAGTCGCCTGCTGTCCCAAGCGGATATACCCCAGCCCCACATCATTCAGGGTAACAAGTTTTTTCATTACTTGTGGAATGTTTTTAAAGAAGTCTGTTGCTTCTTCTACAGACATGCACAACACGTCTGCAACGTTTTTGCCTTTGTATTTTATTTCCAGTGTTTCACGATTATAACGGGCTCCCTTACAAACTTCGCAAGTGACATAAACATCGGGAAGAAAGTTCATTTCAATTTTAATAATACCGTCACCTTCACAGGATTCACAGCGGCCGCCCCTTACATTAAAAGAGAAACGTCCCGGTTTATAACCTCTAATCTTGGACTCTGGAAGCTGGGCAAATAAATCCCGAATAAAAGTGAATACACCTGTATATGTGGCTGGATTAGATCGGGGTGTTCGGCCGATGGGCTTCTGATCAATTTCAATTACCTTATCCAGATATTCCAATCCTTTCACAGATTCGTGAGGCAAGGGGTAAGCCCGTGCGCCATTTAATTCTTTGGACAAAATTGGGAAAATAGTTTCATTTAGAAGAGTACTTTTCCCGGACCCGCTCACACCTGTTACCACTATCATTTTTCCCAGAGGGAATGATACTTCAATCTGCTTTAAATTATTTCCCTTGGCCCCCTTCAAGGTAAGGATTTTTCCATTTCCGTTCCGGCGATTAGATGGTATGGGAATTGCTTTTTTCCCTGATAGGTATTGGCCGGTAATAGATTTTTTCGCTGTTAATATTTTCTTTGGCGCGCCGGAAAAAACAACTTCACCGCCATGCTCACCGGCACCGGGGCCAAGGTCAATAAGTTGATCCGCCGATTCCATTGTTTCTTTATCGTGTTCTACAACGATGATTGAATTCCCCAAATCTCTTAGTTTCTTAAGGGAATTCAAAAGACGTCCATTATCCCGTGGGTGGAGCCCGATTGAAGGTTCATCCAAAATATATAGAACACCCACCAATTGGCTGCCTATTTGGGTGGCCAGCCTAATCCGCTGTGCTTCACCGCCGGAAAGGGTAGCTGCTGAACGGTCAAGTGTCAAATAATCTAGTCCTACATCAATCAAGAAGCTCAAGCGCTCCTGGACTTCTTTTAAAATCTGATGGGCAATGGTGGCATCAGTTTTTCCTAATTTGAGGGACTTAAAAAATTCCTTCGTATTTTTGATGGAATAAGAGGACAATTCTCCCAAACTGACCTTGCCGATGGTTACGGCCCGCGATTCTTCCTTTAGGCGGGAACCGTTACATTCTGGACAAGGGCGCATACTCATAAACTGCTCGATCCAATCGCGGATATGGTTAGACTTGGTTTGCTTGTACCGGCGCATCAAATTGGGGATAGTCCCTTCCCACCCGCCTGTGTAAGTGCCACTCCAGCGCTCAGACGAATATTCCATTTTTAATTTTGTTGAGCCGGTACCGCTCAATAACATCTCCCGGATACCCCGATCCAGTTTGTACCAGGGAGTGGTAAAATTAAAATTATAGTGGCGGGAAAGGCTCTTAAGAATACTGCCGTACCAATTGCCCCGGGGCTGTTCTCCCAAAGGTGCAACAGCTCCCTGGATGAGAGATTTTGTTTTATCAGGAACCACTAGTTCAGGATCAATTTCCATATGAGATCCAAGCCCATCACAATGGGGACAAGCACCGTAAGGCGAATTGAAGGAAAACATCCTGGGGGAAAGTTCTTCCATAGAAACTTCACAATGGGGGCAGGCAAAATGTTCACTGAATAAGTGGTCCGTCTTGGGCAATTCATGAACGATAGTTAAACCGGAACCGATTTTTAATGACAGTTCAACCGATTCGGTCAGGCGTTCTTTAAAATCACCTTCTAAAACAAGGCGGTCCACCACTACTTCGATGGAATGTTTTTTATTTTTCTCAAGGTTCAGCTTTTCATCAATGGTATGGATGACGCCATTCACACGGACCCGCAGGAAGCCTTCTTTCCGCACTTCTTCGAATACGCCCTTATGTTGACCTTTCCGCCCGCGGACTACCGGTGCCAGAATATAGATTCGTGCCCCTTCGCCAAATCTGATAATCGTATCCACAATCTGCTGGACGGTCTGGCGCTGAATTGATCGGTCACATAGCCAGCAATGGGGTCTCCCAATATGGGCATAAAGAAGACGAAGGTAATCATGAATTTCTGTTACCGTTCCCACTGTTGACCTTGGATTTCTCGCTGCAGCTTTCTGCTCGATTGAAATAGCCGGGGATAATCCTTCAATATAATCCATATCCGGTTTTTCCATAAGTCCCAAGAACTGTCGGGCGTAAGAAGAAAGTGATTCAACATACCGCCGCTGGCCTTCAGCATAAAGTGTATCAAAAGCCAGGGAAGATTTCCCCGAGCCTGACAGCCCGGTGATCACTACCAATTGGTTACGGCCAATTTCAACATCAACATTTTTCAAATTATGCTGACGGGCACCTTTGATAATTATTTTATTCCCTGGTTTTGTCATGAATATTTTATGTTTGATTTTGCGCGGATTTCGGACGGCCTTGAATTTACAACTTTATTTAGGCCTGTTCAAAAAACGATTTACTGAATTTTTCTATAAAATTTTATGGCATTCACCCATACTATTGCATAACATAGGACATGAATTCGATTATAAATCACATCCTCATTTCCATGCCTCACATGCAGGATCCTTATTTTAACCGGTCTGTAATATTCATGTGCGAGCATGATAAAGACGGAGCTATGGGATTGATCGTCAATAAACCATTCAAGGACCCGACCTTGAAACAATTGTTTGATAGTTTTTATGACGATACGGATGGGATACTAAATTCTGTGGATCAAATTTATTTTGGGGGCCCGGTGATGGTGGAAAGGGGTATCGTCCTCCACAGTGGTATATATCAATCTAAAGATTCAATTAAAATCTCCGATGATTTTTTTATATCGAGTCATAAAAAGACACTGGAAGACATTTCAGAAAAAAAGGGACCCAATTTAAACCGTCTTATCCTTGGTCATTCGGGATGGTCAGGAGGACAACTGGAACGTGAGATCGAAAACGGAGATTGGCTGGTTCAGGAAACATCTCCGGACTTTATATTTAATATGCCCGAAAATCAAATGTGGGAAATGGCCATTTGCTCATTCGGGATTGATATTGCAGATTTTTCATCTTTTGGGGGCCAAGCCTAAATGGAATCGTAGTGCCTGACACGAACACTTCCAGCTTGGTCCCTGATATTATCGCCGGAACAATTGTGGGTGAAGTCAGTCTTTATCTTAGTTCAGAAGCATCAGTTTCCGTTATCACGGAAACGAATTGCCTGATCTATTTCTTTTCTAAGTACCATTTTAATACAATCGACAGGGAGAGTCCGGAAAAGGCCGCCGAACTGCATACATTTATTGTACAATTATTGAGCGAACAGCTGGCTAAATACAGCGCCATGATTAAGGCGCTCATGCGATAAATTCCTTGAATCCATAATTATATTACATGTAATATTGCATAATTTCTGTATCAAGGGGCCATTATGAGACACACAATCACCTGGGGATGGACCAAACGATTTGAAAAATTTAACCTTTTTTATAATGGAAGTCTTGCTCTCGGCACAGGACAGCCAAGTGCTCGTCAGGTGGTGGTGGTGGCCGCGGTAATCTATTATCTGAAGGTTATACTGATTTCCTTATTGTGCCGAGAGAGAAACTCATGCTGAATGAAATATATTTGTTCACTCATCAATTGACCATAACAATACCCATTAATTAGGGCTCGCATTGTTTTAAATATGATTAAAGTTTTAGTAATCATTTTTACTTTGGCATTCGTTGGATGTGACGATCCTAAAGAAGCAAACCGCCCGCCGCCCCGCAATCTGACCGCCGCAGAAAAATCACTCGTTTCCTCTGATAATATTTTTGGCTTAAACGTCTTTAAGTCCCTGAGTGAAGCCGATCCCGACAGCAACCTGTTCATCTCGCCCCTCTCCATTTCCATGGCTTTGGGAATGACACTGAACGGCGCTAATAATTCCACTTACGAAGCCATGAGAAACACCCTAGAATTGGCGGGGCTTTCCGAAACAGAGATTAATGAATCCTACCAAAGTCTTATAAATTTACTGATTGATCTGGATCCAAAAGTAGCATTCAAAATTGCTAATTCTATTTGGTATAAAGAAGGTCTCCCTGTCTATGAGAAATATATTAAAACCAATCAGATTTATTTTAACGCAGAGGTGGCAGACCTTAATTTTAGTGATCCCAAGGCAGTGGATAGGATCAATGAATGGGTCAGTGATAATACCAATAAATTGATCAAAAAGATCATTGAAGAAATTCCCACCGGAATGGTCATGTACCTAATTAATGCCATTTATTTCAAGGGTGACTGGCGCTACCCGTTTGACCCAAAAAACACCAGGGACGGCACTTTTTATAATGGCGACGGCTCTGAATCCACCCTCCCCATGATGACCCGAGACTTGTCGGTTCCGCTACTCAGGAATAGTGAAACTACAATTATAGATTTGCCCTATGGTGATTCCTTATTTACAATGACCATTTTCTTACCTCATGGAGATATTGATAAATTTATGGCTGGACTGTCTTCCCAAAAAATATCCGAATGGATTGTACAACTGGCTCCTACCAGTTTCGATCTGACCATGCCTCGTTTCGAGTTAGAATATGAAAAAAAGCTGAATGAAATTTTATCCGATCTTGGGATGGAGATTGCCTTCGATGAATGGAGGGCCGATTTTTCCCGCATCATGCCTATTGGCGGCTCTGTTAATCTTTACATCAGCGAAGTGAAGCATAAAACTTATATTAAAGTGGATGAAGAGGGAACAGAAGCGGCCGCCATTACCAGTGTAGGTATAAGTGAAACCTCAATGCCGCCCAGTATTGTCATTGACCGACCCTTTATTTTTGCCATTCGCGAAAACCATTCCGGTACTATTTTTTTCCTGGGGAAAATACTAAAATTAGTTAAGTAGTTTTTGACTGAACCAAGGAATGAAATGATGAGCATCGCGAATCATTTCTAAAAAATAGTGGGGCGAATCAGTTCATTCCATTCATTCATAATGTGATCGTCAAGCATCCCCCACGAGGGATGCTTGACGCACTTAATAACCAATTTAACGGTTTTCACCAGCCAACATCTTTAGTGTAATTTCGCCGGATGAAAAAATACTTTCCGGCCCTTGCTGTCATTTTGGCCGCCATCCTTTGGAGTTTTGACGGGTTTCTCAGACAAAACCTATTTGCACTGCCTTCATTTCTAATCGTTTCATTAGAGCATGTGATTGGTGCAATCCTGCTTATGCCTTTTTTGATTAAAGGTTGGCAGGAGATATCTGCCTTGAACCAACGAGGTTGGATTTCTGTTTTGTGGATCAGCGTTTGCGGCGGCATACTGGGTACGTTTTTCTACACCAAAGCACTCAGTTATGTGAATTATATTGATCTTTCGGTGGTAGTCCTCCTGCAAAAATTTCAACCTGTGTTTGCCATTGCTTTAGCGGCAGTGGTCCTGAAAGAAAAGATTACATCAAAGTTTTTGATTTTGGCTACCACTGCAATCGCCGGGGGATATCTTGTAACTTTTGGCACCAGTTCTATGAATGACTGGGACGATAAAACCGTCATTTCTGCTCTTTTAGCTTTGCTAGCTGCTTTCAGTTGGGGAAGTTCAACGGTATTAGGGAAATATGCGCTAAAGCGGTTGTCATTTAAAACAGTCACATCCCTGAGATTAACTATTACAGGAGCGATAACTTTATCTGTACTTGTTTCCACCGGTCAATATGAATCTATAGGAGAAATGACTATATCCCATTGGGGATATATCGTACTTATTGTTGTCAGCACTGGTTCGCTGGCCCTGTTTATCTACTACTATGGACTCAACCATTTACCAGCTTCCCATGTGACCCTCTATGAATTATTCTGGCCTTTATCTGCCGTTGCTCTAGACTGGTTCATCAGCGGAAATATAATGTCGGTTGCCCAATGGTTTGGAGCCACCTTACTTTTAGGATCAATTATTTTCCTCACCCGGGAAGACAGCCGTGGCCGGACTCAGTCTCAGTGACCACCGCCATAATTTAACTTTCAACATTATCCACGAATTTTTCTTCGGGTTTGGTGTTGCTTTCCATGACCTATCTACAATCCTACCTTTGTTCCTAACCCTTTTGGGCGCCCCTATAAGTGTTGCCGGATCCATTGCCGGAATGTTTTCCATTCTTATCGCCGCACCCCAGTTGATCTCCGCCATAATGGCCCGCAATACGCAAAATGTAAAAGCGGCCACAATCAAAGTGCATTTAACCATTTTGCCCCCTATTTTCCTGTCTGGATTTGTCTTCGCTTTTTTTGCGCCCACAGGGCCGCACGCTTGGATATTTTATTATATCTGTTTCATTTTTTATGCATTGGGTATTGGGTTCGTTATTCCCATATGGTCTAATTTTTTAAGGCACGTAACAAAACGGAATAATCGCGGGAAATTCTTAGGAATTTCATTCATCGGCAACAGTATGGGCGGATTTATTGGTGGAATAGTGGTAAAAAAACTGTTGGGGAGTTCGATTCCTTTCCCGGCCAGTTTTGGTTGGGGTTTTCTTATTCTATTTTTTGCCCTCATTATTAGTATTTCTTCTTTCTTGGGATTCAAAGTGAAAAGCCTCGGAACCAATCAAAGAAAACGGACAAAAGGGGATTTTATCCAGGAAACAAAAACGATTCTAAAAACCAACCGGAATTTCCGGCGTTATATTTACAGTCGCATATTTCTAACCGCACAGTTCCCTGCCATCAGTCTTTATGCCGTTTATTCAAGGGATATATTTCATTTTGATGTAAGTGATGCAGGGCTTCTTACTGCGGCACGATTGGCTGCTTTTGGGTTTGGCAGTTTACTCGCGGGACAAATCGGGGATAGAATCGGCCACAAGGCAGCAATGACCTTTTGTTTTGCTTGCCATGTATTGGCTATGGGTACTGCCCTAATGGCCCAGTCCATGGTTTGGGTTTATGGTATATTTTTCTTCCTAGGAACAGCGCAGGGTGCTTTTATGCCCGCTGGTTTGTCACTGGTTTTTGATTTCGCTGGTGAAAAAGGTGACAATAAAATGATCATGGCCCTCATCGATACCATTTTAAGCCCCTTTGTTTTGATTGCGATCACCGCCGGTGGATTCTTAAGTGAAACGGCCGGTTTGGATTTTCTATTTCGAATTTTGGGCGCTTTTATGCTGGTTGGTTTGTTAATTGTTATATTTTTGGTTCGGGATCCTCACCATGCATCAACTTGATTTGCAAATCTCTAAATGTTTTCCTTGGATTTCTGAGGATGCACACCGCAATTTTGTTATTATAAAATGAAGTTTAGTCTTAACAAAACAGTCCTAATTCTTTCTCTTGCGTTTATTTTAAGTGGGTGTAAAGATGACCCCCAACGACATTTAAAACTGGGTAAATGGTATGCACAAAAAGGATTGGTGGAAGAGGCGATCTTAGAATTTCGGGAAGTAACACGTCTTTATCCTGATTCCCACAAAGAACTGAAAAGAGAAGATTTTCAGGCGCTCAGCAGAGCACATTACAATCTATCATTAATGTATACTAAAAAGGGGTGGTGGGACTATGCGCTAAAAGAAGCGGAAACCTGCTTTGAAATGCAGCCGACCAAAGAACACTATGAGTTGGTTACCCTGATAAAACAAAGAGCAGAACTCGAAGAATCCGGCTTCTGACGCATTTCTTCGCAACGATTCGTTAACTCATCGTTGCAATCCATTTAAATCACAAAACCTAAAACGATCCTGAGCGGTGTTCGCCCCCATCGCAATAAATAATGGAGCAGTTAATAAAGTCTGCTTCCGGTTTTAACAGCATTGATATAGTCCCTGCTACGTCCTCCGGTGTTGTTGTTCGTCTCAAAGGATTGCGCTTTTTAGTCCCTTCAACCCAATCTTCCCATCGATCCGTAATTTTCGTCAAGGCACGGGTAGGGGTAATACCAGCTTGGACAGCATTAGCAGTTATACCGAATTGACCTAACTCCCAACCGATTTGCCGAATGATTGCTTCCATAGCAACTTTGGCCACACTCAC
>DKQT01000016.1 GCA_002471845.1 Fidelibacterota bacterium UBA7301 | reverse complement strand
TATACTGGAAATATCGATTTAACTATTGATTTCCCTGAATCAAATAAAATTCAATTACAGGTAAATCAAATACTGGCAAGCAATGATAGTATTCATTTTTTAATTACCGGATTATCGGACCTTGCCTTTAATGTAGCAAAAGATTCATCGTTTATTTATCTAACACATATCCTAGGAGATTATAATTATGATGGTTTTGTTAATGTTCAGGATCTAAGTGTATTTGCTTTAAATTGGAGTGATAAGTCTTATAATTTTGAATTAGGACCCGTTTCTGGAACTCTTCCACATTTCTTAATAATACCTGATCAAAAATTTGATTTAAGAGATGTGATGTCCTTTACTAGAATGTGGCATTGGTCTAGAAAATCAGCTACTACAGGTAGGATATTAGTGAATTCGGGTGTAGAACCTAAATTTGATTTAAAAAACAATGTTTTAACTATCAATCTTCCTGAAAATACCCAAACTGGAAGTATTGATTTTTCTTTTGACCCCAGTAATATTTCAATTTCGGGAAATATGGAAAGTGCCAATATCAATACCATGTATTTGACTGAGGTGGATACTTTCAATGGTAAAATCACGAACGTATTTGCCGGATTAAATGGTACTATATCAAAGAGTTATTTTCATAGAGTTAATTCAAAAAATAAATCAAAATCATATATTACAGTTGATTATTTATTATATGACCAGGCTACGGATTTAATAGGAATGGGAACCCATACCATCGATATTATACCAACACCTGAAATATTTGCCCTTCATGAAAATTATCCCAATCCATTTAACCCTATAACCACAATTAACTATGATTTACCGAAGGACTCCCATGTAAATCTTATTATTTATGACATGATGGGTCGTGAAGTTGTCAAACTAGTAAACCAAGTAATACCGGCCGGCTACCAGTCCGTCTTATGGAATACCAGAAATAACTTTGGGCAGCCAGTATCCGCAGGGATTTACTTTTATCAGATTCAGACTAAGAGTTTTGTTAAGACCCGAAAGATGGTCTTATTAAAATAGGATAAATCAATGAAAAAGTATTTAATCATATTAATAATAATTGGATTTATTCCTATTGGCACCCCTGTGAACGCCCAAATCAAAAACTTGGGGAAAAAGCTCAAAAATGCAGCGAAAAAGGAGGCTAAAAAGGCAATTGAAAAAGAGGTGAAACCTCTAACACTGGATTATAAAATAACTAATGTTAATTATAATCCGCTTAAATCGCTAAATAAGGTGTCCCTTGATATTGATTTTTTTGGGAATAATCCTAACAAGATCGGTGTAACCCTTCACCGGATTGAGTTCGATTTATATATCGATGGAAAACACGCCTCGAAGTTCTACAATGAAAAGAAAATCAAAATTCCTAAAGAGGGGGATTTTGCATTTGAAGAAAGGGCTGCCTTGAAACTAAGCGTAATGGGAAAAGCTATTTTTGATGCAATAATAAAAAAGAAAGCTAAATACCGCCTGGATGGGACTTATTTCTTGGATACCAAATTTGGTACGATTCCTATCAAAGTAAAATTGATGGAAAAAGTAATGTAAATTGTTATGCCCGCCTGCTAACAGGCGGGTGATGACAGTAATATGGGGTTATTTCCCCGTACTGCCGAAGCCTCCTTCGCCGCGGGTGGTTTCGGACAACTCATCCACCAGCTCAAAATGGATGGGTGAACCATCCATCCCCACCAATTGAAACAGGCGCTGGCCCGGTTCAACTGTATAGGCCTCATCTTTTATATTATCCACAATAGCCATTATCTCGCCCCGGTATCCCCCATCGATCAAGCCAATGGAATTACACAGTCGAAGGGGCGTCTTGGCGATACTGGAACGGGGCATGACCAAATATGGCCGACCATCATGTGGTTCACAGGCGATCTCCAAATGAATAAGTGTTGTCTCCCCGGGCAGAATGGTTTGTTCATTGATCACAAATAAATCCAGCCCCGCATCTCCATCGTGGAAATGGCCGTGGTTTTCATACATGGCTTTGACTTCTGCGTTAAATGGTCTGATTTTCAGGTGCATTAGGTTCCCTCTTTCCAAATCCTTTATTTAAATAATAAATAATAATACCCAACCCTACAATTGCTAATCCCACAAATGATTCAAGGGGTTGAGCCATTAAAGTATAATAAATAATCCAGATATTGAGCAGGATGAATATTCCTGGTGTGTAGGGATAACCCCAGGTACGATAGGGCCTATTTAAATCGGGTTCCCGTTTTCTTAAAAAATACACTCCGGATACTGTGGCAGTCGTGGTTAGAATCAGTGCAATGCCTGTATACAGAAGTACCTGTTCAAAAGATGATGAAAGTATAAATAGCATAGAAATTATAAATTGAATCCAAAAGGCATTCATTGGGATCCCATTCTTATTTCTTTTTGAAAGAAAATTGAGAGTCGAATAATCCTCACCCATCACCTGCATGATCCGCGGACCAATGAAGACATAGCTACTCACAGTTGATATCAATAAAATCCCTATGCCCATTCCCACAATCTTGGCACCTGCTTCCCCAAAAATGTTAACCCCCGAAATGTATCCTACTTCAACTTCTCCCACCATGGAATGAATAGGAGCAGTAAGCAGAAAGAGATAATTAAGTAAAACATAAAGTAACATTACAAAACTGGTACTAATTAACAATGAACGGGAAATATTATTCTTCGGATCAACCACTTCTCCGGCAATATATGCTGTAGAATTCCAGCCCGTATAAGCATAGGATACCCAGACCAGACTGACTGCAAAACCTGAACTGAATATCAGAGCACCATCGCCTGGTTTGGGGAAAATGCTAATATTTTGCGGTTCCGGAACAAAAAATCCTGCCAAAATAAATATAATGATTAACCCGATTTTGATTCCTGTTGTACCATTATGGATTCGGGTTCCCACTTTTAAGGAAAAACCATGAATCAGGTGAAAACCAATTATGGCAATGATTGCTAATTGAATAGAATCCAGTATTGGAAATACAGCAGTAACATATTTTCCCAGTGCCATGGCCGCCAGGACTGCAGGTGCGGAAAACCCCACCGTTGCGGACACTAAACCTCCCGTAAACCCCAGCGCTGGATGAACTGCTCTTGATAATAAATGATATTCTCCACCGGAACGAGGTAATGCAGAGGCGAGTTCGCTGTAGGATAATGCGCCAAAAAGTGCCATAACACCTCCCACGATCCATAACATTAATAAGGGGAATATCGACTGAAGATCTTGAAGTTGAAACCCTAAACTGGTGAATACACCAGTCCCAATCATGGACGATACAACAAATGCCGACGCTGTCCATACCGAAATATGACGGTTAGAATCTTGGCCGGGTTTCATGAAAGGTTAGGCAGAGCAAATTTTAATAATAAGCATCACCCACCCGGCAATAAGAGCAATACCACCAATCGGTGTAATGGCACCCATCCACCGCAGTCCCGTCAATACGAGGATGTAAAGACTGCCGGAGAATACTAGGATGCCAACGGATAAAAGCACGGCCGGGAGTTGGATCATATCTGCATTATAATGAAATCCCAATATGCCGATCAGGATAAGTCCCAGGGCATGGTACATGTGGTAGCGGACCCCCGTTTCGAAAATAGCCAGGTCTTCCGGTGATACCTTACTCTTGAGTCCATGAGCGCCGAACGCGCCCAAGATCACAGCCAGGGCGGCTAAGGAAGCGCCCAAAATAATCCAGTTTTTCATTCGGATTGGTTCTTATGAATCAGCGTGCGAATCGGGAATGGAATTTCAATATTCTCTTGATTGAACCGTTTATGGATTCGTCTGATAAATTCATCAATGATAGGATGCTGATCCCCATATTTCAATCCTCTGAAATAAATCTTAAGGTTGACGCTGGAGTCGGCAAATTCAAAACATCTTACAATGGGCGGTGCATCTTTTTTAGCGCCATCCACATCCCGAACAACACCTTCGGCCACCTCTTCCGTCACTTTTACAACATGGTCTAAGTCACTGTTGTAAGAAACGCCTACAGACACACGTATGGAAAAACTGGGATCACCCTTGTCATAATTTTTAACAATCGCAGCTGAAATTTTTGAATTTGGAATGGTAACAATATTATTCGTTCTTTCCATCAAAGTTGTATGACGCCAGGTAATATTCTGGACATAACCCATATGGCCGGAATCCATTTCAACAAAATCACCCGGTTTTACCTTTTGGGAGAGAAGAATATGAAGTCCGGCAAAGAAATCGGCTAGCGTATCCTTTAGGGCCAATGATACCGCCAAACCACCAACGCCCAGAGCTGTCAGAAGCGGAGTAATAGAAATCCCCAGGGATTGGAGAATAACCAGCACACCAATTGAAATAATTATAATCCGCGCCAGGTTGACAAAGATGGTTGTGGAGGGTAAATCAGTTCCCTGCCTTTCAGCCCAGAAGTTTAGTAATCCAACACCGATTCGAGATGAGGCCATGGTTACTGAAAGAATCAGAGCGGAAATAATAATTTTACTCAAATAGCCAATGTATTCATCACTGATAAATGGAATACTGCTGGAAGCTATATTTAGAGAAGCTAAAAAGAACCACAAGACAATGTGAGATTCAATGGCTTCAAAGACTACATCATCCCCTTTCCACTTAGTTTTTTCGGTAACCTTTTTCAGTCTGCTGTGGATGAACCGCTTAAACAGCCACCCTAAAAGAATGCCGACAAGGACGGTGCCGATTGGTGTTGCATAAACCATGATGTAATCGATAATTGTTTTTTCCATAAGCCGCGAAATTACACTTTTTAAAATTCTTTATTCACTTGTTTCATAAACCAATTCGTAACTAACAATGGATTTCCCCAAATAATACAAATTAACCTTGGTTGGTTTATGTTCCTCATCAAACCACCACTCCATACCATGCTTTTTCCCATTTTTATAAATACACTCATATTTTAAAAATCCTGATAAATAAAATTCACTGTCCAGTTTTGTCCTGAGGATGTATTTTTCTTCTGTTTCTTCAATACCCGATTGGTTCCATTTTCTTTCATACCGCGTCTCGCCATCATCCAGGATTAACACCCTTTTAAAGCGGCCATTATCGTGGTATTCGAAGCGGGCGATTTCCGCCCCTTCCTCATAAAACAATTCGCGTTTCAAGGCATTGGACAAAGTGAAAATTTGGACCACACCATCAAGAGCACCTTGATCAAAACTGGCAATAGAGGCAGGCACGCCAGTAGAATACCATCGTTGAACCAGGCCATGGAGATGATTTCCGAAAAAACTGCCTTTTTCTTCTAGACGTGCGCTTGAGGACCAGATTTCATAGGGGCCGCTTTTTTCACCGGATTGATAGGTTGTTTTTGATTTGATATCCCCGGAAGCAAAATAGGATTGTGACTCTCCTTCCAAAAAATCTAATTTATAGTTTTTGGCAAATTTTAATTGGCCATTCTTATGATAAAATTTTGATGGACCATTTAAGCGTCCATTCATATATGTTTTCAAGGAATCCAAATTCTCATTTTCCGACCACCACTTCCATTCACCATGGGGATTTCCCTGCCTGAAACTTCCGATCACTGCCTTTTCACCATTGCTGTGCCAAGCCATGAATTCTCCATTTAATACCCCATTCGTATAAGTGGCCAGAGAATCTAACTGCTTTTTTGATTGATACCACTGCCATGTTCCTGTTTTCAGGTCATTATTAAATTCTCCAGACAAATTTAAAAATCCGTCATTCCACACGCGAATATTCCCATGTTTGATACCCATCCGAAAATGAATAAGCCTCTCCTTGGATTTATCTTCATTTCGCCACAACCATTGACCGTGTGGCAAATTTTCTAAATAACTTCCGGTAACTTTTTTATTCCCGTTATCATAAAACTCAAGGAATTTGCCATTCAATTTTCCATCAGTATATTTCTTTTGAATATGGATTTCTCCATCTTTATAGTAAATGGTTTTTCCATTAAGAACACCAATGTTATATGTATGAACGGAATCTATTATACCGGTCATGCCGGTCCAGGTCCACTTTCCCGATTGGAGATTTCCAGTATATTTTCCACGAACAGCTATCGTTCCGGTTTGATGGTAACCGATGTATTTACCGTCCTTCTTCCCGAGTTTTATACCCACTTCAGATTTTATCATTCCTCGGGGATAATATAAAATTCGTTTTACTACTTTCCCCGCCTCTCCTTTACCCTTCACCAATTCAACAGTCTTTTTTTCCTGGGTAGAATAGCGGTCAACAATGTGAATCGTTGGGGTACATGCAGAGAAAAACAACCCTACTATAATTATAATACCAAGAGATCGCATGGAGAAAATTACCCATGAAATTCGATAGGTAAAATCTTGAAATCAGTTTGCAAAATTTTGGGTGAATGCATCCTAAATTCTCCGGCTGTTTAAAAAAATATACAGGAAAACTAATGATTGCAGCTGTTATAAAGGAGACAACTTCCGGGGAAACCCGCGTAGCGGCTACACCGAAAACGGTTAAGGAATTGATTAAAAGCGGTTTATCGGTACGTGTTCAATCCGGCGCCGGTGCAGCATCATTCTATGGCGATAAGGATTACCAAGATGCTGGTGCAGAAATTATTTCTGACACCCCAAGTGTATTGAGTGGGGCTGACCTCATTCTCAAAGTCGCCCCTGCTACGATAGAAGAAATTGATATCCTGCCGGAAGGGTCAATTTATATTTCCCTGTTCCAGACCACCAAACGTCCGGAACAGGTTAAAAAATTAAGTGCAAAAAAAATAACCTGTTTTTCTATGCATCTCATTCCCCGCACTACCCTGGCCCAAAGTATGGATGCCTTGAGTTCCCAAGCCAATATTGCCGGGTATAAATCCGTATTGATCGGCGCCGCCCATCTCCCCGTTTATATGCCCTTATTGATGACCGCTGCCGGGACTATCCCGCCGGCCAAAGTACTCATTCTCGGGGCAGGCGTAGCCGGTTTGCAGGCCATTGCCACCGCTAAACGCCTCGGTGCCCAGGTAGAAACATTTGATGTCCGTCCCGAGGTAAAAGAACAAGTGGAATCACTGGGAGCAAAGTTTGTCGAGGTGGAATCAGAAAGTAATGACGGCGTCGGTGAGGGCGGATATGCGAAAGAAACTTCTGATGAGTATAAACAACGCCAGCAGGAAATGATCAAACAGCATATTGCCAAATCGGATTTGGTTATTACCACCGCACTGATACCGGGACGTCCGGCACCCCTTTTGATCCCAACTGATATGGTGGACAACATGAAACCGGGCTCAGCTATTATTGATTTAGCTGCCGAAAACGGCGGCAATTGCGAATTGACCCAAGGGGGTGAAATTATAAACCATAAAGGCGTCATTATTGATGGTACACTGAATCTGCCTGGAACAATGCAGGTTCACGCTTCCCAGCTGTATGCAAAAAATGTATCTACCTTCGTCACTTATATGGTCAAAGACGGCCAACTGATTATAGATTTGGAAGATGAAATAATTTCCGGTGCCATGTTTACCCACCAGGGTGAAATCACCCACGAACCCACCCGCGAAGCGGTGAACAATTTTTAAGGATCTATTATGGATATGATTAATATTCTGACTGTTTTTATTCTGGCGATTTTCGTCGGGTTTGAAATCATTACCAAAGTCCCTCCCACCCTCCATACACCTCTCATGTCCGGCTCCAATGCCATTTCAGGAATTGCCATTGTGGGTGCCATCATTGCTACCAAAGTGAGTGGTGAAATCGGTACGTGGCTCGGCCTTGTGGCGGTGATCTTTGCTACCATCAACTGCGTCGGCGGTTTTATGGTAACCGACCGTATGCTTAAAATGTTCAAGCGGAAGTAGGATTATGGGATATACAAACCTCGCCTACGTTCTGGCGGCTATTCTCTTTATCCTAGGGCTCAAGAAACTCAGTTCTCCAAAAACAGCCCGCAGCGGGAATACCATTGCCTCCGTGGGAATGCTGATTGCCATTGTGGCTACAGTGGTATCTTTTGAATTATTGGATTTTAAATTAATCGCCGTGGGTATGATCATCGGGACCATCATTGGCGCCACCTTCGCCATTCGTGTGGAAATGACACAAATGCCCCAGATGGTCGCTATTTTTAACGGCTTCGGCGGCGGCGCTTCGGCCCTGGTGGCAACGGCAGAATTTTTTTCCAAATATGGAACCCCTGAACAAACCACATTTCTCACGGGGATTATTATACTTTCTGTTTTTGTCGGTACCCTTACCTTTACAGGAAGCTTCATCGCCTTTGGTAAACTCCAAGGATTTGTCAGTGGTAAACCTATTGTATTTGGAGGTCAGCAATTGATCAATGGCCTGCTTGTGGTTGCCCTAGTCGCCATGGGTATTTATACAACCTATGGCAGTTCAATGGATATGAATATGTTTTATGGAGTTCTGATAGTGGCTGCAATTCTGGGAATCACCTTGACCATTCCCATCGGCGGTGCCGATATGCCCGTAGTGATTTCACTCTTGAATTCCTATTCAGGTATTGCGGCGGCGGCCACTGGATTTGTCCTCATGAATAATGGACTGATTATCTCCGGTGCCTTGGTTGGCGCCTCTGGGTTGATCCTCACTAATATTATGTGCAAAGGGATGAACCGCTCACTGGCGAATGTAGTCTTTGGCGCTGTCGGTTTGGAACAGGAAACCGCCGGCGATGAAACCCAACGGATCAGCGTAAAGTCTTCCACCACTGAAGAAGCAGCCATGATCCTGGATGCGGCGGACAAAGTAATCGTCGTTCCGGGATATGGATTAGCTGTGGCCCAAGCTCAGTACGCCGTGCGGGAAGTGGCAGATCAACTGGAATCCATGGGCAAAAAAATATTGTATGCTATTCACCCTGTTGCGGGACGTATGCCCGGCCACATGAATGTCCTGTTAGCCGAGGCTAATGTGCCCTATGAACAATTAAAAGACCTGGATGAGATCAATCCTGAATTTGACGATTGTGATGTAGCAATTGTGTTGGGCGCTAATGATGTGGTTAACCCCGCTGCCCGTCATGATACATCTAGCCCCATTTACGGCATGCCTATTTTGGATGTGGATAAATCCCGTACAGTAATCGTAAATAAACGAACTATGAATCCCGGGTTTGCGGGTATTCAAAATGAATTATTCGGTTTCGATAATACGATCATGGTTTTTGGTGATGCCAAGGATATGCTCACCACCCTCCACAAAGACCTAAAAGAATTATAATGTTATAGGGGCGAGGCATGCCTCACCCCTACTTATCCTATTGAACTTCTTATGGAAAACCTTGTGTTAAGTGTCACAACCCATGAAACTAAAAATGGGTGCTTCACGTTTACATCCGTAAATAATTTAGGAGTAATCCAATGAAAAGAATTTCAATAATAATCGTTATGATGATTTTCATGATTAGTTCTATAGCATTTGGTCAAAAAAAAGGAAATAAATCCATGTCAAATCAGGAATTAGAAGTTGCTACATTCGGCGGTGGATGCTTTTGGTGCGTAGAAGCAGTCTTCGAACGGGTAGAAGGCGTTCGGGATGTAGTCTCAGGTTATGCCGGTGGCCATACAATAAATCCAACCTATAAAGATGTAACTCGAGGTGATACGGGCCATGCAGAGGTTTGTCAAATACATTTCGATCCAAATGAGATTACCTATGAGGAAATTTTAAAGGTGTTTTGGCAAGCCCATGATCCCACCACATTAAATCGTCAAGGAAATGATTACGGTACCCAATACCGATCAGCAATATATTACCATAATAAAAACCAGCAATTGTCCGCTGAATCCGCCATCTTGGATGCAAAGGATATGTTTAAAGATCCAATTACGACCGAAGTCAAGCCACTAGACAAATTCTATAAAGCTGAAGTGTATCACCAAGATTATTTCAAAAATAATCCTAACGTACCCTATTGTACTTTTGTGATTGAACCGAAACTAAAAAAACTTAAAAAAGAAGGTACAATTTGGGATGATAAATAATTGCTGATCCTAGAGACGGATCGTCTTACCTTATCTGAACTGTCCGCCAACTTATTGAAAAAATTAAATATAAAATTTGAATCAAATGACCAATTAGAGGTTAAACAAAATCCCGTTCAGCAATAGGAGTAGCACATGAAACAACTTACACGATTCTTTTTATTTGGGGCTATCAGTAGTCTGTTGGTCACGAAACAAGGGTCAGTACTAATGAGACGTGTACCATTTACAAAAGAATGGAGTTTTCTTAAAATCTAACAAATATATTTTGAGGTAATTTAAGGAATTGATGTTATCACACGTATAATTGGGTTATTTAATTGACTTTATCTTGAACGATAAGTACATTCATCTAAATCAGACTTGGAGTAAGAAATGAAAAAACAGGAAATCGGGCATGTATCTAAATATTTTGGTCAAATATCCGTTGCCGCCATTGAAATCACCGCTGGGAAATTAAATGTAGGTGATATGATTCACATTAAAGGACATACCACAGATTTGAAAGTGGAGGTCAAATCCCTACAGATAGAACACGAATCTGTCGAGAGCGCTAAGAAAGGTGACAGTATTGGTGTTCAGGTGACAGATAAGGCTCGAAGAAAAGACAAAGTTTACAAATTAGTTGACTGAATAAATCTATTAAGGGAATTATTGAAACATGAAATGCTAAAAACTAAGCTTTCATTAACCTCATAGATATACGTTTTACAACAATCAAATTAAATTATTTTAATTAGGCGCTGCTAGGTACAAACTTACACTTCACTTCGGTTCGCCCCAGAGCGCGGCGTTAAATTTTATAATCCCCCATAGCCTTAATCAACGCATCCACGCCTGCCTCCGGCATGGCATTGTAAATAGATGCTCTAAATCCACCCACCGAGCGGTGCCCTTTCAAAGTCTTCAATCCACGCCCATCACAAAAGGAAAGGAAGTCCGCTTCATCACCCCCATCTGCAAATACGAAGGGGATGTTCATCAATGACCGGTCTTTTTCTGGAATTGGACTAGTGAATAAGGGGTTCCGCTCAATTTCACCGTAGAGTTTTTGAGCTTTGCACTCGTTTCTTTCCGCTATGGCAGTCACACCACCATTTTCTTTGAGGCAGGCCAAAGTACGGTTCACTGCATAAATGGACATGACCGGCGGTGTGTTGAACATGGAATCCTTATCAATGTGTGTGCGGTAATTCATCATAGTAGGGATGGCCCGCTCCACCTTACCTAAAATATCGTCTCGAACGATAACCAATGTTACTCCTGCAGGACCCATATTTTTCTGGGCGCCAGCATAGATCAACCCGAATTGGGATACATCAATGGGACGACTGAAAATATCGGAGGACATGTCCGCCACCAAATAGCCGTTCAGATTTTTAGGGATTGGGAATTCTTTCCATTGGGTGCCGTAGATCGTATTGTTGCTAGTCACATGTAAATAGACCGCATCATCACTTTGATTCAATTCTTTCGGAATATGGTTATACACCGACGCTTTGGACGAACAAACCACATTCACATTCCCGAATAATTGTGCTTCCTTGATGGCCTTGGCAGACCAGGCGCCTGTGTCTGTATAATCCGCAGTTTGTTCTTCACCGAGAAGATTCATAGGAATCATAGAAAATTGGAGTGAAGCCCCACCCTGCAAAAACAATACATGGTAGCCATCAGGAATATTTAATAATTCACGAACGAAGGATTCCGTTTCTTCAACCATGGCCATGACCGGTTTGGAGCGATGGCTCATTTCCATGAGACTCATTCCATAACCATTATAATTTATGGCTGCTTTGGCCGTAGCCTCCATAACGGATGAGTCTAATACTGCTGGTCCTGCGCTAAAATTATATATTTTGCTCATATTTGCTTTCAAATTTAAGGATACAAATTAGAGCGTTCATTCTGTCCTTATAAATAAAAAAACCCCGTAACTATAAAATAATTATGGGGTTTTTCTTTAGGAGACTTATTTATAAGTCAAAATTGTCTTTTCCGATTCTGTTTTCCTCCACGTGGAGGTGGCGGTTTATATCTATCCTGTATACGGTCACGGACTTGCTGTTTCATATGTCCTTCAAACATGAGCAGCTTCACTTGTTGAGTCGGATTGAGTATATCACCTGAATTTTTGACGAAATCAATCCGTGTTTTACTTTTTTTCTGTTCAAATGAAGCAACTTTATTCATCAGTTTAGTCGCTTCAGCTTTTGAAACGTCTTCGCCCTTTTTCACTTTTTTATAAAGCGGTGTAAAAAGTTCTTTTTCTTCTTTTCGAATTTTCAGAACCTGTTTTTGGTGTGCCCGCATACTAGGAAAAAACTTTTCCGCTTGATCTTCGGTCAGTTCAAGATGCTCCGTCAATTGCCAGATCATCATCATTGCCATTCGTTCATCGTATTGACCGCCGGGACCTCGGGGTTTACCCGGTTGTGCGAGCAAGGATCCTATCCCGATAATTGATGTAATAACTATGGTTGTTTTTTTCATTGTATTCCTCCGTCATTCATTGTTGTCACCGGTTCAAATTCTATGTTATCTAAAAAAGCTAATGTGTCCCAGATGTCATCACTATTCTCCACGAGATATTCTGCCAAGTAATAAACGTATTCTTCTGTTTCTGAATCCATGACTTCTAACGGTTTCAGATAGTTTGATGTATAGGCCGCAGAATCATCCGATAGTTGATTAGTCGTCATTAATCCAAATACCGCCACAAATGCAGCTGCCGTAACTCCATAGATAATTCCCATTTTTTTCACGTGAAGTTTTTGTTCACCGTATTGACCTCCGGGACCTCCCGGTCTTCCGGGCTGCGCGGCAAGCGTACCTATCATGAAAAGTAGTAATAGTGTTAGGGTTGTTTTTTTCATTGTATTCCTCCGTCATTCATTGTTGTCACCGGTTCAAATTCTATGTTATCTAAAAAAGCTAATGTTTCCCAGATGTCATCACTGCTCTCCACGAGATATTCTGCCAAGTCATAAACGTATTCTTCTGTTTCTGAATCCATGACTTCTAACAATTTCAGATCGTTTGATGCATAGGCCGCAGGATCATCCGTTAGTTGATTAGTCGTCATTAATCCAAATACCGCCACAAATGCGGCTGCCGTAACTCCATAGATAATTCCCATTTTTTTCACGTGACGTTTTTGACGTTCCCCATGTAATTTTGCTATAAAAGAATCACCATCAGGTGTTTCAAAATTAGATTGGGATATTTGCTGAAATCGTTGTTCAATATTCATAAGTTAATCCTGCAATTTTTCTTTGAGTGCCTTAACCGCATGGTGATAATTCACTTTGGCCGAATTTTCACTAATCCCTATGATAGATGCGATCTCTTTGTAGGGCATTTCTTGTGCAATACGCATGGTCACGACCATCCTTTGCCGGGAAGGGAGTTTGGCCACCGCATCCCATAATTCTTTTCGTTTCCATCCATCTTCGTGACTGGTATCCAGATAGCCTGGCTCTGGCGCTTGGTCCAAGTGAAGCAGGTTCCGCCACTTGTTCCGCCTAAGGTAGGTATTGGACATATTGATGTTTGCTCGAAATAAGTATGTTTTAAATTCTGACTCAAATCGAAACTTCTTAAGTGCTTTAAACATTTTGATAAAAACATCCTGTGCCAGGTCTTCTGCTTCAATCTCATCGGCAGTGAATTTGCAAAAGAACCCATATGTTTCAGGAAGATGTCGTTTAACCAATTCATCGAATGCGACATGGTTCCCATCCTGAAATTCTTTTATCAGTTCGTGGTCTGTTTTCATGCATTTGCCATTTTAGACAACATTGCCTCTCAAAAGTTAAAATATTTTCAGATAAAAAAAAGGCTGCCAGTTGGCAGCCTTTTTCTGAATAAAAATTGATACTATCTATTATCGCCTTTTTGGCCATCCCGATCCTTTTGACCACAATGACGATTATATTGCATTCCGAGTGCAGTATAGATTTTGATGATTTCCATTTGCTTGTCATTAAATAACTCGTCCATTTTTGAATTGCGATCTGCTAAAAGTAATTTAACTGCCTCATGTAAATCGTCTTTTTCCATTTCTTCAGCTTTTGCTTTTTCAAAAAGGGTATTCATGGCTTCCTGATGTGCTGTATTAATTTCAGCCAATCCTGTTTCCTGTTCAGAAGTCATTTCAAGTGCATTAACCATAGCATCATGGGCAGCCTGTTTTGCTTCAGCCATTCTATTTTCCATCTCAGCTTTGATATCAGCTAATTGTTGTTTTTGATCATCAGTAAGCAAGCCTTCAATTTCAGCTTCCATGGCTGCTTCCAATGCTTCTATTTCAGCTTTAGCTGTATCTCTGTCTATAGTTCCTGCTTTGGCTTGCTCCATAAGATCGCGCATTTTTGTGCCATAGGTTTCAAGAATATTTTTGAGTGATTCACGTTGGGCTTCATCCAATAATTCATAGATCAATCGAACATTACTACCGCCTTTATCTCCTCCGGGCCCACCTCTATCTTTTCGATCCATTCCACCGCCATAGAGATAGGGAACACTATTATCATCCATCCAACTAAAAAGACGGGATTTTTCATCATCTGAAAGCTTACTTTGCATTTCAGCAGCTACTTTCCATAAAAACCCTGGATCACGGCGATGTTTCCCGTCTTTACCATGACGATTTAATGCATCGTTGAGGGCGTTTGTGCTGCTCTTGCTTAAACCAACATCGGCATTTAAACCGTCAGAAAAGGCCTGCAATTCCGGATCATCTACAAGGATATTTTCATCCTTCATCAGCTTTTCGCATCCGAAGGTTGCAAATAATAATATGGTGAGAAGTAATGTTAATTTTTTCATGTGATTTTCTTTTCCTCTCAATTGATCAAATATCTAAAGGTATTTTTAGTTTAGACCTAGTAAGGTGCCTGAAGTTAAAAATAATAGTTAAAAAATTAAAGGGCCGTTCTGGGTTAACCAGAACGACCCTATTTCAATTAATCAAATGGTGGTAATTAACCGTTATTCCCTTTTCTGCCGCTTCTTTTATTTTTTCCCCCACCTTTTTTGCCCTTACCGCCACGGTGTTTTTTCATTCGCAGTTCTAAGGCTTTATGGATTTTAATGATTTCAAGTTGGTCATTATCAAACAGCGCTTCCATTTTTTCATTCTTGGAGGTAAAGATATTTTTCAGTCCTTCTCTCAAAGTATCTTTATCAATATCACCATTTTTTGCTTGTTCAAAGAGTGCTTTGGCCGCATCCCGGGCTTCCTGGTTAGCGGCATCGAAGGCTGTAGCTTGATCAGATGTCATGTCCAAAACTTCAATCATTACCATTTTAGATGAATCACGGTAAGCCTGGCGTTTGGCTTCATGGTCTGATTTATTTTGTTCAATTTGGGCTTTTTGTTCATCCGTAAGCAAGGCGTCAATTTCTACTTTCATCGCTTCACCGAGCGCCTTCATTTGGGCGCGGGAATCTTCTTTAGAAAGAGTTCCATCTTTAACCTGGCTTTTTATTGCCTCGAATTTTTCCTTATAGGCAGACATGATTTCCTTGAAAGCAGTTTTTTGTTCATCCGTGAGTACGCGGATTATACCGCCAAAGTCATTTTTGCCTTTTTTCCCACCTTTGGATTTGGCGCCCTGTTTTTTGGTGCCACTAAATAATGGAATATCTTTTTCTTCCATTTTTTCAAATAAGCGGGCTTTTTCTTCTTCGGATAAATTGATAGCCAGTTCGCCAGCAACCTTCCACAGGAATCCCGGTTCACGATGTTTTCCCCCGCGTCCATGGCGATTCAGAACACCGTTAACTGCGTTTGTGGATGATTTGCTCAGGCCTAAGTCAGTTGCAAGCCCGGTTGAAAGATCCTGTAATTCTGCACTGTCCAGTTCAACAGCATTATCCCTGATAGGATTATCACAACCGATTGCAACCAACAATAGAGTTAAGGTTGGCAAGAATATTCGTTTCATTTTGTTATTTCCTTTTTGGATTGTTTTAATTTGATTCATTTGGCTTATTAGATGCGCGGACTAATTCAAAAGTTAAAAAATTGTTTAATTTGGTTTTGCGCTAACCTCTTTTGATAATCGTATTTCTACCCCATCATAAACTGCCACTCTGTAGTAATAATTTTTTGAATTATCGAGCCCTGTATGAACATAAGGAGATTTAACATCCCAAAATGCATTATCCTTAGATGTATTCGCTATGTAAATTCCTTCTTGATTACTCCAGTCTCCCAAAATTATTTTCTATTTTATTTATTGCTTGTTCAAACAGACGTGCTGCTCTTTCAGGATTAATTAAAATTATTAATAATTAGTGAGGTAGACGAAACATTTTTTATCACATGGTGATTTTCCTAACTTTCCCTATGCCATATTCCAGTGAAAATTTCATCGCCAATCCCAGCCAGGATTCAGCTATTTCTCATTCCCCGGCCCCACTGATGATTTTAGCCGGCGCCGGCACGGGAAAAACGTCCACCCTTCTCCACCGGATACGGTATCTGGTTACTTCAAAGTTGATTGAACCTGAACATGTGCTGCTACTAACGTTCACTGAAAAGGCTACCGCAGAAGCAAGGCAAACAATTTTTGATATTCTTGGAGATAAGGCTGAACCTATTTTCGTCGGCACCTTCCACAGTTTTTGTCATGCCATCATGCGCCGTTACGGCCCTGCAGCCCGCGTGGATGATGTTCTTTGGCAAGAAAGTGATATCCTCTATTATCTCATCAACCACTTTGATGATATGGATTTCATTCAGTCCCGTACTTTTGCCGATAATCCCGTCAAAGTTATCCGCGAATCCTTCATCCCGTTTTTCAATAGGGTCAGCGATGAACTGCTCTCTCCTGCTGAATTAATATCCAAATTCCAGGATATGGAAAATTCACAGGAATGGTTTGTACATAATTTCCCCGGAATACATCCAAAAAATACGCGCTTTGACGATGTTGCATTTCAGCTCCATGATCTGGTGCAGGCTTACTCATTTTTCCAAAAAGCAAAAGCGCACCATAATGCCTTGGATTTTGGCGATATGATCCTCGGTTGTTACGATGTCCTAAAAAACGATGTCTCTGTTCTGGAACAAGTGCGGAACGAATTCCAGCATATCTTTATTGACGAATACCAGGACAATAATTATGCCCTGAATAAAATTGTGAATTTGATTGCAGAAAAAGATCCCAGTATTACTGTTGTGGGGGATGAAGACCAGTGTATCTATTCCTTCCGCGGGGCGAATTATTACAATATTGCTGACTTCAGGAAACGGTATGAATCCCACCGGAATTATGCTGAAATCCCGCTGGTGGAAAACAGGCGCTCCACTCAGGAAATACTTGACCTTGCCAACGCCGCCATCAGCCACAACCCTGACCGGACACCCAAAAGCCTGAAATGCCTCCCTGAAAACTCTCAATCCGGGCCGAAGCCGCAATGGATCCAAGCGAATAAGCAGGAAACACTAGAGGCTTTGCCGAAGTTGATCCAATCTATGGTAAATGACGGCAAGGCTCTTTACGGCGATGTTGCTGTTATCTGCCGCGGCTGGAATAATGTTACTGATGCCGCCGACGCTATGCAAAATTCCGCTATCCCGGTGGATATCTACATTGAGAAATTCTTTGATGTACCCATCGTAATAGACGTGCTGGCGTGGGGACATTTGATATGCAAAGACGATCAGGCAAACATTGCCCTGTTTCGGATATTGAGGGAGCGTATAGGGGAATCATGGACTAGTACATTTTTTCAAACAATGAACAGAACAACCATTGATGAAAAGCTGGATCGATTAATTAATAGAAATAATGAAGCAGAAGAAATTGCCGCCTTGGTGGATTCCATTACCACCCTGCAACAATCCCTGGAGAAAAAACTGAAAGCAGACGAAATGGTTTGGGAGTTATTGACTGTTTTGAAAACATCGCAACTGGTCTCTTCAATGCGAACTCAGTATAGATATGAAGAAAGACTAAATCTCGCTAATTCAGGTGAAATCTTGAACCTTGCGGAACAATTTGTTAACAAAGACCCAAAAGCATCATTCAGTGATTGGCTCGAATTTATGGGAGTGATGGCTCTGGCCTCGAATCAAAACGCCGCCCAGCCGGAATTCGAAAGCGGAAATCTGGCGGTGCAGGTTATGACCATCCACCAAAGTAAGGGGCTCCAGTTTCCGGTGGTGATCATGCCGTTTCTTTACAGCGGCAGTTTTCCTTCAAGCCTGAAAAAACACCCAACTATTGACCGTCTTCCCGCGTCGTGGATGGCGTGGGAACAGGATGCCAACACTTCATTCAGGACACTTCACGAACGTGAAGAACGGCGCGTATTTTATGTTGGTATCACCCGTGCAGAAAAATTTCTTTATTTATTCGGACCGACAAAAAGACAGTCAATGTTTACAAAAGAACTGGAAGACATTAATCCTCAACCCATGGAGATTGAGACCATGAATACACATGAAGAAAAAACAGTATCCTTGAGTGCAAAGCGCCAACGGCTATTGGCAGATTTGAACCGGGAAATCGCCGCCAACCAAATGGAAAATGCCCGGCAAATCCTAGACGAAATGGAACAGAGCAGCAGTGGACCAGAACCAAACGGAGTGGGAGCACAGCCAAGAGATCATGCCATCTTGCACCTCTCTTCAACCAAAATTGATACTTATAATTCCTGTCCGCTGAAATACAGGCTCAAATATATTGATAAGGTTCCTGAAAGGAAAACGCGGGCCACCGGTGAATTCGGTTCCATTATGCACGGCATATTGGAAGAATATCATGGACTTGAAACTGAAGATCAAACAGAAGAAAAGCTGTATGATTTGCTGGAAAAACATTGGCGGGATGAATCCTTTGAGTACCGCCAGCGCGGTGAGGAATTCCGCAAGCAAGGTGAAGAATTATTATCCGATTATTTCCGGTTTGTGATGGAAAATCCCCCTAATGTTATTGGAAGAGAAAAAGCCTTTGCATATACAATGGATGATATCAATGTAAAAATATCTGGTAAAATTGACCGCATTGATGAAAACGGTGATAGTCTTGGGATTGTGGATTACAAAACCAGCCGTAAAAAAGAAAAAGCGGATAAGAATATCCAGATGGCACTGTACACCGAAGCCTTGTTGAATGATGCCGTGCAGGGCATTAGCGGTATTCCTGGTGAAGCCAGCTTACACTTCTTACGCTTTGGGGATGATCCCCTTTCATCCCACGAGTTTTCTGAAGAGGAATTGGATGTGTACCGGGATAAAATCAGGGATGTGGCGGATGGAATCCGCTCGGGATCATTTGAAACAAAAAAGAGTGACTTTAATTGTCAATATTGCGACTATAAGGATTTTCTCTGCCCGGCGTGGGAAGAGTAAAGAGATTGGATGAATGGAGTGATGGATTGACCAAATTTTTCTGTTTCATGTAACTCCCCACATTTAAATTGGTGTTCTTTGATTCCACAATGAAGAGGTAATTGTGAAGAAAATTATCCTATTAATTTCAATGATCGGACTCCTGTTAGGTGATTCGATTGCGGATAAAACCAAGTCCATGAAAAAGATGGATGGGTATATTGATATGTATTGGGAGGACAGCACCGGGAAACTGTGGCTGGAAATATCCGACTTTGAAAAAGAGTTTCTGTATGTGAATTCACTTATAGCGGGGATGGGTTCCAATGATGTGGGCCTGGATCGCGGCCAACTGGGGAATGAGCGTATCGTATATTTTTACCGTGTGGGGCCGAAAGTCTTGCTAATTCAACCTAATTACCGGTACCGCGCCAACACCACTAATCCGAAAGAAAGAGCATCTGTAGCCGATGGTTTTGCCAAATCCACCTTATGGGGTTTTAAAGTAGAAGCGGAAGAAGAAGACCGTGTTCTCGTAGATGCAACAGATTTCTTTTTAAATGATGTCCACGGCATTGTTAGCCGGCTGAAAAACCAGAAAATGGGAAATTATAAAGTGGATAAAAGCCGTTCCGCCATCCACCTCCCCGCCACCATAAACTTCCCCCAGAATACAGAAGTGGAAGCGCTCATGACCTACACCGGGACAAACCCGGGCCGGTATGTTCGACAGGTGACGCCTACACCGACCGCTATGACCGTCCGCCTCCACCATTCGTTCGTTGAACTCCCTAATGATAATTATACACCGCGGAAACATGATCCCCGGGCGGGGTACTTTCCCATGTCCTTCCAGGATTATGCGGTACCATTGGATGAATCCATTTATATCCGTTACATCACCCGCCACCGGCTGGAAAAAAAGCATCCGAAAAAAAGAAAAAGTGAAGCGGTAGAACCCATTGTTTATTATATCGACCCTGGTGTTCCGGAACCGGTTAAAACAGCTATGCTGGAAAGCGGCCGCTGGTGGAACCAGGCCTTCAATGCTGCCGGATATATCAATGCCTTTCAAGTCAAAGTTCTCCCCGACGGGACTCATCCCATGGATGTACGCTACAACATGATCCACTGGGTGCATCGCGCCACTAGGGGATGGTCCTACGGCAGTGCTGTGGTTGACCCCCGAACAGGAGAGATCATTAAGGGGAATGTATCTTTAGGATCGCTAAGACTGCGGCAGGATTACCTCATCGCTACGGGCCTTTTGGCCCCGTACGAAAATGGCACGAAAGTTCCGAACTATATGCGTGAATTAGCCCTGGCTCGCGTCCGCCAACTGGTGGCCCATGAGATCGGCCATACTATCGGACTGGCCCATAATTATATCGCCAGCACTGTGGGGCGCGCTTCGGTTATGGATTATCCTCACCCCACCGTCATATTGGATAAAAATGGAAAAATTGAATGGCGGGATGCCTATGATGTCGGCATTGGTGAGTGGGATAAAATTTCTGTGGAATACGGCTACCAGGATTTTCCTGATGGCACGGATGAGAATGAAGCATTGGAAGATATAATCCAGGATGGCATTCGCCGGGGATATACATTTATCACCGATCAAGATGCACGCCCACTCGGTTCCGCCCACCCAACGGCTCACCTGTGGGACAATGGTAAAGACCCTGTTTCAGAACTGGAAAATCTCATGGCTGTCCGCAAAGTGGCTCTCAATAATTTCGGCGAAAATAACATTCGTACAGGTCAACCCTACAGCGATATCGAG
>DKQT01000038.1 GCA_002471845.1 Fidelibacterota bacterium UBA7301 | reverse complement strand
CAAAACCAACAACCGGTATTTTGGCTGAACCATTTCCGCGGGAAAAAGTAAAATACCGATATTTATTTGGTCACGCATGGTTGGAAGATGGAAAACTGGTTTGCAGACCAGCAACAAAAATCGGGTCCCATATGCTCTCATCTTCCTTGGAAGCCAACTGTATCCTTGGATCGGAACAAGGGGATAGTCTGTTACAGTCGGGCGATGAGATCCACGTTAATATTTTGCCCTGGAAAAATATTCAATGATCATAACCCCACAGGAATTGCAACAATGGATGGATGAGGGTAAATCCTTTACGGTGGTAGACGTCCGTCCAGCAGACCAGAGAAAAGAGTTTCCATTAGCTGGATTGAAACCCGTTATTGCCGAGGCGGACTCTATTCCGGTTACAGAAAATGAATCAGTCCTGATTTGTCAATTCGGAATTGTGACCGAAGGAATTATTCTTGAACGGGAATTGAAGAATGCATTCAGTCTTTTGGGCGGGGTTCAGGCCTGGGATGCGTTTCAATCGGAACAGGAAGATTTAAGCCGCTGGTCGCGACAAACCGTCCTGCCGGAAATTGGATTGGAAGGACAGAAAAAACTCTTGAATGCAACCGTGGGAATCGTTGGCATGGGTGGATTGGGATGCCCTGTCGCTCAATCGCTTATGGCTGCAGGGGTAGGAAAACTAAAAATTATCGATGGAGATAAAGTGGAACTTTCCAATCTGCACAGGCAACCATTGTATGGTGTTGAAGATATTGGCCGAATGAAAGTACAGGCAGCCAAAGAGAAATTGGAAAAATTGAATAAGGATGCAATCATCGAAATAGTTGATATATTTTATAATGATGACAATGGATTGAACTTTGTAAGTGACGTGGATATTGTGGTAGATGCGACTGATAATATTCCGGCTCGATTATCGATTGACCGGTTTTCAAAGGAAGCGGATGTGCCCATGGTCTATGGCGGATTATACCGCTATGAAGGCCAGGTGGCGGTTTTGAATGTGAATGGCAGTGCAGGCTACAGTGAATTATTCCCCGAGCCGCCAACCGGTGGGGATACCTGCGCGGATGCCGGTGTGTTAGGCATGCTCCCGGGTATCATTGGTAATATACAGGCGCTCGAAACCGTAAAACTCATTATGGGCATTAAACCAAATCTGGTTGGGAAACTGCTTATGTATGACGGCATAAACCATACAACCCAAACGATCGAATTATGATACAGGTGAAAGTAAAATGTTTTTCCCAAGTGAAATATGCCTTGGGGACCCATGAGCTGGCATTGGAATTAGAGATTGGAACGACTACAGCGGAATTGGACAAATTGATTCGTGAAAAAGCGGATGGAAAACTGGATGGCGTGAGTTTACGCGTGGCAGTGAACCAAAAGTACGTTCCTGAAGAAACAGTATTAGACGATGGTGACGAAGTGGCATTCATTCCACCGGTTCAAGGTGGATAGATGGTAAAAGTTGAAATTGTAAACGGATCGATTGATTTTTTCCCACCTGATGATAATCGTCGGCAGGATGGTGCAGAACTGGTATTTAATGGCCGGGTGAGAGCCACAGAGCATGGCGAAAATATCATAGCTTTGGAATACGAGCAGTATGATGGTATGGCAGAAACTGAACTCACACAATTAGCTAATGAAACCTGTAAGAAATTCCCCATCCATGATTTGTTTTGTAACCATCGTATTGGTAAAGTGAGTGTAGGAGAAACCAGCCTTCATGTTGTGATTTGGTCAAAGCATCGAAAAGAAGGATTGGAAGCAATGATATGGTTTATTTCTGAATTAAAAAAACGAGTTCCGATTTGGAAGTGGGCCATACTAGAGGATGGAACCCGTATCCCCAGTGAATGCAAACATTAAAATGAATGATTTATGTTAGGACTTTCTAATCAAGCTTTAAGCAATTTACTGTATTGGGTCACCCGCAAGCGGTGGTTGATTTTCACCTTTATCATTAGTCTTTTTTTATTTTATGTCCCCTCGTCAGAAACCCTTTCGCCTGAAGGTCACCGTACATTGATCATAGTTGTGATCGCTATTATCCTGATCATCGGTGAAGTAATTCCCCTGCCAGCAGTAGCGATATTGATATTGATCCTGGAGGTCATTTTAGGTATTGATACGCCCAATGGAGTGGCTAATTCTTTTATGAGTGATGCTGTATTTTTTATTATGGGCTCGTTAATGCTGGCCGTGGCCATTGTGAGTCAAGGATTGGATAAACGACTGGCTTTGGGAATCATTAAAATGACTGGTAATAAAACATGGCGGATCGTTTTTGGATTTGTCTCCATTTCAGCCATTTTATCCTCATTTATTGGTGAGCATACTGTAGCAGCAATGATGCTTCCGGTTGCCTTGACTCTGATACGCAATACCAGCACAGATCAAAAGGTTGTTCACCGTTTGGCAACATTGTTATTATTTTCTATTGCCTATGGGTGTGCCATGGGTTCCATAGGTACTCCTTCCGGCGGAGGGAGAAATGTTATCATGATCGGGTATTTTTCAAAATTTGGATTGGGAAACATATCTTATCTTGATTGGATCAAATATGCATATCCAATGCTGTTGCTGGAAATACCCATCGCTGTTCTGATCCTGTGGATGACTTTTAAGCCCAATCAAACGATTTTGGATTCTGCTGTTCGCAAGTTAAAAGTAAATGTTACCAAGGCTGGAAAAATGACCGGCAACCAGGTTATGGCTATTTTGATCTTTGTGGCCGTTTTCTTAGGCTGGGTCTTTTTAAGCCCTTATTTGGGATTGGGGATCATTGCTCTCATTGGTGTCTTTTTGTATTTATCCTTCGGTTTGATCGAATGGAAGGATATCAATCGTAATACGAACTGGGGTGTGATCATCCTATTTGGTGCGGCTATTTCTTTGGGGATCCAAATGAAAGAAACTGGTGCAGCTGAATGGGTGGCCAATCAATCCATAAGCATTATGAGCATGTTGGTTGATGATATTGGCTTTATGCGTTGGTTTATTTCTGTCTTTTTAACGGGGTTATTGACCAATATTTTGAGCAATGCCGCCACGGTTGCTGTCTTGGGACCTGTTGTTTTGGATATGGGTGGTAATCCAATAATTCTTGGTTTGGCTACTTCCATAGCTTCCGCCTTCGCCTACTTAACAATAGTAGCATCACCCACGTGTATGATTATACATTCCAGCGGCTTGGTGAAATCAAGTGATTACCTGAAAGCAGGCTGGAAGCTGTTTATAATGTCAGTGGTCCTGCTTTTCATAATATCCAACTTTTACTGGCCATACCTATCATGAAATTTTTAATCGCCATCGGAAGCAAAGAATTTTCTGAACCTACATTAGAGTTAGGCATGCGCGTTGCCAGGGCATTTAAGGCATCTGTTACCATCGTATATGTGGGTGAAAAGATCAGTGCATTTAGTACGTCTGAAGTTCTCATGGCTCAAGAAAATTTGGAGAATTGGGAACTGGACAGACAGGGTGTGGATGTGTTGGAATGGGCCTACAATTACCTTGTTGAAAATGATTATATCAGCTCCAGTTCTGAAAAAGAAGGATTCATTGGCGACAAACTGGTACAGACGGATGATGACCGCTGTGAAGTATTTTTGGAAGGAAAGCACACCCAGGAAGTGGGACTCATCCTGCGTAATGGGGATATTATCCAGCAATTGCGAGATGAGGTTAAACGTGGTGAATTTGATGTTACAATAATTGGAGCCAGCAAGAAAAGGCGAATGATCCATGACCTGATCCAGTTTATTGATAGTTCGATCTTTGTTGTAAAAAATTATGATCGCAACAAACAATATAAAATGCTCTTGGCTGTGAATGATGCTCCCAATACAAAAAAAGCAGTTAAATATGGAGTGCGTGTGGCACAGGCTTTTGACCTGGAAATCAATGCATTGACGATCTCCAATACGATAGAATTCAGAGGTAATTATAAAAAAGCATCTGCTTGGGCCGATACATTTTTAAGGAGGGCCGGAGTAAAACACAGTATAAATTTGGAATACGGTAAATTTATAGAAACAATTAATTTAATTGCCGGAGATGATCATATAATTATCATGGGTTCATCCACGAGAAGCCCGTTAACAAAATTTTTCACTGGCAGTAAACCATTGAATGTTTGCGAAAAGTGTAATTGTCCTGCCTTAATTGTAAAATAGTGGGGAGTTAGTTATGGAAATAAAAGTCAATAACCGTAAGGCTGGTGAAGATCAATTTGACCGCGCTGCTGATTTAATCGGGTTAAATGAAGACATAAGAGACTCATTAAAGATGCCCGATCGTGAATTGATGGTAGAAGTACCCTTGCGCAAAGATGATGGCTCCATACATAGTTTTCGCGGTTACCGTGTCCAGCATAACAATTCAAGAGGTCCGTTCAAAGGCGGGATTCGTTATCATCATGAAGTTGACTTGGATGAAGTACGGTCACTGGCCTCGCTCATGACGTGGAAAACAGCATTGGTGGATATTCCTTACGGCGGCGGTAAAGGCGGCATTACGGTCAATCCCTGTGAATTAAGTGAACGTGAGTTGGAACGGCTGTCCAGGCGTTTTGTCCGCGCTATAGACCCCATCATTGGTGTGAATATAGATATTCCGGCTCCTGATGTGAATACCACTGCCCAGATCATGGCCTGGTTTATGGATGAATATGGTTTGCTGCACGGACATACGCCGGGAATTGTAACCGGTAAACCCATTGACTTGGGCGGGTCTCTTGGCCGGGAAGCTGCTACGGGGAAAGGTGTTGCTATTACCACACGGGAAAGCGCCAACCGTTACGGGCTGGATTTGGAAGGCGCTACCGTCGTCATCCAGGGATTTGGCAATGTGGGTTCTTATACGGGGAAATTCTTATCCGAAATGGGCTGCAAGATAATCGCGGTGAGCGATGTTCACGGCGGGTTCCAAGAACCGGATGGATTTGATGTAGCCAGTTTGTTTGATTATAACTACAAAAATCGAACAGTAAAAGATTGCGGACAGGGGACACCCATTACCAATGAAGAATTATTAGGCATAGAATGTGATTTCTTAATTCCGGCTGCAATGGGTGGTGTGATCCACAAAATGAATGCTGAAGAATTAAAGTGCAAAATTGTTATTGAAGCGGCCAACGGGCCCACAACACCGCCAGCGGATGAATTATTACATAATAAAGGTATTCATGTTATTCCGGATATTTTGACCAATGCCGGCGGTGTGACAGTATCTTATTTTGAATGGGTGCAGAACTTGCAGCAATTCCAATGGGATGAAGATGAAGTGAATGAAAAACTGGAAAAACGCATGGTGCGAGCGTTTAAGGAAGTCAGTTCTGTTTGCGACGAAAAGAAAACAACCATGCGCATGGCGGCTTTTGCCGTTGCCATTGACCGTGTGTCCCAGTCATTTGAATTACGGGGCATCTAATTCTTTAACTTTCAAACAGGAAATTATAGTGATTTCAAGCATAATTAATTTCAATCAACAGCTCATAAGAATCAGTTGAACAATATGGATTTAATTCATCCCATTTTCAAATAATAAACAAAAGAAAGGAAATACTATGTTGCACGAATTACCTGAACTGCCTTATAGTAATAATGAACTGGAACCCTATATTTCAGCGGAAACATTGGAATACCATCATGGCAAACATCATCAGGCTTATGTTACAAATCTCAATAATCTCATAGCCGGGACTGAATATGAAAGCAAAACACTGGAAGAAATTGTGAAAAGTTCGGAGGGAGGTCTTTTCAATAATGCTGCACAGGTTTGGAATCATACCTTTTACTGGCATTCTCTCAGTCCAAATGGCGGTGGGGAACCTACAGGGGCTATCGCCGACGCTATAGCAGAATCCTTTGGCTCTTTTTCTGAATTAAAGGAAAAATTATCCCAGAGTGCCATTACCAATTTTGGGAGTGGCTGGACATGGCTGATTAAAGATGATACAGGCTTGGCGATCCTAAATACGGATGATGCGGATTCCGCCCTGGCGCACGGCAAAGAAGCGCTGCTTACCATTGACGTATGGGAGCATGCTTATTACGTGGATTATCGGAATGCGAGACCTAAGTACGTTGAAGCTTACTGGAATCTGGTAAACTGGGATTTTGCCAATGGGAATTTGGGATAAGTGTCCTTTCAATTCTACACAGCATTACACATTATCGGGGCAGGAGACAACTTTGGTGTGACTGCCTCCACCAATTGGTTAGTGCTCATGATTGTTGTGGCTCTGGGTTGGTATATTGTTTTCCAGCTCTACAAAAAATCAGCAAAAGTTCAGGGCTTATAAGTATATAAAATCAAAACACAGAAAAAGCCCTGTGGGAAACCGCGGGGCTTTTTTATTTTTAACCTATGAGTGAAAAGAAAGAAAGACGAAATGAATTAGAAAAGTGGCTCGACAAGCATAACCATACTATGGAGATGCTCAGGACCTTAATCGCTATCCTGGTCTTGGTATTACAAATTTATATTTTAATTAATATTCTAAAATAAATCTCCCAATTTGTATAATCCCTGTGAAGGTTTTATTTCCCCGCTGTAGGCTTGGCCTAGGTGGAAACCCCCGCAAGGATTTTTAAGCGCCAGTTTGCCAAATAGTTTTAGATGCTACAGCTCATATCATGCCCGCATCCATCCGGACACTCGGCGACGCCAATCTGTGTGCCGTCATCCTTGGTAATATGATTATAAACCAGTTCTTTGCCGCACCTGAAGTAATTTTGAAGAAAATTATTTAAATAATAATAGGAATGATTACTATATATACTATATTTTCCGCCATGCGATTTAGTCATCAAAGAGAGACCATCCGTAAAATTGTCAACAGCACCAATTCCCATCCTACAGCAGATTGGGTTTTCAGCCGAGCCAAAAGGTCCATTCCAAAAATCAGTTTGGGAACGGTTTACCGCAACCTGAAACGACTGGAAAAAACGGGCGACCTACGGACGATCTATGATGGCAGCATCGCACGCTATGATTGGAATACGAAACCCCATGACCATTTAAAATGTAAGGAATGCGGCGACCTCATGGACGTCCATTTGCTGGATGAGGGAATTCGGTCCGATGTAAAAAAGAAATATAAATTTGCCGTTGATGATGTTAAGATGACCATCATCGGCACATGTCAAAAACATAAATGATAATGGAGAAATAAACATGAGTGTACTCGTAGGAAAACCAGCACCAGATTTTATCACACAGGCTGTATTGGCAGATGATTCAATCGTCGGCGATTACAATTTTACCGAAGCCCGGGGTGGCAAATATGCGGTGGTATTCTTCTATCCGTTAGATTTCACTTTTGTCTGCCCATCTGAATTGATTGCGATGGATCATCGGATGGATAAATTGACTGAATTAGGTGTTGAAGTTGTGGGCGTTTCAATTGACTCCCATCATACACACTATGCATGGCGGAACACCGAAATTAATAAAGGCGGTGTTGGCCAGTTAAAGTATACGCTTGCGGCGGATATGGATCATTCGATTGCCCAAGCTTACGGCATTCAATCCGATGGCGGTGATTCCTACTATCCGGCAGGTGTGGCCATGCGTGCCACTTTTGTGATAGACCAAAATGGTATTGTCCGTCACCAGATTGTGAACGATGAACCCTTGGGCCGTAATATGGATGAAGTGGTTCGTATTGTTGAAGCACTCCAATTTTTTGAAGCCAATGGTCAGGTTTGTGCGGCCGGTTGGCAAAAAGGAGATGCAGGTATGGTGAATACGGCCGCTGGTGTGGCAGAATACCTATCTAAAAACGCAGATAATCTGTAAGCAGATTGTTAAAAAGCCCCTTCGGTAACCGGAGGGGCTTTTTTCGTTAAGGACTGACAACCTTTTTCCTATTCCTTGTCTATTTTGACAAGTAATTTCTTTACCAATTAACTGGGGATATTTATGCAGCGAATTCTAATTTGCACTTTGCTTTTTACTTTCGTGACAGCGCAGGAAGCTGAATATTTTCAGCAAAATGTGGATTATGATATTGATGTTACCCTCAATGATACCAATCATACCTTGACGGCTTTTGAAAAATTAATTTATAGTAATAACTCACCGGATACGCTTGATTTTATCTGGTTCCATATCTGGCCCAATGCCTATAAGGATGATTCTACAGCCTATGCTAAGCAGGCTGGGGAAAACTCCAGGTTTGCCAAATCAGATTCATCCGAACGAGGATTTATTGATAGTCTTGATTTTTCTGCGGATGGTCAAAAAGTCGTTTGGGAAAATCATCCGGATTGGATTGATGTGATCAAAGTACACCTGAACGATCCCTTGTACCCAGGAGATTCAGTGACAATAGAAACCCCATTTTTTGTGAAGATCCCCTTGGTATTCTCCCGTTTAGGGCATACAAGGAAACATTATGAGATCACCCAGTGGTATCCGAAACCTGCAGTTTATGATCATAAAGGATGGCATCCTATGCCATATCTGAACCAAGGAGAGTTTTACTCTGAATTTGGGTCTTTCAATGTGAAAATTACACTTTCAAAAAATTACCGTATCATGGCAACAGGTGATTTAGTTGAAGGCGAGGAAGAATATGCATGGTTGGATTCATTGACAATAATTGCAGATTCAATTCATAATATGCCGGAAAAAGATTTTAAAAATTGGGTTAAATCTCAAAAGAAAGGAAAGAGAGGAGAAAAGGATTCTGATTCAACAAGATCGGAAAAGAAAACACTACATTTTCGCCAGAATGGTGTTCATGATTTTGCTTGGTTTGCAGATGAAAAATGGCTTGTACAAAAAGGAAATCTTTCTTTAGACGATTCAACTCGTAATGTGACGCTATGGTCTTTTTACCTCCCAAAAAATGCAGCCACATGGGAGAATTCAATCGAATATTTGCATGATTCCGGTTATTGGTACAGTCGTTATTACGGAGATTATCCCTATAATCATATTACCGCCGTTGATGGAGACATGTCCGCCGGCGGCGGGATGGAATATCCCAACATTACCGTGATTGCTACCATGCCCAGCAAGGCCATGCTGGAAATGGTTATCATGCACGAAGTGGGGCATAACTGGTTTTACGGCATTTTGGGAAGTAATGAAAGGTATCATACCTGGATGGATGAGGGATTAAATGAATATACATGTATTCGATATTGGCAGGATAAATATAAAGATCAAAATGAACGTTTTGTTATTATACCATTTATACAGGAAAAATTAGGCATTGCAAAAAATTTAAAATTTAGTTGGTATGAGTATTTTTCATATTCTACATCAGCTAAGAGCCCAAAAGCCCAACCGTTGAATCTTAAGGCTGATGAATATAAAGGCGTGAATTACGGGCTGAATTATAATAAGACGGCTGTATTCACCCGCTTTCTCCAGCATTACCTGGGGGATGAAAAGATGGATGAAATTATGCAGGACTATTATGAATCCTGGAAGTTCAAACATCCCTATCCTGAAGATTTGCAGACGATATTTGAAAAACATACAGACAAGGATTTGAGCTGGTACTTTGACGGCGTTTTTGAAACTACCGATTACCTTGATTTTTCTATTCAAAAAAAAGGAAACCGATTTATCATTTCCAATCATGGAGAATTGAAAACACCCGTTGAGGTTGTTTTATACGGCGATAATCATAAAGAATTGGAAAGGCGTTGGCTGGAGGGATTTGAATGGCGCAAAACTATTTATGCACCGGAAGATACATGGTATGCAATTATTGATCCTGATGAGCATATGCCCGATGTAAATCGTACAAACAATTCCACTAGAAAAGAAACTCATTTCCATTTTGTTTGGGATCAACCCACGTATTACGACCATGATATCAATTATTTACCGTGGTTATTTAGCTATAATTTTTATAATGGATGGACACCAGGAGCCATGATGTATAAAGGGGGTGCTCCTGGATATACATCCACTACATCCATTCAGCCGATGTGGGATTTCAATAATAATCAACCTGTAATAAACCTTTATCGTATTAATAACTTCAATTCTAATAATTTTTTTAGAACTTCATCACTGAGTTTTAGTGGCATGCAATATCAAGGGAATACTGGAGGAGAAATAAAATTTGATGGCAGTTATGGTGAAGATGAATCAATGAAAAGCATTTCAGCAGATATTAATTATTCAAAACTAGCATCTGGCGCCTTTGATACAACCATTTATTCATTAGGAAAATTTACCACTGCATCAGTTAAATACCGGTTGACCAGAAAGTTGGATGGTACCTTGAAGCAGTCCCGCTTCGATATGGGTGTTCAAACAGGGAAAGGTTTTTCTTCGATTTGGACAGAGGCAAACTTGAAATTGAAATTCACAAAAAAATATGGAACCGATATCCGCGTTTGGGCCGGGTCATTTTTAAATGATAAAGATGTTCCGAGCCAATATCGCACTTACTTGAGTGGAGGAGTCGATCCGAATTTTTCGACACTTGTAATGGATAGAACAGGCAAATCAGGGATAGCTGTTTTACAGAACCAATACATAAAAGATGGACCAGCCATGAGAGGATATGTGATGAATGAAGATGGATTGCCATTATCGTCCAAAGACTTCACCTGGGGTGTAAATATTTCTCCCAGCATTCCTTTGTTCATTGATGTGGCAGGGGGCAAAGAATTCAAAGATACATACACCGCGGTCGGCCTCAAGTTTGGCCCACTATTTCTGCCCCTTTACCAAAGTTGGGAAGTTGATCAAAAGTCTGCCAAGGACTGGCAATGGGTAAAAGACCGGATGAGAATTTCCCTCACGCTTGAAGGGATCAACATCCCGGGTATCACCAACTGATTATTTATAATCGAATTCTTTACCTGTGGTATAAAAAATCCGTAAATTCCCGTCGCTTTTCGCGCGACATTATTAAGATTCGAGGATTAAAATATTATGTCTAAATGGACGAAAGATCAATTTGTAGAAGATTTGCGGAATAAATGTTCACGGGAGATCGCTAAGATCGGTGAACGTATCATCAAATTTTCTGAAACACACGCCAGTGAAATGTCCTGGGGCCGGGGAGATGGTCACGGAACATTTACGTTTCGCTGTGATTCAGATTTCGGCATGCTGCCGATTTTTCATATGACCTCCGATGGACAACTCAACCTGATGGTGAATTTTCTTCGTGAAAAAGAATTGCCGAAGCAGGTGATGCGTGACATGGTAGTAAAGATGGAATCGAACTTTTTGCGGGATTATGATGAAAGTTCTTATCCGGTTGATTCCTATGAAGAGATGGAATACATGTTTCACACCTATTCCCAGGTGGAAAAATTTTTAGGCACGGTGGAAGGTGTAGTATACCGCCTGAAGCAATAGCTTGAACGGAAACCTATATTATTTATGCGCCCTGTTGGCCTTGGCCGGCGGGGCGTTTTCTTTTTATTTCTACGGTGTGTACATAGGATGGATCACTTACCGTCAATGGTGGGTGCCCCGCTTTTGCGAGTTGGATTCGGACCAGTGTATCTCCATCGTAGATTCCAATTATGGCCGGATTGTTGGTATTCCCAATGCACTGGTGGGGAGCTTTTTCTTGTTATGCTATGCCTATGCTCTCTTAGGTGTTCCTTTGGAGTTAATGGAAAAAAGTATCCCCTTATATATGGGGTGGTTTACTGTTTTGGTTGGTGTTTATTTAATTTATGGTTTAATCCGTCTTAAAATAGCCTGTCCTGTTTGTATTACCGTCCACGTTTTGAACGGAATTATTTTTTTATTACAGATTATTTAATACCAGATTCTTTTGGATTGCAAGGATGAGGTCACGAATCGTTGTGGCATTAATATTTCGAAAGGATTACCGATGTTCATCATTTCAATCCGAAAGACGCAGGCGTAAGTAAATTCTCCCATGGGCGGCTCATTATATTTATTGATGATCATACTGGCCATTTTCATCAGCGTGGCAGCGATGATCGCTCGCGCCAATCGCGCCGAGGATACTTATGATGATCTTGAAACAGATGAATGGGACTGTCCTGACTGCGGTTTTCATGTACAGGCGGGGGACACCTGTATTTATTGTGGTGCCAAGAAACCTCAATGAGTTTTGAAATGGTGTATATTCGATAATGAAAACCGAATATTTGTTTTGAATTTATCGTCTCCCTTAACCCGTTTTTTAATGAAAGCCGCCGGCATTTATGCACTTTGGTATATTGTATATGACTATGTTCTTCTCCCGGACGGCCGTCTCGATACTTTTTTAAGTTTTTCGGGCGTAAATCTCGCTGGCGGATTGCTGAACCTTATGGGTTGGGATATTTACTCGGAAGCGCGGGTCTTGGCAGTAACGGGATCCAATGGTGTGGAAATCCAGAATGGTTGCAATGGATTGGAATTGATTGGTCTTTATATGGGGTTCATCATCGTATATCCCGGCGGGCCTCTTCAAAAAAGGATTATGTTTTTAGCCGGTGGCATTGGACTGCTGTTCATTGCCAATGTTTTTCGAATCATGGTTTTTGCTCTGTCCATTTATTACATTCCCGTTTGGTGGGAGCAGGTTCATACTTACAGTTCATACTTTATTTTTTACCCAATTGTACTTACACTTTGGTATCTATGGACATTAGTCACCGACCAGGATTTATCTCTGGGGCCTGTTCTGTCGGGAAGGAATTAATTTGAACGATCCCGCTTTTACGATCGCCTTGGCTTTGGCCACTGGGATGATTGCCCAATCGGCTGCGCGCCACATCAAAATTCCGGGAATTGTTTTATTACTTGCCGGTGGGGTACTCACCGGACCCGACGCGCTCAACCTTATTCGTCCTGAAACATTGGGGGCCGCGCTCCCGATTCTGGTTGGGTTCGCTGTTGCTGTGATTCTGTTTGAGGGTGGTATGAACCTGCGCTTCAACCGCCTGAAAAAAGAGGGAGGCACAATCAGGAAACTGATATCCGTTGGGGCCCTGATTACAGCGGTGGGCGGTTCATTTTCAGCTAAGTTGTTTTTGGGCTGGGATTGGAGTACATCAATTTTGTTTGGCCTCCTGGTTATTGTCACCGGCCCGACGGTTATTACACCTTTACTGCGGCGCATTAAACTGCGCCAATCCGTTGCCACCGTCCTTGAGGCAGAAGGCATTTTGCTCGATGCCATTGGGGCCGTAATTGCGGTTGTCGCCCTCGAGGTCGTCCTCAGCCCTTCAGGCCTTACTTTTTTAGCCAGCCCCTTTTTGATTTTAGGACGGATCCTTGTGGGTGGTTTAATCGGCATCATCGGCGGTTTGGCAATGGCCCGTCTATTGGGTATCCGTAATCTTGTCCCCGAAGGGCTTGAAAATGTGTTTACCCTTTCACTGGTTTTTGCACTTTTTCAAATATCCAATGTGTTAAGCCACGAAAGCGGGATCGTAGCGGTTACCATCGCCGGGATGGTGGTGGGAAACCGGGAGACGGTTGTAAAACGGGAATTGATGGAATTCAAAGAACAAATGACCGTCATGCTGATAGGTATGTTATTTGTACTGTTAGCAGCGGATGTGCGCCTGACGGATGTACTCGCTCTCGGGAAAGGCGGTCTATTCACTGTCCTTACCCTGGTTTTTGTTGTGCGCCCCATAAATATCATTTTCAGTACGATGAATTCGGATTTGACGGCCAAACAAAAAATACTTTTGGCATGGATGGCTCCCCGGGGAATTGTGGTGGCGGCGGTGGCATCCTATTTTGTCCTTGAACTTGAAAAACATGGTATTGACGGTTCTCAATTGAGAGCCATGGTCTTTCTGCTGATTGCTGTCACTGTTCTTTCCGCCGGGTTAACGGGCGGGTTTGTGGCCAATCTTCTGGGATTAAAACGCCAATCGGAAAAAGGGTGGATCATTTTAGGCGCCAACGCGGTCGCCCGGGAATTGGCTAAATCCCTAAAATTAGGTAATGAAGAAGTGGTTTTAATTGATGAAAATCCTAGTTTGTGCAGGATGGCCGAAAAAGAAAAATTAAAGGTTATCTATGGTAACGGTTTAGAAGAAAGTATTCTATTGAGAGCCGGTGTTGATCTCCGTAAGGGTGCCATCGGCATATCAGAAAATGAAGAAGTGAATATGCTATTCGCCAAGCGGGTTAAGGAAGTGGGAAAAATCTCCCGTACCTATATTACCATCAAAAGGGAAGATGAGGGTGTAACGGTGAATATGGTGAATGAAGTAGGGGGTAAGATCCCTTTCGCTAGATCCCTTGATCTTGAAAAATGGTCCCTGTGGATTCGTAAGGCACAAGTGGATAAAATAGAGTTGTCTTTCGATGCTGAAGACCAAGCTATGGCTGAAAATGCTTTTAGCAAAGATACGGAAGGATTAATCATTCCCCTGACATCGGTCCACGAAAAATCATTGATTCCCCTGGGGCATAATTCTATTATTCGAAAGAATGATAAAATTGGATGCCTGGTCAACAATCAAAAAATGGATTTGTTCAATGCATGGCTGCAGCAAAGTCCATTTTCAATTTCACAATAAAAATTGATTCGATGTTTCTTCATCTTTTTATAAAGTGTATTTATTAAAATGGATATCAGTAAAAAGTTATTTCAAATCCCGGGTTTATGGCGGCTGATTGCGGTCCTGTTTATTATAACCGTTTTTTACCTTGGGGTGGTGCGTCCGTTCCAATCTTGGATTATCAATCATTGGGCTGCCCCTTATTTTGAAAGTGTAATACCGGCCGCCAGTCCAGTTTTGATAGAAGGCGTGGAAGTGGACCAGTTTAATCTATCGGGCCCTTTCAAATCAGTAAAAATTGAACTGCCGTTTAACGGTTGGTTCTGGCTCACATTAGGCCTGCTATTTACGGCGTGGCGGATATTTCTGATCAAGGTTTTAACCTTATATCATCTTGGGTTATGCCTCGGTTTATTCCTGGCCGCTCATTTAATCATCAACGGACAATACTGGCTTGCGGGATTTATTAATATCCACGAGCATATATATAAGGTGTTATTTTTGATTCTTGCCTTGATCGGTTTGAAACCTGTGTTTGTAAATCAAAAATAGTGTAGCTTTTCCCATGAATCGAATCCCCCTCTATGAACCAATGACCGTTTTCACCGATTTATTGATTGTATTATGCGGCCTATGGTTTGCCCGCGAAATCCAGTTGTGGTTCAATGTGAGACTGATGGAAGTCCATTGGCATTTTGCAAAGTATTTTTACATGTTGGCCTTAACAGCTTTTTTTGGTGCCGTATACCATGCCATTTATCCAGAGCATGAGACTATCCGTGATTTCATATGGAAACTCACCATGCTGGGAATGGGTTTTTCTATCTTTGCTATGCTATTGGGAACACTCTATTATTTTTTGCCTTTTGATACAGTACAAATTGTCAAATGGGGCATTACTGCAATAATATTCATTTTTACCATCTGGATTTATTTTAATCATGATTTGATAAATGCAGTTAGACTGTATATACCCAGTGCGCTGTTTGTCATGGGCGTTATGCTTTATGGATGGTTTGGAAAAGGCGACCAGGGCGCTTTATGGATCATGGCAGGATTTGTTGTTACCCTTGGCGGTGCTTCTTTTACGGTGACTAAATTTGGATTCCACAAACACTTTAACCATAATGATATTTTCCATGTTATCCAAATTGCAGGAATGTATTTGATCTATCGCGGTTCCATGCTGATTACCAATTACGGTTTTAAATAGGGAATCTTAAAATCCGTCAAAAAGGCCCCCTGGGATTAAAAAATAAAAGGTAAATTTCCGCTCAATTTTACAAGGAAATATAGTGGATATCCAACTTAAGGAAATTAATTCATATGCCCGCGAGGTCATACTTGACCTTTCTTGGGAAGAAATCGAAGATGATTTCAATAAGGTTGTAAAGAAATTTTCAAAGCGCGTAAAACTGCCGGGATTTCGTCCCGGAAAAGTACCGCGCAAAGTTTTGATGAAACAATTTCAACCATCTATCGAAGCAGATTTTGTGGAAAGTTCGGTAAACAATTATTATTTAAAAGCGCTGAAGGAAAAAGAAATTATTCCTGTGAATATGGGCAGTGTAAGTGATGTGCATTTTCATCACGGCGAACACTTCAAATTTAAAGTGGCTTTTGAAATTGAACCTGAGGTAACCATTCCAAAAATGAAGAAAAAATGCCTCAAAGTTGAAAAAACAATTTACCTGACCGATGATGAAGATATTGATTTGGCCATTGATGAAGTACGAAACGGCCATGCAGAAGTGCAAACAATAGAAGATGGCGCCAAAGAAGATGATTTCGTCATTTGCGACCTCCAGGAAATTGACACATCCGGTGTACCGATTATTGGGAAAAAATTAGAAACACGCTATGTAAAAGTGGGCCAATCACCATTTGATGGAGATAACCAGAAAAAGCTGGAGGGGATTAAACCCGATGATAAAACACGAGTTACAGTACCGATAGATGATCAGGGGAATGTAGGCACTTATGAATTAACAGTGAAAAATGTAGAACGTCAAATCCTGCCGAAGGTTGATGACGATTTCATAAAAATTGTCGATCCGGATGCAACAGATGTAGCTGATTACCGTCACCGGATTAATGATCGGCTGAATAAAGCATATCAAAACCGTGCCGAAGAAGCACTGGATCAGCAAATATCTGATGCAATGATCAATCACGTTAATCCTGATTTTCCACCTTCAATGGCCGACTCCTATCTCGACCATATGGTCGAAGATGTGACCAAAAACAATCCAGGTAAGGTGGATAAAGATAAAGTGAAAGAAATGTATAAGCCGGTGGCAGAGCGCAATCTGAAATGGTATCTCATACGCAATGCCATTATCAAAAACCAAGTATTCGAGGTAAATAAGGATGATGTTTCAGCAGAAATCGAGCAGCGCAAAAATGCCAATCCAGAGCATCTGAAAGAGTTGGAAAAATATTTCAAAAAGCCCAGTAATCGTAAGCGTTTAGAAGATGATTTAATGGAAAAGAAAATCTTGGCTTATTTAATGGAATTTGCGAAAATCAAAGAGGTTAAAGTGAAGACAAAAGACCTTCGTAAGCAATCTGAGACTAAAACGAACTAATTTATGAGCAAAGATACCCTAAACCAATTGATCCCCATGGTGGTTGAACAAACGGGCCGTTTCGAACGCGCCTATGATATTTATTCCCGCCTGCTAAAAGAGCGTATTGTATTTTTAGGTACACCGATAGATGATACGGTGGCGTCCGTGATAATTGCACAGCTGCTTTTTCTAGAGGCAGAAAACAGCGAAAAGGACATTTACCTTTATATTAATTCTCCGGGGGGTATCATTACTTCCGGGATGGGGATATTTGATACCATGAATTATATCAAACCTAATGTGGCTACCATTTGTATGGGGCAGGCCGCCAGCATGGGCGCCTTTCTTTTAGCGGGCGGCGCAAAAGGAAAGCGGTCCGCTTTACCCAATGCAAGGATTATGATACACCAGCCCCTGGGAGGTGTCGAAGGGCAGGCATCAGATATCAAAATCCAGGCGGATGAAATCCTGCGCTTGAAAAATAAGATCAATAAAATATTAGCCAAAAATACCAAACGGCCACTGAAAAAAATAGAAAAAGATACGGACAGAAATTATTTTATGAGTTCTGAAGAAGCCAAAGCGTATGGATTGATAGACACTATTTTGAGTGAACGGAAATAATGGGACAGATGCGTATTCCCACACCGCTGGATCCCAGTCCCGGGGAAGCCGAATCCCAAGAACCAAGACTTCACCGACCTTCTGAAATCAAAGCCTACCTGGATCAATATGTGATTGGCCAGGAACGGGCCAAGCGTGCTGTAGCTGTAGCTGTATATAATCATTATAAGCGTATTTTATCCAATCATTCAGAAGATGATGTAGAACTGGATAAAAGTAATATCCTGGTAATCGGTCCCACTGGGACAGGAAAAACATTAATCGCCGAAACATTAGCCAAGTTTTTAGCTGTCCCCTTTGCCATTGCCGATGCAACTACCTTGACCGAAGCTGGTTATGTTGGTGAGGATGTTGAAAATATCCTGGTGCGCCTGCTGCAAATCGCCAATTACGATATTTACAAGGCCCAGGCTGGAATCATATATATTGATGAAATTGATAAGGTTGGTCGTAAAAGTTCCAGTCCCTCCATTACCCGGGATGTCTCCGGAGAAGGAGTACAACAGGCACTCTTAAAAATATTAGAAGGAACTGTCGCTCATATACCGCCCAAAGGAGGACGCAAACATCCTGAGCAAAGCCTTATCTCCATTGACACAAAAAATATTTTGTTTATTTGCGGGGGCTCATTTGACGGTCTTCCTGATATAATCGGTCAGCGAATTAATACTGCTGAAATCGGTTTTGGTAAATCCTTGGCAAAAACAGATCAGAAAGATGAAATCCTGAAGGAAGTTCGCCCGGAAGATTTGATAAAATATGGTTTTATTCCTGAATTGATTGGCCGTCTGCCGGTGGAAACTACTTTAGAACATTTGGATGAAGCGGCATTGATGCGTGTTTTGCTGGAGCCAAAAAATTCATTGGTGAAACAATTTAAAAAATTGTTCAGGATGGAAGGTATCACTCTAGAATTTCGTACGGAAGCTTTGGAGGAAATCATACATTTGGCCATGGAAAGAAAATCGGGTGCCCGTGCTTTACGTTCAGTTATGGAAATGGCAATGCTGGATTTGATGTTTCATCTCCCGGAATATTCAGAAGATCGGGTGGCCAAAATTACAATCACAAAAGAATTTGTTTTACGCGGCAAAAAACCACTCATGCGCCGTCGCCGCCGCTCCGCTTAGTATTTACCTTTCTCCCTATTCTCCTTTATATTAACCACAGGTTCCAAGGTATGAAAAATAAGTTTCAATCCAAATTTCCCATATTATTTTTAGTGTTAAGTATATCATGGGCCCAGGAGCAATATATTAGTCCGGAAGATATTAAATCAGAATGGCGGAATTATACTTCTTTTCAAAAACAGGAATTAGTCAATTTTGCCACTTTTCTATATAATGAGGGATTTTATGAGCGGGCACTTTTGAGCTATTTTCAATTTTTATATAAACATCCCAAGGATGAATTAGAACTGGCAGCTTATTTTCAAATTGGGAAATGCTATGAATCCTTGGAGAATTGGGATTTAGCCCGTAATTATTACCTTCGCATTTTAGATGAAGGTCCTCCCCAATCAGTAGCGGCCAGTGCTGCCCGGTACCAGCTTTATTATATTTCGTTGATGAATGAGGATTATAGGGCCATTATTGATAGTACGGAAAATTCTGATGACCCCTATGAGTTGATCTTTCGCGCCTACGCCCATTTTGAATTATTAGAAATGACTGAAGCAAGGCAGGCATTTCAGGCAGCGGAAGCTTTATTTGACCACAGCCATTATACCAATCAAATTAAACCTTGGTATAAAGCGATTAAAACTGCAGAGTCGGCACCCTTAAAAGAAAAAACGCCAGCTTTGTTATCATCTCTGGCACCCGGAGGCGGCTTCATTTACCTGAAGCAGACTGAAAATGCAGTCGGTTCCATGGGAGCCTCTTTTTTGTTATATACTGCCATATTTACCATGCCGTCTTTGGTCCAAAAAGGTGGTGTTTCAGTTGCCGGAAACCGCCAAAGCTTGGTGCCCTTATCCGGTGGGCTTGAAACCAAAGATGGTGTTTTTCAATCTTCTCCCGGTTATCCTATCCCGGACCAATTATCACTTGAATCCAAGCGCGGATTAATGCTTGTACCGCCGGCCCTATTCGCAATGGGACTATATGCCGGGAGTATGTGGAAAGCAGTCCATGATATTGATGAATCTAACCGTAAGTTGATCCGACGGTTTGCAGGCCGGGTTACGGTAAAGTTACCGATTGAAAGATTCATGGATTACAATACACCGGATTTTATTATAAAATAAGTTAGAGATTTAGTAAAAAATAGTTGCAGTGCCTTTAATTATTATTGTAAAATTATCAGCTGTCCGAGACAGCATTTTTTGATATTTGATAATTAGGTATGCGTGGTCCAATAAATTGGATTTGAGAGTCGCCCTTAAGGGCGACAAAGACAGTACAGAATCAAACATACAATGGAGAGTTTGATCCTGGCTCAGGACGAACGCTGGCGGCGTGCTTAACACATGCAAGTCAAGGAGAACATTCCCTTCGGGGAACTATTAAACTGGCGAACGGGTGAGTAACACGTAGGCAACCTGCCTTGGAGATTGGGATAACCCCGGGAAACCGGAGCTAATACCGGATAATGCAGCGGATCCTTCGGGATATGTTGTTAAAGCGGGCTTCGGCTCGCACTTCAAGATGGGCCTGCGTCCGATTAGTTAGTTGGTAGGGTAACGGCCTACCAAGGCGATGATCGGTAGCTGGGCTGAGAGGATGATCAGCCACACTGGGATTGAGATACGGCCCAGACTC
>DKQT01000027.1 GCA_002471845.1 Fidelibacterota bacterium UBA7301 | reverse complement strand
AGCCGTATTTCAGTTGTAGTGGGTGTTTACTTGGATGTGGAAATGTGCTTCAAGATTCCACCGGATGTTTTTTATCCCAAGCCGAAAGTGGATTCTGCTATTATAAAATTCACTAAGAAAGAAAATTCAATTGTACCCGACGACCAGTTTATGAAATTCAATAAAATCGTCAAAACAGCTTTTTCCAAGCGCAGAAAAATGCTGAGAAATTCCTTGAGTGGTTTTGATATACCCGATAATATCCGCGAAGAAGTAGATTTTACCCGCCGGCCTGAGACTCTTTCCATCGCAGAGTTTGCGAAACTTTTGGGCTGAATCTAAGTTGTATCTATCTCTTGGGTAGAACACTATAAAAAGTGTAAATTACTTGACTTTTTCCTCAACAAAAATCGAGGTTTAAACATATGGCCAAAGCAGGTAGAGCAATAAATGAATCCAACCGCAGTCTGAGTCAATACTTGGAAGAGATCGGCAAATACGAGCCGCTCCATCCATCCCGTGAGGTAGAACTGGCCCAGGCTATCAAAAAGAACAACCGTCTTGCCATGAAGGAATTAGTGGAAGCTAACCTTCGTTTTGTGGTATCCGTGGCTAAAGATTATCAAGGCCAGGGACTCCCCCTTACTGACCTCATCAATGAAGGCAACATGGGCTTGATGAAAGCCGCCGGTCGTTTTGATGAAACACGCGGATTCAAATTTATCTCCTACGCTGTGTGGTGGATTCGACAATCCATTTTGCAGGCACTGGCCGAACATTCCAGAATTGTACGTCTCCCATTAAACAGGGTCGGAACAATCTCCAAGATCACCAAAACGGCTGAAAAGCTTGAAGCCGAAGTTGAGCGTTCACCTAACGAAGAAGAAATTGGACGTAACCTGGAAATGACCAGTGATGAAGTGATTGACGCCATGCGGATCTCCCGCCGGCACCATTCACTGAATGCACCGTTTCGTGATGGGGATAAGAATTCCCTCATTGATGTGATCGAAGATGATGGCCAAATTCATCCTGATGAACCGCTCATGGCGGAATCCCTGAAGGATGAAATTCGTCAATCCTTGGAAACATTGAAAGAGCGGGAACGTCAAGTGATCAAAATGTATTTTGGTATTGACCGTGACTACGCCCTCACATTGAACGAAATTGGTGAAGAATTTAGTTTAACCCGGGAACGGGTCCGCCAGATCAAAGAAAAGGCTATCCGCCGTCTGCGCCACCGTTCACGGAGTAAATCCTTAAGAACGTATTTAGGCTGATCAAGAGGAGGTGAAATAGATCATGGTTGAAGTTACCGTAAGAAACGGCGAACAACTGGAACGGGCACTGCGCCGCTTCAAAAAGAAGTGGGAACGTGCCGGTGTCTTACGTGAAGTCAAACGAAAATCATTCTATATCAAACCAAGTGATGAGCAGCGGGCCGCAAAGAAAAAAGCAGCGCGCCGGCGTTTACGTTTTGCGAGGTATGGCAAATAACTTTTTCGTCATAAAGAAAACATGAAAAAGGTTCGGTATTTTACCGAACCTTTTTTATTGTCCTGAAGGATCCCCAATGATTATTCGCAGCATTTCAGGCGTACGCGGAATCGTCGCCACCCACCTTACCCCCGATACCATCCAGGCTTATGCCAGGGCCTTTCACACCCATGTGGAGCCGGGCCTGGTTTTTCTTGGCCGAGATAGCCGTCCATCAGGAGAAGACATCCTGGATGCATTTACGGCTGAACTGATTCGCCTAGGCAGGGATGTGATCGTTTGCGGCATTGTCCCTACCCCCACGGTGCAGTTTATGGTAGAAAGATCGGAAGCCGCCGGTGGTGTCATTATTACCGCCAGCCATAACCCCATTGAATGGAACGGTCTCAAATTCGTCCGTTCCGACGGCACATTTTTTCATCCTGCAGAATGTGAGACCCTCTTCAACTCAGTGGACAAGGATACGCCCCTTGAGGATGGGGAACAAGCAGGCATGTTTTTCCCGGACCAGAATTCCATTCTGAAACATTCCATTGGTACAGTGGAACTGTCCTGCATTGAACTAAATGCCATCCGAAAACGGAAATTCAAGGTTGTCATTGATGCTGTGAACGGAGCCGGTTCGGAAGCGCTCCCCTTATTATTGGAGCACTTGGGCTGTGTAGTGGTTTCAATCCACTGTGAAGGAAACGGCGAATTTAACCGCGGCACAGAACCACTCCCGGAAAATTTAGGAGATTTAAGACAGGTCGTTATTGATAACAATGCCGACGTCGGTTTTGCCGTAGATCCTGATGCAGATCGTTTAGCTATCGTGAATGAAGCAGGCGAACCACTCGGTGAAGAATATACATTGGTGTTAGCGGTTGAAGGATACATAAAGAAAAAACAATCAAAAGAAACTTTTGTAACCAATTTATCAACTTCTTTGGCCCTCGAAAAAATGGCAAAAAAATATGGATGTTCTGTGGAACGAGCTGCTGTAGGTGAGATCAATGTAGTTCAAAAAATGTTAGAGGTCGGTGCTGAACTGGGAGGAGAAGGGAATGGAGGTGTGATCCTGAAAGAAGCTCATCTGGGGAGAGACTCCCTTGTGGGAGCCGCTATGGTATTGAATCGCATGGCTCAATCGAAAAAATCATTAAGTGCAATACATGAATCTTTACCTCAGTTTGAAATAGTAAAAAATAAGATCAATCTGGAAGGCATTGACCTAGAAAAATTAATTAAGGATGTAAGTAACCTTTTTAATGATGCGGAGGTGAATACCTTTGATGGTGTAAAATTCACCTGGGAGGACAGGTGGGTCCATTTGAGGAAATCAAATACAGAGCCAATAATGCGTATTTATGCTGAAGCTCCCAATAAAAATGATGCGGAGAAATTGGTACAAAAAATTCAATCATGTATTTAGGATCAGTAAACCAATTAAGATAAATTTAATATCAATTAGATAATGTTAAAAACATCATGGTAAAAAGTAAAAATAGCACCAGTCAGGTAATTGATCAAATCGGCACACAAGAACGTGTAGCTCGTCTATTTTCTCGTAGCATTAAAAAAGAATCAAAAGTTCAAGCGTTACATCTTGCTTTAAGTATGATTGATTTAACAACGCTTGAAGGGAAAGATTCATCAGGAAAAGTCAAACAATTATGTTATAAAGCTTCTCACTTACATGATTCATTCTCAGGATTGCCAAACGTGGCAGCGATTTGTGTTTATCCAACAATGGTTCCTGTAGCGAAAAAAGCATTGGAAGGAACAGGTATCAATGTTGCATCTGTGGCAACAGCCTTTCCAAGCGGTATGGCAGATTTGCAAGCGAAATTAGATGAAGTTAAGTCTGTGGTAGAAGATGGTGCTGACGAAGTGGATATGGTCATTTCTCGTGGAGAGTTTTTACGAGGAGAATATGAGTATGTTTCTGATGAAATTGCGCAGGTGAAAGAAGCATGTGGAAATGCACACTTGAAAGTCATCTTGGAAACAGGTGAACTTGTAACATTGGATAATGTGCGATTGGCCAGTGATTTAGCGATGGAAGCAGGAGCAGATTTTATTAAAACGTCCACGGGTAAGGTTTCCCCTGCGGCAACGCCGTCTGTAGTATTAACCATGTTGGAAGCCATAAAAGATTATCAAATAAAAACAGGTAAAAAAATCGGCATGAAACCAGCCGGTGGAATTGGGACAGCGAAACAAGCCGTTCAATATTTAGTCATGATTAAAGAAACATTAGGTAACGATTGGTTGTCTCCTGATTTATTCCGATTTGGAGCCAGCTCTTTGGCCAATGATGTACTCATGCAAATCGTAAAACAATCCACTGGCCATTACCAGTCTAAAGACTATTTTTCGATCGATTAGGAAAACAAATATGAGTAAAACAATAAAATGGGAATACAGTCCTGCACCAGAGGGAACAGATCGTATACAATTAAAAGAGCAATACGATTTATTTATTGGTGGAAAATTTGTTGCGCCTAAAAGTAGACAGTATTTTGATACGATAAATCCATCCAACGAAAAAAAGATTGCACAAGTAGCGGATGCAGATCAATCGGATGTAAATCGTGCCGTCGCATCTGCGAAAAAAGCTTATAATAATGTTTGGTCTAAAATGGCACCAAAAGAACGTGGAAAATATATTTTTCGGATTGCTCGATTGCTTCAAGAAAGGGCGAGAGAATTTTCTGTCATTGAAACCTTGGATGGAGGAAAACCTATTCGAGAATCTCGTGATGTGGATGTACCCTTATCTGTGGCGCATTTCTTTTATTATGCTGGCTGGGCTGATAAACTAGAATATGCCTTTCCGGGACGAAAAGCTAAACCTATTGGTGTTGCTGGTCAAATCATTCCGTGGAATTTTCCATTATTGATGGCCGCATGGAAATTGGCTCCCGCATTAGCGACGGGGAATACGGTTGTCCTTAAACCGGCTGAAACCACGCCCCTCACAGCCGTGAAACTGGCTGAAATCATTCAAGAAGCAGATTTGCCACCGGGGATTGTCAATATAATCACAGGCACAGAAAAGACGGGCCAAGCGATTGTGAATCATGCGGATATTAATAAAATTGCATTTACCGGTAGCACGGAAGTTGGGAAATATATCATGAAGGCGGTTGCTGGATCCGGGAAAAAATACAACTTAGAATTGGGTGGAAAAGCAGCCAACATTATTTTTGAAGATGCAGCTATTGATCAGGCGGTAGAAGGTATTATCAATTCCATATTTTTTAACCAAGGACATGTATGTTGTGCCGGCTCGCGATTATATGTTCAAGAAGGCATTGCAGATGAAGTGATTTCTAAACTGCAAAAAAGAATGGAAACATTAATTGTGGGAGACCCGCTGGATAAAAATACAGATATTGGAGCCATTAATTCTAAAATGCAGTTGGATAAAATTAAAATGTATGTCAATCTTGGATTAGATGAAGGTGGATCCATTTATCAATCTTCGTGTTCCTTACCCAAAAAAGGGTATTGGCATGCACCAACAATCTTTACAGATGTAAGTCAATCCAATCGCATTGTGCAGGAAGAGATATTTGGACCCGTACTGGCTATTCAAACATTTAGAACGGTAGATGAAGTCATTACCAAAGCAAATAATTCGCCCTATGGATTATCCGGGGGTGTTTGGACAGATAAAGGTTCAAAAATCTTTAAAGTAACCAAAGATATCCGAGCTGGAGTTATTTGGGCAAATACGTTTAACAAATTTGATCCGGCATCCCCTTTTGGTGGATATAAGGAAAGTGGCATTGGCAGCGAAGGTGGAATTGAAGGCCTTTCCGATTACGTTAATTTGGTCTAGGAGAAAAAATGAGTAAAAGAATAGATATCCAAAAAACATATAAATTGTTTATTGATGGAAAATTCCCTAGAACGGAATCGGGACGATACATTAAATGGACAGATTCAAACAACACAACTGTGGTTAATATTTGCCGTGGTTCTCGGAAAGATTTTCGAAATGCAATGGTTTCTGCGAGAAAAGCATCAAGGAGTTGGGCTTGTCGCACAGCATATAATCGTGCACAAATTTTATATCGAATTGGTGAAATACTAGAAGGGCGCCGAGATCAATTTATGGCGGAACTCACGTTACAAGGGTTAACTAAAAAACAAACGGCTTCTGAAATTGATCAATCCATCGATCGGTTCATTTATTATGCAGGTTGGGCAGATAAATACCAGCAAGTATTCAGTCACGTAAATCCCGTCTCAATGCCCTATTTTAACTTCACTGTTCCGGAAGCTACAGGTGTGGTTGCGGCCATCGCTCCAAATGATACATCATTATTGGGGATGGTTTCCATCATAGCACCTGTCATTGCCGGTGGAAATTCTATTGTAATATTAGCCTCTGAATCATTCCCACTTTGCTCCATTACATTTGCGGAAGTACTTCATACATCCGATGTCCCAGCTGGAGCGGTAAATATTCTGACCGGCTATCGATCAGAACTCATTGAACATTTTTCATCGCACATGGATGTGAATGCCATCCTTTATTGTGGTGATAATGGGGTTGATAAAAAGTTGGTAGAGACAAATGCTGCCTTAAATGTAAAACACGTAATTCAATTTCCAGAGCAGAATTGGGCTAAAGATGAGCATCAAAGTCCTTACCACATTCTTAAATGTCAGGAAACAAAAACAACTTGGCATCCAATCGGAGTTTGATCTACGAAAAATAATAAGGCTGTGAAAAAAATTCAGTCTCAATTGGAGGGCTGTCGCCCTAAAGTAGGTATAATTTTGGAATCTAGTGTAGGATCATTCGCAGATACTGTTGAAAATAAAATTTCCTTTCACTATAAAGATTTCACAGGATTTCCCAATGTGGGCGTAAAGGGTAGAAATGGGTCAACCACTGGCATTTGTGCATGCAAAAAAAGAAGACGAAGCGAATTTTGCAGTTAACATGATACAAAATGCCTACACTATTTTGGACGCTTCTACTAAACAACCTCAAACAATTATTAACAAATTAAAATAAAATGAATCAGTCAACTGTAATAAAAAAGGGAGATGAGCTGGTACTTGATATTGATTCGTTAGCTTATGGGGGAAAGGGTGTGGCGCGAGTGGATGACTTTGTTATTTTTGTTAAAAATGCCATTCCCGGGCAAAAGGTCCGCGCTCTGGTGTATCGTAAACGAAAAGGCTATGGTGAAGCAAGGCCGTTGGAAATTTTGACTGAATCACCACATATGGTTGCGCCCCGCTGTGATCATTTCCCTACCTGTGGGGGATGCAAAGTCCAGCAGTTAGATTACGAGGAACAGGTAGCCCAGAAGCAGCAGCAGGTGGAAAATATCTTTCTGCGGCAGGCGGGCATTAAGGATTTCAAAGTGGATGCTGTCATCCCCGCTGAACACATTTATCATTACCGCAATAAAATGGAATTCACTTTTTCCAACAACCGCTGGGTGCTCCCCAGTGAATCGGAAGAGGTAGAACGGGATTTCGCCTTAGGGATGCATATCCCCAAACGCTGGGACAAGATTCTCAATATTGACGCTTGCCACATTATGCCCGAGATTGGGACAGAGATCCTCAATAAGACCCAATCCCTGGCGAAAGCATTGAAACTGAAGCCCTATGACCAGAAAACCCATAACGGCTTTCTCCGTTACCTTTTAATGCGGTTCGGGCACAACACGGGGGATATCCTTGTTAACCTGGTCACCTCCTATGAAAATCCCGATCTCTTAAAACCATTGGCCGATGGATTGATCGAAGCCTTCCCCCAGGTCACCACCGTGGTGAATAATATCAATACGCGGAAAGCAGATGTGGCTTTTGGCGAATATGAACTTCATCTTCATGGCAAATCTTACCTGGAAGAAAAACTGGGATATCACACATTTGAAATATCCGCCAATTCATTTTTCCAGACCAATACGGTCATGGCGGATAAATTGTACCAGGCGGCCCTGGAGGGAGCCAAACTCAGGGGGGAAGAGGTGGTGTTTGACCTCTATTGCGGTACCGGTTCCATATCCTTATTCCTGGCGCAGAAGGCCAAGGAGGTTCATGGGTTTGAAGTGATCGTATCAGCAGTGGAGGACGCTACCCGAAACGCCGTCCGAAACAACATGGGCAATGTCCACTTCCACGTGGCTAACCTGGATAATTTCTTCAAATTCGGGGTAGGAAAAAAATATCCCAAACCGGACGTGGTGGTGGTGGATCCGCCCCGGGCCGGGATGCACAAATTCATGTCGAATTATTTACCGAAATTCGGCGCTGAAAAAATTATATATGTCTCCTGCAATCCCACTACACAAGCCAGGGATACGGAGATCCTCCAAATGAAGGGCTATGAGCTAAAAAAGCTGACGGTGGTGGATATGTTTCCCCACACCCCCCACGTAGAGACCGTGTGTATATTCCAAAAGTAGTAGACTAATGCCCTACAGGCGGTTTAGTATCCGAATCATCATCATCGCCGCTTTTAAGATATTTTGCCAACTCACTAAAAGATTGGCTCATGGCGAAGGCCAGGACGGTTGCCACTCCAATGAGCACAATTACCCGGTTTCGACTAAGGCCGTGTACACTGTGAGGAATGGTTTCCACCAATTCTGTTTTCATAGCGCGAATGTGTAAATCAAGATCCTCGGCGTAGGTTAGCACTTCATGGCGGAAAACATCATTGGTCTCACGATTATACCGCACCACTTCCCCTTTCAGCATCACACGCCTGTCATCATCCGAAATATTGCTGAGTGAAGTGAAAAATATATAATCCAATGCCGCCGCTTCAGAAAGAGTGGCCAGGTCAACGTTAAATGAATCTTTATTATGAGCTAATACGGCTGACACTGCCTCACCGTGTTTGTCTGATAGGTCAACAGGGTTATGAAATTCGTAATAATTCTGATTCACAAGCCCTAGCATTTTCTGGCGCACCAGTTTTTTATAACCATCCGGAATACCCTCCAATTTTTCACCAACATAACCTACATTAATTTTTCCGGATTTGGTTTGGGGTACAGCTGCGGAAACTTGTACCAATAATAAATTTGCCGATAAAAATATGGCCAGTGGTTTAAATAGGCGTTTCATTAATTTTCTGTGGGTTGCGGCCCACCATGGCCGTCACCTTCAGCCCAGACATCTGTTCCCGTTAATGACATAAAAAGCAAGCCTACAAGTAAGATTACGCCAAAAACAATTAATAACTGTTTGGCTGATGCTGGTTTAGCGGCATTGGGAATAGAATCAACCAATTGCTTTTTAATCACTACTGTTTCATCATTTATTCGTTCATAATATTTCAGAACTTCATACCGAAAACTAGACTTTAACTCTGCATTATATCGATAAAAATCTCCTTGAACCATTATGCGGCTTTCATCCGGAGATACATTTTTAAATTTTCCAACGAAAACATATTTAGTACCTGTTTTTTCAGCCAGATTTTGAAATGATTTAATATCAGTCATATCCAAAAATAAAGAATCCACTTGAGCTTTAGCTATTTTGGTTACTTCTTCACTGAAGATTACTTGGGATGGGTTTAATCCATTGAAAATTGATTTAAATTTATTCTGCAGCTCCGCTTCTGCCCATGATTCCATGTTCTCAATTTTAATGCCCGCATAAGCAACCTTTGTGGGTTTACCAGAAGTGCTGACAATTTTTACTTGCGCTAGTAGAATGGTATTTATTAGGATAATAGCAATTGGTTTAATGAGTATTTTCATAGGGGGAAAATTACAAGGTAGTATAAATATAGACAAAAAAGAAAAGGGCCCTTAAAAAGGGCCTTTTTCTTTACATGTTTTGTACTGTTGCCTAAATAAAAGGCGGTGTACGCTCGCTTATTGAGACAGGTTTGGGTTGGCGCGGATTTCCTGAATAGTAATTGGGAAAAATGTGCCAGCCGGAGATTTCTCAACAGCATCCCAAACAACAGATGTGGCACCAAAACGATACATGTCTGACAAACGACGGCCTTGAATAAACAGGTTTGCACGACGTTCGGCTTGTAGCGCTGTACCAGCATCTTCTGTCGTATAGGCTGCTAATTCATCTAAAGTACGAATTTTATTTAATTCAGCAAGACAACCGGCAGCATCACCACCAGCCATTTTGCTTTCCGCAATAATTAGATGCATCTCCCGTGCGGAAACAATCGTAATTGGTGCATAATCCGTACCAGCACTTATGTCCCTGAATTCTGCAGCAAGAGCGGTGATTCTTGAATCAGGCGTTCCTGTGACTAAATCGTTGGGTTGCGGGTCCCCATTAGCGACATAGTCATTGTACAGCAGGTCCATTTCCAGGCGACCATTGATCTCCCATGACATTTCGTTGAATACCGTAGAAGCACTGAATTTCATTTTCCATTTGTAATCACTGGTCATTAATGCCAGTGCAGCGGCAGCTTCTGTAGCACCCGCATTTACATATGGACTCGCTGTATTCACAGGGTTGACTTTGCCCCAAACGGCTTTTGCATGGGCAACACGTGCTTGTAAACCAACAACTCTTGGTTTATTGCCAGCATCTGCGAGCGCAGAAGCTTTACCCAAGAGTGCAGTTGCTTCATCATAGAGCTGAGACATGTTTGCAGCACCAATTGCATCACCAGCTACAGTTTTGTCAGAAAAGACAAAATCATCAAACATATCAGCAATGTAGACGCGAACCATTGCAGCGGTTAAATATGAACGAACCAGGTCTTGCGTATTAGGTAAAGTTCCCTTTGTTTGGAAATCTTCTAATACCGAGACAGCTTTATCGCTCATCCAACGGCCTTCCGTTATATAGGGCCAGGCACCGTCTACAAATTCGTTGTAAACATTTTCCATACCACCCTTATCCAACTCACGCCAGGCATCGCGGGATCCAATCCATACAACTTCATCAGTGGCGACGGCATTGGCTATCATAATATAGCCAATCCCCTGCAAAGAAGCATTCCACGCACCATTAGCAACACCAACGGCAGCAGAAGGGTCTGCAAGATCATCTTCAAGCAGACTGTTTGGGTTATCTACCTCAAGCTCACAACCAATCACGGCAAAACTGATCAGAAGGCTGAGTACTTTTGTTTTATTAATCATTATCATACCTCCTTACATACCGACTTTAAAACTGAGGGTCCAAGAACTTGGGATCGGAACGCCAAAAGCATCGATTGATTGCTCAAAATCATTGATACCGCCATTTGAACGGGCGATAGAATTCAGCTCTGGGTCGATACCAGAATATGGTGTATTAATCCACAGGTTTTTACCTGAGAGTGCAACTGTCAGACTTCTTGCACCTACACGAGCAGCAATTTCCGGATCAACCACATATGCAAAACTCAGTTCGCGCAAACGCGTGAATGATGCATCTTCAATGGTATTTAATCCACTGTAAGGTGAAAGAGCCAAAAATTCCTTACACCAGCGAGAGGCTGCATCTAGGCGATCCTGTGCAGAACTGGCTGGATTCATCATTTTAGCTTCAGTCGCAGCTGCTTCAGGCACATTCCTACCAATCAAACCATGAGATTTGCGGAATGCATCTGTCAGATTTGTCACACTGTATTCACCAAAACGGGATTCAAACAAGACATTTACACGCCAGTTTTTACCCACTTTGACAGCCGTACCAAAAGAAGCGCTGTAATCAGGTGTTGGTTTACCTAGGTACCAGCCTAGTGCACCTGTGTCCTTTGCAAGCCCAGCTGAAACATCAGCTGCAGTAGGTGTCACCATGGCAGGATTCCATCCTGCGCGAACACCACCACCGCCAGTGGCAAAAAAGGCCAATAGAGTTGCCTTGTCATCTGCTTTTCCGTCTCCGTTAATATCAATTGGATACTCTGCAGTACGATCAAGTTTTGCACCGAAAAAAGAACCAGGAGACCAGCCTTCGGTTAAGAAGTTCCGGTAGCGAGGATAAGAACCACCCACTTTTTGTTCCGGAGCGCCACCAAGGCTAACGACCGTTTCTTCCAGGTAGGAAATGCTTCCAAATAGATCTACTGAAAGTGAAGAGGAACGCACAACATTTGCGTCTACTCCAGCTTCCCATCCAGAGGCATCGATTTGCCCAATGTTAGAAAGCTGTGTTCTGTAAAAACCACCAGAAGGCGGATAAGCACGTTGAATTAGTGCATCTTCTACTGTACGGTTCCATGACTGAAAATCAACCGCGAGTCTGTCATTTAAAAAAGCGACTTCACCACCGAATTCAGTTTCGGTTGAGACTTCCGGTTTCAGAGTTGGGTCACCCACATTCCCAGGGGAAAGTCCGGGACCAAATTCAGAAGCCCAAGGCAGAAAAGTCGTATACTGGTCAAAAGCACCAGGCTGTTGACCGGCTTGGCCCCAAGCCATCCGTAATCTTAACGTCGATACAGGACCCAATTGACCCATCTGGACCGTTGGGATGTAAGACACATTAAAGCGCGGATAAGTAATGGTACTGAATTCAGCGCCAAATGCACTGTTCGCATCTTGTCTAATACCTGCAGTAGCGTACAACCAGTCACTGTAACCGATTCTGGTCTGCATCATAAGTCCAGCTTCAATAACTTCTGAAAATCCTGAACCAGCAGAGGTGCTACCTAAGGCGCCCAGTACTTGAAGACCGGGGCCAGGGAACTGTTCTCCACCGCCATTCATGCTTTTATTAATGGTCTGGAAAGCCTGGAAGCCCACCACAGATTCGGTGTTAATGTCGCCAAAGTTTCTGGCGTAATCACCTTTTATATCCATTGTATAGACTTTCTTGTCATTCTTTCCTTTATACAGGGAGCCCTGTGGGGCATAACCCATTTTACCATCCACTGCATATCCGAATGGCGTCAAGTCGGTACTTTTGTTCAACGTTGTGTTCATGCCAAAGGTACCAGAAAGATTTAAACCATCGGCGAGCTTATAGCTGGCTTGCAGAGAGATCGTTGTGTTATCACCTTCATTGTTCATTGAACGGTAGGTGGTTTCACGAGCTGTTGCAAAGGCAACTGAGCCGGTGGCATTATTGTATGTCACATACTCCGGTTTCCCCATTTGAATCAGGGAAGTGGTACCATAAATATTATTATTATTTTCAATCGTGTTATGGTCTGTGTATGTGTAGTTCGTAGACACACGAAGCCGTAGTTTATCTGTCGGCACAATATTCAGCGTAGCACTAACCATAAACTGGTCACGAAAGTCATTCGAGCCTGGTTTGGTTGGGTCTGCATAACCAACAGGTGAACCATTTAGTGTGGCATACTCATCGTAAGGGCCGTCACTATTAACATAGCGTAGGCTAGCAAAATAGGTCGCACCAGGGGCACCACCACGGACAGAAGCAGAAATAGTGTTGTTACTACCTTTATCATAGAGTTCACAGGGGAAACACTTACTTGCCACTTCATACGGTTTTACGTTAGTTCCAAGCCATTTATTCATAGTATCTGCTGTAGCTTGGTTACGAGCAAACCCAGAGTTGGGTTTCCAACGACTTTCATCGTAGCTGCTTGAAGCACTGCTTACTTCTACTGTGAATTGTGGTTTGGAAATTGCACCCTGCTTGGTAAAGATCTGAATGATCCCATTGGCAGCTTGAGTCCCATAAAGTGAAGCGGCAGCTGCACCTTTTAGGATTTCAATCCGTTCAATAGCATCAGGGTTGATCTCATCCAGACGAGATGGTGTACCACCGGGTCCTGGACCGCTAGCGGCATTATCAACACGCACACCATCAATGTAAACCACTGGTTCATTCGACTGGGAAAGAGTTGAGGTTCCGCGAATACGAATTGAAGCGCCTTCGCCATTCAAACCTCCGTTTGGCAGCAAAATAACGCCTTTTTCACGTCCTTGAAGAATATCCGAAAAATTAGTGATCGGTGCATCTTCTAGGGTTGCCATATTCACTATACCTACAGAATTACCAACTTTAGATTTTTCCACAGCTGTACCGGCACCCGTAACGATGATCTCATTGAGATTCAACGCAGCAACATTCAGACTGAAATCTGCAGTTGCAGCACCGTCAGCTGGGATATCCACATTGGTTGACATACTCGCGTAGCCAATATAGTTAGCATTCAGTCGCTGAGCGCCTGCGGGTACCCTACTGATAGTGTATTCACCATTGACATCCGTTGCTGCACCAAGGTTGGTACCGACAACGAGAATGTTGGCTCCCACTAAAGGGTCCCCATTATCAGCATCAGTGACGCGACCAGATACAGAGCCTTCCTGCGCAAAAAGGAATGTCGACATTCCTATTAACAGAAATAAGGATGTACCCAATCTGGGAATCATAGCTTTATTCATTAAGCCTCCTTAATGTTAAATAAATCTCGTCGGAAAAAATCTCTAGATTGATTATACCTATGTAAATCATCCTAGGAGTGACCTCTTAGGTCATACTCCACTCCAAGTGACAATAATGTTGAAATAGAATACAAGTCAATACATTTTTAACTAAACTCAGTTTTTTACTATTAATTTTAACTTAATAATTCAGCAAGTCAATCTCCTCAAGGTTTATTTAAATTACTTCAATGCGTCTGTGGGTCAGAACTTTAATTCGTAATAGTTTTTTTCAGGTCGGCGCCGGGATATTGGTTACAATGGTCCTGGGCGGATTCGTCCTGCAATGGATAGAACCTGGTGATATTTCTAAAGATGATAACCCATTCTGGTGGGCGATCGTAACCATGACAACTGTGGGATATGGTGATTATTCACCGGAAACGCCGGGAGGTCGTGTATTTGCGGTTCTGATCATGTTTATTGGTATTTCTTTGGTTTCTCTGCTCACAGCAACCATTTCATCTATTTTTGTAGCCCAAAAAATTCGGGAGGGTAAAGGTTTGGAAAAGTTGAATTTAACCGATCATCTCATCCTTTGTGGTTGGAATCCAAGTGGCGAAAGGGTACTGAATTCCATTCAGCAATTGAGTCAGGGAAAAAAGCGAGATCTTGTCCTGATCAATGAAATGAATGAAGAAGATGTCACCATGCTTAAAAATCGCTTTCAGGATATGCGTATTCATTTTGTTTCCGGGGATTTCACCCAAGAAGAGATATTACACCGCGCCAGTGTCACCGATGCGAATACTGTCATAATTGTGCCCAACACAACTGGGTCAGAAGTGGCCACTTATGATGAAAAAACGATTTTTGCCACACTGACGATTAAAAGTATTGATCCTGCTATTCGCGTGGTGGCCTACCTTTTGGATCGAGAAAATCTCACCCATATTAAACGGGCTGACGTAGATGAAGTGGTTGTAGGTGATGATTTCAGCACACATATTTTGGCTTCCCATGTGGTCGATCCCGGGGTACCTCAATTTGCCAATCAGCTTATTGACAGCAATTCAACTTCACGTTTTAAACGGGTTGCAATTCCTTCTCAATTTGTCGGTAAATCCTATAGTGATCTCTTTAAGCACTTACGCAAAAAAGATGGTTCACTGTTAATCGGTGTTTTTTCAGAAGATGAAAACCTTGGTATAGGCGCAATCTTATCTTCCGATGCATCGGCGTTGGATGCATTTATTGAACGAAAATTGAAAGAAGGCGGTATTTCTCTCCAAGAGGAAAGTAAGATCAATGTGGTTATCAATCCGGGAGATAACTATACATTAAGCAAAGGCGAACAGGCGATAATCATCCCTTGAGGTTATTATGAATAATGAACAATTAAAGAATTTTCAAATTTTTGCGGACTTTAGTGATGATGAATTGAGCAAATTCCATCCTTCCTTGAAAGAAGTGGAAATGGAAAAAGGACAGCAGTTTATTACGGAAGGCGAAGTAGGTGATTGTATTTACCTTCTTCTGGACGGCGAAGTTGAGATCAACCAGGCCTTAACCCTTTCCATGAATAAAGGCGAGTCAGACAATCGGGAAAAAGCAATCTTGAAACTGCCCAGTAATATCCACCCTCAATTTGGTGAAATGTCCATGTTTAACAAAGGCGATCGCCGAACGGCAAACGTCCGAGCAGAAACACCCTGTTCCCTCGTACGCCTGGATAAAAAAGACCTCTTTGATATTTGTGATGCCAACCCTGTGGTGGGGTATAAAGTAATGCGCAACCTAGGCCGGATCATTTCCGGTAATTTGGTAAAAGCCAATCAAAACGTACTGAAACTGACCACGGCCTTCAGTTTAATTTTAGAAAGGTAACCGATTATTGGGATTTTGAATAAATCCTGACCCTTTAGATATTGTATGTCAACGCCACAACTCGATAAATCCTATAACTGGGACAAATTGGAAGACCGCTGGTACCACCATTGGCTGGACGGTGGTTATTTCCACGGGGATGATTCTTCCCCCAAGGTGCCCTATTCAATCGTCATTCCGCCGCCCAATGTAACCGGTATGCTTACCATGGGGCATGTCCTGAATAATACGATCCAGGATGTGCTGATCCGCAAAGCGCGGATGGAGGGAAAAAACACCTGCTGGATTCCCGGTACGGACCATGCTTCTATTGCCACCGAAGCCAAAGTGGCCAAAATGCTGGGTGAACAGGGGATTACCAAGGACAGCCTGACCCGGGATGAGTTCATGAACCATGCCTGGGAATGGAAAGAAAAGTACGGCGGCATCATTATTAGCCAACTCAAGAAACTGGGTTGTTCCTGCGATTGGGAGCGGGAAAGGTTTACCATGGATGAGGGGTATTCCAAGGCGGTGTTGGAAGCCTTCGTCAAATTATATGAAAAAGGTTTGATCTACCGCGGTCACCGCCTGGTGAATTGGTGTCCCGTTTCAAAGTCCGCTATCAGTGATGAAGAAGTGATCCACCGGGAAGTGAATGGAAAACTGTGGCATTTCCGTTACCCCATCACGGGGACGGATGATTATTTGGTTGTGGCCACAACCCGTCCGGAAACCATGCTGGGAGATACAGCTGTTGCCGTTCACCCCGATGATGAACGCTATCAATCTATAATTGGAAAGACGGTTACGCTTCCTTTGGTGGGACGAGAAATTCCCATTATTGCCGATACCTATGTGGATCCAGAATTTGGGACCGGCTGCATCAAGGTAACCCCGGCTCACGACCCCAATGATTTTGCCTTGGGCGAACGGCATGACCTTGAATTCATCAATATTATGAATGATGATGCTTCATTGAATTCGGAAGTTCCGAAGAAGTACCATAATCTCTCACGAAAAGAGGGAAGAAAAGTAGTTGTTCGAGACTTGGAATCAGCGGGATTATTAGATAAAGTCGAAGATTATTCGAACAACATCGGCTATTCCGAACGGGGAAATGTGCCCATTGAATTTTATATGTCGAAGCAATGGTACCTGAAAATGGGTGCCTTGGCCAAGCCCGCATTAGATGCGGTAAATAATGGACAAATCAAGTTCCATCCGGACCACTGGACAAAGACCTATAGTCATTGGATGGAAAATATTAAGGACTGGTGCATCAGCCGCCAGCTTTGGTGGGGGCACCAGATTCCCGTTTGGTACCACAATGATAATCCGCAAAAACTGCACGTTTCGGTGGCT
>DKQT01000025.1:20114-20244 GCA_002471845.1 Fidelibacterota bacterium UBA7301 | reverse complement strand
GTGTGGCACTTTGGGTTTGAGCCAAATGAGTTGGACAGTTTCTTAAGTGAGTATGGCTGGCGTATGGTGGAGCATCTTGGTTATGATGAACTCGCAGAACATTACATGAAACCAACTGGACGCGAGCTAC
>DKQT01000025.1:0-19741 GCA_002471845.1 Fidelibacterota bacterium UBA7301 | reverse complement strand
GATGCAAATAGTCGTCTTTAACCCTGCCCAGTAGCGGGGTTTTTTTGTTTGTAAAAGAGACACCCACATTGTTAGGTGATTTTTTGTAAGTTTATAAAAATTATTGAGGTATATATAATGGCAATAACTGATTTACGCATGGCATGGGACAAGCACCAAGAAATGTTCGGTAAAAAACCTCCAGTGTTCGGATATGAGGACGAGGAAATTTTACCAGCAATAAATAAAGCTATAGAATAGATTTCAAGCAAATTCTTTAATAATCACAGACGAATTGTATTAACTTCCCGGCACTTTTGAAGACTGATTTTTGGTGTGTGCCCACCGAAAACTTTTGAGACAAAAATAATAGACACTGTTCATTGATTAAGCACATTCAATCTATCGGCTCGCCAGTCCATTCAGCAACCGCTGTTAATTTCATCATACCCAAAATAAGAAAGATCTTTTATGTCTGAATTAAGAGACGTTGTAATTGTATCCGCCAAGCGTACGCCCGTTGGCGCATTTCAGGGTGCACTGTCTTCAGTACCAGCACCCCAATTGGGTGCCACCGCCATCAAAGCTGTTCTGGTTGAAACAAAAGTTGATCCCGCCTCCATAGATGAAGTGATCATGGGAAATGTCCTTTCTGCAGGACAAGGCCAAGCGCCGGCGCGGCAGGCAGCATTGGGGGCAGGACTACCCGATGCTGTTGAATGTCTCACTATCAACAAAATGTGCGGTTCAGGATTAAAGGCCGTCATGCTGGGGACACAGGCCATTCAGACAGGAGATGCTGATATTGTAATTGCCGGCGGTATGGAGAACATGACCCAGGCGCCATACCTGCTTCCGAAAGGTCGGGACGGCCATCGTTTGGGCCACGGTCAGGTAATTGATTCTATGATTAAGGACGGGCTCTGGGATGCTTACAACGATAAGCACATGGGCAATTGCGCCGAAATGTGCGCTGTAGAAAAAAATTATACCCGCGAAAAGCAGGATTCTTTTGCCAAGAAGTCCTATACCCGTGCCCAGAATGCCCAGAAGAATGGGGCCTTTTCAGATGAAATTGTGCCTGTTTATGTTCCCCAGCGGAAAGGTGATCCACTACTGGTTGATAAAGATGAAGAACCGGGCCGGGCCAATTTTGATAAAATGATTACCCTCCGTCCTGCATTTGAAAAAGTGGGGACCATCACCGCCGCTAATGCGTCCAAGATAAATGACGGCGCCGCGGCGGTCATGGTTATGTCCGCTGAAAAAGGGAAAGAATTGGGCCTCACCCCATTGGTGACCATCATAGCCCAAGCTTCCGCCGCCCACGAACCGGAATGGTTTACCACGGCGCCTATGAAGGCCATTTCAAAAGTATTGGATAAAGCGGGACTTACGGCAGGAGAAATTGACCTGTGGGAGATCAATGAAGCCTTCGCGCCCGTCGCCATGGCGCCCATCGATGAATTTAAATTAGACAAGGAAAAAGTAAATGTGAACGGAGGTGCAATCGCCATTGGTCATCCCATCGGCGGCAGTGGTGCACGGATACTCACTACATTGATCCATGCCATGAAAAACAGGAATTTTCACACCGGTTTAGCCACCCTTTGCATCGGCGGCGGCGAAGCATCTGCAATGGTCATTACAAGATAGAAAATGGATTTTAATTTAACAGAAGAACAACTACTCATCCAAAAAACCGCCCGGGAGTTTGCCAATGATCAACTGCGTCCCGGCGTGATTGAGCGAGATGAAAAGGCGGAATTCCCGGCTGAGCAGGTGAAGATGATGGGCGAACTCGGTTTCATGGGCATGATGATCCCGGAAGCCTACAGCGGTGCCGGATTGGATACCATTTCTTATTGTCTTGCTATGGAGGAGATTGCGAAAGTGGACGCATCCGCCGCAGTAATCATGTCTGTCAACAATTCTTTGGTCTGCCAGCTTTTATATCAATTCGGCAGCGAAAACCAGAAACAAAAATATTTAACCAAGCTCGCTAGCGGCCAATTGCTAGGGGCTTTTTCCCTTTCCGAACCTCAATCAGGTTCCGATGCCAGCAATATGCGCACCTTCGCCAAGCAGGATGGGGATCACTATGTGATCAATGGGACAAAGAATTGGGTAACAAACGGAATCTCTTCTGATGTGGTATTGTTAATGTGCCTTACAGAAAAGGGCATCGGCCATAAAGGCATTTCCATTTTTATTGTTGAAAAGGGCTTTGAAGAATTTTCTACCGGGAAAAAAGAAAATAAACTAGGCATCCGCGGTTCCGATACTTGCGAACTTTATTTTGAAGATTGCAAAGTCCCGGTTGAAAATAGATTGGGCGATGAAGGTGGCGGATTTAAAATTGCATTGGGTACCTTGGACGGAGGCCGGATCGGCGTAGCCACACAGGCTTTGGGAATAGCAGCTGAATCGCTGGCCCGGTCCGTGGAATATGCCAATGAACGAAAACAGTTCGGCACCGCGATTGGGAACTTCGGATCAATTCAGACCAAATTAGCCCAAATGGCTATCCACGTGGATGCGGCACGGTTATTGATCTACCGTGCGGCGCGGTTAAAAGATGAGGACAAGCCATTCGCAAAAGAAGCGGCCATGGCAAAAAACTTTGCATCCAAAGTGGCTATGGATGCTTCCACCCAGTGTGTGCAAATATTTGGTGGATATGGTTATATTCGAGAAACGGGCGTTGAACGCTTGATGCGGGACGCCAAGATTACACAAATTTATGAAGGGACGTCCGAGATCCAGGAATTGGTCATCGCCCGGGCGCTCTTAGCCGGGAAGTAAAACTTGTGAATAAACAAAATATAGACTGGGATAATTTAGGCTTCAGCGTCTATCCTACCCGGAGCATGTGGCAAGGTACCTGCCCGGCTAAAGGGGAATGGAATGGGGGAGGGTTGGTGCCCTACGGGAATATTGAAATCTCTCCTGTGGCCGGTGTTCTGAACTATGGCCAGGGCGTTTTTGAAGGCCTAAAAGCTTATCATTCAGCTAAGGACCGTGTCGTACTTTTTCGTCCTGAAATGAATGCCCAACGAATAGTCGGATCTACAAATAGACTATGCATACCTGAAATTCCACCAGATTATTTTTTGAATGCGGTTAAACAAGTAGTTCAGGATAATTTAGATTTTGTTCCGCCCTATGGTAAAGGAGAGTTATATATCCGGCCTGTTGTTTGGGGAACAGCGCCGACACTTGGGGTAGCCCCCGCCAGGGAATACACATTTATTGTTTATACCGCTCCGGTGGGTCCTTATTTTAAAGGCAATAAAAAACCACTGAACCTGATCGCTTCGGAATCCTACCACCGGACGGCGCCTAAAGGAATCGGCAATGTGAAAGCGATAGGCAATTATTCCGCCTCTCTTCAGCCAGTGGTGGAAGCAAAAGCGGGTGGCTTTGATGAAGTCCTGTATCTCAAAGCCGATGACGAACGAATCGTGGAAGAAGTGGGATCAGCAAATATATTTATGCGCCAGGGGAATAAATTAGTTACGCCAAAGCTGGGCGGTTCCATCCTCCCGGGGGTGACACGAAATTCTATTTTAATATTAGCCGAAGATAAATTGGGCCTGGATGTGGTTGAGGGAGATCTCCTCCTTGAAGACCTTTTTTCTGCCGATGAAGTTTTTTGCACCGGGACAGCCGTGGTGGTCACATCGGTGGGCCAGATTTCCTATCACGGGGAGACCCATACCATCCAAGATGGGGAAATGGGTGAAGCTGCCACAGAACTCAGGCAAATATTGGTGGGTATCCAGCGGGAAGAAATTGAAGACCCCTACGGTTGGGTAACGCCTGTATCTTCATAATTAAAAGAGAGATCTTATGCAGTCAGTATTTGAAGCCATGAATGCCAAAGACCACGAACAGGTGGTGGTGTGCAATGACCCTGACACTGGGTTAAAGGCCATCATTGCCATCCACGATACAACCATCGGCCCGGCCCTGGGCGGATGCCGTATGTGGAATTATGAAAGTGAAGATGACGCCCTGACGGATGTACTGCGCCTCTCCCGGGGGATGAGTTATAAAGCGGCCATTGCCAGTTTGAATTTGGGCGGGGGTAAGGCTGTAATTATTGGGGATGCAAAAAAGCAGAAAACAGAAATTTTATTTCGTTCTTTCGGCCGCTTTGTAGAAGGTCTCAACGGGAGATATATCACGGCGGAAGATGTGGGTACGACGGTTACTGATATGGAATGGGTACGGATGGAGACCCAGTATGTGACGGGCATTTCTCGGGCGCTAGGTGGCAGCGGGGATCCTTCCCCGGTAACAGGCTTTGGCGCCTTCGTGGGGTTAAAAGCAGCGGTTAAAAAGCAGATGGGCAGGGATAGTATTTCTGGACTTAAAGTGGCGGTGCAGGGCGTGGGTCATGTGGGATTTCATCTGGTGAAACATCTTTCTGAAGAAGGTGCCAAAGTTTTTATAACAGATATTGTTGATGAAAATATTAAACGAGTGGTGAATGAATTTGGATCGGAAGCTGTCGGCCCCGATGATATTTATGACTTGGATGTGGATATCTATGCCCCCTGCGCGTTGGGCGCCACCCTGAATGATGAAACCATTCCAAACCTGAAATGCAGTATCGTGGCCGGTGCTGCCAATAACCAGTTAAAAGTGGAATCGGAACACGGGCAAATGCTTAAGGACCGGGGCATTCTTTATGCACCGGATTATGCGGTTAATGCCGGTGGTTTGATCAATGTAGCCAACGAAATTGAAGGCTATAACCGAGAGCGTGCTTTCAGCCAGGCGGAAGGGATCTACGATATTCTGCTCACTATTTTTAAACTGGCGAATAAAGAAAATATTCCCACCCACAAAGCAGCCAATATGGTGGCTGAAAAACGGATGGAAGATATTTCGAAACTGAAAAACTTCTACCTGCCAAAAAAGAATTTTATGGGGAAACGTGATAACAACGGGTAATTACCATCCTCGTCGAGCAGGACGTGAAGCTGTTCTGCAGGCCCTTTATGCCTATGAAATAACCGGGGAAGACCGCTCCAAAATTCTGCAGGATGCATTGGATCGCAGGCCTTACGATGAGAAAACGCAAAAATTCATTTCCAGCCTGTTTGATTCAGCCATGGATCACAAGGATTGGTGTGAGGAAAAAATTAAAAAACGCTTGAATAATTGGGAGTTCGACCGGGTGGCGTTATTGGATCGGCTCCTTTTAGTCACCGCAATCAGTGAAATTTATTTCATTGATGATGTACCTCCAAAAGTATCTATAAGTGAGGCGATTGAAATCGCGAAACAATATAGTACAGAAGACAGTTCCAGTTTTGTAAATGGTGTATTGGATAACGTATATAAATCAATGGAAAAAGAAGTCCAGGAAAATAATTGATGCTGCAAAATGTGATTAAGAAAGTTTTTGGTACCCGCTCGAACCGGGAGATGAAGCAGCTTATTCCGCTGGTGGATCAGATTAACCAACTGGCGGAAAATTTGGTTTCCAGGTCCGATGAAGATTTAAGGGCGAGAACGGAGGAATTAAAGGCATCCGTTGTTGTAGCTAGGGAATCAGCGGAAAAGAAGGCAGCCAATGAAATCAGTGATAAGGATGAAGCCAATAAATTCATTCTTACGGCGGAGCACGAAAAACTGGAAGAGATCCTGCCGGAAGCTTTCGCCATGGTAAAAGAAACCTGCCGCCGTATGTGCGGGACCAGTTGGAAGGTTGTTGGCCGCGAATTGGATTGGGAAATGGTGCCTTATGATGTTCAGGTTTTAGGCGGTGTCATATTACACCGTGGTAATGTAGCTGAAATGAAAACAGGTGAAGGAAAAACACTTGTGGCTGCATTTCCGATTTATCTCAATGCACTCACCGGCCGCGGGGTTCACCTCATTACGGTGAATGATTACTTGGCCCAGCGCGACGCCGAATGGATGGGCGAAATCTATCGCCGTCTAGGTCTCACTGTTGGGTTTATCCTCAACAACATGACCCCCGACCAACGCCGTGAAAACTATAATTGTGACATCACTTATGGTACTAACAATGAGTTTGGTTTTGATTATCTGCGGGATAATATGTCTCTGCAAAAAACAGACCAGGTTCAGCGAGGCCATGCCTACGCCATTGTGGATGAAGTTGACTCGGTCCTGATTGACGAAGCCAGAACACCGCTGATCATCTCCGGGGCTGTGGATGCACCGGTGGATACATCTTTCAGGGATTTACGTCCCTTGGTGCAAAACCTGGTGAGACAGCAAAACAGCCTCATATCCAAAATTGTATCAGAAGGTGAAGCCCTCATGAATGAAGGGAAGGATCGGGATGCGGGGTATAAATTGCTCCAGGCTTTGCGGGGAATGCCTAAACACCCGAAAGTGATGAAAATTTTCCAGGAAGGGGGAACCAAGAAACTGGCTCACCAGGTTGAATCCGAATTCATGCGGGATAAGAAACTCCATGAAGTGGATGAAGATTTGTTCTTCAGTATTGATGAGAAAACGCATGTTATAGATATTACAGAAAAAGGCCGCAATACATTAGCCCCCGATAATCCTGAAACATTTGTTATTCCTGATTTGGGTGAAATGCTCCACGATATTGATGAAAATGAATCGCTCCCAAAACTGGAAAAAGACCAGGAAAAAGATAAGGCCCACCAGATCCATGCTGATCGTTCCGGGTGGATTCATAATATGACCCAGTTGCTCCGGGCCTATACACTTTATGAAAAAGACGTGGAATACGTGGTCCAGGACGGCAGGGTTCAGATCGTGGATGAATTTACGGGGCGTGTTCTTGCTGGACGTCGTTACAGTGACGGGCTCCACCAGGCCCTGGAAGCAAAAGAAAATGTGACTGTTGAGCGCGAAACCCAGACATTGGCCACCATCACGATACAGAATTATTTCCGCATGTATGATAAACTGGCGGGGATGACGGGAACGGCTCAGACAGAAGCTGAAGAATTCGGATCCATTTATAATTTAGACGTGGTGGTGATTCCAACCCATCGCCCGGTTGTCCGGGATGACCGGGAAGATCTTATCTATAAAACTACCCGTGAAAAATATAACGCGGTCATTGATGAAATTGCATCCTGCCATCATAAAGGTCAGCCGACTTTGGTGGGTACCATCTCGGTGGAAGCATCAGAATTACTGTCCCGCATGCTGAAACGGCGGGGCATTCCCCACAATGTATTAAATGCCAAGCAGCACCAGAGTGAAGCGGAAATTGTGGCCCGGGCGGGACAAAGAGGTGCCGCCACCATCGCCACCAACATGGCCGGCCGCGGTACAGACATTAAACTGGGTGAGGGCATGAAAGGATTGGGCGGTCTTCATATTATCGGTACGGAGCGCCACGAATCCAGACGAATTGATCTTCAGTTGAGGGGTCGTTCCGGACGTCAGGGGGATCCTGGTTCCAGTGTATTTTATTTATCCTTGGAGGACGACCTGATGCGACTGTTCAACAGCGAACGGATTGCCAGCATTATGGATCGTTTGGGGGCGGAAGAAGGGGAGGTCATCACGGCCAAAATGGTAACCCGCGCTATCGAAAATGCCCAGAAAAAAGTGGAACAGAGAAACTTTGGAATCAGAAAACATTTGCTGGAGTATGATGATGTAATGAATCAACAGCGGCAAGTGGTCTATGATCTTCGGAAGCAGGCTTTGAATGATGAGGATATTACCGAAGCGGTTGATGATATGGTAGACGATTATGTGGACGATGAATTGGCCCGCATGGAGGAATCGAGTCCCCAGGATTGGGATTGGGAAAACCTGAAACAAAACCTGTCTTCCCATATGCTTGTGGATGCGAATCTTGAATCTGTCCAGGAACAATCCGTAAAAAAAGATATCACCCTTGAAGATGTACGAAACTTTATATTGAAACAGGCCAAGGAAGTATATGAAACAAGAGAGTCATTACTTCCGCCGGAAGTAATGCGCGGATTTGAAAAATTTGTTGTGCTTCGAACAATTGATGAAAAATGGAAGGATCATCTCTATGCCATGGATCAACTCCGGGAGGGGATTAATCTTCGGGCCTATGGCCAAAAGAATCCATTATTGGAATACAAAGCCGAGGGATTCCAGATGTTTCAACAGATGATGGCCGACACAACCGAAGCGACCATACAACGGTTATATCGTACTCAGATCCAGGGGATGGAGGCGGCGCCGGAAATGCCGGTGAAGAGAGATCGAAATGTGATTGCACAGCATGATGAATCAACCGGAATGGGATTCACCGGACCGTCTATGCAGGAACAGGCCGCCGCTTCTTCCGGAGCACCGAAACAGCCTATCCATGTAGAGGAGAAAATTGGCCGGAATGAAAAAATAAGATTGGTCAGCCCCAGTGGGAAACAGGTGGAAGTAAAGTTCAAAAAACTTCAGCAATACTTAAATCAGGGTTACACGCAGGTATAGGTATGGGAAATAAAAAGGATTGGGGATTTTCAACAAAAGCAATCCACGGAGGAAATGAACCGGATAAGGAGGAAGGGTCAGTCTCTCCTCCGATTCATCTTACATCAACCTTTAAACAGGATGGGGTTGGGAAAAATAGAGGTCACGAATATTCAAGAGTATCGAACCCGACCCGTGCACGGTTAGAGGCAAATCTGGCAGCACTGGATGGGGCAAAACACGCTGTTTGTTTCAGTACGGGTATGGCGGCAACTACAGCTCTGTTCCAATTATTTGATGCAGGCGATCATATTCTCATATCTCGAAATACCTATGGGGGGACCTATCGTATGTCTATGAATGTGCTCAAACGGCAAGAAATGGCGTTCGAGTGGATCGATACACGAGATTCGCAGAATGTAGCTGACCACATTCGCCCCAATACAAAATTGGTTCATGTGGAAACACCCACCAACCCCCTTTTAGAATTATGCGATCTGGAAGCCACAGCATCTGTGTGTAAGCAAAAGGGTGTTCTGTTGAGTGTCGATAATTCATTCATGAGCCCCTATGGCCAAAGACCCTTGGCGTTGGGAGCAGATGTGGTGATGCAAAGTTCCACCAAATCCTTATCAGGCCATTCAGATATTCTAGGTGGCGTATTAACAACCAACAGTGATGATTTGGATGAGCGGCTTCGGTTTATGCTGAAGGCAACGGGTGGTGTACCCAGTCCATTTGATAATTGGATACTGTTGCGTTCTACCAAAACATTGGGATTACGGTATCAAAAATCTTCGGATAATGCCAATGAATTAGCTTGGTGGTTGGCAAAGCAAAAAAGTTTAGTCCGCGTACTTTATCCCGGACTAAAAGACCATCCTCAAAACGAAATTGCGGTTAAACAGCAGCGTACACCAAATGGTGAAGTGATCTTTGGGAATATGATTTCCATTGATGTGGGGACGATGGAAACGCGGGATCATTTTATTGAAAAACTGGAATTGTTCACGCTGGCAGAAAGTTTAGGCGGTGTGGAGAGTCTTATTTGTGTGCCATACAATATGACCCACGCCGCACTACCAGAAAAAACCAAACTTGAGTTAGGCATTACCGAGACCTTAATTCGGTTATCAGTGGGGATTGAAGACGTGGTTGATTTGAAGGCCGATCTTCGGAATGCATTAAATAAATAATGCACTTTATCTATTTCAATAATCTGACTTGAAACAGTAATTTCCCCGGCTTTTTAATAGTGTAAAAGCAACCATGCCGCGGTGGTGGAATTGGTAGACACGCTGGTTTTAGGAACCAGTATCGCAAGATGTGAAGGTTCGAGTCCTTTCCGCGGCACAGAGTACTAGAAATTTTAGTGGAGAACCAAAACAATACTGATCAACTGCCAGAAAAGAAATCCGCCCTTCGGGTGGTTGTCCATAGCTTCTTTGTCGTACCGTTTATAATTGCCATTTTTGCTGTATTAATCTTTTTGGTGGTTCGCATTATGACCGCCGAAACCAACACTGCCCAAGACTACCTTGAAGATGTAAAAATCGGTGGTACGACAAAACGCTGGCAGGGGGCATTTGAATTATCCAAAATTTTATCCAACCCCGCATTGGTACCAAAAGATGATCGTTTTGTTTCTGAAATGATCTCTGCTTTTGAATATGCAGCTAACGACCGGGATGTGCGCGTAAAACAATATTTAGCTGTGGCAATGGGTGCCACCGGTGATATTCGGTATGCTTCTACACTGATTGAATCATTGAAGAGTCCTGAACCTGATTTAATTAAAGCAGGGGCCTATGCCTTGGGAAATATTGGAGATCCATCTGCTGTAAATCCTTTACTTAATCTGCTCGATAGTGGGGATCCGAAGGTGCGTTTACAGGCTGTGATCAGCCTGGGAAAAATTGGGGATGCTTCAGCCATTCCTGCCTTAAAGGAAATGTTGGCTGATCCTGAAGTGAATGTTCGCTGGGATGCGGCCATAGCATTGGCCAAGCAAAAAGATCGTACTGGAATAAGAATTTTATTGGACCTGTTAGATAGAAAATATTTAGATTCATTTCCTAATATAGATGAAACGGAGCAAGTACAGGCCATGATGGTGGTCATCCAAGTTGCCCATTTCGTTCAAGATATAGCATTGAAAGAATCCTTAGAGACTCTTCGGGATAGCGATTCGAATTTGAAGATTCGAGAAGCAGCCCGTGTTGCATTAACACAATTCGAATAAAGGTTATTTATGCCTAAGGCAACCGAAAAAAAGACGGCCACCATTGCGCCATCAAGTCCGCCCCCAGCAGCGTTGGGACAAGCTGATGATGGCTCTGGTGTAAATCGTCGTTCATTTTTTTCCTGGTTATCTATCGGCTGGCTGGCTTTTATTGCGGCCACTGGTGGTTTCTTTACCATGATGCTCCGATTTTTTTTCCCAAATGTTTTATTTGAGCCAGTACAGACATTTCGTGCAGGCTATCCGGATGAATACCAGGTGGGAGAAGTAGACCTTCGATGGAAAGGGGAATACGGCGTGTGGATCGTTCGAAACGATGAAGGTATTTATGCCCTTTCTACCGTATGCACACATTTAGGGTGCACCCCAAACTGGCTTGCCACCGAACAGAAATTTAAATGTCCATGCCACGGATCTGGATTTAGAAAAACGGGTATCAACTATGAAGGGCCCGCCCCCCGGCCTTTAGAACGGTTTAGAATTACCCTGTCTGATGATGGTCAAATCATCGTGGATAAAACAAAAAAATATCAACAGGAAAAAGGCCAATGGGGTGACTCGGAAGCCTTCCTGAAAGTGTAAGAGAAACCTATGGCTGAAAAAAAAAGTTTGCTCAAACGGTTAGCTGAAGGACAAGTTTGGACGTCCATATTCCGTGGTGGCGGTGTGCCGAAATCCCGTCGTCAACGGATGATGGTTGTATTGAATTCTGTATTTTTACACCTCCACCCGGTTCGGTTACCTAAACATGCGGTTAAGCTAAAATACACATGGTGTATGGGTGGTCTTTCATTTTTTCTCTTTTTGATTCTCACCATTTCAGGCATCCTGTTAATGTTCTATTATAGACCTACCATTGAGTATGCTTATACTGATATTATTGATTTGACGGAGCAGGTACCGTTTGGTATTATGAGGGAAATTCACCGGTGGGGTGCTCACGCTATGGTGATTACAGTTTGGCTTCACATGTTCCGTGTCTTTATGACTGGTTCTTATAAACCACCAAGAGAATTCAATTGGGCCATCGGTGTCGTTCTTTTACTTTTGACTTTATTATTAAGTTTTACAGGCTATCTGCTTCCTTGGGACCAATTGGCAATTTGGGCCATCACTGTTGGGTCAAATATGGCTCGCGCGACACCCTTTTTAGGAAGCGAAGGGCCTGGTGCGGCAATGCTTGCTATTGGGGATATCAACTTTGTGACGGTAGCCAGTGATGTTCGCTTTGCCCTGATTGGGGGACGATTTTTAGGCGAAGCAACTTTGCTTCGGTTCTATGTGCTCCATTGTATTGGTTTACCTTTTGTAATCATGATCTTTATGGCGGTTCATTTTTGGCGGATTCGTAAAGACGGCGGCATTTCAACTCCGGTATAACCATGGACGGATTTAAACATTTAGTCGATACCCTTTCCAGACCAACTATCCTAGTTACGTTTACCTTTCTTATCTTTTTCTTTATTTTTCCGCCTTCAGATTGGTTTGAGAAGTGGCACCGGCGATTGAAATTTGATGGATTGTGGAGTAAAAAATCTCTGTGGATTATTACAGCGATATTGGTTGGGTTTTTTGTTTTTGGACTGGGAGACTCAGATTTCCGGTCCATTATGTTAAAGCCGGATAATGTGCCTATTACCGGACTTATATTTTTGTTGTTTTTCTTTACATGGATCGCAATGAGTCAAGCTTATAAAAATGATGCATTACAGGAGGCTGGGTTACCGGTAGATGAACAGTATGACGCTCCAAATGATAAAGTGCTTGTTTGGCCAGATCTGGTCTATGTGGAATTAATATCCATTGTTTTGTGTTCAGCATTCATGCTGATATGGTCGATTGGACTTCCCGCCCCATTAGAGGAACCTGCAAACCCATCCGAATCACCCAACCCGGCGAAAGCACCGTGGTACTTTTTAGGCCTACAGGAAATGCTCGTTTATTTTGACCCCTGGATGGCGGGTGTGGTACTCCCTAGTTTAATTATTCTCGGATTAATGGCCATCCCCTATCTAGATAATAATTCGGAAGGGTCAGGGTATTACAGTTATAAGAATAGGAAACTTTCCATTTCAATTTTTATGTTCGGTTGGTTAATCCTCTGGAATTTGCTTATTGTAATTGGTACGGCTCTTCGAGGACCGAACTGGAACTTTTTTGGCCCATTCGAATATTGGGACAGCCATAAAGTTGAAGCATTGACGAATGTCAATCTATCCGAATTTATTTATGTGAAATGGATGAGTACTGGTTTACCGACAAGCATTTTATTCAGGGAAATCTGGGGCATATTGATTGTCCTAGGTTATTTTTTGGTCCTTCCTCCCTTATTGGCAAAGACAAAACTCAAGGGTATGTATGAACGATTAGGGGCAGCCCGATATTCCCTATTTATCGTTTTAATTTTGGCCGCATTGACATTACCTATCAAAATGTACCTCAGGTGGATGTTTAACCTGAAATACATCATTGCAATTCCAGAATATTTTTTCAATTTTTAAGCTAAGATTCAAACGGATAAATGATTAATCAACAGGAACGCTATTACAACATACTGAAGCTGAATAAGTGGTTTGCCATTTCAAGCCTATTATTCACTTTTGTCTGGCTGTTAACCTTTGCTAATGATTTTAACCGTCCCTGGAAAAAGTACCAGATCGAGTTTAGAAAATTAGAAATTGATAAAACTCGCGCTGACATTACCGCTGCAAATACCGAATTAGAGGAAAATGACTATTATGCATCATTAAAAGTGGAACTCGAAACTGCACAAAATGATGTTGAAGCGCAGCAAAGTGAAATTGATGAGATTCAAGCCAAGATTAAAAAACTTGAAGCTGAATTTTACGCCAAGAATCAAATTTACGAATTCACAAAAGCAGATATGGATGTAGCGAAGTATAATTTCGAACAAGCCCAACATGGTCATGGTGATTTAAAAACAGCGAAAAAGATATTAGATAAATTGACCTCACTTACCGTAGCAGGCAAAATTGATGCGGACGTCATTGTAGGTAAAGTTGAGTCAGCCAATAATAAATTAAAAGCTATTCAACAATCGCTGAAAGAAGCCAATGATGCCTTGTCCACCCTTTCCCGTCAAAAAGATCTTTTGGATCGGAAGCTGACAAAGATCGATCCGGAAGCAATGTCTTTTGCAAATAAAATTGCTAATGTAGTTCGAGATGTACCCGTGTTGGATTTTATTGATCCTTATTATGATGTAAAACAAGTCGTGATTAAAGACATTGAGGATGATATGATCTTCATGGGTGTGCCCAAGGTGGATCGGTGTATGACCTGTCATTTGGGTATCGATAAAAAAGGATTTGAAGAAGCCCCTCAGCCTTATACCACCCACCCTAACCTGGATTTATTTTTGGGTTCAGATTCACCACACCCCATGAATGAATATGGGTGTACCGGTTGTCATGCGGGCCGTGGTCGAGGAACAAATTTTATATCTGCATCTCACAGTCCTGATAATGCTGAAATGGGTGAACGTTGGGAAAAAGAACTGGAATGGCACCCCTTGCATCACTGGGATACACCCATGTTGCCCATGAAATATGTAGAAGCATCCTGTTTGAAATGCCATTCAGGGTCTATCCCCGTTCAAGAATCCCCCACTTTGTCGTTGGGAATGTCAATTGTTGAAAAAGGCGGTTGTTTCGGCTGTCACCAAATTGATGGATTTGAAGATGCGCCCAAGCCCGGCCCTGGATTGAGAAAAATTGCTGCAAAGACCACTAAAGATTTCTCCTATAAGTGGATATATGAACCAAGGATATTCAGAGAGAATTCTTGGATGCCCCACTTTTTTAAGCAGGTCAATAATAATGATGCTGAATCCATTAAGCGGACGGATCAAGAAATTCATTCTATCGTAGCTTTTTTGTTTAGTAGGAGTGAAAAATATTCCATGGATTCTCTGCCTAGTAAAGGAGATGCAGAAAGTGGACGGATTTTAGTGAATTCCCTTGGGTGTTTAGGATGTCACGCATCTGAAAGTGAAGATCCTGTCGAGTTCAAATCGGTCAATTCGATGCGCCGTGAACATGGTCCGAATCTTGTGAAACTTGGTTCAAAAACGACACAGCAATGGATTTATAACTGGATTCGTGATCCCCAGGGATACCACACTGCAACTAAAATGCCGGATCTCCGTCTTACAGAATCTGAAGCGGCTGATATTTCTGCTTATTTAATTGCCCAGCGTGATATAGAATTTGAAGACCAATCCGTACCTGACGTTGATGAAACAGTACTGAATGAAATTGTAAGCGATTTTTTAGGTTCTACTTTGCGAAAAGAAGAAGTGGATGCACGGTTGGCCGGTATGAACTTGGATGAAAAATTGAATTATTCCGGTGGAAAATTGATCCGTCAGTATGGCTGTTTCAGCTGCCATGATATTGATGGTTTTGAAGATGCGAAGCCAATTGGAACGCCCTTAACGACTGAAGCAAGTAGGCTGATCTCCAAATTGGATTTTGGTTATTTTCATGATGAACTACCCCATACAAAATGGGATTGGTTCCGTCAGAAGGTTGATAATCCTAGCATTTTTGATATGATTCCTCAAGAAGATCATACCTTTAAAATGAAGGTGAAAGCGCCACTAGAAAAATTGCGCATGCCTCACTTTGGATTAGATGATCAAGAATTGGATGCGATTACTACAGTGATCATGGGTTGGGTAAAAGATGAAATCCCATCCACAAAACTTCCTGCTAGAAGTGAACGAAACATGGCCATTGAATCAGGGGAGAAATTGATCCGGCAATACAACTGCCAGGGCTGCCACTCTATAGACGGGGATGGTGGTGCGATCCAGCCCACGGTTGCCTCATGGCTGAGAGAGATTGCGGACGAAGCAACTTCGGAGGACCGGGGTATTGTTTTATCATTTGCACCTCCCATGCTGGATACGGAAGGGCGGAAAGTTCAACCCGACTGGTTATTAAATTTCTTTAAGAATCCAACTATGATTCGGCCGAACTTGGCTGTGCGAATGCCCACTTATAAAATGATGTCTGATGATAATTGGAATACCATTATTAAATATTTCCAGCTGAAAGATGGTCAGACTTTATCCTATGAAAATCCCCATAAAGTAAATAAGGGTTCCGTTGCCTATAAAGCAGGTGATGTGATTGCTGATATGGGCGGCTGCCAGAATTGTCATTTTTACGGCAATCAAAAACCGCGACAGGCGGCTGTAACTTGGGGACCAAACCTGGCTTTGACAAAAGAGCGCCTGCGCCCCGAATGGCTCATTGAATGGTTTAAAGATCCGCAGGAGGTAATGCCGGGGACAAAAATGCCGGCACCTTATATTCCGATAGAAGAGCCTTTGGCTTCTGTAAAAGAATCTTGGGGTAATGATGTAGCCAAACTGCATTCTGATCCGGAAAAATTGCTTGAAGCGTTGCGAGATTATAATTGGGGAATTTCAGGACCGATTGATGTTTCCGCGATTGTAAAAGCCCATCTTGCATCAGAAGGATATGGATTTGTCATTGAAGAAGATGACGATTGGGGTGATGACGACTGGTAAAATCTAAATAAAATTGAATTAAACCCCGTTCTAGTTTTATTGGAACGGGGTTTTTAATTATATTCATATCTATTATGAAGACTCGGGCCGCTATTCTGTACGATTTAAATACCTCTTTTAAGATATCCGATGTCGATCTTCAATCGCCAAAAGAAAACGAAGTTTTAGTTAAAATGAGCGCTGTTGGTGTATGCCATAGTGATTGGCATCTGGTAACAGGTGATACTGCCCATACATTACCCTGCGTACCTGGCCACGAAGGTTGTGGTGAAATCGTTGATCTGGGATCAGGCTGTAACGGATTGAAAAATGGTCAAAAAGTCATATTGAACTGGGCTCCAAACTGCGGAGATTGTTTTTATTGTAACCATAGACGACCGAGCCTGTGCGAAGCCTATACCAAATATATATGGGATGGATTTCTTATGGATGGAACATCCCGGTTATCATCAGGGGGAGAAACATTTTACCATTATTGTGCTTTATCCTGTTTGTCAGAATATGCTGTTGTTCCCGCATCATCTTGTGTTGTAATTCCTAATGATATCCCCAGTGAGATCGGCGCATTGGTTGGATGTGCCGTGACGACAGGTGTGGGGGCCACACTCAATACGGTAAATGTATCGGTAGGTGATGCGGTGGCCATATTCGGTGCAGGTGGTGTGGGTCTAAGTATGATCATGGGTGCCGCCTATGCGGGCGCGTCCACAATTATTGCAGTGGACATCAATGAAGATAAAGCATCCATATCTTCAACAGTAGGCGCTACTGATTTTATGTTATACAACGACCAGATCGCAGAAGGAATTCGTTCCCGAACTGAAGGCCGTGGTGTGGACTATGCTTTCGAAGCGATTGGTATTCCTACTGTACAGGAGATGGCATTGGATGCGGTGCGTCCGGGGGGCACCTTGGTCTTATCCGGTATTAGCCCCATGGGTACAAAAACAAATTTTCTAGGTGCCGTTTTAACGCGCCAGGAAAAAACCGTGAAGGGATCATATTATGGTACATCGGAAACAAATAGGGATTTTTTAAAATATATTGATCTCTACCAAAAAGGAGAGTTGCCGGTTGAAAAAATGATTACCCGATATTATTCATTGGATGAAGTCAATAAAGCCTATCAGGATCTACTGGATGGTAAACCCGGGAGAGGGGTGATCCAATTATAAAAAAGCCCTCCCGAAATATTCGGGAAGGCTTTTTCAAAATATTAAATCTAAAATTAAAACTATTATTTTTTCTTTGGCCGTGTGAATTCAAAATTTACTGAAGCAGCACCATCCTTAACCGTTATACTTTGGGTAAGTACTTTATTTTTAAACTTCTCTTGCCAAGCCACAATTTCGTAAGTCCCATCAGGTACATTTGGAATACTAAATCTACCATCAGAGCCTGTGACTGCAAAGTATGGATGATCAAAAACTTGTGTATAGTTTTTCATCCATGGATGAACATCGCATTTAATCACAAAAACATCTTCAGGTTTTTCAAAAACAGTTGATATTTCTTTCAGTGATTTTGGCATCCCTTTATTGAATTCACGATTCACCTTTGGAAGGCCATGGATGTTGTGCATGGTAGCATCATTATTGAGGATTTTTACTGTTTGCCCAGCCTGAACGCCGATAACACGAGGGGTATAAACACACCCTGCTTGATCTAAAACAGCAGGAGTTGATGGCACATTGCCGCTGTATTTAACCCCCTTAAAGTAAACCAATACATTCGCAAGATTTCCATCCTTGTCCATGATAAAGGATTCTGATTTTGCAGCAACTTGATGGGAAGCAGCACACACCGGATCCGCATCCATGCGAATCGGTTTTGCCTTCGGACCTTTGCCAATAAACTTTACGTTGCCAGTTACTTCACTTGCACCAATTGCGCTAAAAGCAAAAGACGCAATGGCAACAATATTTATCATTTTACGCATTTTAATTCTCCTGATTTGTATGAATAAATTGTAATATATAACTCTTTAATTTAGAGTAGAGGAAGTTCGCAATACAAGGGACTAATTGATAATAGGATAAAAATATCCTAAATGCTTGTATAATAATGTTATTATTTATTATTATTAGGAAAGAGGTATCCTAATAATAAAGTAATTTAATATTAGACGGCCATCTTCAGCGAAGCTTTTCATGGGTGTAGGATCAGTTCTGGACTATGGCGCATTTGCCATAAAGGGTATTTTATTCTTTTCACCTAAGCGGGGGAGAAAAGCGACCATAAAGCCAATGAAGGTGAGCTTGATGCCTGGAAGCATGAGAGGGTCCACGTCTCTTCCTGGGTTACGCCAAACGCCGGTTTTTATTACTTGCAATTCCTGTCATGCTTCACAGGCTAGTCTTTCGTGATAATCGCTTAATTGAGATAAATGTCGAATAAGGGGTGAATGATAAATTTTTCAATATTTTTTTCTAATGGAAGGGACTTACGCTATATAGAAAATAACCGATTTATCGATCATTTTCTACTGTATTTGAACTTGTTTATTTATAATATTCAAAAAGGATGATAATATCCTAAAAAAGCGTTGTTATTATTATTATTTGACTCGTAATATTTATACAGGATATCACTATCCTGTATAAATATTACATACAATAATAAATCAGGATATTGAAGTTGTTCAAAAGAAATATGGATTAGGAGTATGATGAATAGCCATAGCATTTTTTCGAAATTTATTCCAATCTTTTTTATATTCTCGTTTCTTTTATCTCAAAATGAAGAAGGGGAAATATTATATAAAGAGCATTGTTCAGTCTGCCATGGTGATGAAGGAAGGGGAGATGGATTCGCTGCTGAATTCCTTGACCCTAAGCCCCGGGATTTCACATCAGGTAAGTTCAAGATTCGCTCTACAACTAGTTTGCCCACGGATGATGACATTAACCGGGTAATTACCAAGGGTTTACCCGGAACATTAATGCCCGGATTTGAATTTGAGGAAGGCTTGACAAAAGTAGAGATAAAGACATTGGTGACACATGTAAAAAATTTGGATACCACCAATGCGTTCAAAGGTAAAACTCCAACAGCGATTTCGTTCCCGAAACCTCCTCCCAAAACTGAAGAACTTCTTGTCATGGGTGAAAAACTCTATGTTGAGGCAGGCTGTGGAGCATGTCATGGCCAATCAGGGAAGGGAGATGGCCCATCAGCGGGAACCCTTAAGGATGACTGGGGGTATCCTATCCCTCCTTATGACTTTACAATTCCCGGTAGAATGAAAAGCGGTTCGACTGTAAGTGATGTTTACAGATCCTTTTATGTTGGGTTTGGCGGTACTCCAATGCCGGCGTATGGTGAAATCTACACTGAGAGACAAAATTGGGCACTCGCCTATTATGCTTTATCACTTGCTGACTCTGATGAGGAAGAAGATTGGGATGATTGGGAGGATGATGAATCTCCGGAGACAGTTGAAGGGGATATCCTTATTGGCAGAGATTTAGTCATGGGTGCAAAGCCCTTCGAAAACGGTGGACCACCTTGCATGGGCTGTCATAGTGTGATGGGTG
>DKQT01000009.1 GCA_002471845.1 Fidelibacterota bacterium UBA7301 | reverse complement strand
CCCATTAGCCATAAAGTAGATGGTTTGTTTGCTTTCATCGATCCCCATTACCCTTCTGACGGAAAAAGGGCCTCTAGTAATTTGCTGTTTTAGTTTTCCATTTTTCCCATAATGATATAAATGTCCCCATCCGTCCCTTTCGGACCACCAGAGCATATCACCTGACTTCAGCAGTTCTAGCCTTTGCAGTTCGACATAGGTGTTCAATTTTTCTTCAAAAAGTACTTTCACATCACCTGTTTCTGTATCAGCTACACACACATCCACTTTATGTAAATCACGGCTCTGTCGATAGAAATACAGTTTTTTTGAATCTTCAGCAAGCCATACCGTTCTTTTGGGTTCGTCACTATCAGGATATCGGAACTGCCGACCGGAATAAATGCCAACGCGCTGGTCTTTAAATTTATTTATATCAGGTATTAACACACTTTGGGTATTCAAATCATAGATTCCAATTTCGTATTGAGCCACATCTTTATCACCGGCCATATCATATTTATATGTTTCCAGTTTGGGTCGTTTATTCTTCACGGAATGAATTACCCATAATTCTTTGCCCTTTCTCCGGTCAGCGCGAATAAAGGCAAACTTTTTGGAATCTTTAGCCCAATAAATTCTGGTCTGTTTGCGTTTGTCCTTATTTTTTTCCCGCTCATCATCCGTGTCACCCCGTTCGAATACGGCATAGCCGAAATGTTTTTCTCCATCGTGTGTTAACTGGATTTCATTTACTAATACTTTCTCAATGGCTTTCTCGGCTTTCTTTTCATCCTTTCCTCGCCCGGCATCTAGTATCTTTTTATAATTTTCAGAATTCATCATATAGAGGTTATGATTGCGGGCAAATACAATCGTCTTGCCGTCTGGTGAAACGCTGGCCCATTTGGGATGTTCGTCCGGTGCTTCCCAGTCCTTTAATTCCCTTAATGTTTGGGTTTTAATTTCATATTCAAAATGGAAGGTTATTTTCTTGGGTTTCTTTTTCTCTTCCTGGTCCTTCTCCTCTTCCTGGTCTTCCTCCTCTAATTCATCCTCCTCTTCCTTTTTTTCTTCCTCATCCTGGGAAGATTTCACCTCAAACTGAAGGGTGTTTGGATCTATAAATTTTATTTTTTCTATAGGTAGATGCTGCGCATCCCATGGATCAAGGGTAATGCGGGTTAATTCAGCGGCTATTTTATCGTTGTCAAATATTTGTTCCTTTTTACCCTTTACTGGATCAACAACATAAAATGTTTTTCCTTCGGATGTCTCCCATTCGTACCAAAAATTTTCTGTCCCTTCAATCCATTTTGGATTTATAGATGTACTGTACATAAGCTTTTTAATTTTATAGGGTGCAAATCTGCCTGCTAATTGATAATTGGCTTTCCTCGCAAAATTATCCTCACCTGCCATTAATGGCATTATTAAGAAAAAGCACAGATAACCCATTGCATATCTTTGTTTCATTTTAACCTCCAATAACTGTGGAAAAAATTGATTAGTCAAGTGTCTGAACCGGTGATGGCCACACACCAGTAGGTAACTTACAAAAAACTACATACCAATGTGGGTGTCTCTTTTATAAACAAAAAACCCCCTACTTCGTCAGAAATAGGGGGTTTCTCCTTGGTAGCGGGGGTAGGATTGACTCATCGGCCTTCAGCCGATTTCACCGGTCTTCGTCCCGATATTATCGGGACTTCGGCTCGAACACAGGTTCTCATCCTTAACCCCCATAAATCAAAAAGGCCCCTTTCAGGACCTTTTGATTTATCGTAGCGGGGGTAGGATTCGAACCTACGACCTTTGGGTTATGAGCCCAACGAGCTACCAGACTGCTCCACCCCGCGTCATGAATTCTTTTGTTGAAAAACGCCAAATCTTTCGATTGAAGGCCGGCAAAATTAGGAGATTTTCCTGCGACTGCCAACCCTATTTTTTAACAATATTCACCCGTACCGCCAGGTGATCGGAATAACCGCCGAAAACGGTATCCCCTAGCCAGAATCGGAATGTATAATGGGCATATTTTCCCTCTTGCTGACGATACTTGGGCAGATCTAAGATATAGGCTGATTCCGGTTCAATCCCTAATCCATTCTGGTCCTTCAGGGTTTCGTGCACAATGATCTGATCATAGAATAGATCCTCGCCTCGATAAATATATGTGCCTTTTTTGGGCTGCCCCAGCATGGGTTCCATCAGACTGGTGAGGCCCACCGCTTTTAAGGATTGGACATTCATTTCATCAGGGTCTTCGTTAAAATCCCCTAATAGGATAATTTCCGCATCCGTGTCTTTCGCCAGGATAGCTGAAACCTCCCGTACAATCAGTTGGGCCGTGGCGGCCCGCTTCGGGATAGCCTTTATCCGACCCCCATAGTTGGATGGCCAATGGTTAATAAAAATATGAATCGTTTCCCCGGCGTATTTTCCCTTCACATAAAGGATATCTCGGGTTTTGTCACCGCTCAGTAATTTATTTGGAATGGGCCGACTCACAGTCACCTTCAGTTTAGCCGGATCATACATGAGAGCATTGTCGATTCCCCTTTCGTCCGGCGATTCATAATGGATGATCTCGTAATCCCGATCAGTGTATGCCTTATCCAAATCCTCCAGCACCCACTTGTGTTCTACCTCGCAAAGGCCCACCACATCCGCGTCCAGGTCCGCCAATACTTCCGCTGAATTTTTTATCTTCAACTCATATATCTCAGAAGTCACGTTCTTCCGGCCGCCGATGGCAAATTCGTCATCATTGGTATTGGGATCATCATCCGTATCAAAAAGATTTTCTGCATTCCAGAAACCAATCACTAGGGGGTCTGTGTCCTGGGAACAGGATGGTAATAAAAGGCTCAATGTGAGCCAGGTCACAATTTTGAATATTTTTTTCAATTTTAGGGGAACCTTTTTAAAAAACCGGGGTCTAAAGGGTTAAGCGGGCGCGGATTATTTCTTGCCAACTCCTTTTACCTCAATACCCTCCTTGGTTTGATTCGCGCTCGCTTTCTCATTTTTTACGAAATGAAATTCTAATGGGCACCCCCAATAGATCAAATTTTTCCCTTAATTGATTATCAATGAATCGCTTATAGCTTTGAACCACGAGTTTCGGATAGTTGGTAAAAATCACAAACAGATGAGGTCCTGTGTTCACCTGGGTCATATATTTCAGGTTGATCGCTTTCCCTTGGGTGGCGGGCGGGGATTGCTGGTTTAATAGGTCTTGCAGAAATTTATTGAGGTCCGATGTAGCTATAGTATTCTGGCGCGCTTCGTAAACCTTCTGGGCCACACCCAGCACTTTGGATACCCGCTGCTTAGTGAAGGCCGAAATAAACAGGATCGGATAATGGGCCAAGGCTTTGAATTGGTAGGCAATCTCATCCGTGAATTCTTTCATGGTGTGAGATTCCTTTGCAACCAAATCCCACTTATTCACTATAAAAACTAAACCTTTTCCTTTTTTGATCACATAATCCACAATGGATTTATCCTGTTTGCTGAAACCCTTCTCCGCGTCAATGAGGACCAGGGACACATCCGAATTCAGGATCGCCCGCTGAGTCCGCACGTTGGAATAGAATTCGATACTGTCACTTACCTTGCTTCGCTTCCGCAGTCCCGCTGTATCAACCAGGGTGATGGTCTTGCCGTAATATTTTAAAAAGGAGTCTATGGAATCCCTTGTTGTTCCGGCAATGGGAGTCACAATAGTTTGTTCTTTCTGAAGCAGAGCATTGGTCAGAGATGATTTTCCCACGTTGGGCATCCCTACGATCGCCAGGCGCATTCCTTCTTCTGTTTTCTCCTGTGGTTTTACCCCTTCCAGATTCAACTGCTCCAGGATTAGGTCCAACAGGTCCCCGGAGAGTCGCCCTGTAAGTGCGGAGACAGGGTGAATAGAATCAATGGCTAATTCGTGGAAGCCGTGGACCTGGACATCCGATTCAAGGTCATCGCACTTATTTACCACCATAATGGCTTTTTTCCCGGACTCTCTTACGAACTGGGCCAATGTTTTGTCCGACGCGGTGGGGTCTTCTCGGCCATCCACCATAAAGAGAATCAGGTCTGCTTCCGCTATGGCAGCTTGCGCCTGTTTTCGTACAGCACTGTTGAAAATATCCACATCTTCCGGAATGTATCCACCGGTGTCAATAAATGTAAGATGATGCCCCACCCAATCCATTTCGCCGTAGATGCGATCACGGGTGATCCCTTCCTGGGCATCCACGATGGCTTTCTTTTGTTTAAGGACGCGATTGAAGAAGGTGGATTTCCCCACGTTGGGCCGGCCCACAATTGCAATTACAGGATTCGCCATAGGTCAGTCTTTCCTCGATACGGATTTCCGCATTTGTATTCTTTTATTTTTTTAGAGTTCATCATCTAATAAAACTTTTTGGATTGCATTAACTTGTTAATGCTTAAATCGACATTAATCAGAAAATAATAGATTAAAGAAAGCTTCCGGCGTATCATCCGTCACAACCACCGGTGTCCCTACCGCTCCTGAGATTTGTTCTAAACTCATATCATCCAGTGTTACCGTGCCGGTCTCACTTAATATCCGATCCGAAAAAATCACCATGTCCCCCAGGTCCTTCCCCTTAAGTTGGTCAATGATATCCTGCCCCACTAATAATCCCGATACGGTGACCTCTTCGGCGCCGTAAAAATCATTCCGGATGGTCATATGGTTCACTGTTAAGTTGTCAATATGGGTCACGGTGGGCATCCAATGGGCTTGAAACCAGTCCGCGATCAGTTTGCCGGTACAAACCGTAACCCGTTTGGTCGAATCAATCTTCGGGGACAGTTCGGCCACGCCGGTTTGCCATTGGTCCCAAAAGAAGGGTACCTGCCCTACCCCATTTTCGGATAGATCTGTTTCTTCATAATAATCGATTGACGGCAAATCACGACCTGTAATTAAAAACCATTCATCGCTCAAGAATACAAAGTTCCGCCCATCAGGTAATGTATACTTATCCGCTAAACGTTCTGCATAGGGTACAAACTGTTCTGCATATTCTACTGTTACCGGTGCGATGTATGGTAGTCCATCACGGTGTTTGGTCAATCCCGCCGGCACAATGGATATCGACCGCGCCATAGGCGCAAATTCGTGAATATCGCCAATGGTTTGTTCCAATAATTGACCATCATTCCAATGGGGACAAAGTACCACCTGAGAATGGAGTTCGATCCCGTTTTCCGTCAAATATTTAAATTTTCTTAAGAGCTGGTCATCTTTGCAGTAGAGAAACATTTCCAATCGTTTATCAAGCTGAGTAACATGTACCGATATATATAATGGCGATAGACGTTGGTCCACCACACGCTTCAATTCTTTCCAACCCATATTGGTTAAAGTGATATAATGTCCGTGGAGGAAAGATAGTCTGAAATCACCATCTCGAAAATACATGGCATCCCGCATGCCGGGTGGATTTTGATTTACGAAACAAAATATGCAGTTGTTGGCGCATTTTCGAATACGGAAATCTTCGAATTCTAGGCCCAGATCATCGTCATAATCTTTCTCAATATCATATTCCTGGCTGGTACCGTTTCGGCGTACACGCAGAACGATATTTTCATCGGACATTTTAAAGCGGTAGTCGATGATATCCAGGACGCGAGAACCGTCGATTGCTTCGATTTTGTCGCCCGGTTTCAGGCCCAGTTCGGCCCCGGTACTGTTTTCATTGACAGAAAGGACTTTCATAGCTTAGAATTTACGAAGTTATCCTCATTAGAAACCGCAGGGATAAATGATAATATGTATAAAAATAATTCCGAAAATTATGCTGTTTTTGGATTGCAACAATGAATGGAATGAATTGCTGCGCTATGGTTAAAACTTGGAGCCGACGATTTTTTAGAAATGATTAACATAGTTCATCATTTCATTCCTATCGGGAATTTTTTAACACACCCCTCTCAAGAGGAAACTGTTAATTTTTGCGACTAGCTAAATTCCCCTCTACCGAGGAGTCCTGCCTTTAGGCAGGGGGGTGTGTTATGTAGAACTTGTTCAACCCCTTTAGGACTCATCAGCCAAAGTAAATTTTAAAGATTTGACTTCATTCAACAATGTATCAAAATCTGAAGATGATAACAGTGTAAGCGGAGGCCTTAAATATTGCCATCCACCATCCTTTCTATAATGTATTATTAGACTCTTCAAGGCTCCAACCAAGGGATATTTCTGAACAGCCAGCCGGAAAGTTTTAATCTCTGCCTGAAAAACTTCAGCATTACTACGGTCAGAAAAATAAGCTTCATAGGTCTGCTTTATCCGTTTGGGATTTACATTGGCCGTACCGCTGATCACCCCCGCCCCGCCGGCTTTCAAAATCTTTAAGAGAAATGCTTCCGAACTTGGAAACATGATTATACCGGGACATTGCTCCATCACCGCCATGGTATTCTCCCAATTGCCGGAGCTGTCTTTATATCCTGCTATTTGTTCGGGAAATTCTTCATTAAGGGCAGCCGCTAATCCGGGCTCAATATTGATGCCCGATAGCTGGGGAAAATTGTACAGGTAGATTCTTAACCGATCATCATTCACATTCCGGATCACGGCACTAAAATAATCCATCAATCCTTCTTGAGTCGGATTCTTGTAATAAAAGGGCGGCAAAATCAAATGATTGAAGTATCCTAAGGAAACGGCATGCTGACTCAAGGCCGTGGTATCCGTCAGGGCGCTGCACCCGGTGCCAACCATGACCTTTTCATTCGGGATATTCCGGGCCAAGACCCAATCCAGTAATTCTATTCGTTCAACCACTGAAAATGAGGTGGCTTCGCTGTTGGTCCCAAACAAAACTACTCCATCAATACCATGATCAAACAACCATTGTAAATGGTCAAAAAAGCGGATTCTGTCCAAAGATAAATCGGCCTCCATCGGTGACAACACCGGTACCCATACACCCTTTAAATGATTCATGAGAATTATACTTTCCGTTTCGTGACGGCGATCACATCAAATTAAAGAAAAAGTTAATAATATTGTTCAGTTGCTATAAGCCTCATTTTATATTTATCGAAATGAGTCGTTTGTAGAAAATGGGGGCGTTCCCTCCAACGTCCCCATTTTTATTTTTTATTGTGATACAGCATATATCGTGCAGTTTCATACATTCCTCTCAAACGCATGGAATATCGGTCAGCAATTTCCGGATATTTTTCTTTCACATCAACCCATGGTTCATTGGACCATAATTCATGCAGTTTTACATTTGACCCGTCTTTATTCATCGATAAATAATGATCCTTGCCAACCACTGCAATATGGTGCTCCGCCACTTTTTTATTGACGATCAATGCTATGGGATCTGATGGAATCTTACCATTTAAGAGATCTCTGCCAAGCGTACGGTTCTCATAAGGGACTCCTGCCAAACCACATACTGTTGGCATGAGATCCACCAACTGGGCCACGTCATTCCTTACAAGGCCTACCTTTAATTTCTCTGGGGCATAAATAATAAAAGGCACTTGATAAGACCGGAGCTTTAATTCAAAATCGGCGGGGGGCATATGGGTGGCTCGTGGATCAGATGTGCCATGGTCCCCGAAAAATAGAAATACAGTATTTTCAAAATAGGATGATGATTCCGCCATTTCCATGAATGACCCGACAGCATGATCCAGCAGCCTCATGGCATGGAACTGTCCCTCTGAGTTAAAGCCGGCGCGAGCCAGTTTCTCATCATCTTCATCGTACACCTCAAATCCTTCAATCCCTCCCGGGATTGAATAGGGTCTATGGTTGGTCGCCGTCTGGATCACAGCGAAAAACGGCCTTCCCTTATCCATAAATTTAAATTTTTCATGGGCCGATTTAAACAGGTCATGGTCAGAAATGCCCCACACATCCAACCGCGGGTAGTTCAAGTCTTCCTGCTCTGTGATAATTATGTCAGGTATATTATTTATCAGTAGGCTGCGCACATTGCGCCAACTGGCACTCCCTCCCATTATATAATATTTCTCATAATCAGTCAATGCATTGATTAATGAATATTGGTCTACAATCCGGGGATTGCTGGAAGCTGTCTCCACACTGGCTACATCGTGAATGCCCGTCACCATCCCGAATACCGAACGGGCTGTTCCCACCATTGGGATGTAAAACCGGTCAAAAGAAATCCCCTCGGTGGCGATCCTGTCCAGATTCGGCGTTGCATTCATTGGGTTACCCGCCCGGGCCATCCGATTGAATCCCACCGATTCTAAAAAGATGATTACAATATTTGGTGGGTGCTCCAAATCCCTGCCAGCTACTTGACGGACGAATGTCAATTGTTTTGGTTCTGGAATCCCTAGTTCATCCACCAACACCTTGTAATGGGCGCGGGTAGCAGCTGCATCAAAATCTTCAAGGGCAAAAGACCGGGTTTCATTCAGGTATAAAACAGGGTTCAATGCCGCCGCCACGATAAACGGATCTTTACTGAAGTGGGCATCACTCCATAATAAACGATATTGACTGAATGTGCCCCAGTAAGAAAATAGGATTACAATGCCGCCTATAGTAAATCCGATAGTTTTATCTCGAAACCGAACTACTTGGGAACTATCATTTAAATAATGAAATGGTTGCCGCAGCCACCACACTACTCCTGCAACACAAAGTATCAAACCAATCGTGATCCACACTATGGGATAGGTCCCCCATGCCATGCCGAGAGCGATCCAGAGGTTTTCTAATAAGCGCAGTGTGGATATATCGATCCGATGGCCAAGATAACTGTAATTACCCAAGTCAAATCCATAAACAAAGACAACTACCGCCAGGGCACCTCTTAAATAATACTGACCCAGTTTTTGCAGGATCGGCTGACGCAATAGGTTGACTACTGGAATAAGCAACATCAATCCAACCGGCAGCACTATAAGAACGGCCAGCCGCAGGTCAAACCGGATACCAACCCAAAGAGCATTCATCAATTCAGATAGGCCACCGATCATGCTGTCTATGAACGCCAGAACAAAAATGATACGGAAAATAAAGAATACGGCCATGAGTTTCAGGACGAGCCCGAATACAAACCTTAAACGACGCGAATGATAGAACATGGCTTTTCTGGGGTCAGCTAATTGGAATAGTGGTTATATATTTTATTGTGGAATTGGCGTGGAATTGCCTGGGCCATTTTCATATATAAATCACTTCGGGACGGGGCGAATATTTCCTGACGATTCGCCAGCCATTTATAGTGATCACTCAGGGCCCGTTTATCCCCTTTAAAAGTTGCCCACTCATGGATGAAATTTTCTGTCTTTTTCAAGGAGCCCTTAAAAATCATTTCACCATTGTTTACATCTATAATTTGATATGATAAATTGAGGGTCGCCCCAGTACTTTTCTTAAAGTGTTTTACGGTCGCTTTAACTTTACCTTTAATATTTTTCGTTTTCTTTACACCGGCGGAATCCACATAACTTTCTTTTCTAACCGTAACTTCCCTTTCTTGGGAAATTTCATTTTTTATTTTTTCTACAGGGCGGTAAGTCGTCAAAATGGTTGCGCTTAAAATATGATCCGCTCCGGAGAGTTTTCCGATCTCAGTATCATTATTGGCTGTAACACCCGCCTGGAACAACCCTTGTTCCCTGAGAATTATATTTAACTGGTCCCGTGTTATGATCCGTAAAAATTCCTTTGAGGTATTCGATTGCTGTATCATCATTTGATCACGCAAATAGGCGGATATATTTCTTTCACCCTTAAATACACTGATCAAAAGTGTAAAGGTCGCATTCGCTCTCGCTTCTTCATACAAAGCCTGGGCATTTTTATAGTTGGGTATAAATTTTTGAGCCAGTTTAAAATCGATCGCCGCTTTTTTTTGACTTTTCTTAGAACTATCTCCACGGTATTTCAAACCCTGCGTATAATGATACTCTGCGGCGAGTGGCCTGGCCTCTTTCAGTTCAACCCGATAATCTACGACTACCAGTGCAAGATGATAATTGATTTGAATTTTAAGCGCAGATTTGAGCGATTCAACTTCATTCCCCAAGTTCTGAAGTACCTCATATTCATAAACCAAATCGGGCCATTTTGAACTATCTTCAAGAGTTTTCAAGCGATCAATATTTGATTGGTGGCGTCTGACGGCATGAGGATATGCTGACTCGAGAAGCCTGATCCCTTTTTGATTATCCGCCTTAATCCGCAGGGACCTGGATATGGCGTGAACGGCGGAATCATAATCGCCAATCTCAAAATATTTTTTCGCTGAAGAATAATCACTGTAACCAGGGATAAAAATTGCACAGGAAAAATTGAAAAAAATCAATAATAATATTAAAAATAATAATTGGGATTTGCGCTTCATAATAAATTTTGAGCGGGCGATGAGAATCGAACTCACGTCACAAGCTTGGGAAGCTTGGGTAATAACCATTATACGACGCCCGCAACTGAGATGAATTTAAATTAGATTTTTTATCCATCCAGCGTTTCCATTCCGAAATTTTTAAAATAATATCCGCTCTCGTCGGTGAACTGTTTGATTACCAACTGGATTTCCGGATGGCCCTAAAAATTCAGCTTCTAAAATATTCCGGTTAAGTGTGGACAAATTGTGGATAACTGTTATTGAATAAATTTTTTCTCGTCAGTATATTTATTTTTTTCACTTTTGTTCTTGGAGTGTTTTTTTAAGATTTATATATTGGGCTCGCCAACCAAGTCGATTATCACTTTTTCGATTGTCAGCCTGAAATAAACCTCGTTTTTTAACACTATATTCCACATACCAAAAAAGGAATCATTGTAGATGGCTGAAGCGATTGAACTCAATTTCCCTGCCGGGAAAACCACCTCGGGGGAAATCAACACCATTGTCGAAAAGACAGTCCGCGAATTAACTAAAGAAGTGGACGGGCAGGATGCCCCCGGCGAACTGACTCCCTACCATATTGAAAAATACTACGAAGGCGATGCACTCGGTGCTGATGTACTTAAAAATAAATACTTAGCCTCCTGGGAAAACCACCCTTACGAACTATGGCATCGCCAGGCCAAAGCCCTGGCCTCCGTAGAGCGGACCAAAAAACTGAGAGAATACTGGGAAAGAGAATTTTATTCCATCCTGGAAGATTTCAAATTCACACCTGGCGGGAGGATAATGCACGGTGCCGGGCGTGAAGACATCACCACCACCTTGAATAACTGCTATGTTGTGGGTATCGAGGATGATTCCATCAATTCGATTTACAAAACAATCGAAGAAGAAGCCCGCACTTATAAATACGGCGGTGGCTGCGGACACGACCTCTCTGTCCTGCGCCCTTCCGGTGATGCCATCAAAGGCACCGGTGGTGAATCCTGCGGACCAGTGGGATTCATGAACTTATTCAGTGAAAATACCAATACAATTGCCCAGCACGGCCGCCGCGGCGCCAACATGCAGACCCTGCGAATTGATCATCCTGACATTGAACAATTCATCGAAATCAAAACCGGTGATATTAACATGGTAAAATATTCCAATATTTCCGTCCTCCTTACCCATGAATTCATGGAAGCGGTTGAAAATGATACAGAATTCGATCTCCGATGGGATGACAAAGTATACAAAACGGTGAATGCTAAAAAATTGTGGGAAAACATCATTGACCATGCCCACGCCAGTGCTGAACCGGGCTTGCTGTTCTGGGATACCATGACCGATTACCACAATGCGGAATATTGCAGTCCATTAATAACTACCAATCCATGTGCCGAGCAGCCATTGCCTGACGGTGGATGTTGTAATCTGGGTTCATTGAATCTTGAACGGTTCGTAGACAGTGAAGGAAATTTCAAGATTGACGAATTCAAGGATTCTGTAGGCACAGCGACTCGATTTCTGGACAATGTGATTGATTACAACCTGGACCGCCATGCCCTGGATTCTCAAAAACAGAATGCACAAAATGATCGCCGTGTAGGCCTGGGCATTCTCGGCCTTGGAGATATGCTCGTCCGGATGGGCATTAAGTACGACAGCGAAGATGCACTCCAAACTGTTGACCAGGTAATGCAGATCTTCCGGGATACAGCCTATGATACCAGTATTGAATTGGCCAAAGAGAGGGGCGGTTTTCCCAACTTTGATTGGGCTGGATACAGAAAAAGTAAATTCGTTAAAAATTTACCGCGCCATCTCAGGGATAAAATTCGCGAAAACGAGATTCGGAACTCTACCGTACTCACCGTTCCTCCCACGGGAAGCGGCGCTATTGTAGCCCGCGTAACCTCCGGGATTGAACCCATCTTTGCCACCTCTTATAAACGCCGTGTAAAAAAGAATGACGGCTTTGGACGGGAATTCAATGAATACAAGGTTTATCATCCCATCATAGAGAAATTATTTGGCACAGATGATGGTTTACCTGATTACGTCGTTACCGCCCATGATATTGATCCATACTTCCGGGTAAGAATGCAGGGTGTGATCCAAAAGTATATCGACAGTTCAATTTCCTCCACGGTTAACCTTCAGGAAGATATCAAGAAAGAAACTGTGGCGGATATTTATATGACCGCTTACAAGGCAGGTCTAAAGGGGATTACGATTTACCGTGAGGGATCGCGGGAAGGTATCCTGCTCACGGATAAAAAAGAGACAGTAAAAACTAAAGAACAAATTGAAGCATCCCCGGTGGAAGCTCTCGCAGAAAGTGTAAAACCGACCGAAGAAAAACGTCCCCGTATCAGGCCCAATACGACGGAAGGAATCACACGCCGGATTCGAACTGGTGAAGGCACACTTTACATAACCATTAACGAAGACGAAAATGGCCTATGTGAAGTTTTCACGACTATCGGAAAAGCCGGCGGCAATGCAGCGGCTCAATCGGAAGCGATCAGCCGCCTCATATCCCTTGCCCTAAGATCCGGGATTGATCCCAACGCGATTATTAAGCAATTGAAGGGTATCAGCGGACCGAACCCCACCTGGGAAGATGGGCGCCTGATCCTTTCTACACCCGATGCCATCGGCAAGGCCCTGGACGATTACATGAGTGAGAATAACCAGGATGGCCAAAATATAACTACCGGGACGAATGAAGATAACCGGAAAACACCAATTACCATGGCTACGACTGAAGAGGCCACCCGGCATAAACAGGATTTGACTGATTTCACCTTCAAAAACATTACCACCTGCCCCGATTGCGGCAGCACCGTGATGCACGAAGGCGGTTGTGTTACCTGTCCAGGATGCGGCTTTTCCAAATGTGAATAAGCATTCCATTCATCCCCCTAAACAAAAAAGTCCCCTGCTAGCGCGCTAGCAGGGGACTTTTTTTATAACATTTGTCTAATAAAGAAATTAGTATTCCATTAATTCCTTTTCTTTATGGTCCTGCATTTCATTGAGGCTCCCCACATGCTTATCCGTCAAAGTCTGTATCTCTCCTTCCCGGCGATGAATCTCATCCTCAGAAATATGTTCTTCCTGCCCGAACTCTTTTATATGATGAAGCGCATCCCGGCGGACATTGCGTACTGCAATACGGCCCTCTTCAATTAACTGGTGAACATATTTAATTAAGTCCCGCCGTCGTTCTTCAGATAAGGCCGGAATCGGAACCAATACAGAATTGCCATTATTGCTAGGTGTTAAACCCAGGTTCGAGTTCATGATGGCTTTTTCAATAATCGAAATCAATGTTTTTTCGAAAGGCTGAAGTGTAATCAACCTCGGTTCAGGTACTGAAATGGTAGATACCTGGTTAAGGGGCATCATTGAACCATAATATTCAACTTGGATTGAATTAAGCAGGTCCGGGTTGGCACGGCCTGTACGCACCTTGGCCAATTCCATCCGCGTATGCTCTACCGCCTGGTCCATTCGGTGGGTGGCATCCTTGTATATTTCCTGCAGCATGTTTATTCCGTAACAATTGTACCGATATTTTCACCTTCAACGACCCGTCTTAAATCACCTTCATGATTGATATTAAACACACGAATCGGTAAAGCATTTTCCTTACATAGTGTAATTGCCGTCAGATCCATAACCCGGAGGTTTTTTGATAATACTTCAGAGAAGGATACATTATCAAATCGGACAGCATCGGAATTTAATACCGGGTCTTTATCATACACACCATCTACTTTGGTCCCTTTTAACAGGACCTCAGCTTTCAATTCTGTCGCTCGCAGAGCAGCCGCTGTATCCGTGGTGAAATAAGGATTCCCTGTTCCGCCTGCAACAATCACCACGCGTCCTTTTTCTAAATGGCGCAAGGCGCGGCGGCGAATATAGGGTTCAGAGATTTGGGAAACGGTTATAGCCGAAAGGGTTCGGGTTTCTACATCCACATTTTCCAACGCATCCTGGACGCTGATAGCATTCATAATTGTAGCCAGCATACCGAGGTAATCACCGGTAACACGGTCCATCCCTTTGCTGGCCGCCTGCATACCGCGGAAGATATTTCCAGCGCCGATAATGAGGCCGATACCGACGCCCATTTTATGGATGGATTTGATTTCGTTGGCGAGTTGGGACGCCTTAGCAGGATCAATACCAAATCCCTGCTCACCGGCAAGAACCTCCCCGCTTAACTTGAGAAGGATGCGCCTGTAAACAGGACTCGACATATAAATTACCGGGGTTGTCCGTTAAGGGATGCTTCGCCGATGGCGTAACGGGTAAAGCGATTCACAACAATGTTTTCACCCAAAGTTGCAATTGCTTCGGTTACAAGATCACTAACCTTTCTTTCTGGATCTTTAATGAACGACTGTTCGAGCAGACAGGACTCTGCATAGAATTTTTCAATCCGGCCTTCAACAATCTTTTCAATAATGTTTTCAGGTTTCCCCGAATCTTTGGCTTGATCTGTATAAATTTCCTTCTCACGGTCGAGGATGGTTTGGTCAATATCCTCACGACGAATAGCAAGGGGATTAGTGGCTGCAATTTGCATCGCAAGATTATGGGCCAAGTCAGAATATCCTTCTGTTTTGGCAACAAAATCAGTTTCACAGTTCATTTCAACCAGAACACCCAAACGGCCGCCGTGGTGGATGTATGAAAAAATCAATCCTTCCTTGGCAGTTCTTTCACCCTTCTTTTCTGCTTTAGTAATCCCGGATTTGCGTAAGTAGTCTACGGCCTTTTCCAAGTTGCCGTCCGTTTCCAAAAGGGCTTTTTTACAATCCATCATTCCTGCACCTGTTTTGTCACGTAGTGCTTTTACAATTTTAGCATCAATGCTCATTTAACTTCTTCAGCCTCCTCTACAGGTACTTCAATTTTTTCTTCTTCAATCACTTTTTCTGGTGACTCATTTTCTGCTGCATTCTGCTGTGTTTCTTCAGCAGATTCACTCACCTGAACATTCGCCTCATCTGATTCTTTTTTAGGTTTTTTATCCCCTTTACCGGTCGAATCTATGATTGTATCAGAAATGACCGAAACGATGAGTTGAATCGTACGAATCGAATCATCATTTGCAGGAATTGGATAATCAATGTTAGTGGGATCCGTGTTTGAATCCACGATAGCGATGATGGGAATACCCAAGCGGTTTGCTTCTTTTATAGCGGTACTTTCCAGGTTTGCATCCACAACGATAACGGCACTGGGAAGACGGCGCATATCCTTAATACCCCGGTGCTGGTCAGAAAGTTTAATCCGCTCACGGTTAAGCATCTGGATTTCTTTTTTGGTCTGATTCTCGTAAATCCGAGAGCCCTCTTTTTCCAAAAGATGCAGTCTTTTAATACTTTTTTTGATGGTCGAAAAATTGGTAAGTGTTCCGCCTAACCACCGTTCTACAACATAAAACATGGAACAACGGTCCGCTTCCTGCTGGACAATATCCTTGGCCTGCTTCTTGGTACCCACAAAAAGGAACTCACCATTCTTTTTTGATTTAGCACGGATGAAATCAAGGGCCCTTTCCAAATGACGGATTGTTTCCTCCAGGTTAATGATATGGACCCCATTTTTTTCCATCAAGATGAACGGTTTATAATTCGGGTTCCATTTACGGGTCACATGCCCAAAATGCGCACCGGTACCTAATAAATCTTCAAATTTTATTTTTACCATAGATGTTTATCGTTTTGAGAACTGGAATTTTTTGCGTGCCCCGGGCTGACCGTATTTTTTCCGCTCCACTTCCCGGGCATCCCTCGTGAGGAAACCAGCCTCTTTCAATGCAGAGCGAAAGTCAGTACTGACTTGATTTAATGCTCGGGCAATCCCCAGTCGAATGGCCCCGGCCTGGCCGGTCAAACCACCGCCTTTTACTTTGACAGTAATATCATAGGATTCCCGTTGATCGATTAAATCCAGGGGTTGGGTAACTACAATTGCCAGGCTTTCCCGGCAAATATAATCTTTAAACGGACGGCCATTAATGGAAATGGCCCCTTTTCCCGGTGTCAGATAGATCCGGGCGACAGAGTCCTTGCGGCGGCCGATAGCATTATAAACTGCATTAGCCATTAAATAACCAATTCTTTCGGTTGTTGTGCTTCATGGGGATGATCGGGTCCGGTGTACACTTTCAGGTGCTTTATAATGGCCTTTCCCAAACGGTTCTTTGGAAGCATGCCCCACACTGCTTTTTCCACAATTCGCTCCGGATGTGTCCGGCGCATATGGTCCAACTTTGTAACAGTTGTTGAGCCGATATAACCGGAATGCTTGAAATAAGTTTTATCCGTTTCCTTTGTACCAGATACCTTAACTTTATCCGCATTCACCACAACCACGAAATCACCCATATCCAGGTTGGGTGTAAAGGTGGGTTTATGCTTTCCCCGTAAAATTTTTGCTACTTCACTGGCGAACCTGCCCAGGGTTTTCCCGTCGGCATTAGCTACATACCAGTTTTTCTGTATTTCAGCTGCTTTTAGTGATCTTGTTTTCATGTTTTTCGGTACAAAATTAGCCTGTAAAATTAGATGCATCAATCTGTGATAGTCAACTACAATTCATAACAAACTCAATCAAGATAAAGCAGTAATATGACCTTTAATAATGGTATACTTGATTTTACCGGTCAAAGAATGGGCGACATAGGGAGAATTACTGGACCTGGACTGGATATGGCTTTTACGAAAGATCCACGATTCTTCCGGGTTCAATATTGTCAATTCTGCTTCTGCACCCTTTGAAAAGAGATCATGATCAAATCCCATAATACGCCGGGGCTTTACAGTTAACATCTGGATCAATTTGACTCGATCCATTTTATTTTCTTTCACCATCACCTGATTCACCGCGCCAAAACAGGATTCCAAACCAATCATGCCAAAGGGCGCCAGGTCAAAAGTGCCTTCTTTTTCTTCAATTGTGTGGGGCGCATGATCCGTGGCTATGCAGTCAAAGGTGCCGTCCTTCACCGCCTTAATGAGTGCTTTCTGATCGGCCTTCGTCCGGATTGGAGGTGCCACTTTTAGATTGGTATCAAAAGAGACCAGATCTTCATCGGTAAAGAATAAATGATGCGGTGTTACTTCTGCTGTTACCCTATTGCTTGTTTTCTTCATTTTACGAATATGATCCACGGATTTAGCAGAACTGACATGGGGCACATGAAGGCGTGCGCCGGTTAATTCTGTCAATTCGAGATCTCGATGAACCATGTTTGATTCCGTAATATCTGGACTGGCGGACAATCCCAGGTGGGTCGAGATTTTTCCTTCATGCATTACCCCATTCTTTTTTAAGCACAGATCTTCTGCATGGTTAATCACCGGTATGTCAAACATGGTTGCATATTCCAAGGCATTCCGCATCATACCGCTGTCGGTCACCGGCAATCCGTCATCGCTGAAGGCCACCGCTCCTTCTGACAACATAGCGCCCATTTCCGTTAATTCTTCTCCATTCTGCCCCTTGGTTATTGCGCCGATAGGATGGATATGGACAAGGCATTCTTCCGAGCGGTCAACGGTATACCGAATGGATTCAGGGGAATCCAAGGGCGGGTCCGTGTTGGGCATCACGCAGACACGGGTAAATCCACCCGCCAGGGCTGCCATAGAACCCGATTCCAATGTTTCTTTATCTTCCCTGCCGGGCTCACGAAAATGAACGTGTAAATCGCAAAATCCATGTGTGACCACCAATCCTTTGCAGTCTACCACCTGTGCGGACTTGGGCGCCTCCACTTTCCCCACGAATTTGATCTTTCCGTTCTCAATCAGAATATCGCCTTTTTTCTCGGTTCCCGCCGCCGGGTCTATGATGGTACCACCTTTCAGAACAACATGTTTACTTAGTTTCGAAATATTCATTTTAATTATTTCCTTCCTCCTGTTTTCCCCCCAGTAAGAGGTATAAAATCGCCATACGGGAGGCAACTCCGTTCAATACCTGGTCCAGGATGATCGCCTGGTCACTGTCCGCCACAGAACTGTCTATCTCTACACCGCGGTTCATGGGCCCCGGATGCATAATTACAATTTCTTTTTTGTGCAGGGCAAGACGCTCCGTTGTAATACCGAATAAATTCCGGTATTCCCGAACCGATGGAAGCAATCCACCCCCCATACGCTCCCTTTGGATCCGCAAAACATTGATCGCCTCGGCCCATTCAATAACTTCATCAACATTGTAATTAACTTTTACCCCCAAGTCTTCTGCAAAAGGCGGCATCAATGTGGCGGGTCCACATAAAGTTACTTCCGCTCCCATGGTTTTCAGACCAAATATGTTACTGAGAGCCACCCGGCTGTGGGAAATATCCCCGATAATACCGATTTTGAGTCCTTTTAAATTGCCGAATCTTTCATGGAGACTGGTCATGTCCAGGATGGCCTGGGTAGGATGCTCATGGGTACCGTCACCGGCGTTGATCACCACTGCATCAATATGCTGCGTCAGGTGTAGTGGGGCTCCGGGTGTTGGATGGCGCATGACAACCGCATCAATTTTCATGGCTTCTATATTTTGGGCCGTATCTTTAAATGTTTCCCCCTTTTGCAGACTGGATGAAGATGCAGAAAAATTCACTGTATCGGCGCTGAGGCGCTTTTGCGCCAGCTCAAAACTGATCCGCGTGCGTGTCGAATTCTCAAAGAATAGGTTTACAATCGTTTTTCCCTGAAGGGAAGGTACTTTTTTAATTGGCCGTTCCAGCACTTCTCGAAAAGTAAAAGCTGTATCAATAATTGTTTGAATATCTTCAGCGGGATAATTCTTCAAACCCAATAGATGTTTATGCTGCATGATCAGCCGCCCTCACTGTAACGGGTCAGAGTGACAATATCTCTGTCATCCACTTCTTTGAGCATAACTTCCACATGCTCCCCTTCATGGGTGGGAATATTTTTACCGACAAAATCCGCGCGGATCGGAAGTTCTCGATGACCGCGATCTACCAGCACCGCCAGCTGGACTTTCTTCGGCCTGCCGAAGGCATTTAATTCATCCATAGCTGCACGAATCGTACGCCCTGTGAATAATACGTCATCAACGAGCACAACTACTTTTTCATCAATGGAATCGTGAATATCCGTTCCTTTCACCTGAGGAACTACCAGTCTGTCGCGGAAATCATCCCGGTGGAATGTTATATCAACGGAACCGATGGGAACGGCAACATCGGTAATTTTTTGAATGAGGGATTGTAATCGCTTGGCCAGGGGTTCTCCCCGGGTAAGAATACCAATCAACAATAGTTGGTCTGGACCGCCATTGCGCTCCAGGATCTCATGGGCCAGGCGTGTTACCGATCGGTTGATGGCCGTTGAGTCCATGGCCTGTTTTTTTCCGGTGGATGCCATAGGCACCTCCTGATAATAAAAAACCTCCGGGCAGCTTGGATTCCGTTCCGAAAGGATCCCATGCGGAGGTTAGTGCGCTGCCCTTACCATCTCTCTGGAACGGTTTAAAGGACCCTGGAAATTACAAGGAATAAATAATAAGGAACAAGTAGAAGACATGTGGCATGGGATATGGAAAATATGGAATATAACATAGACTATTTCTCCTCATCTATCTTCCATGAACCATGTACAATCCTCCATCTACCATCACCCCTTTTTCCTTATCATCTGTTATCAAGTATAAACTGTGTCATTTCTTCCAATGATCGTTGAGGACTCATTTTCACAATGAGATCTAAATTTTCTTTACGAAACCATTTGATCTGTCGGACGGCAAATTGGCGTGTCTTAAGAACGATTTCTTGTTCTAATTCCGCTTCGGATAATTCACCATTCAAATGGGCAATAATCTGGCGATAACCAATGGAATCAAGCGGATGGAGGTGCTCGTCTGGGTATTTTTCTAACAGACTTTTGACTTCCTCAATCCAGCCCGCTTTTAACATGTCATGGGTCCGTATCGCGATGCGCTGTGCAAGGGAGGCGCGGTCCCAATCCAGGTAAACCGTGAATAAATTTAATTGAGAAATATTAGACGATTCTTGATCGTGAAAATGTTGTGAAGGAGGCTTCCCGGTAGCATCGTAAATCTCCAGTGCCCTGACAAGCCGTTTTTTATTGTTGGGATGGACAATTTCCCCATACTCCGGATCGATTTTCCGGAGCTGGCTTAACAATCTATCAGGGCCGTTTTCATCATATTCTTTTTCCAGTTTTTTCCGGGCCGCCAGATCAGAAACACTACCCTCAAAAATCCCTTTGGTGATGGCCCGGAAATAAAGTCCTGCTCCGCCGCAAATGATCGGCCGTTTACCCCTGCGCTGAATATCCTCAACGGCTGCAAAAACCAGTTTGGCGAATCCCCCTGCCGTTACTTCATCCGTGGGATCCTTAATCTCAAATAAATGATGGGGAATTTCTCCCTTTTCATTTTCTTCAGGCTGGGCTGTACCGATGGTCATATTTCTATATATTTGGCGCGAGTCCAATCCGATAATTTCGCCATCCAGTTTTTTTGCCAAATCAACCGCAAGAGCGGTTTTTCCGCTGGCGGTGGGGCCGATAATTATCAATACTTTATTCAAATGTGTCATGTTTTGATCTGATGGATCGTTTTTAATTAAGTTGAATCATGAAAATATTATATGCAAAGTAAGGCCGCAACCTTTGCCGAAATGATTTGGGAACTCATGAAAACCAATGCCAATTATAAAAGGGTTTTTCGAATAGCAACGGTCAATGCCTTTCTTCTCCTCTGGGTGAGTATGAGTGTTGGCGGGATCGGTCGAAATGGCATTAACCTGGACTATCTTTTGGGTTAAATTCGCTCAAATCTCCGATCTAGTTCATCCATAGATAACTGAACGATAATGGGTCTCCCGTGGGGACAGTAATAAGGATGTTTCGTCCCGAATAAGCGATTCACCAATTCTCGCATTTCATCCGTATTGAGTGCATCCCCCGCCTTCACTGCTGCCTTACAGGCAAAACTGGCGGCCAATGCCTCCTGGAAGGATGCATACTTTTTCTGCGTCTCTAAATAATTATCCAGCATTTCCCGAATGATATTCTTTTCATTCCCCCAGGCCATCTCCGAAGGGATCGCCTCGATCATGACCGTATTCTCTCCAAACTCCTTCATGCGGAAGCCCATCTTTTCCAAGTAAGGCAATACATCCAGAAGTGTTGAAAAATCATCGGGTGAGAATTCCATCACTTCCGGGAAAAGTAAGGTCTGTGCTGCCATGGCATTGGCATCAAATGCAGCCATGGCCTCTTCGAACAATATCCGTTCATGGGCTACATGCTGATCGATGATCACCAATCCGCTGGAGATGGGCGATACAATATATTTAGAATGGACCTGCCAAATGTTTTCTAGATCCACCTTGCCGGAATCGGGCTCCGGCCGCGAAGCCAGCTTGGACGCGTAGGATTTGGCCCGATCCACCGCCGGTTGAAATTTTATGGCTGATTCTGTCCCGGAAGTGGAGAGGTTAAGCCCTTGCTGGTCCGGGTTAATTTGCCCTTCTTGGGGGATGAAAGTGGTGGGAAAGTCAAACTGACCGCCCAGGTCCGGTTTTTCAAAATCTGGAATTGTATTCAAAATGGGGTTTAATGCTTCTTCCACAGCGGATTTCAGAACGTGGTATATCCGCCATTCATCCTTAAACCGCACTTCTGTTTTCATGGGATGAACATTCACATCCACCTGGTCGTGGGGCACACTAATATTGAGAGCAAAAAACGGGAATTCTCCACGATTGATGATAGATTTATAAGCGCCATAGACACCGGAGTTCATGAGTCTGTTCTGGATAAAGCGGCTATTCAAAAAGATATATTGTTCCCCGGGGCGTGAGCGGATCAAATTAAGATTCCCTAAAAATCCGGAAATGGTGTAATCCCCTTTTGTAAAATTAACCGGCAGGAGCTGATCCCGATAGGCGGGGTCCATCACATGGACGATGCGGCTTTCTAAATCCTCCGGTTGAAGGTTCAGGATATCCCGATTATCAGAAACCAGTTTAAAAGCTCGATCGGGGTAAGACAGGGAAAAGCGCCGAACCATTTCCACCACTTTGCGGAATTCCATGCGGGGGCTTTTTAGAAATTTTTTACGTGCCGGCGTATTATAAAACAAATTCCGGATGGTTATGGATGTCCCTTGTACTGCCGGCGCGGGCTGGACCTCACCAATCTCCCCATTAAGGATGGCCATTTCAGCGCCTTCCCCACTTCCATTAGCAGAAACGATATTCACTTCAGAAACAGAGGCAATACTGGCCAAGGCCTCTCCGCGGAAGCCCAATGTATCGATGGTGAACAGGTCATCCACGGAACCAATCTTACTGGTGCTGTAGCGTTCGAAAGCAATTGGCAATTCTGCCGAAGATATGCCCGAGCCATTATCCGTCACCTGGATCAGTTGCTGGCCGCCTTTTTCCACCACAACAGTAATTTCCGTGGCCCCGGCATCCAGGCTGTTCTCTACCAATTCCTTCACCACAGAAGCGGGTCGCTCCACCACTTCCCCGGCAGAGATTTTATTGCGTAGGTCTTCTGATAATTGTTTAATCATGAATTGATTACACCAATCGTTTTTTCAAAAACGGCTGAATGTTTTGCTTCTGCTTTTTGGATTATTTCATTCACAGCGTTTCGTTTTTCATCACAATAGGATTTATCATCCACCCCCGGTAGATTGATCAAAACATTCATGGTGGCACCTCTTACGCCGGCTAATGCAACTGCTGCTGCTACACCTGCATCGGAGACAGAATTGGGATTTCCCTTTTCTACTAACACTTCCGCCAATTCCATGACACGGTAACATTTCTCTGCCGTTTCAAAAGGGATATCGATGGCATATTTATTGGCAGCCTCAACTGCGGCCGCTTTTGCTGCCTGTTCTTCATCCGTCGCGGCTGACATGCGGTTTGCGTCCAGGACCTTATTGAAGGCATGGGAGTCCTCATCTACTAAAAATGCGAGTCGATCTTTGAGTGCTTGTGCTTCCGCACCGATCTCATCCATCATTGGCTTGCTATCCAGCATTTCTTTCTTTTCGTGGGTCAGTGCCGCCACCATGGATGACAAGGCGGCGCCTAAAGAACCAGCCAATGCGGACACTGATCCACCGCCGGGAGCGGGACTATTGGTGGATAATTCTTCTACAAAGTTTTTCCCAACCAATGACATTAATGGACGGTTCCCAGATTGAACTGCATAATCAATAATCTTTTCAGCGGGATTGAATTCAGTCACATCATTGAGCCCCAAAGACTGGACGGCGCATTCCACAATATCCGCTACAGGTACACCAATGGATCGATTTTGTTTTTTTAAATAATGCTTCCCCGCCATGAGGATAGCTTCGAGAGGAATCAGCCCTACTAATTCACTCCCGGTGACGCGAATGCCTCTTTCGTCTGCCAGTTTACAAGCGGCGTCATAAACATCGTGGATGGTGGACACTTTATAATTATTGAAATTGATGGAGATCTGGGCCCGGTTGAAGGCATCCACGTACCAGCCGATCCCTTTTACATCCTTGAACATGCCCGGGACTTTTACCGATGATCCGTCGTCATTGCGGACAATTTCTCCATCCAATAAATTTTTAGAGTTTGGATTGGGGGTTCGTTTACTCCGTCCTGCTTCTCTCAATTCAAAAGCAATGTCGGTTGCCAAGCGGTGATCTTTGGTATTGAGATTTATATTGTAGGCAATGAGGAATTCCCGGCATCCCATGACGGTGGCACCGGCTTTCACATGGAGTTTAGCCGGGCCAAAATCCGGTTTCCAATTGGGATCTTTTAATTTTTCTACGAGGCCTTCATATTCACCTTTCCGGATATCCGGAAGTTTCACACGAACTTTACTTTGGGCGGATTTTTCATACAGATAAACGGGAATGCCCAATAAATCACCTACGCGCTGACCCACTTGTTTCGATAGCTCGATACACTCATCATCCGTCACATCGCTCACAGGTATGAATGGACATACATCCGTAGCGCCCATTCTCGGGTGGGTGCCGGTTTGCTGACTCATATCGATCACTTCTGCGGCAGTCTTTATCCCCAGGAATGCCGCTTCACTTACAGCTTTCGGTTCACCTACAAATGTGACGACCGTTCGGTTTGTATCGGCACCGGGATCAACATCCAAAAGGGTGATTCCATCCACGGCCGCAATGGCATCAGTGATGGTTTTTATCTTGGCCGCATCACGGCCTTCACTAAAATTTGGGACGCATTCAACCAGTTTCATTTATCCTGCCTGTGCAATTTTCATTAAATAATTGATGAGAAAAAGAACTACGATCAGAACGACAATGGTAATCATCAATGATCGTTTACTCCGCCTCGCTGGTGTGATTCGTTTGAAAAACCGCTCCATTACATCCCTGCAAATAAAAACATAAAGAAATTAACAAACGGACTCATGACAAACCAAATCGGTGAAAAGCGGGTGAACATACCAAAAAGAATAAGCCCCATTAATATTTGGGGTCCATACATTTGAAGTTTCATTACGAGATTCGGATTTTTTCTTACCATCAATCCCGAAAAGATCTGGGAACCGTCCAGGGGCGGGATGGGAATCATATTAAACACCGCCAGCATAATATTGATTTGGGTGAACATGATGAGCATGGAGGTTAAAGCCCCCATATAGCCCGTTAGTCGAATGATCGTCCCTGCTACAAAAGCCAACAATAGATTGGCGGCGGGACCGGCAAAAGCGATTTTCATCATATCCGCCCGGGGGTTAACCAAATAACGGGTATCCACTGGTACAGGCTTGGCCCAGCCAAATCCCACAAAAAGAATCATAAGCGATCCGAACAAATCCAAATGAGCCATGGGATTCAGGGTCAACCGACCGGCGTATTTAGCAGTCGGGTCCCCTAATTTATTGGCTACCCACCCGTGGGAGAATTCATGAAATACCAGTGCAAATAACAGGACTGGAATCAACAATAAAAGAACTTCTGGCGCTAAACGAAAAAGCATTATTTAAACCTCGGGTGGAATTGGCGGTGCACTTCCTGCAAATGTTCTTTATCCAGATGTGTGTACACTTGGGTGGTGGCAATATCCGCATGTCCCAACATTTCCTGTATTGATCGGAGGTCGGCGCCCCCTTCCAATAAATGGGTGGCAAAAGAATGGCGTAATGTATGGGGGCTCACTTCTTTTTGGATATCCGCTACTTTGGTCCACTTTTTCAGCAGTATCCAAATCATCATTCTTGTCAATTTACGCCCGTTCCGGCTCAAGAATACTTCCGCCACATTGGGGTTCTTATCCGCCAGGGTTGGGCGCTCATGATTTAGATAATTTTTCAAATTTTCCCTGGCGATGGGACCAATGGGCACAAACCGCTGTTTATCCCCCTTACCTTTTACACGGACCATTTCTGAATCCCAGAGGATGTCCGTGGTTTTAATATCACAGAGTTCGGTAACCCGAAGGCCGCAAGAATACATCATTTCAAAAATGGCCAGGTCCCGGCGGGCCATAGGCGCTTTGTCGGGTATAATACTTAGAATTCGATCAATTTCTTGAATGGTAAGAACGTTTGGGAGTTTCTGGGGTACTTTCGGTGTATCCAAAAGTTGGGCTGGATTATCATCCATATGACCTTCAGCCGATAAAAAATTGTGATAAGTCCGAATGGAAGAAACTGCACGCTTCACCGAATTGGCGGCCATCCCTTTATCATTCAAATGGCGGATGTAGGACCGAATATGCCCCAGGGTCACATTACGGATGGTTTTTAGTCTCAGTTCTGAGCTGAGATAATGATGGTATTGAAGGAGGTCCCGCTCGTAGGACTCCAGTGAGTTCCGGGCCAGGTTGCGCTCCACCTTGAGCATGGTCATATAATCCCGGATAAACTGTTCCATTATTTCCCCATGATGGCTGCTTCAACCGATTCGCAAAGGATATGCTCCGCTAACAGATGCCCTTCCTGGATCCGCTGGGTGTCGTCACTGGGAATGCGAATGGTCACATCCCCTGAGTTTGCCATTTTACCGCCGGATTTATTGGTGAGGACGATAACAAAAATATTTTTTGCTTTTGCCGCCTCAATGGCGCGAATCACATTAGCGGAATTTCCACTGGTGGAAATAGCCACCAACACATCACCGGCTTCACCCAATCCTTCAATCTGGCGGCTGAAGATAGATTCATAATCTGTATCATTGGCCCAAGCCGTAATGAATGATGAATCGGTGGTAAGGGCGATGGATGTGATGGCGGGTCGGTCGTGATCCCGCAATCCCCCCATAAGTTCAGCGGCCATATGCTGGGCATCGGCGGCGGAGCCCCCATTGCCGCACCAGAGAATCTTCTTCCCGTTTTTGGCAGCGTTTATCATCATTTCTGCGGCAACCTGGATATCCTCGGCACAATATTCCAGCATGGCGGATTTCACATCCCTACTGTCTTGAATGATCTGGCTTACGTCCAACATTATACTATTAATTCTCCATATTGTTCTGCGGACATGAGTTCATCCAGTTCACCTGCATCGGCGATGGATATTTTCACGATCCATCCATCCCCATAGGCGTCGGTATTTACCGATTCGGGGCTGTCTTCTAAAGCTTCATTGATCTCCGTAACCGTTCCTGAAATCGGTGCAAACAGGTCCGCAACGGTCTTCACCGCTTCGATAGTGCCAAGGGGTTCATCCTTCTCGATTTCATCCTCCACGTCTGGAAATTCAACAAATATAATATCTCCCAATTCTCCCTGGGCGTGGTCGGTGATCCCAATTGTGGCTGTGTCTCCATCCACTTTTACCCATTCGTGCTCATTAGTATATTTCAAATCTTGCGGCAAGTTCATTCTGCGCCATCCTTCTTTTGGTATTCAAATGTTTCCAGGAAACTCGTGTCGAATTCCCCCGAACGAAATGTATCATCTCTCATAATCGCCTGGTGAAAGGGAATCGTGGTCTTGGGCCCTTCAATAATCGTTTCTTCTAATGCCCGTTCCATGCGGTTGATGGCCGCTTCCCGATTGGGTGAATGAACGATCAATTTCCCAATGAGAGAATCATAATGGGATGGAATTTCATAACCGGCATAAGCATGGGAATCCACCCGTACACCCTTCCCCCCGGGCATGTGAAAACTGGTGATGGGCATGGGAGACGGGGCAAAATTCATATCGGGGTTTTCCGCGTTGATCCGGCATTCGATTGAATGTCCCCTCAGTTTCAAATTGTAAAGATAATCGGGGAATTTATCCCCGGCATGGGTGCGAATTTGCCATTTGATGAGGTCCGCCCCGGTGACCATCTCCGTAATGGGATGTTCCACCTGGATCCGCGTATTCATCTCCATGAAATAAAAATCTTTATTTTTATCTAATAAAAATTCAACCGTACCAACACCAACATAATTCACCGCTTTTGCCCCGGTGACGGCTGCATCGCCCATGCGTTTCCGCAGGTCCTCATCCACGGCAGCAGAGGGAGATTCTTCCACCAGTTTCTGGTGGCGGCGCTGGATGGAACATTCCCGTTCCCCCAAACTGACTGTATTACCATGAACATCGGCTAAAACCTGAATTTCAATATGGCGGGGATTCTCCACAAATTTTTCAATATACATGTCCCCATTATTAAAGGCGGTCAAGGCTTCATTGGAGGCAGTGGTAAAGGCGTGTTCCACTTCCTTTTCTTCCCGAACAAGGCGCATGCCACGTCCTCCGCCGCCGGCGGAAGCTTTCAGCATCACCGGGTATCCCATTTCATTGGCTAATTCCCTAGCCTCTCCTGTATCTTTCAGTATGCCTTCATTTCCGGGGATGACTGGCACACCCGCCGCTTTCATGGTCTTCTTGGCCTGGGCCTTATTCCCCATGGCATTGATAATATCCGCATTAGGGCCGATAAAGGCGAAATTGTTGTCCTGGCAAATATTTGAAAAATCTGCATTTTCGGCTAAAAAGCCATACCCAGGGTGAATGGCATCGGCGTTGGTGATTTCACCGGCGGCAACGATCCGCGGGATATTCAGGTAAGATTGACTCCCTGGTGGGGGGCCGATACAGACCGCCTCATCGGCAAATTTCACATGGAGGGAATATTCATCTGCCGTAGAATAGACTGCCACAGATTTTAATCCCAGTTCATGACAGGCGCGGATGATCCGCAGGGCGATCTCACCTCGATTGGCGATCAGGATCTTTTTATACATATTGAACTCAGATCAGGAGGGTTCGATCACAAAAAGAGGCTGGTTATACTCCACTGGATTCCCATTTTCCACCAGTACCTCCACAATGGTACCGCTCTGTTCAGATTCAATTTCATTCATGATTTTCATGGCTTCAATAATACAAAGGGCATCCCCTTCAGAAACAGTGTCTCCTTTTTTCACAAATGGCGGTGTATCCGGGGATGAGGCCGCATAGAAGGTCCCGGGCATGGGAGACAGAATTTTTTCTCCGCTGGACGCCGTTTCAGGGGCTGACTCAGTTGGGGCTGCTTCAGGCACTGATGATGCCCCAGAGGCTGCTGTTATGGTCACAGCCGGGGTGGGACCGGAATTCACATTCACACCGGCGGATTTTACCACCCGAAACCGCCGTCCCCAAAAGGTGACGTCAATTTCGTTCACATCACTGTTTTCTAATATATAAATAACTTCTTTGAGTTTATCTTGCCACATTTAAGTCTCTTAATTGTTTATGTATAACCGCTGAAACTACGATTAAGATTTCACTCGTTCAATATATTCTCCCGAACGGGTGTCAATTTTTAATACATCACCTTCATCTATAAATAAGGGTACCTGAATAGTATATCCCGTTTCGACGGTGGCAGGTTTGGTGGCGCCGGTGGCGGTGTTCCCTTTTACACCTGGTTCCGTATGATTCACCTCTAAATGGACGTGGGCAGGGAGGCGAATATCCAATACTTCTTCCCCGTCGAAGAGAAGGTCCACATTCAACCCCCCTTTGAGGAAATACTTCGCCTTCCCCACGAGGCTATTCATAACATTGATCTGGTCATAAGTGCCATTATCCATGAAGATATGGGAATCACCATCATCATATAAAAATTGCATTTCTTTTGCTTCAATTTTTAAAAATGCCAGTTTAACCCCGGCGTTGAATGTTTCATCTATGATCTTCCCTGAAGCAATATCCTTCAGTTTGGTGCGGATGAAAGCAGGACCCTTCCCCGGTTTGACGTGTAAAAATTCCAGCACTTTCATCCGCTTGTTCTTGTGCAGGATGACGGCGCCGTTCTTGATATCTGATGTGGTGGCCATCTTTCTCCCTAAATTAGCCGGGGAATTTAAGTTTATGAACAGGTAAGTCTTTGTGCTTTTTCTCAGGAATTTACAGTCATTTTCCAAAATTGGACTGTATCTTGTACCAGGGTTTTAGACGAGTTCAAATCGTTAGCACATTGGTCCATAGCAGCAATATGTTTGGCATATTTGGCCATATCGGCCCCTGAGAGAATATTAAGATAGGCATCCAATTGGGAATCGGAATAAGGAAATACAGGGTGGTGTTCCCGAATTTCTTCTGTGGTCATTTCCAGGGTGCGAATATAAAGGCTGTTTTCGGTGTACTCCCTGAGAATAAGAGAAAGTTGTGCATAAAACTCTTTAATGTCCCCTTTATCCAAAATCCCGGACTGATCCAATTCATCCAACTTTCGCAAGGCAACAGCGTCTGGCTCTTCTAAAAACTCCGGCCTATCTTCGTAGGATACCTCCGCTTTCATTCGCTTTTTCCAGACCAAAACCATCCCCACGAGAAGAGCCACCAAGATCAAAGACAGGATGATGGTCTGCCAAGGTAATGGGAACCACACCGGCACGGGATCCTTGATGGGCATTAGACCGCCGGCGGATTGGCGCAAACTGGGGTCCTGTTCTGTGACAGATACCACTTCCATGATCATGGAATCGGCTCTCATTTCATAAGCCAAGGTACTATCAGCATTCAGAACATGGATTGTCACACCGGGGATAGCCACTTTACCCGTATCCCAGAAGACTAATTCATATTTCCCTACCTGACCTTTCTCTCCATCATGGATGGAAAATGAACGGACTTCCAGGGGATCTTCCAATACCCATTCGGGGAATTGAATGATCTTATCTTTCGGTGATTGAACGGTTACGGCATAAGTTACAGGACTGCCAATTGTTGTATAAGTGGTATCCATCTCTACCATCATTTCCACTGATTTAGATGATTGATCCTGACGACAGGCAAGGAGTAGGATTAGTCCGATTAAAAGCGATTTTTTCATGGGGAGAATTCGTCGTTTAAAAACTAATGCAACAGGTTTATTTAACAACATATTGAAACAAAGTAATATGGAATGGATTGACTGCGTCAATTCAAGCATTAACACAGTTAATGCACTCCAAACACTTTTACATTTTGGTACGATCAATTAATTCGCCCAAAGCTTAAATGTTAATACCGTTTTTCACGTCGGCGGAAATAGGTCATGAGAGGTTCCACGTAATCTTTGTCCGTCCCCACAATGATCACATCAAAGTGGGAGCGGCCGCATTCATTTTCAAATAAATCCCATTTTTCTTTAATGAATTTTGAAAAATCATCCCGTTCATTTTCAGAGGACATATCGGCCCAGAACTGCTCCCCAGTTTCGGGATCGTGGACCTTGATTAATCCTAAATCAGGTAAATTTCCTTCCGCCGGGTCGGCGATACGGATACCGATCATGTCATGCTTTCGATTCGCCAGTTTCAGGGATTTCCAATAGCTATCATCTAAAAAGTCAGAAATCAAAAAAACCACCGCTTTTCGTTTGGCTACATTCATGAGAAAATCCAATCCTGATTGCAATGATGTCCCCGTTCCTGCCGGTTCATGGAATAGTACTTCTCGCACCACACGAAGGATGTGGGATTTATCTTTTTTCGGAGCAATGTATTTTTCCACGTGATCCGAGAATAAAATGAGGCCCACTTTATCCTGGTTCTTGATCGCTGAAAAACCAAGGACAGCGGCAATCTCGGCAGCTAATTCGGATTTAAATTGATCCACAGTCCCAAAGTGTCCGGAACGGCTTACATCCACCATAAGAAATACGGTCAGTTCCCGCTCCTCTTCAAAGATTTTTACAAATGGGGCGTTGGAGCGAGCGGTCACATTCCAATCGATTAATCGAATATCATCACCGGGATAATATTCACGTACTTCCGAAAAGGTCATACCCCGGCCCTTGAAAACAGAATGATATTCACCGCCGAAAAGGTCATTCACCAATCCTTTTGTCCGTATCTCAATATGCCGGACTTTTTGAAGTATCTCTTTAGGAATCATGAGTTAAGGCAGAAGGAAAAAGTTAATAGGAATAAGGACTGGTTTTCCGTAAAAACCAATGAGATGGGTTTTCTTTTTCCTTCATCTTTTTTACTTATCAAGGGATTTCTATAGAATCGAATAACCGCTGAATAACATCTTCTGACGTAAGCTCTTCCGCTTCTGCCTCGTAAGTAAGGATGACACGGTGGCGGAGAACGTCCTTCCCCACATAGCGTACATCTTCCGGGGTGATATAGCCCCGATGTTCTAAAAAGGCCCGCGCTTTAGATGCGAGAACCAGGTTAATGGTAGCCCGTGGACTGGCACCATATTCAATCAGTTGGGATAAATCCCCAAGATCAAATTCATCGGGTTTCCGTGTAGCAAAAACAAGGTTCAGTACATAATCCTCCACCTTTTCATCCACGTAAATATCATTAATTGTTTCTTGTGCACTTAGGATTTGTTTTGATTTTACCACTGCTTTTATTGGTTTTAATTTGTCTGTCCTAGCCGCCTGACGCAGGATTTTCCGTTCTTCATCCTTTTGGGGATAGCCCACCTTCAGTTTCATCATAAACCTGTCCACCTGGGCCTCCGGTAAGGGATAGGTTCCCTCCTGCTCAATTGGGTTTTGGGTGGCAAGGACCAGGAAGGGTGCATCAAGTTTGAATGTATCTTTCCCGATTGTTATCTGGCGCTCCTGCATGGCTTCTAGTAAGGCACTTTGAACTTTTGAAGGCGCCCGGTTAATTTCATCCGCCAATATGATATTGGAGAAAATGGGCCCTTTCCGTGTTTCAAAAGCGCCTGTTTTCTGGTTGAAAATCAATGTTCCCAACAAGTCGGCTGGAAGCATATCCGGTGTAAACTGGATGCGCTGGAATCCCGTATCAATAGCCTGGGCCAGGGTATTTACGGTGAGTGTTTTAGCCAACCCTGGTACGCCTTCTAATAAAAGATGTCCGTTAGCCAAAAGACCAATTAAAATTTTGTTAATAAGCTCATCCTGGCCGACAATGACTTCGCCGATGGATGACCGGAGTGGATCGATAAAAGCCGATTCCTTGGCAATTCGATCATTGATTTCTGAAAGACTGAATTCTGACATGATTTTTTATCGTGTTAAGTGTTTGAGTTCTGGAATATCCTTGACGTCTTTGCCAAGGTATTTAAGTTCAAATTTTACGGATTGATACAATTCGTGGTTCGGATATTCTTCAAGAAACATACTGTAACGGGCTTGAGCTTGATTAAAATCGGCAAGCATATTGGCAAATATAAATCCTTGCATGAATAAGGAAAAAGGAACCTGTTTAGAATTGGGGTATAGGGTTTTCAATTTATCATATTCATCAATTGCTTTTGAATAATCCCGCATATCACGATAATATATTTCAGCAATAAGGTATTGAGCCTGGGGCGCTTTTTTATTATCGGCATGTTTTTCTACGATTTTACTTAGCAGTTCCAGGGCAGCTTTTGATTCACCATTATTACGTTTGCGCTCAGCTTCGGAAAGAAGATCATCGGCTGATTTAAAAAATCCGCAACTGCTTATAAACAGGATGCTGATTATGGGTAATAATTGTCTTGTTTTCATGTGATTCCTTCTGATTTTCGGGCGGTAAATTTATATGAAGTTTTACCTCATCCACCACCTTGAATCATCCCTTACGATTCGTTGGAAAATTTGTTCCTTTAAAAGGCATAAAGAATACCTAACAGAATCTGGTTTAATGTAGGATCTGCAAGGCTCTCGGCATAATCAATCCGGAGTGGGCCAATGGGTAAGTTGATTGTAAGTCCAAGGCCACGATTCCATTGCAGGTCATCCTGTTTAATTGTCTCAAAAGAATCAGAAATATAACCCCCGTCATAAAATACTACACCCCCCAAGCGCCAAATCAATGGAAAGCGTACCTCCCAATTTGTAAGTAGTTTTGCCGTTTTACCCAAAGGAAGGGTCCTTCCGTCCTCCGCTTTATAAGTCATAAACTGAAGTGGTTTCCAGGCTCTTAATGTATTACTCCCACCCAAGTAAAATTTTTCAAATAATACTGTTTCATATTGATCATAATCAGCCGTCCAGGAAGTGATTAATCCTGTATTAATCCTGCCGGAAATTGTTATATTTTTTACCGGAGAAATATATTGCCTTAAGTCAAGATCATACTTGGTATAGGTACGATTCCCGCCAAGGATACCTCCGAAAGAATTCATTTTAAGTATAATTACATTCCCCTTCGTCGGATAAATCGGATTATCGCGGTTGTCTTGGTGAAGGTGGAAACTGAACTTTCGCTGTTCAATGTTATCCCTGAATGCTTCCGTTTCATCGAATCGTTCCAAGCGAATACCAATATCTAAGAAGGAACGTAAGTGATTCCATCGAAAAATATTTGAATACTGCAATCCAAATCTCCTTACATAGGCTCCTTCCTCATCTCCATAATTTTTAAACTGCTGATAAAACACTTTTATCTGCGTCGGCAGTTTTAAAGCCAGGGGGCGTTGGTTAGAGATTTTAACATCCAGGCTGAAGCGCGGATAGATAAATCCTTCTTCTGTGGGCATAACAATGGAACCTTTGGCATCAAATCGGTTTTTCGATCCCAGTAACATCCGATCCACCCATTGGATGGAACCGCCTAAACCTACCATTGAATTCACTCCGGGGACATATTCGATATCTTCTTTGCCAAAATCATAGTCTTGCCAACCACGGTTTTGAAATTCCTTCATTCGCACTTCAATATTAACCAAACTGTCTGTATTGGCGATGGGGGAAGTGATTAAACTGGCGGAAGAAAAGAATCCCGCTTGCAGCAGGGTGCGCTTTGTTTTATCCATCAGACTTTTGCGAAAGAGATCTCCCTTTTTAAAAGTGAATTCCCGCCGCACATAACTGGAATCGATAAGTTCTATACCCGTCACCCAAGCCTGGTTAATATATACATTCGGACCCTCTACAATTTGAATAGTTATATTGACCGAATCCTGAATTTCCTGCTTAATATCCAAGCGGTAAAAGAGTTTTCCTATCTCCTGGAATTCCTCATCCACGAAAGCCATGTTTGTATTGATTTGGACCGGATTGTAAGGATTACCATCCTCCAAACCCAATAATGAAACAATTTTTTTTTCCTTTAGAGAATGGAGCCCCTCAATCGTTACAGAATTGAGATAATATTGTTTTCCCTCACGGATAATAAAAAAGATATCCGTTTCATCCTCATTCACTGCAAAGGAATCCTTAACGGCCACTTCCAAAAATCCGTTTGAGTGATAAAAGTTTTTGAGAGATATGGCATCCAGTTTGAGGAGCCTGCGATCAAATTCAACGCGTGAAAAAATTAAAAGTGAGGATGGTTTGAGTTGGACCTGATCCAGGAGTTTGCGGTGACTGAATGTTTGATTGCCGATAAAGTTTACACTGTTGACCACACGTGTATCCTGACTTTGAGCAGACAGAAATATTGTGGCGGCGGCAGCCGCCAAAAATCGGGTTGTTTTTTGCATTGATATTTAGGCTTAGTATACGCGGCGAACGCGGAATTTCATGTAGAATTTACCGGTCTCATCCACATTTCCAACGACAGAGAAATTAGGATTTAATTTATATTCCACACCCACCTTGTTTTTATATGCGGCCCCTAGGGAAAAGGACCGGCGATAACTAAAACTAAAATTCTCATTTATTTTGGCACTAATACTGAATGATTCACCTTCTCCCGGCCTTAATAAGTCACCTGATATTTCTACGTCCTGAATGAGTCCGGCTGATTTTAATCCTGTTGCGCGGACAAAATTCCGTTCCAATTGCCTTTCCAGGTAAGCACCGAGAATGGTTTGGGCCTGGGTGCCCAGCCCTTCCGTTGTAAAGCCTTCTTCGGCCACCCGGGTGTTGAATGTGAGTAATTGAAGTATATCACTTTCGGTATAACCTTTATCACTGTCAAACCGCCATTCAGGATTATCAAACGGGCCGTACACACCCAGGATGATTTCTGCATCCCCGATTCGGGTTGAGGCTGTCAATTCCAAGAAAGGATTAAATCCCTGACCGTCGAGGGTCATTACTCCCCGGAGGTTTTCAAATACATCGCCAACATAATAATAAATTTCACCTTCTATTAATTCGATTTCACCTGAATAATTCCAGTCGGCATCAAATTGTTTTGAGGTTGCTAATTCACCGGATATTTTTGCATCAATTTGGGAATTCCGAATAGAAAATGTATCCTCAATCGGAAAGCGGATGTTATAATTGGTTGTTACCCTGCCCTTTTCTTCAGCGGATTCTAATACCTCATCCCCGGTAAATTCCATATAGATTGCGCCCTCTTTAGCTGCAATGACGCCATTTATTTCCAAAGTATCCTTTCCGGCTACCCTTACATCTACATCAGCAAACCCTTCAATATCCCCATTCAAGGAACGGAAGAATACCCTGTCACCGAGTGCGTGTAAATCAAAGCGCGGTTCAAAGAACTTGGCGAAATCCAGGGCACCCGTAATGGATAAATTTTGGGTTGGTTTATTTTTACCCTGGGAATCGTACAGTGCCCCGGTTAAGATCTGAATCGATAACTGGTTATCAATCAAATCTCCAGACGCTGAAATCTGGCGCACAGGTTCATCCATCAGGACTGTATAAACCTCTCCATCTTTTATATTTATACTCCCATTTCTGACCAAGTTTTCAGGCGGCCCATCAATATTAAGGGTTATTTGAATATCCCCGATAATTGAATCGGTTTCAGCTAAATATTCTGATAAAAAAACCGCTGAATGGAAATTCCCTTTTGTTTTTACCGCTAATTCTCCCCCGGGATGCCATTGTTGTACGTTGGGTGAAGCTAAGTCATAATCAATAGGCAGGGAAGCTTCTCCTTCTATATGATTCCCCATCCATTCCGAAGTAAAATTGCTGAATTCAACCTTTTTATTTGCATAATGGCCTTTCCCAGTCACTGTCCCAAGGGGTATACGCCCGTAATAAGCATTCTCAATTTTTCCATCCAAATCAAACTGTGTTTCTTGTGTATTACCCCCCATATCGAAATCACCGGTTAAATTTCCAAATAAATAGGGCTTCCATTTCGGGGCGAATTGAGTCAAAAAAGATAAATCAATATTTTTAAAACTGGATTGAACATCCACTAATCTCGGTTTGGTGTTATCAGCAATGATGGGAAAGGTACCCATTATTTGAAATCCCGTTTTTTCACCATCGGTCAATGTAAGTTCTTCCAAATGTAATATGCCTTCTCGAAATAAGGCGGAAATATAAAAATCGTCAAATTGCTGATTGGCGATTTCTCCATTTTTGATCGAAACATCTAAACTCATATCATCTAGGTTCATATCCTGGCCGATTGATACTTCACCAAATATGTTTCCTGTGAGGTCATAGACAAAATCCCTGTCGGCCAGTTTTAATAAATCCGTGGTTACATTTGAGAATTTCAGCCTCCCCTGAGTAGGATTGGTCTTCATAAATCCATTAATAATTCCATCATCCACATGGATTTCAAATGGTTCGAATAAAAACCGTTCATTGCTATTTATAATGGATAGTGGGCGGGGATTTATCATAAAATGCCTTTGATAGGCAATTTGAAAACGATCCAATATTAAAACGCTGTCATTTTGAACCGAGCCGTTCAACTGAAGATAATCCTCTCCATTTTTAAGCTCAAAACTCGAGATTTCAACACGGTCTTCGAGAAGCAGGAACTCTCCTGATCCGCTCTCAAAACTATAATCATTCCACATTCCATTACTAAATTTTATTTTGACCGAGCCGTTCCTAAAATCGTTCAAATTGTCTAATTGGCCTAAAAATTCAAAGGCAGATAATGAAATATTCCTATACTGTAATCCATTGATGATTAAATCAGCCGATAAGCCTAATGTATCAAAAGATCCCATTAATTCCATGGAACCTGTAGCTAACCCCCCTGACAATGAATCTGTCCAGAAATTATTTATCAAAAATGGTGATGCATCTATCAGGGCCAAATCAAGATTAAGATATTCATCTTCGAAATGAGCTGATCCGTTGATGGTAACGATTGAAGGGCCAATCGTCACTGTGATTGGATTGGTAATGGCTAATTCATAATCTTTAAAAGATACACCACCTGAGAATGATGAGGCCTCTTTGTCAAATATCAATGATTCGCTGATTTCAGCATTGAGGTCTAGGGCTGTGATTTGTTTCTCGGGAATTTCTCCATCAATTAAAAAATATCCTGATAAATTAGTTTCAGGCTGATCCAGCATCCATTGGCTTACATCCATTTCTTTCAATTGAATAGTCCCGTTAAACCGTCCTTTATCCTCGAATAATCCCTGCATTTTCAAGGTTGCATCGTTCCCTTCAAGTTCAAGTGATTCTAAACGAAAATAATCTGAATGTCTGGTTAAGTCAAAACTGCCCTCCATGTCCAGCCCAAGTTCGTTTCGTACGAACAAATCGCCCACAAAATGAGTAAGATCCGATTCAAAATGAAAAGTAGCTGAGAGCCTGGATAAATTTGGTTGCAGTGGTAATTTGGTAAAAACCTGACTGGGTATTTCGTACTCTAATAATTCCAATTGGGCGCGAACGAAAGATTCTTCTCCCCGATCATAATCAAACATTCCACTGATTTGAAAGTCATTCAAATTCGCCTTCCCAATTTCTACATAAACGCCTCTGGAGGATAATTTCCCGACAATATTTTTGATATTTACATCAATTCTTGGTTGGGCGCAAAAAACCTCAAACTCCTGCAAATCAATTTCCATATCAGAATCGCTGCCTTTGACCATCCCATCAATAAGAAATTGGACCGTTCTACTGGAGTCACCATAGGGAACAAAAAAATTGCCATCCACATGGAGATCACGAATATTTATGGGGATTTTTTCCGGGGCAAATTCAAATGAGTCGATTGTAACCGATTCATCATCTGATTCAAAATAGGGCTGAATAGCCACTTGTGAAACTGACAATTGATCAATTTCAATTTGTCTTTTTAATAGGGGGAGAATTTTTATTTTTGTTGTAATACTGGGCAGGAATACAGTGGCACCATTTTCATGAATGAGTGAAACATTATCGGAGTGAAGTGTAGAAAACAAATGGCCTGATAATTTGTTGACCTCAATTTTCCACCCGTTTTCATGGAATTGGTCATTTAGATAGGTTTCAATTCTATCTTGCCATATACTCGGTCTAAAAAACAAAAACCCTGCGACACCAATCACAAGGGTGAGAATGAAATAAATGGATTGACGTTTGGTCATTTACGGTTTGATCGCTTTAGCTCTAATATGAAGTTACGTGTCTTCAGTTCCATAAACAAAAAAAGCGTCCCAAATTTGGAACGCTTTTTTCAGTACGATTATTAGTCGAAGTTTAGTCTACAACTTCAAAGTCAGCGTCTTCGATTTCAGCTTCATCTTTTTTCTTGGACTTCGCTTTCGGTTCGCTTTGGGGCGCTTCCGCGCCACCAGCAGGACCTTCTTCCTTGGCCGCTTCATACATTTTAGATGCCACTGCATTCCAGGCTGTATTTAATTCGTCGATGGCTGCTTTCAGGTCATCAGCGCTGGAGCCGTCTTTGGCCGTTTTAACTTTAGTCACCGTATCTTCCAAGGTTTTCTTTTCGGCTTCGTCCAATTTGTCTTTATACTCTTCCAGGTTTTTTTCTGTCTGGTAAATGAGCTGTTCCGCCTGGTTTTGCATATCAATCATTTCACGCTTAGTCTTATCTTCGCCTTCGTGTTTTTTGGCATCATTAACCATTTTTTCCACTTCAGAATCAGACAGGCCACTGGATGCCTCGATCCGGATGCTTTGTTCTTTACCCGTGGCTTTATCCTTGGCACTTACATTCAGAATACCATTCGCGTCAATGTCAAATGTTACTTCAATTTGTGGAATACCGCGGGGTGCCGGTGGAATGCCGTCTAAATGAAAACGGCCAATAGTTTTGTTATCCACTGCCATTTCGCGTTCACCTTGCAATACATGGATCTCAACGGTTGTCTGATTATCCGCAGCTGTAGAGAATACCTGTGACTTTTTTGTTGGGATAGTGGTATTCCGTTCGATCAATTTTGTAGAGACACTGCCCAGTGTTTCAATGCCGAGAGAAAGAGGGGTTACATCCAGCAAAAGGATATCATCCACATCACCGGCAAGAACACCACCTTGAATTGCGGCGCCGAGGGCAACCACTTCATCCGGGTTGACGCTGCGGTTCGGTTCTTTACCAAAAATTTCTTTTACTTTCTCCTGAATCTTTGGGATACGGGTAGAACCACCAACCAATATCACTTCATGGATATCAGATGCACTGAGACCGGCATCTTTAATCGCCTTATGACATGGATCAATGGTTCTTTCCACCAAGTCTGCAACTAATTCCTCAAACTTGGCACGTGTTAATGTCAGGTTTAAGTGTTTTGGACCGGAGGAATCAGCCGTAATGAAGGGCAGGTTTATTTCCGTTTGCTTGGAACTGGATAATTCAGTTTTAGCTGTTTCAGCGGCTTCACGCAAGCGCTGTAAAGCCATAGGATCTTTCTTTAAATCTATGCCGTCACTTTTCTTGAATTCCGCTGCAATCCAATCGATGACCTTCTGATCAAAATCATCCCCGCCAAGGTGGGTGTCCCCATTGGTGGATTTCACTTCAAAAACACCATCGCCCAATTCAAGGATAGAAATATCAAAGGTACCGCCCCCCAGGTCAAAAACAGCTACTGTTTCCTCTTTTTTCTTGTCCATTCCATAAGCTAAAGATGCGGCTGTCGGTTCATTGATAATACGGCGAACATTCAATCCCGCGATTTTACCGGCATCCTTCGTGGCTTGCCGTTGGGAATCGTTAAAATACGCGGGAACAGTTATCACGGCATCGGTAACAGTTGCACCCAAGTGCTCTTCAGCTGTTTGTTTCAGTTTCTGTAGAACCATAGCACCGATTTCCGGCGGTGAATATTTTTTATTTCCCGCTTCAACAACAACAGAACCGGAGTCACCTTTGCTTACTTTGTAAGGAACTTCTTCAATTTCTGTCCCCACTTCATTATACATACGGCCCATAAAGCGTTTGATTGAAAATACAGTGTTTTGGGGATTAGTAACCGCCTGGCGTTTTGCCGGTTGACCTACAAGACGGTCTCCATCTTTGGTGAATGCAACAATAGAAGGGGTCGTACGGCCACCTTCAGTGCTATTAATTACAGTCGGTTCACCACCTTCAAGAACAGCCACACATGAGTTGGTTGTTCCAAGGTCAATTCCGATAATTTTTCCCATTTGATTTCTCCTTAACGTGGGTGAAAAATAAATTCTGACCCATAAAGGACAATTATTATGCCAAGAGAATTAGTCGACCGATATGGCAGACTTATGCGATTTTATCGCTATATATGACAGATATAGGCAAAAATTAGGCTAAGAATCGAGAGATTTTGCCGGTTTTTTACCCGGCTTGGATTCTTTTTTTGCAGTTGTTTTTTTCTTTGATTTAGCCCTAACCGATAAAAATTCGAATTCTTTTAATTTCGCATCCACTTTAATGCCTTTGGCATCGCTGAAGGCTTTCCCAAGCAAAAGTTCCGAAAGGCGATCTTCCAATGAATTTTGAATTTCCCGCCGGAGGAATCGAACACCATATTCAGGATTAAACCCTTTTTCAACCAGTAATGATTTGGCCCTTTTTGTCACTTTCAGGGTTAAACCGATTTTATCCAGGTTTTCATGGAGATCCATTAATTGTAGGTCTATAATTTCAAGGACATGTTCTTTAGTCAATGAATGATACACAATGGTTTCATCGAGACGGTTTAAAAACTCCGGGTTAAAAGTGCCTTTTACCTTATCCAGGATACTATCCCGCATAGCTTCGTAATTGGCTTTTTCCGTACCCTCGCTGAAACCGAAAGAACCGCTCCCCTGGATCTCTTTAGTACCGATATTTGAAGTCAGGATAATAATCGTATTTCGAAAGTCTACTTTCCTTCCAAGTCCGTCGGTAAGTACTCCTTCATCGAAAAGTTGCAGAAGCACATTAAATACATCAGGATGAGCTTTTTCAATTTCATCAAATAAAATAACTGAATATGGATTTCGACGGACTTTCTCCGTGAGTTCTCCCCCTTCTTCATACCCCACATATCCGGGGGGCGCCCCAATGAGTCGGGATACAGAGAATCGTTCCCCATATTCACTCATATCCAGTTTAATGAGTGCTTCTCTATGGCTGAATAAATAATTGGCTAATACTTTAGCAGTCTCTGTTTTACCTACTCCCGTTGGACCTAAAAATAAAAATACACCGATGGGACGGTTAGGACTTTTCAATCCAGCTCTGGAACGCTGAATGGCACGGCTCAATCCATCAATAGCGCGATTCTGACCGATAATATCTTCCGACATTTTTTCTTTCATCTTAAGCAATTTTTGTCCCTCAGTTTGGGCCACTTTTCGTACGGGAATCCGGGTAACCATGGATACCACATCAGCAATACTGTCCTCCGTTACGCGGATGGGATTGGAGGCCTCATCCAGCTGCCAGTCTTTCTGTAAATTCTTCAGTTTCCGAATCAGCTTTTGTTCAGTGTCCCTCAGGTTGGCTGCATCTTCAAATCGCTGGGCCACTACCACAGAATCTTTCTCTGAGCGGACCTTTTCAATTTCCAGTTCGAGATCGATGACTTCTTGGGGCACTTTCATATTCAACATATGAGCCCGGGAACCCGCTTCATCCATGATATCAATAGCTTTATCGGGAAAAAATTTATCGGTTATATATCGGTGAGACAGGTGGACGCAGGCTTCAATAGCATCCTCATCATAAATCACGTTGTGGTGCTTTTCGTAACTGGGTTGAAGCCCTTTTAAAATCGCGATAGATTCGTCCGTATTGGGCGGCGTTACATTCACCTTTTGGAAACGGCGTTCCAAGGCGCCGTCTTTTTCGACATATTTTCGAAATTCATCCAAGGTAGTGGCACCGATACAGTGGATGTCTCCCCGGGCCAAAGCCGGTTTAAACATATTAGATGCATCTAAAGATCCCGAGGCACCTCCAGCACCTACTAAAGTATGCAGCTCATCGATAAATAAAATAAGGTTGTCCGTTTTTTCCAGTTCAACCATAACCATTTTCATCCGTTCTTCGAATTGACCGCGATATTTCGTTCCGGCCACGAGTCCGGCCAAATCAAGGGATAATATACGTTTATTATGGAGCAAGCGCGGTACATCCTTGTGGATGATTTTTTGAGCCAACCCTTCAATAATGGCGGTCTTTCCTACTCCCGGCTCGCCAATCAAAACTGGATTGTTTTTCTTCCGGCGGGATAAAATCTGGGCCACCCGTTCAATCTCATCTTTCCGCCCGATAACCGGATCTAATTTCCCTTGTCTTGCGGCTAGGGTAATATCCCGGGAAAAATGGTCCAACGCCGGTGTTTTGGATTTGACTGCTTTTTCTTTTCGCTTGGTTGGGGCTGGGGGTTCCTCCTCCTTTGAATCATCCTGGATTAAATCCACTACACTTTCATAATCCAAGTTATGGGCGTTCAATACTTCGTAGGCAATACCCTCTGTTTCCTTGAGCATGGCCAGGAGCAAATGTTCGTCGTCGGCGACGGTAGCACCCATGGCGGCCGCTTCGTTGAAGGCATTCCGCAGAATCCGTTCAGCCCGGCGAGTAAGAGGCAGATGGCCTAAGGTCATAGTGCCGCCGGAAGTCTTGATCATATCCTCCACCATCGCACGGATGTCCTCGATATCGCAGTCGTAAATATCAAAAATCTTGGAACCGAGCCCTGAGTCTTCCCTCAGGAGTCCCAGGAGAAGATGTTCGGATCCTACATAACTATGCCCCAGGCGGATGGCTTCCTCCTTGGCAAACTTCATAATGTTCTGTACGCGCTTGGAAAAATTTTCTTTCATACAACCGTGAAGTTAAACAGGGTATTTACAAGTTCAAATACTATCTGACAGAGAAAGTGTTCCATTCTCAAGATAGTACTTTTTATTTCCAATAGTGGCCACATCCGGGTTGTGGGTGGTAATCACGAAAGCTTGATTAAAATCGGAATTGATCTTCTGGAACAGATCCACCAGGCGGTTCGCATTTCCCAAGTCCAAATTCCCAGTCGGTTCATCAGCTAAGACCAGATTCGGATCATTCATTAACGCCCGTACCACAGCCACCCGTAACCGTTCCCCTCCGGAAAGCTGGGACGGAAAATGATCCATCCGCTCTGCAAGACCGATATAATCCAGTAATTCTTTTCCTTTGGATGTATTACCCTCTCCCCCGGCGATCTGGTTAGGAATCAATACATTTTCCAAGGCCGTGAATTCCGGCAGTAAATGATGAAACTGGAATATAAAACCCAAGATGGTATTCCGCAATTCAGCAATCTCATTTTGAGACGCGCCAGCCACATCCTGTCCAGCAAGATTAAGCGAGCCGCTGTCCGGTTTATCGAGGGTTCCTAAAATATTAAGGAGGGTGGATTTCCCGGCGCCGCTTGGTCCCATAATGGTAATGAGATCACCGGCGTTAATTTCCATGGAAACATCATTGAATACGGACAGTGTTCTCTCTCCGTTGCGAAAGGATTTGGATAGGTTTTCTGCTTTCAGGATCATTTTTCTAAATAAACCGCTTCTATGGGTGAAATCATTAGGGCTCGCCGTGCAGCAATGAAGGCCGACAAAATGACCATACCTACGGAAATAGACAAGATGGTTATGACATCTTTCAGAAGAATAACCATGGGGAGTGTCGGGGTGAAATAAATATCTTCTGGAAGGGTGATGATGCCGAAACTATTTTGCAGGAGGATAAATAGTAAACCGATACCCATCCCTGTCAGGATGCCCACACCGCCGATCATACTCCCCTGGTTCAGGACAATGGATCTCACTGTTTCCTGCGTCGTGCCCATAACCTGAAGAATGCCGAATTCACGCACTTTTTGTGCCGTCACCAGGACCAGGGTGGTCACCAAATTAAAACAAGCCACCACGATAATAAGGCTAAGAACCGCCAATGCGCCTATTCGTTCAAATTTCATGGCACCGAATAATTCACTGTGGAGGTCTCCCCATGTTTCCACTTTCGCATCCGGAAATTGTTGCCGAATGGCAGCGGCCACCGAACCGACATCGGCACCTGCTTTTAATCGAAAATCCACACCGTCAGGGCCCTCTTTACGAATGAATAGTTTTCGCCCGACTTCAGCGGGTATAAAGGCTATCTTGTCATCCAGGTCCAAAACCTGGATACTGAATACACCCCCCACCACGCATTGGATCTGCCGTGGCATACCCCAGGAAGATCCTTGGTCAATCGGACTCATAATCCGTAACACATCCCCTACAGAAAGGTTGAGTCGTCGCGCTGTCATTTCTCCTAAAAATACGCGGGGTAAATCAGCATCTCTTCCTGCAATCATATTTAAGTCATAAAAGGATGTGATTTTTTCTGGATTTACGGCCTTGAGCAGCACCATCCGCTGGGAGTCATCCCGGCCAATGATTAACCCTTTTCGTTCCTGGAAGGGCATTACCGCTTCAACCCCTGCTATGGATTGAAGGACTGCCACATCCCTGTTCCAATCGGTGAGACCCCCGATGCGAATATCCCCCTCAAACCCGATGATACGGTTCACTACCCGGGATTCAAATCCATTTAGAATTGATACAGAAAGAATCATGGCCATACAGCCTACAGCTAAACCAATTATTGCAATCCAACCAGTCAACCGGCTGGGGCCGGCCCCTTTCCCCCCCAGCATAAAACGGCGGGCAATTGAGAAAGAAAAATTCATTCGTATTTCAACGCCTCCGCCGGTTGAATTTTTCCTGCCCGCACCGTAGGCCACAGGGCAGCCAAAACCGAGGCCATCGATGCCAATAAGGTAATCAGTAAAATGTCTGATCCATTCATATCTACGGGGACGAAATCCATGAAATAAACATCTTCCGGCACCGTTATCCATTTTAAATTGTTTTGGAATAAGGCCAATAATATGGCTAATAAAGCGCCACTGGCGGCCCCCGTCGCCCCGATGATCAAACCTTTGATTAAAAACACCTGTTTGAGGGCGCTGTTGGTGATCCCCAAAGATTTCAACAGTCCGATCTGGCGGGTCTTATCAATAATGATCATGGCCAGGGCCGAAATGATATTTACCACACCTACCAGAGCGATGAGGCCGAAAATAAATAAGATGGGCCAGTGCTGGACATCCATCCACTTGAAGAGAGCCCTGTTCTTCTCTTTCCAGGTCATAACCATATAGGGATAAGCCAAAGCACTTTCCAGGGATTCAGACAAGGGTTTGACGTATCTCAAATTATTGAGCCTGAGGATATGGCCGGAAACTTTCCCATCCATGGCAAACAATTCATTGGCCGTCTCCAGGGAGGTAAAAACGAGCGAATTATCATATTCCGTCATTCCGGAATGAAAAAAGCCGCTGACGATGAATTGTTTCAGCCGTTTCTTTGAGCCCCGTAAAGTAGCAATATCAAATAAAACAATCTTTTCTCCGACGGAAAGACCCAATTGATCCGCTAACCGTTCACCAATTACAGTTTTATTCCCATTTAATTCACCCTTGCCTTTTACCAGCATATTTTGGATAAAGCCCGCCCCTGCCGGATCTATGCCTTCCACGATGACCCCTTCTGCGGACTTTCCTTTTCGCAACAAGGCCGGCCCTTGAACAAACCCGGACTGGGTTACCGCACCTCTGTATTCGGCCAAGACACTATCCATCCCGGCGATTTCAGGATTGATAGGGTGATTTAAAAAATGGCGGATGCGGATATGGCCGTCAAAGTCAGTGATCTTTTGGGAGATGACCCGTTCAAATCCATTCAGGATGAACAGGGTAATAAGGAGGGCGGCAATACCTACAGCAAGTCCGGCAACAGAAAGGACACCCGCCAACCGGGTGAAACTTCCTTTTTGTGTTGAACGGAGATACCGCATCGAAAGGTAAAAAGGGAAATTCATTGGGGTTGGACTATAATTCTTCCGTGCGCATGGCGGGAAACAGGATCACATCTTTGATATTGACATTTTCAGTCAGCAGCATGACCAGCCTATCCACACCAATGCCTACGCCGCCTGTGGGCGGCATACCGCATTCCACTGCCTGGAGGAAATTCTCATCCACCGGCTGGGCTTCTTCATCTCCCCCTTCAGCCAGACGGGCCTGGGATGCAAACCGTTCCCGCTGATCAATAGGATCATTCAGTTCCGTAAATGCATTGGCAAATTCAGCACCGCCAATTATCAACTCAAACCTTTCTACCAAATGGGGATTTCCATTGCGATGTTTTTTAGCTAAGGGCGAAATGACTTTCGGATAATCTGTAATGAAAGTAGGCTGAATCAACGTGGGCTCTACGAGTTCACCCATGAGTTCATCAAGCATTTGACCGTAATTAGCATTTTTTTCCACTTCAATATGATGTGTTTTACAGACCGCTTTCATTTTTTCATCGGATGCTTCCGTGAGGTCTTCTCCCGTGGCGTCTTTCAGGAGGTCCAAAATAGGCCGTCTCCCAAATGGTTTTGAGAGATCAATCTCCATATCCCCCCATTTTAACTGCAGGGCGTCAATGCTTTTAGCTACGGAGCGAATCATATCTTCCACCAAATTCATATTGTCTTCAAAATCGGCGTAGGCCCAATAGAATTCCAGCATGGTGAATTCGGGATTGTGGTTCCGATCCATGCCCTCATTCCTAAAATCTTTGGAAATTTCATAAACCCGATCAATGCCACCTATAATCAGGCGCTTTAGATAAAGCTCGTCAGCGATCCGCAAATAAAGCTGCTGATCCAATGCATTATGGTGGGTAGTAAAAGGCCGGGCGTTGGCGCCGCCATAGAGAGGTTGAAGGACAGGCGTTTCCACTTCGAGAAAGCCCAAATTATCCAGATGACCCCGAAGGCCTTTGATAATTTTGGCCCGTTTTACAAAGGCATCCTTCACCTCTGGATTCACAATAAGATCTAAATGGCGGTTCCGGTACCGCTGTTCCTTATCGGCGAAGGCATCGAAGGTTTCCCCTTCTTTTTCTTTCACCACCGGCAATGGACGGATAGATTTACAAAGCACGGTCAATTCGCCGGCGTGAATGGAAATTTCACCCATTTTCGTTTTGAACACATAGCCTTTCACACCGACAAAGTCGCCTATGTCCAGTAATTTGAAATTGGCATAATTATCTTCTCCCACATCATCCCGTCGGATAAAGACCTGGATCCGCCCTTGCTGATCCTGGATATGAAAAAAGGAGGCCTTCCCCATTTTCCGCATGGACATGATCCGTCCGGCGATATTCACATCCTGTTTTTCAAGATTTTCAAAATCACCAAGAATATCGGCGCTGAAATGGGTCGGTTCATATTTCTGGGGATAGGGCTCAACACCTCCATCCCGCAGTTTGGCTAATTTTTCTTTTCGAAAATCAATTATTTGATTCAGACTCCTATGGTCATCAGACATACGTTATGCTTCCTCTGCTTCTACAGTTTGGCCCAGTTGATTCATCAAAAAGGCACGAATAAATTTATCCAAATCCCCATCCATCACTGCGGAAATATTTCCTGTTTCTTCTTTGGTGCGATGGTCTTTCACCATGTTGTATGGATGGAATACATAAGACCGGATCTGGCTCCCCCAGGCAATATCCATTTTAGAATCTTCCAAGTCCTTCATGGCCTCTTTTTCTTTTTCCACTTCAGCCTGGTAAAGCCTCGCTTTCAGCACTTTCATGGCAGATGCTTTATTCTTATGCTGGCTGCGCTCGTTCTGGCACTGCACCACGATCCCCGTGGGAATATGGGTGATCCGGATGGCTGAGTCAGTCTTATTCACGTGCTGTCCCCCGGCGCCGCTGGCGCGATAGGTATCAATCCGGAGGTCACCCTGATCAATCTCAATTTCAATTTCTTCCTCTGAAGAAGGATAGACAAATACAGATACAAAAGATGTATGCCGCCGGCTGTTGGAATCAAAAGGCGAAATCCGCACCAAGCGGTGGACACCTGCTTCAGCTTTGAGTAATCCATAGGCGTAGTCGCCCTTCACCTCTATAGTGATGTCCTTTATTCCCGCCTCATCCCCGGTCTGGTAATCCATGATCTCTTTTTTGAATCCTTTACTTTCGATCCAGCGGGAATACATGCGGTAAAGCATTTCCGCCCAGTCCTGGCTTTCTGTGCCGCCGGCCCCGGGGTGGATCGTTATAATGGCATCCTGCGTATCCTGGGGATCTCCGAGGATCATCTTCAATTCAAGATCCTCGATGGTGGCAACGAATGTATTCAATTCTCCATCCACTTCTTCCAGGGCGGATTCGCCAGCTTCAGCGAATTCAAGGAGGACCTCCACATCGTCTCGGGCCCTATCCAGGCCCTGCCAGAGGGTAATCTCTTTTTCCAGGATGGATATTTTTTTCAGGAGAGATGAGGCCGCCGCATTGTCATTCCAAAAGTTAGGCGCAGCGGAGGCCTGGCGCATTTTTTGTAAATCAGCATGCTTGGCGGGTAAGTCAAAGATACCTCCGCAATTCAGAATATTTTTTTTCTGCGGCGGCGTATCGGTCTTTTAAATCGATCAATTCCATAGGAGAAATTACAATTTCATTTTAATGGAGATAGATGAAAATATTCAGAATTTCAGGGCCAAAGTGGTCATGACCGCCACGCCTAAAATGAGCATCAATAATTGGATAAAGGACTTTTTCGCATCCGTATTGTGATGGAGTTCCGGTATGAGGTCCGAACCGGCAATATAAAGGAATCCACCTGCAGTAATGGGAACCAGCGCTTCCGTGAATCCTGTTATACTTTTCCCCATTTGGAGAGCAATAAGAGCACCTACTAGGGCCAATGATGCACTCATAAAATTCACCATTAGGGCCTTCTTCACCGACAGTCCGCCGTTGATCAGGATGGAATAATCACTGATCTCCTGGGGAATTTCATGGAAGAGCACCGCCATGGTGGTGGCAATCCCCAAAGGAATGCTGGCTGAATAGCTTATTGCGATAAGAACGCCGTCAATGAAATTATGCATGGCGTCGCCGAAGATATTCATGGGGACCACGGGATGGACATGCTCATCCGTCGTGGGGTGGTGGCAATGGCGCCAGCGGAAGAACTTCTCCATGACAAAAAAGGTGGCCAGACCACCAATGGCCCACAGAGAAACGACTATCGGTTTGGTTGAAGATGCATAGGCTTCTGGCAATAAGTGAATCAATGCACCGCCGAATAAGCTGCCCGTTGCGAAACTCACCAAATAAGTCATGATGCGGTCCAAAAGTTTACGGGATATGGAGAGGGTCACAAGTCCCACCAGTGAGACAAGGCTCACCAGGAGTACGCTGAGAATTGTGTATTTGAGTACAGTCATTGTTATTTTAACCACCATTCAGGATTGAAATGATAGGCAGCGCGAATCATTTCTAACGAATTTATCCGCAACGATTTGTAAACTCATCGTTGCAATCCATTTGATAGTGCTTAATCTCCGGAAGCGATAAACATCCTGTCGTTCAAATATTTACGCAGAGCAATATCATCCATATCAATATGGGCGAAGCGTCCATCCTCTGCCACAGAGATCCGTGCTTTTTCTTCCGAAATCAACACAACGATAGCATCGGTTTCTTCTGAAATTCCCAAAGCGGCGCGGTGGCGCGTACCCATCTCCGGGTCGATCATAGTACTTTCCGTCAAGGGTAAAATACAGGCTGCCGCATCAATAATCTCATTTTGGATGATCACCGCTCCATCGTGCAAAGGCGAAGATGGATTAAAAATTGAAACCAGCAATGGGGCCGTCACCTCCGCTTTGAGTTGAGTCCCTTGCTCTTTATAAGTGCGCAACCCCGTTTCCCGCTGGATGACAATCAATCCGCCCCAGTGCCGCTCTCTCAGTTGGGAGGCCGCTTCCACGATAGAGACGATGGTCCTGGATGTACCCACACGGAATATCCGCTGGAAGAATCGTGTTTGCCCAACATAGATTAACAATCGGCGCAATTCGGGCTGAAATAAAATCACGAAGGCCACCACCCAAACCGTCTGGAACTGGTTCACCAGCCAACTGGAGGCGCTGAAACCGAAGGCATTGAATAAAAATGAGGCCACCATGAGGATGATTAATCCTGCCAGCATTTGGCCGGCGCGGGTGCCCTTGAAATACATATAGACTTTGTAGAACAGCCAACTGACCAACAGGAGGTCGATTACGTCAATAAAAGTGACGGTGAGAAATCCGATTTGAAACAGGACCATCTAGTTGATGCCCATAATTTTCTCAGTGATTGTGACGGCCCTACGCGTTTCTTTTACATCATGGACGCGGACGATCTTTGCCCCATTCAAAACACCGGCGGTTATAGACGCCAAGGTGCCTTCCAGCCGTTCTTCAACGGGAAGGTCAAGCGTCATCCCGATAAAGGATTTACGCGACGGACCCAATAAAACAGGATATCCCATGGCGCAAATTTGCCCCAATTCACGGATGATTTCAAAATTATCTTCTAACCGTTTTCCAAAGCCGATTCCCGGGTCGAGGATGATTTTTTCACCTTCCACCCCTGCCTCCTGCGCCACTGCCAACTGCTCCTTGAAAAAATCGATTACCTCCCCCATCAGATCATCATAATGAGGATCTTTCTGCATATCCCGTGGTGTGCCCTTAATGTGCATCAAAATGACAGGGGCTATTCGCTCCGCCACCAAAAGGGCCATCCCTTCATCGAATGTCAATCCGGAGATATCATTGACTATATTCGCTCCCGCGTCCAATGCGGCTTTGGCCACGGCTGATTTGTAAGTATCGATAGAAATAAGACAATTCGATTCTTTACGGATCGCTTCAATTACAGGAATGGTACGGTTCAATTCTTCTTCTAAGGTCACGGGCTCAGCGCCGGGACGGGTACTTTCACCACCGATGTCGATCATATCCGCACCATCGGCCATCATTTGGATGGCATGGTCCGCCGCCAATTTCGGATCAGCAAATTGGCCCCCATCACTGAAGGAATCCGGCGTTACATTGAGGATGCCCATGATCAGGGTTTGGAACGGGGCCTCAAGCCAGGAATTGAATTGGGTGATATTCATTAAAATATGAAAAAACGCCCCAAAAATTGGGGCGTTTTTCATTTAATTATTTTTGTTTTTCTCCGATTTTTGTTGCGGAGGTTTTTTCCTAGGCCGTCTCTTTCGCGATTTTTTTGCGGATCCGTTTTTAGAACGCCTGATCTGCTTCCCTTCCATAACGGCCAATACTTCATCACCGTCAATCGTCTCATGCTCTAAGAGCGCTTTAGACAGGTTATGAAGCTGGGTCATATTTCCTTTCAAAACATCCCGTGCCGTAGCTTGGGCCTTCCGAACTATGCGTACCACTTCTTCATCAATCATCCGCGCCGTCACTTCTGAATAATCCCGGTGGCTCTGGATCTCCCGCCCCAAGAAAATTTCTTCATTCTTTTTACCGAAGGTCATGGGGCCCAGCACATCGCTCATGCCCCATTCACAGACCATTTTCCTTGCGATTTGGGTGGCCTGTTCAATATCGTTCCCGGCGCCGGTAGTCAGTTCATTAAATATCAATTCTTCTGCAGCGCGCCCACCCATTAGAATAGCCATCCGGCCTTCAATATATTTCCGGGAATAACCGTGTTTTTCATCAATCGGCAATTGCATGGTCACGCCTAAAGCACGGCCACGGGGTATGATGGTCACTTTATGAACAGGATCGGCCCCTTTCGTCCGCGCTGCCACCAGCGTATGGCCTGCTTCGTGGTAAGCGGTGGTTTTCTTTTCTTCTTCAGACAAAACTACACTTTTCCGCTGGACGCCCATCATTACCTTATCTTTCGCTTCTTCGAAGTCGGTCATATCAACGGAGCGCTTTTTCTTCCGCGCCGCCAAGAGGGCCGCTTCATTAACGATATTTTCCAGGTCAGCCCCCACCATGCCCGGCGTACCCTTGGCGATGGCGTTCAAGTCCACCTTTTTCTTGTTCATGACGATCTTTTTGGTATGCACTTTCAAAATGCCCAAGCGTCCATTCAGGTCTGGCACATCCACCACCACCTGGCGGTCAAACCGGCCGGGACGGAGTAAGGCTGAGTCCAAAACATCGGGGCGGTTGGTGGCTGCCATAAGAATTATATCCTCGTTGGCTTCAAACCCATCCATCTCAACCAGGAGTGCATTTAGCGTTTGCTCCCGTTCATCGTGGCCTCCACCAAGTCCTGCGCCGCGCATTCGCCCAACAGCATCCAACTCATCAATAAAAATAATGCAGGGCTGGTTTTTCTTTCCCTGCTCAAATAAGTCTCTCACGCGGGAAGCACCTACACCGACGAACATTTCAACAAAGTCCGCCCCACTTAAGTTGAAGAAAGCAACGTTGGCTTCCCCGGCAATGGCCCGGGCCAAGAGTGTTTTTCCTGTCCCCGGAGGACCAACTAAAAGGACACCGCGAGGAATTTTTGCCCCCAGTTTCTGATAACGCTTCGGTTTTTTCAGGAAGTCCACGACTTCCTTCAATTCTTCTTTAGCTTCCACACAGCCCGCTACATCGTTAAACGTAACTTTAGGCATGTCGGAAGTCCACACCTTGGCTTTGCTTTTGCCAAAATTGAAGATAGACTTCATGCCTCCGCCGCCCTGCATACGCCGCATGAGAAAAATCCAGAAAGCAAGAATGGCGATCCATGGGAGGATGTTCAGAAAATAGCCTGTCCAGTCGATGGATTTCTGTTTGAATGTATAATTCACTTTATACTGGTCCCATTCGGTCATGACTTCACGATCAATGAAAGGCAGCTTGAGGCGGAACTTTACCACTTCTTGAGAAATGCCGGCGGCATTGAGAACCGACTGTGTTTCTGATAATTCCCCATGAAACACTTCATCCATGATTCGCGCTTTGGTAATCAAGCCTTCCGTTAAGAAAGTTCGGTATTCTGAATATTGAATTTCTATTTCATCGGCACTTTTACCGGTAAATAAATTGGACAAAAAGACAGCGGAAATAATAATCAGAACCCAAACCAGGCTGGTCTTCCCGGCCCGTTTCCATTGGAACTGGTCGCTCTCCTTTTGATTTTTATTCGAATTCCGGGGCGATTTGTTCTGCCCCTTTAACCCGTTTTGTTTTTGTTTATTTTGCTTCTTAGAATTCACGTTACTCACTCTCCAATGCTTCGAGGCAGTAAACCCCCTTTAAATTCCTTAATTTTTGGTCATAATCCAAGCCGTATCCTACGACGAAATCGGGTGGAATTTCAAACCCTACCCATTCAATGTCAAAATCTAGTTTAGCAATGTCCGGTTTCAGCAGTAAGGTTACAATTGCGACGGATTTCGGCCCTGCTTCCTGCATGCGGTCGCGGATAAATTTTATCGTCAGTCCCGAATCAATGATATCTTCTACAATAATCACGTGGCGATTTGTAATATCAGCGGAAATGTCCTTCCGCAGACGCACCGTCCCCTTGGATTCTGTACCGGTATAACTGGATACTTTTATGAAATCAATCTCGCAATCAATATCCATGGCCCGCATCAGGTCAGCACAGAATATGAAACTGCCATTCAAAATGCCAATCAGGATTGGCGTTTCATCATTATATTTTTGGGATATGTCCGCCGCAATCTCCTTAACACGTTTATTAACAGCTGCTTCGGATATGAGTTCGTTTAAATTCTCTCTGGGTTCTGCCATGGCTATCCTAATTCACGCACCAATGAAAGTTCCATAAAATCAGTGGTTTTTTCACTGACCTTCACATTATCGCTGATTCGCCGTCCGCAGACCCAGATGATTTCTCCATCAGCAGTGACCACCATTTGGTCTTCTTTGGAGAACCGATCTACTTTTTCATCAATGAGCAGGTCACTTACTTTTTTACGCCCGGCCATTCCCAGGGGCTGAAACCGGTCGCCCGTTTCCCATTTTCGCAGGATGATATCTTTTCCATGGATGGCCCCGCCATCAATGATCTCTGTCCATGGATCGGTGGAGATCTTAGGATGATTTACCGCGTTTAAGCATAAACTGAACCCATCGGAACCCAAGGTCTTATTCTGCATGACCCATTGATCCCGGTCTCTCAAAATAGCCCATTTATCATTGATTTTGAATTTGCACCCCGTTTCGGCGGATTCCAGCCACTGGGACAAGGACGTCCATTTATGGGCCCGCCAAGCTGTTTCCGCCTCACCCATCATGTGTTTGATCAGGCGCGCCAATTGGCTGAATGAGAAATCCTTAACAATTTCATCCTTGATGAAAACACGTCCGTTTTCCGCTTTAATTTTCTCTTCGATAGAAGCGATAAGTACATTCATGCGCTGGACTGCTTTTGTGGCTTTTTCAGCTAAGGTGTTAAACCGCTTTACCAGACCCGATGATTGATCTTCCCAAGGTTTCACTACGTTATGGCGGACATAATTCCGACGAATGGATGTATCGGTATTGGATGCATCTTCCCTATAATCCAAACCATGGCGTTGGACATACGTTTCAATATCATTCCGACTGAATTTTAAAAGTGGCCGAATGATGATCCCATTCTGATATGGAATTCCCCGCAGCCCTTCAATACCGCAGCCGTCATCCAAGTGCATGAGAATTGTTTCAATTTGATCATTGCCGTGGTGAGCAGTAAAAATCCAATCTGCATTAATTTCTTTACGGATGCGTTCCAGTGATCGATACCTGTGTGTTCTTGCCCACATCTCTAAACTTTCACCCTTTAACTTGGTAGCCGGATCCAAATGATCAATTATTAGATTAATTTTGAGTTTCGTACAAGTTTTCTCTACTAATGCTTGATCTTCATAGGAATCGTCTCGTAGATGATGATTCACATGTACGGCATCAATTGCAATGTTTAACCTCTGGGCAGATTTATCCATGGAATGCAGCAAAACCATAGAATCCTTTCCGCCAGAAACTGCAATTATTACTCGCTGATCGGATTTAATAAGGCTCTGGGAGCATAAATGTCCAACTAGTGATTTTTCAAACTGGTTTAATTTAGAATATTTCATGATTTAAGAATTTGTTTTAGCATATCACCATCAACAAAATCATTATCAACAATATTAACTAAATAATAGGTGTCATATATTTCTTTTATAAGTTCATATGATTCAGATTTCGCTTCGTATATTGAAGCCCAATCATTCATCCATAAGCTGAATGCTTCATCTTTCCAGATTAAAAATGATCGCGTATCTACAATGGTAGGTTGCATTATTTCCTTATCAGGGAAAACACCCCACGTCACGGCAGTTACATTTTTTTCTGGTAAATTTGTAATTAAATCACCACGAATGTTAGTGGCTTGATAGGAAATATTTTCTTTTGAACCTATGCTTTTTAGCAACTTATCTAATTTATCCTTTGATGTAAAAAACTCCAGATAAGCTTTTTGATAAATTCTTCCACCTGGCCCACCCCAGCCAACTTCAGCATCTTCTGATGGTAGGCCATTTATTTTAGGCTGAGAGTTTATAGTAAAATATCCCATCTCATTGAGTTTAAGCAAATCTTCAGAAATTAGTTTACTCTCTAGTGCCAGTGGTATTTCACACCATGGTAAACTATTTATCTTCGCTTTACAAAATGACACAAAAACATCAGTTATATCTTTGATAGATTTCGGCTCTCCCCACATCCTTTTTCTTTTGGCTTTAATTTTGTCACTCTTTGAACCTGCTCTAATAGCATGATACTGGTTAAGTTCACCAAAAGTTGGACTTTCTATATCACCCCATCGACCATTAGGAAAATCATCCCAGATTTCTGTGCGTGTTAAATAGCTCACAGGTCTATTACTCCAATATATTGGGCGTACATCTTCACTTGTTTTCCTATCATCTGATGTTGATTGCCGCCACGGCAATTCCTTAAGGGTACTTTGGGATGAAACAAAACCAAGCGACTTTAATATTGCTGAAACAGAATGTTCCAGATTCAGTGTATAAAAATGTAAACCAGGCACACCATTTTCAATTAGTTTTTGACACATTGCCGTCGCCTGATCAATGCCATAATTAATCACACTGGAATCATCATACTTTATAAGTTCCAATTGCTCAGTGACTGAGTCAGGAATACTAACCTGACAAAATTGAGTAAATTTTATAAACCTGGCATAGTTGTGTATAGGCATGATCCCGGGGATTATTGGTACTTTTATACCTGCTTTAATACATTTATCTCTAAAGAAAAGAAATTTATCCACATCATAAAATAGTTGTGTCACTACAACGTCCGATCCTGCATCCACTTTTTCCTTTAGAAAAGATATATCAGTATCGAGATCGCTTTGCTCTTGATGGCCATCTGGGTAACCGCCAACACCTAAGCAAAAGTGGTCCCCAAACTCTTTTCTAATATATCGGACAAGATCTACGCCATGGCGAAATCCATCTTCATGCTGATCCCAAGTAAAGGATCCTTCTGGAGGATCTCCTCTTAGAGCTAATATATTGGATAGACCATTTTTTTCCGCTTCTATAAGTACCTTTTTGATTGATGACACTTGCATATTTGTACAGGTAAGATGCATCATAACTTCCAATCCAAAATATTTATTAATTGTTTTACTTATTTCCAGAGTTTTATCAGCGGTGGACCCTCCTGCGCCCCAGGTAATATCGATATAGGCTGGTTGAAAGGATGCCATCCTATCAATCCTATTATATAGGTTATCCAGCCCAAAATCTGTTTTTGGTGGAAAAAACTCAAAACTGTAAAACGTTTTACCTTGAGCTTTATAATTTGCTATTTTTTCTGATATCTTCATTTAGTCA
>DKQT01000021.1 GCA_002471845.1 Fidelibacterota bacterium UBA7301 | reverse complement strand
TTTGCTCCCGATTCTTACATGATTGTGGGATGAATTGGAATGAGAATGGAAAAAACAACACACACGCAAACCTCCTTTTTTCGCGACGAACAGTCCGCGAATTCCCTCATTAGTGATCGATTCGGCAGAACCTTTAATTACCTCCGCCTTTCTGTTAATGAATATTGCAACCTCCGGTGCATTTACTGTATGCCGGAAGAAGGGGTTCCATTTCGCAGTCAGGATAAGCTACTGACAACCGATGAAATTTGTCGTTTAATTGAAACCACGTCACAAATGGGCGTTTCCAAAATACGCTTTACGGGTGGGGAACCCCTGCTGAGAAAAGATCTGTTGGAACTCATTCAACTTGTACACGAAATAGATGGTATTGATTCCATTCATTTGACGACAAATGGAACATTGCTTTCCAAACAAATAAACTCTTTGAAAGATGCCGGTTTGACGGGAATCAATATCAGCCTGGATACGCTGAACCCTGAAAAATTCAATAGCATCACACGAGGGGAAGGGTTGGATTTGGTTTTGGATGGACTTGAAAAAGCGAATCAATCGGGAATTTCATCCATCAAGGTGAATGTGGTGGTCATGCGGGATTTCAATAATGATGAACTATTGGATTTTATTCAATTAACAAAAGAAAATGACGTCACCGTACGCTTCATTGAACTTATGCCATTTGATGCTCACCAGATATGGAAGACGGGAAAGTTTTATCGGGCTGAACAGATTATATCAGATTTGAAAAAGCAAGTAGATGAATTGGTTCCTGTAAATGGTTCTAGAACAGAGCATCATATTTTTCGGAAGAATGGTTACAAAGGAAAAGTAGCGGTAATCCCTTCCTATACCAGAAACCTGTGTGGAGAGTGTAATCGTATTCGCATCACGGCGGATGGAAAACTCATGAATTGTCTCTATAGCCAGAATGAAACGAATCTTCGCGATGCCATGCGCAATGGATCATCGAATGAAGAAATTGGGAGTTTTATTCTTGATGCAATGATGAAAAAACATAAAGATGGTTGGGATGCTCAAAATCAAGGTAATGACAACCGGGAATCCATGACCCAAATAGGGGGATAATATGAATAAATTTTCACATTTAGATAAAAAAGGAAACGTCAAAATGGTGGATGTGACGGATAAGGTCAGCACTGTTCGAATGGCAAAAGCTGAAGGAAAAATATCCATGCTTCCAGGAACCATTATGGCGATTCAGGATGATGCACTTCCTAAGGGAAATGTGCTGACCACGGCGAAAATTGCTGGCGTTCAGGCAGCCAAAAAAACAGCTGAACTCATTCCTATGTGCCACCAGCTGAACCTGTCTTTTGTGGATATTGAATTTGATGTTCAAACGGAAAGTATTGTGATAAAGTCCATCGTAAAAACGAAGGAAGCCACGGGCGTGGAAATGGAAGCGCTGACGGCTGTGTCTGTTACCGCATTGACTATTTACGACATGTGCAAGGCCGTGGATAAAACCATGGTTATTAGCTCAATAAACTTGGTGGATAAACTTGGTGGAAAATCCGATTATGCCACGGAATATCGCCCACAGGTTGGTGTCATCACGATCAGTGACAGTGTGTCATCGGGAAAAAGTGAAGATAAGTCAGGTCCCTTATTAATTTCGGGGTTTTCCGATTCAGGCTGTTCTGTCGAACATAAGAAAGTTCTTCCTGACGGTTCCGATGAATTGATGCCCACAATTCAAAACTGGATTGAAGAGGGAGTGGAATTAATTATTACCACCGGCGGGACAGGGCTGGGGCCCAGAGACCTAACCATTGAAACGTTGGAAGAAATTTTCAATTCCAAATTGCCCGGAATCGAACAGGCGCTACATGCTTATGGACGTGGAAAAGTGAAAACGGCCATGCTGTCCCGGTTAACAGCTGGCGTTGTCAAGGGGGCTATCGTAATCTGTTTACCAGGTAGTCCTGGCGCTGCAAAAGATGCGCTAAACGTATTGATTCCGACTATTTTTCATTCATTTCACATGATGAAGGGTGAAAAGCATTGATGGAATATCTCTTGCCCATTCTGTTCTTGTTTGTTGCATTCATTTATTCCAGTGTGGGGTTGGGCGGCGGCTCATCCTATACAGCACTCATGGCTATTTTCGGAATTAGTTATCTTATCATTCCCACCACATCATTAGCCTTAAACCTGATTGTTACCTCTATCGGTGTGATCAACTTCTGGCGTAATGGCCATGGTCGGCTAGGTCTAATTGGACCGTTTATACTGACGTCCATTCCCATGGCCTATTTAGCGGGGACATTGCCATTGTCCGAGAACATATTTCAGCTGTTATTATTAATAACACTCATGCTAGTGGTAATAAGAATTTATTTCTTTAACAACCTACAGTTTTCATTCCAATTATCTGGAGTAAAAAAGTGGGTTTTTATCCTAGGCTTGGGCGCAGTTCTTGGATTTGTAGCGGGAGCTGTTGGGATCGGCGGTGGAATTTATCTCGTACCGCTCATTATCATGTTTGGCCTTGGGTCGGAAAAGGAAGCCGCCGCAGCGGGCGCCATGTTCATTTGGGTGAATTCTTTGGTAGGTCTCATTGCTCGATCACAAGCAGGTATGTTTGATGCAGGTTTCATTTTGCCGTTGGCAGGTGCAGTTATCGTTGGCGGATTTGGAGGGTCTTATTTAGGTGCCGTCCGTTTTGATGCGAAAACAATTCAAAAGGTCATGGGCGCTGTAGTTATTATTGCCATCATTTTTTTACTAAGGGATATCTTATGATACGAGTTAAGGAAGCAAAAACAATTATTAAAAACCATATTTTTCCATTAGAAATGGAAAATGTTCCATTAGGTAAAGCAGAGAACCGGGTTCTTGCCCAAGATGTTACAGCCACTTTCCCTATGCCACGGTTTGATAATTCGGCTATGGATGGGTTTGCGGTGCGAGCAGTCGATACGCAAAGTGCGAGTCAGTCACATCCTGTAACACTTAAAATAGTGGGTATCAGTTCGGCAGGAACGCCCAGTGATGTAACACTTGGTTCCGGTGAATGCATTCAATGTATGACCGGGGCAAAGATACCAGTTGGTGCCGATACGGTGGTAATGGTGGAAGACACAAGCGGATTTTCAGATACAGATGCAGTTCAGATATTATTGGAAGCACATCCCGGAAAACATATTCGAAAAAAAGGAGAAGAAATTCGGGAAGGGGATGTTTTGATTTCTAAAGGAACCCGCATTACCCCCAGTGAAATCGGCATCTTGGCCTCTTTTGGATATGGAGAAATTTCAGTGGCAAAAAAACCGCGCATTGCCATCTTTGGTACAGGGGATGAATTGGTGGAGCCAGGCAATGAACTTAAACCTGGGGAAATTTATAATTCCAACCTGTTTGTTTTTGATGAGTTGGTTGAAAAGGCTGGAAGTGAAGTTACCATGCGGAATGTGATTAAGGATGATAAGGATGCATTGCGATCTTTTTTATCCAAAGCATTGGAAACCTGTGACGTGATCATTTCTTCCGGCGGGGTTTCCATGGGTCGGTTCGATTATGTGCGGGATGTGTTCATGGAATTGGGTGTTAATGAACATTTCTGGAAAGTGGCACAGAAACCAGGGAAACCGCTCTTTTTCGGTACG
>DKQT01000001.1 GCA_002471845.1 Fidelibacterota bacterium UBA7301 | reverse complement strand
GAATATTCAAAAGTACTGGAAGGAATGAACCGCCACGCTTCCACCCATGCCGCCGGGGTAGTGATTGCCCCGGGGGATCTCACGGACTATGTTCCTCTTTACCGTTCTCCCCAAGGAGATGTGACTTCTCAATACGACATGAAAGGGCTGGAGGAACTGGGTCTTTTAAAGTTGGATTTCTTAGGTCTTCGGAACCTCACCGTAATCGATAATGCTTTAAAATTGCTGAAGGAACGGGGGCAAAAAGTCAATATTGAAAAGATCCCATTGGATGATCCGAAAGTGTATAAACTATTTGCCAAAGGAATGACCACAGGTGTATTCCAGTTTGAATCCTCAGGGATGCGGGAATTTTTGAAAAAACTAAAACCCACCGTCATAGAAGATCTTATTGCCATGAATGCCCTTTATCGTCCGGGTCCCATGGAAAATATTGATGACTTCATTACTCGTAAGCATGGGAAAAAGAAAATTGAATATTCACACCCTGTTATGGAGCCCATTTTAGAAGAGACATATGGGATTATTGTTTACCAGGAACAGGTGATGCAGATTGCCCACGAAGTGGCAGGCTTCACCCTGGCGGAAGCGGATATTATGCGACGTGCCATGGGAAAGAAAATCAAAGAACTCATGGATGAACTAAAAGTGAAATTCATTGACGGTGCCCTTGAGAAAAATAATATTCCGAGAAAAAAGGGTGAAGAAATTTATGAATTGATCGAAAAATTCGCCCAATACGGATTTAACAAAAGTCACTCCACAGCCTATGCCTATGTGGCCTACCAGACAGCTTGGCTCAAGACCCACTATCCTGCTGAATTCATGAGCGCTAATTTAACCAGCGAAATGTCAAACATTGACCGGGTGGTTATCCTAATCAACGAATGCCGGAAGTTGAAGATCGAGGTAAATTCCCCCGATGTGAATGTGTCGGATATTAATTTCCGGCCCGTAGATAAGAAGATCATATCATTCGGTCTAAATGCCATTAAGAATGTGGGAACCAAGGCATTAGAACAGATCGTTGAGGCGCGGAAAAAACATGGTAATTTTGAATCTCTTTTTGATTTTACAGCCAATGTGAGTTTGAAGGCGGTGAACCGAAAAGTGCTTGAAAGCCTGAACATGGCCGGTGCTTTGGACGGACTGGAAGGAAACCGGGCCCAGAAACATGGCGCTATTGAGACCGCCTTGAGATATGGCCAGACTATCCAGGAAAATAGGGCTCGCAACCAGGTGGATCTTTTTGGCGCATCCAGCGCAAACGGCCAGGATATGTCCATGGTGCCATCACTGCCAATAGCGGAGGAATGGTCAGAAAATCAATTATTAGAAAAAGAAAAAGATGTGTTGGGGATGTACCTCTCTGGTCATCCCTTGCTGAAATATGCCGAAGATTTGGAAGAATTTTCTAATTTCGATTTCACGGAAAAAATGAAGGGGGGCAACGGGGATAAGATCCGCGTGGGTGGTGCCATAGCGGAAGTAAAAATGCACTTCGACCGGAAGAATAACCAGATGGCTTTCTTTAAATTGGATTGTCTCGGCGGACAAGCGGAGATACTGGCTTTCAGCGATACATTTGCCAAGTATAAAGAATTGATTAAAAATGATAATGTGGTATTTATTACAGGTAAGCCCACGGATGATACGGATTTTTCTGACTTAAAACTGATCGCCGATGAAATTGTTACGGTGGAAAAAGCGAGGGATATTTATTCAAAAAATGTGAATATCCGCATTGAGCCGGAAGAAATGTCCCCGGCTGATGTGGATGCACTCCTTATTATGGCGAAAGATCACCAAGGGGGTTGCGGACTCATGTTTCACATGGTGGCAGAGCAAGGTAAACAGAGACGGATCTATGCCCACAATGTGAAGGTATCAGCCCATTCCTCATTCCTTAAAAAACTACGGGATACTTACGGCAAGCAAAACGTCTGGGTGTCTGATTGATCACTGTCATTCAACGAGCCAAGTCTGGTTCTGTTTCGGTAGATGAAAAAGTAATTGGTCAAATTGAATACGGCTTCGTGATTTTACTGGGTGTGACGAATACGGATGAAGAAACAGACGCCGATTATTTAGCCGAAAAAATTGTCAACCTCCGCGTCTTCAATGATAAGAATGAAAAAATGAACCTGTCCATTCAGGATGTGAACGGGTCAGCATTGGTTATCAGTCAGTTCACACTGTGCGGGGACACGCGGAAGGGTCGCCGCCCCAGTTTTATTCACGCCGCGGCTCCGGAAAAAGGGGAAGCCCTTTATGAATATTTTATGGAGCAGTTAAAATCAAAAGGGATACCTGTGGAATCGGGAGAATTCGGCGCCATGATGGACGTGGCCCTGTTGAATAACGGACCAGTTACGTTTGTTATAGACAGCAATCGGCCCTGATTCTCATTCCTCGACTCAAACGCCTTTTCATTGTAATTTCTCCCTTCAAAACATCTGAGATTATGGAAAGAAAAATCAGAATACTCATGGCTAAGCCCGGTCTGGACGGTCACGACCGGGGGATTAAAGTGCTCGCCGCCGCTTACCGCGATGCGGGGATGGAAGTCATTTACTTAGGCCTCCGCCAAACACCGGAGATGATCGTTTCGGCGGCCCTTCAGGAGGATGCAGATGTGATCGCACTCTCCAGTTTGAACAATGCCCATATGACTATTTTCCCCAATGTGTATAATCTCATGCAGGAAAAAGGTCTGAGTGATGTACTCCTCACCGGGGGTGGAATCATACCCAAAAAAGATGTGGCCGAACTGGAAGGGATGGGCATGGGCAAGCTGTTCGGCCCCGGTACACCGGTCCAGGATACAGTGGATTATATCACCAATTGGGTTTCAGAGAACCGTCGTTAAATGGATTTAAAGAACCTCACGGAATTAGAACTCTATTTCGCCAATCATTTTGATACGGTGCTGTTCCCCGTATTGGCGGAGATCTATCAATCTAAAAGGGAATACGACAGGACCAAGCGCGTCTGTGAAATTGGGCTGGAGCACCATCCAAAATCTATAGATGGCCAATTCATTTTATCCCAGGCTGAACTTGGCTTAGGGAATTTAACAGGGGCGGAGAAATGGATGAAAAAAGTCCTTACCCAGGTTCCAGACCACACCATTGCCGCCACATCCCTGCCCATGGTCCAGGAACAATTAGAACGATCCCCGGCCACATTAAAGGCTAGTTTCAAGCGGGCTCAATCGGTGGATCCGAATAACCAGTTTGCTAAGGATTATTTGGCTGCCAAACCGCCGAAAAAGTCTAAGGAAGCTCACATCCCTGATGTCCCAAAAAAAGATAAATCGAAAAAGCCGTTGCCCAAAGATATCAGTTTAGAAGGTGTGGCGATCAGTCCGCGTTTGGCGACGTTTACGTTGGTGAATGTGTTGAAAGGGCAGGGGCTCTTTCAACAGGCCTTGGATGTATTGGATATCCTGGCGAAAAAGAGTGAAGATAAAAAGAGAATCGCTGACGAACGGAAAGCCATCAAGGCTGAGTTGTAAAGAAATAGTGCCCTGAGCTTGTCGAAGGGTGCAATTTATAACGGCCCTTCGACAGGCTCAGGGCTCGTTGCCATATGAAAATCCAAATGTACAACCACCCTGATCTCTATGATGCCTGCACGGACCACAAAGTAGATAACATTCCTTTTTACCAACATTGGGCGAAAAAATCGATTTGATGAGGACACAAAAATTAACCATATTCACTGGTTTTTTAATAAGGACGACGAAGGGGATCCGGATGAATATGAATTTGATATGCGCATGCTCTACCCCGATACGATGGACCGATTGCTTCCGGAATTGGGATTCACCATCGAAGAAAAGTGGTGCGATTGTAACGGAGAACCCTTCGATGAAACCAGCCTTCTTCAACTCTATATTTGTTCGAGGAATTAAATATGGATATTCAAAAAGCCTTAGCTGAATTGAAAAAATCGGACCCCCGCATGGGATGTCTGATTGATGAATTCGGTCCGCCGGAATTCAACCCCATTTCTAATTATTATGAATCGTTGGTTCGCTCCATTGTATACCAACAGTTGAGCGGTAAGGCTGCCGCCACCATTTACGGTCGGTTCAAAGGGTTGGTTAATTCGAAGTCTTATCCCAAACCAAAAGATGTCCTTGTCATCTCTCATGAAACTTTGCGCTCGGTGGGACTCTCCAACCAAAAAGCCACTTATATCCAGGACCTATCTGGAAAGTGGGACAGGGGAGAGGTAAATCTGTCTAATGTAGATTCAATGTCTGACGAAGAGATCAGCACTGAATTGATCAAAGTTAAAGGCATCGGCCAGTGGACGGCAGATATGTTTCTCATGTTTACATTAGTCCGTCCCGATGTATTCCCCCTGGGTGATTTGGGCATTCAAAAAGGGTTTATGGGACTCAATAAAATGGATCGTTTACCTACACCCAAAGAAATGGAAACATCCGCCGAACTGTGGCGTCCCTATCGCACCTTTGCCGCTTGGTATTTGTGGAAAATTGTGGATGGGCCGTTTGAGTGGTAGTTATCATTAAAACCAAATCGCTCAGAAATTTCAGGCCCATTTCTTAATTTCTCGCCCTCTTTCAACACAAGATTATTACTTTAATGATTAAAAATATTTTTTTCGATATCGGCGGTGTCCTCATTGATATTCATCCTGACCGATGTGTCCAGTACTGGGCCAACAGCGCCGATCTTTCCTTAGATGAGATCAAAACGGTATTTTCCGATGAAGTCTACCATGCTTATGAAACAGGCCAATTATCGGATCGGGAATTCTTCTTGGCTTTCAAGGATGCCTTACCCCAACCCTGTTGTTTAAAAGAATCGGATTTCTGGCGGGGTTGGCAAAAACTGTTAGGTGAAGAATCACCCGTTTCAAAATTATTAAAACCATTATCATCTCAATACAATATTTGGCTTTTGTCCAATACCAATCCTCGGCATATTCAGGATGAACTTGATCTGCGGTATACTTTCCCGAAACGAATTGACGGAGCCGTTTATTCCTTTGATGCGGGGGCGCGAAAACCAGATCCCGCAATTTATAAATATGCCTTAAAAGTGTCCGGTGCGGTGGCTGGTGAATCATTATTCATTGATGATTTGCTTCCGAATATAGAAGCGGCGAAGGTCTTGGGATGGGAAGGAATCCATTATCAAAATATAAACCAATTAAAAACTGCACTGAATCAAGTAAAAGTAGTGGCATGAAAAAAGAATACATAATTGGTGGTATTCTCCTTCTGATCATTGTCATCGGCTGGAAAAATTATATACCCAAATTTAACAGCGCCATTGATGTTGAGTCATTTTCCGATTACGATGTAACGGTTTACCGCGATACCTGGGGCGTCCCCCACATCTTTGGTGAAAAGGATAAAGATACGGCTTACGGTTTGGGTTACGCCCATTCTGAGGATGACTTCAAAACGATCCAGGATATTCTCCTGGCCCTTCGCGGTAAAATGGCTACTGTTCACGGTAAAGACGCCGCCGCTAATGATTATATGGTACAGCTCCTGCGAATTCGGGATGTGGTTGAAAACAATTATGATTACCAATTATCCGATGATGTGAAAGCAGTTTGTGAAAGTTATGCGGATGGTATGAATCACTATGCCGTACGCCATCCCGATGAAGTCGCCCGGGGATTATTCCCTGTTTCGGGCAAGGATATTGTGACGGGCTTTGTCCACCGAACACCATTGATGTTTGGTTTAGACCGTGTTTTGGGAAAATTGGCTTCAGAAGAAAAACCGGATTTTGCATTTAATCCCGAAGCCCATGAATGGGGACCCTTTGATCAAACATTGTTGGGCTCCAATGTGGTGGCGGTGGCGCCCAGACGATCAGCCGATAAGCATACACGGATCGCCATTAACTCTCACCAGCCTTGGACGGGCCCGGTGGCGTGGTACGAAGCACACCTCCACAGTGAAGAAGGGTGGAACATGAATGGGGGCCTCTTTCCCGGTTCGCCGGTGATCTTTTTAGGGCATAACGAAAACTTGGGATGGAGCCATACAGTGAATCAACCTGATTTGATCGATGTGTATGAATTGGAAATTCACCCGGAAGATGAGAATAAATATTTCATCCAAGGAAAATGGGAAGAATTGGAAGTCCGTGATGCGCCAATCACTGTAAAGTTATGGGGGCCCTTTAAATGGACATTCAAGCGCGAGACGCTTTGGTCTGTCCACGGTCCTGTCATACGGAATCCCTATGGGGCCTATGCCGTTCGCTTTGTTGGTTTTGGTGAAGTGCGCCATGTGGAGCAATGGTTCCGCATGAACAAATCTCGCAATTTGGAGGAATTCGGCAAAGCCATGAGTATGCACGCCTTGCCCATGTTCAACACCGCTTATGCTGATAAAAACGGCAATTTGTATTATGTTTATAATGCATTACTTCCCATCCGTGGGAGTGATAATTATGACTGGGAAGGGATCGTTCCCGGGAATACGGCCTATTCTTTATGGCGGGGTTATTTTGGGTTTGATAACCTGCCCCAGGTGGTGAATCCTCAATCGGGTTTTATCCAGAATTGCAACAGTACTCCCTTCCTGGCCTCCATCGGGACGGACAACCCCGATGGTTCATTCTACCCTCGGAACCTGGGGATCGAAATGTTCCAGACCAACCGGGCCCTGCGGGCCCATGAAACCTTTGGTGCGGATGAATCCATTACCCGGGAAGAATTCTACAATTACAAATTTGATACCAAATATTCGGAGAAGTCCGTCATGGGTGCGAACCTGAGAAAATTCATGGAGGAAGCATCCAGTGAAGATCCCGATGTGCAAGACGCATTGGCATTGCTCAGGAATTGGGATTTGGACACGGACAGCAGCAGCACCGCCATGCACTTGGCCTATGACGCCATTCGACCCCGGAGCGATCCTGCTGATTATAATTATGATTATGGTGAGATTATGGCGCGATTAGAAAAAACGGTTAAAGAGACTAAAGAACAATTTGGGAAACTGGACGTAAAATGGGGAGACATACATCGTCTCCGCCGGGGTAAGACCGATTTGGCACTAAGCGGCGGACCGGACATTTTGCGGGCCATTTATTCAAGGGAGAAAAATGGTGTGCGTGAAGGCAGGGCCGGGGATTGTTATTTCGAGATCGTGGAGTGGGACACTGAAGGGAATGTGTCCGCCCAGAGTATTCATCAATTCGGTTCAGCCACCCGGGATACCAATTCTGTCCATTATGATGACCAGGCCAAGCTCTTTGCCAAACATCAAATGAAACCCGTATGGATGACCTTGGAAGATATTAAATTGAACCTCGAAAAAGCCTACCGCCCCGGTGAAGAATAAACTGATTTAGGAGAGCATCATGAAACGCATATTCACAACACTAATTATTTTAACATCCATGGTTTGGGCCGGACGTCCGATCACGGCAGAAGATGTCGTTAACCTACGATATATCACCCAACCGGCCATTGATCCCAGCGGAAAATATATCGCCTATGTAAAGGTCATCCCCCGGAATGCTGATGAAAAACGTGGTGGTAGTTACCGTGAGATTTGGGTTACCGCCGCCAAGGGATCGGATCAGCGTCAGTACACCTATTCGCCTGTGAATAGTTGGTCCCCACAATGGACCCCTGACGGGAACCTGTCTTTTTTATCCAATCGCAAGGATCATCACGCTTCCACCCAAATTTATATCCTGCCTTTCAGAGGCGGAGAAGCGAAATTGTTAACGAACCATAAAACAGGTGTCGGTTCATACCAATGGTCTCCCGACGGGAAATGGATAGCTTTCACTTCCCGGGATGGGAAATCCGCGGAAAAGAAAAAAGCGGAAAAAGAGGGCTATGACATGATTGTCATGGACCAGGATCATACCTACACTCGGCTGTGGATTTATAATGTAAAGACCGGCGCCTACCAAAAAGTGTTTAAAAAGGATTTGAATGTGGCCAGTTTTGTTTGGGCCCCGGACAGTAAATTTATCGTCTTCCAGGCCACGGATAAAACTGGGGCCGACAGGGATTTACTGGAGCGCTCCATCTACCGCGTGAAAGCGCCCAGCGGCAACCCCAGGAAAGTGCTGGAAACTCCAGGGAAACTGGGTGATATGGCTTTGTCACCGAATAATGAAAATTTAGCCTTTTTGGGCGCCACCAGTTATAATGATCCCTTGTCTCAAAGTATTTATGTGGTGCCTGTTAAAGGAGGGAAGGCCAATTTATTGACCCCCGATTTCAAAGAATCTTTTGTCGCTGTGGATTGGATGGATGACAATACAGTATTGGGCAAATCGTACCGCGGGACAAAAACTGTTCTTTCCACCATTGATACCAAGGACAAATCACCGGAAGGTGTGGCCAACCAAACCGATGTACTGGCACCGAATGAAATACTCTCATCTGTTTCTTACCACAAGCCATCAGGAAAATTGGTCATTACTGCCAGCGGCCACGCCCATCCCAATGAATTGTATGTGGGTTCTTTAGGATCATCGGAGATCAAACGTCTTACCAAAACAAATCCCGGTTTGAATCAGATTGATTTTGCGAAACAGGAAACCATTTCCTGGACCGGCCCTGATGGGTTGGAAATTGAAGGTGTTCTCACCTACCCCTTAAAATACAGGAAAGGGAAACGGTATCCTCTCGTTCTCCAGATCCACGGCGGACCGGAAGGCACCAGCTTGGATGGCTGGAATACCCGTGCCACTTATCCCGTCCAGCTTTTAGCGGCGGAAGGTTTTGTTGTCCTAGAGCCCAACTACCGGGGCAGCGGCGGCAAAGGTGTGGCCTTTTCCAAAGCAGATCATGACGATTTAGGCGGCCTGGAATTTGACGATGTTCTGGCAGGGATTGATCATCTTGTTGCCCAAGGCATTGTGGATGATGATAAAGTGGGCACCGGCGGCTGGTCCTATGGGGGCTATTTTTCCGCCTGGGGAGCCACCAAACATACAGATCGATTTAAAGCATCCATGGTTGGGGCAGGACTCACCAATATGATCAGTTTTATGGGGACTACCGATATCCCTTATGAAATGTCTGTGGTGCACTGGAACCAGTGGTGGTTCGATAATCCTGAATTTCATTGGGAACGATCACCCCTCTCCCATATCAACAAGGCCAAGACGCCGACGCTGGTTATCCATGGGCTGAAAGATGTGCGTGTCCATCCTGAGCAAGGGTTGGAATTGTGGCAGACCCTGAAGATCAAAGGGGTGGATACGGAATTGGTCCTGTATCCCCGGGAGCCCCACGGACTTTTGGAACGGGCCCATAAACTAGATTACATGGAACGGCTCGTGAGCTGGTATAAGAAATACGTGAAATAAAATTTTTGTGAAGATAAAATTATTGGCCGGTTTAATTCTCTCCCTCCAAATCATTCTGGCGGGAGAGGTTCTGCCGATTGAAATTCCATTGAATGGAGAAGCGGCAGAGCGAAGCCTGGAAATGTCCGGTCTTGCCTGGTACGGGGATTACCTCATCCTCATGCCTCAATATGTGAATAAGGAAGCGCCGAGATTCTATGCCCTCCATAAATCGCAGATCAACAAATGGCTGGGGGGGGATAGGAAAGACGCTCTTACACCGGAAAAGATTGATCTGATCCTTCCCGATTATGATGCTTCAATTGGGGGTTACCAGGGGTTCGAGGCCCTCTGTTTCAGCGGAAATAAAGTTTATCTGGTGATGGAATCCAAACATGATGGCGTTATGCATAGTTACCTTGTTTCAGGTAAAATGGATTTCAATAATAGGAATCTGACCATTGATGGGAATAAACTTGAGACAATTCCCTTGCCAGTGAATATTAAGAACATGGGCTTTGAGAGTATTCTAAAGTATAAATATCGCCTCATGATCTTATTTGAAGCGAATGGCGCCAATGTCTATCCCAATGCCACAGCGGAATTTTATACCACATCTTTGAAGCATAAAGCATCTGTAAAATTTCCCAATATTGAATACCGTGTAACTGATGTGACCGGAGTGGACAGCCGGGGGCGATTCTGGGCCCTGAATTATTTCTGGCCCGGGGAAAAGAAACGATTGCTTCCCGGTGAGGATGGTATTCTGGATGGCTATGAAAAAGGGGTTACACACAAGCAATATGAACATGTAGAACGGTTGGTAGAGTATAAGATCAATTCAAAAGAGATCGTCCGTACGGATTCAGCGCCGATTCAACTGGTTATGGAAGAAAAATCCCGGAACTGGGAAGGCTTGGCTCGCCTGGGTAAAAAGGGCTTCCTCATGATTGTGGATGAACATCCCCGGACGATCCTGGCATTTGTACCTTTTCCGCCCAATTAATGTTTAATAAAATCCCCTCTTTGCCTACCCGGCTTTTGACGGGAGAAGTATCCGGCCTTTAGATAGGGGGGTGTGCATAAAAACGGATTAAAATGTCCATTTAAGATTTCCCGTCCACCCCACAGCAATTGTGAATGATGATGCATCAGTTTGTTTTTTATCCAGGTAATCTTCCAATTCATAAATCATGTTTAATGAAAAGCCATTTTTAAGAGGTAAAATTAATTCATACAAATATTGGTTCCGCGAAAGATTGCTCACATGGATCTCACTGATTTGCTGAAAATGTTCCAATTCTAATTTTGTAGAAATTCGGGGCATATCCTGGTCCCAGAAAATCCCTGTTTTTATATAGGATGTTTTTCGCTCTTCGTTGAGATAATCGGACATATCAAAGGCGTGGCCGACCTCGATATTCATTAAACCGTTTTTATATTCTTTTAGAAAGAGTCCAAACCCTTGGTTAAAGTGGTATTGGAGGGCCACCTTTGCCCTTGTGTTTTTACGGTATGAGGTGGTGGTGTATCGATAAAACTTGGGGCGTGTTTGGTACTTATCACTAGATTTATAACGGATATAAACAAAAGAATCCTTTCGAAGACTGTAGGCAAAAATCCGTAAATCTCGGAATGTATTTTCTGTTTGACGGTTTAATCGGTAATATCCAAATCCACCATTGGATGTATCGGCCTTGGCCAGTCCGCCTCGGGTATAGTGTTTCCAACGAATTGAATCCTGCTGGGCGTACAAGCAAGTGACGCCAAATAGAAATGCAATAATGGTATATTTCATTGTTTAATTTTTTTGCCATTTTCCATAAGCATAATGGCAGCGACAGAAAAACCGATTGTCATCAAAATGGCAATAATCAAACTGGTTATGGGAGATGAATCGGACACGCCCAATATGGTAAAGCGCATTCCATTAATCATATAATATATTGGATTGTAAAAACTGGCCGCTTGGGCCCAATCCGGGAGCATTTTGATAGAATAGAAAATTCCCCCAAGAAAACTTAAGGGCGTAAGGAAAAAATTCTGCATAGTGGACAATCGATCCCAGGTATCAGCCATTTGTCCAAGCAGTAAACCGATACTGGAAAAAGCCCATGAAACAAGGATTATAAACCCTAAGGTAGCAGCAGGCTGGTTTATCGGCATATCACCAATTAATATTCCAACTATCAATATTAGGATACCATTGACTGTACCGCGGACGGTTCCACCTATAATATACGCCAGGGAAATCTCAAGGCTGGATAAAGGTGCTTGGAGAAGATCCGGCAGTTGTCCCAATAATTTCATCTGCAGCATAGAGGATGCGGAGTTAGATGTGGCATTAGTCAGGGTATTCATCATAATCAACCCGGGAATAATAAATATCGTATAGGGGATGCCGTCAATAGTGGATATGCGCCTTTCTAGGGTAAAACCAAAAATGAGAATATAAAGGATAGAAGAACTCAATCCCGGAATAACGGTTTGGCGGTACACTGCAAAAAAACGGCCTACTTCACGGGAGGTGAGTGTCCACAGTCCGACCCAATTCATTCGTTAATCCCCTTACCGGTTAGACTCAAAAACACATCCTCCAATGAAGACTTGGTTGTCTCCACCCGCTGGATATGACAGCCCTGTCGGGTGAGGACATTGATGATCTCCGGCATGGCTTCTTCCGGATCTTGGGTTGTGAAATGGAGGCGTCCATCTTCCCGGGTATAGGTAAAATCCTTCAAGCAGGATTCAATGTCTGCCTCGGTATCGGTCACATTGATAGTGATCCCTGCCTTCCCGAGTTGATTGGTAAGTGCTTTAGGTGAGCCCTCTGTAATTACCCGACCTTTATCAATAATGGTCACATTCTCACAGAGCATTTCCGCTTCTTCAATATAATGTGTAGTCAGGAGGATTGTCTTCCCTGCCTGGTGGAGTTCCCGAAAATACTGCCAGAGTTCATGGCGCAGTTCCACATCCACCCCGGCGGTGGGTTCATCCAGAATCAAAATCCTGGGATCATGAACTAATGCCTTGGCAATCTGAAAACGCCGTTTCATTCCACCCGAAAGTTGTCTCAATCGTGATTCACGTTTTTCCTCTAATCCAAGGCGGGAGAGGAGTTCATCTACACGGTCTTTGGCCTTTGCTTTGGGGATCCCATAATAGCCCGCTTGGAAGTAGAGTAGTTTGTCTAAGGGGAAAAACCAGTCCTGAGTGAACTCCTGGGCCGAGATACCCACTTGAGAACGGGTAAAACGATAATCCTTAACTGTATCTTTCCCAAAAATTTCTGTATTACCCTCATTTTTTCGTACAAGGCCTGTAAGGATATTGATGGTGGTTGTTTTCCCGGCGCCGTTTGGCCCCAATAGTCCGAAAAATTCCCCATCACCAATTGTCATATCAATCCCTTTAAGAGCGACGGTGTCTTCGTAACTTTTTTTAAGATTTCGTATGGAAATAGCAGGGGTCATTTTTCTACAATATCAAAACCGATTTGGGCATCGAAGGGATTGGGGAAGTCGAACCCTTCCACACCGGGAAAGTGAACCACGGAGGCGATAAATCCCCAAGGGATCAGCATGGAAGCGGCCACGTCCTTTTCGCCCGCGGGCTTCCCATCCTTAAGTACAGGGACTTGAAAGGATGGATGCTCAACCCACATGCCATATTCATCATAGCCCACAACTTTTACATAAATCTTGTTTTTCTCAATCCCCAGTTCTTTCAGGGGGTCATGGCCGTCTAGGACGAGGAGGACCACATCTTCAATGATATCGTCAATTTTCATGGGAACGTTTTCCATAGCTGATTCCTTTACTTTTGGTTGATGAGTTTATATACGCCGCCGTTATAATCAACGATATATAGTTCACCGTCAGCATCCTCTCCAAAGGATGAGATATAATTGGTGAATTCCCCGCCGGCAAGATTGATCTCTTCCGTCCTGTTTTGAAATTCAACCGCTTTTCCATTTTTTACCTTGAATGACCAAATATTTCCGGAGCAGTAATCGCCAAAAAGATAGGTGCCTTGCAGACCTTTAATTTGTTTTCCGCGATACACGTAGCCCCCGGTAACGGAACACCCGTCCACATCGGGTTGGTCCATTCCCGTCAAGGTGCGCATATAATTGGCGTCGTTGGGGTATTCCAGGATGGGGGGTGTTAATCCATTTTTGGGGCAATTCTCTTCCGGATCATAACAATGGTTTGCTTCCATGATCCGCCAGCCGAAGTTCAGGCCGCCCTTGCTGTTGCTAGCTTCATAATTGATCTCTTCCCATTTGTTCTGGCCCACATCCCCGTAAAAAATATCCCCGTTTTCACGATCGAAAGAGAAACGCCACACATTCCGCAATCCCCAGGCCCAGATCTCTCCCCGCTTATTTTCCTGCCCATAAAACGGGTTTGATTTAGGAATTCCATAAGGAATCTGGGTCACATCTATCCGCAGGACTTTACCAAAGATCGTATTCAGATCCTGCCCGGCATTAAGGGGATCTCCCGCTTTGCCGCCGTCCCCAACAGAAATATAGAGGTATCCGTCCTGACCAAAATCAAGGTGGCCGCCGTTATGGTTGCTATAAGGCTGTTTCAGGTCAAAAAGGATCCGTTCCGAATTATGGTCCGTCCTTAGTCGGTTTTTAATTTGAAATTCAGATACCACTGTAAAACCATCATTATTCATGTAATTGATATAGAATTTTCCATTCTTCTCATGATCGGGGTGAAAGGCAAAGCCCAGCAATCCCCGTTCGTCCCCGGGGCGGTTGGGGTCGACCACTTGATTGTTAATATCCAGGAATGGATGTTTCAGTCTTTTGCCATTCTGGATTAGCATGATCCTGCCCGCTTGCTCCACCACGTAGAGGAGATTGGTGTCAGTTGGATGTGAGGTGGCATAAAGCGGTTTTTTAAATCCATCCGCAATCTGAACTGATGAAAGATGCGGTGTTTGGCCAAATATTAGAAAAGGAAGAATGAGTAAGATTTGTTTTAACATAGGGGAAATTAACAAAAGATTATCAAAGTCTTCCGACTTTGATTTGGAAGTCGGGGAACCCCCCAAAAACCTTTAATTAAAATATCTTTGGTTCATGATATCATGGCCAAAAATTCTTCTTCCGATAAAACAGGGATTCCCAGTTCCTCCGCTTTTTTCAATTTGGAACCAGCCCCGGGCCCCGCTACGACGTAGTCCGTTTTTATACTTACCGAACCGCTGGCCCGCCCTCCGTGGGCTTCAGCCATTTCTTTGGCTTCATTGCGGCTGAATTGGGTGAGGGCGCCGGTAAAGACGAATGTTTTTCCATCCAGGATATTGCTTTTTAGGCCTACCACACTTTCGAATTGGACCCCCAGAGAAAGGCAGGATTCAACCACATCCACATTGGTGCAGTCGGACCAAAATTTTGTAATCGTTTCAGCAACGATTGGCCCCACTTCATCGATGGCTTCTAATTCTTCGGCAGAGGTTGAGATGAATTTATCTATATTTCCGGCATAGGATTTTTCCAGGACCTTAGAAATGTGAGCTCCCACATTTCTAATGCCTAATGCATAAATAAACCGGGCAAAGGTGGTCTGCTTAGCTGCTTGGATCACCGTTAAAATATTCTGGGCGGACTTTTCCGCCATCCGTTCCAGGCTCACCAAGTCATCGTAGGTGAGCTTAAAGATGTCATCTACCCTGTGAACCAGGTTTTTATCCACCAGTTGGTCCACCAGCTTTTCCCCAAAGCCGTCAATATCCAATGCTGTTTTGGATACAAAATGTTCGATCCGCCCTTTCACCTGGGCTGGGCAGGAAAGGTTCTGACAGCGTGCCACGGCCTCGCCTTCCGGCCGGAAGACCTCATGGCCGCAGGCGGGGCACTCCTTCGGCAATTGGTAAGCTGTAGTATTTTTCGGCCGTTTCCCTAAAATGACCTTCACCACTTCCGGGATCACATCCCCGGCCCGCTGGACCAGCACTGTGTCGCCGACGCGGACATCCTTCCGGTCAATCTCATCTTGGTTGTGGAGGGTGGCATTGGTGACCACTACACCGCCAACATTCACGGGCTCAAGTTTGGCTACCGGTGTCACGGCTCCTGTTCGGCCTATTGATGGAATAATATCAATTAAGGTAGTTGTAACCTGCTGAGCCTTGAATTTTCCGGCGATGGCCCAGCGCGGTGAGCGGCTGCGAATTCCAAGCGCGTTCCTTTGAGCTGAACTGTTCACTTTAAAAACAGTACCGTCAACCTCGTATGGAAGCTCACCCCGCCGTTTTTCCAATTCTTTTTGGAATGCAGACATTTCCTTAAAATTATTTACTTTTTTGATCTCCGGATTTACAGGAAAACCCCAATCCTTAAGGGCATTGAGGAATTCTTCATGGGTATCAAAAGAAGGGCCATCAATGGTGCCGGTTTCATAGCAAAAAATGGATAAGGGCCGCGTGGCAGTGATCTTTGAGTCCAACTGACGGAGGCTCCCTGCCGCCGCATTCCTGGGGTTAGCAAAGGGGAGGAGGCCATTCTTTTCTTGGTTTTGATTTAATGTCTTGAACCCTTCTTTAGTCATAAACACTTCACCGCGTACTTCCAGCAATGGTGCCGCAGGACGGATATCAGTGCGCAGGGAAAGGGGGATCGCTGAAATGGTCTTTAGATTCTGGGTAGTATCCTCACCGGTGATACCATCCCCCCGGGTGGAGCCATTGGTAAAGATACCTTTTTCATAAATTAGTTCCACCGCTAATCCATCCAGTTTGGGTTCGGCCATATATTCCACATCATCGGTGGTGTCGAGGCCTTTTTTCACGCGCTCATCAAAAACCCTAAGTTCTCCTTCATCCATTGCATTGGCCAAAGAAAGCATGGGCCTGCGGTGGGTAATGGATCCAAATTCCGCCAGGGGTTCGGCGCCCACACGCTGGGTGGGAGAATCCGGGGCAACCAATTCAGGATGGTCTTCCTCCAGTTTTTGCAGTTGTCGGAAAAGCTGGTCATATTCACTGTCCGAAATATGGGGATCATCTAGTACATAATAACGGTAATTATGATCGTTTAATTGATCTCGTAGGGATTGAATCTTTTTTTGGATATCCGGCAAGTTTAGTTACGGAGAGAAGCTCGTTTTTTAAAATATTCCGCGGGGTTCAAAAGGTATTTAGTAATGGGTTCCAATTGGCCGGTACTGTCTACCGGCGTGGCGAACATAGCGCCATCCTTTAATGTGACGGTGAAAAAATAAGTAATTTTATTGGCGGGCTTTTCCTTGGGATCGTAGCGAAAAACATATCGTTTATCCAGGGGGTCAAAAGGGACTTCCATGTAGCGGGGCATAATATCCGTTTTATAGAACAGGCTCACCGAATGCATTTCTTCCCGGGGATATTTTGAAAACACTTCCAATTCAAAGGCCCTTGAATTGAAAAGAACCCTGTCAGGATGATGAAACACTTTCGGCGTAAAAGAAAATTTCGGCATTTTGAAATCAAGGGAATCTATCTCTTGGGCAGATAGAAACAACACGGCCAGTAAAATGGGGATTTGCTTTATGATCAATGTCTTAGGTTGAGGTAAAAGTAATGCATTTTTTATACCAATGGTCATAGGTGACCTGCTTCCGAATCATATAATCGGCTGTACATCGCGCATTGGCTTCACAAATATCGGTGCCCTTACCCCGAAGATCATAGCGCATCACCACCACGTATTTTTTAAAGGGCTTTTTGGCATATTGCCCCATATTCGCCAGTGCAGAAACAGCGAAACTCAAGTCATCACTGGAACGATTTCGGTCGGCTAAAATTTCAACATGATAAATCCGGGCTCCGCCTTCTTTATATATTTTAAGTCCTGTGAGTTTGGGTGCTTTGTGGTTCCGTGCAAAATACTGTGGTGTCATAGCGGCGATCTGCTTATCTGTGAATTTGGGTTTGGCCGCCGCCATGGATGACAGTACCATCAGGATCACTAAAAATTGTTTCATGATTTTTTCCTTTTTCGTGATGTTAAAATTAAACTTACTAAAATGACCAGGGCACCGATAACAATGGCCGCTTGAATTCTTTTTGGGTAGTACACAACGGAGGCAGCCTCCATGACATAATCATCATTGATAAAATCTTCATAATTGAATTTCCACCATAAAGTATCATTTTTGATCGAATCTGCATTGGAATGGGTGATCATTCCGGGAAGTATCCCAGCGAATTTGAAGGTGTCATCATTCAATCCCAAGGTTACATTAGCTTCATCGATATAAGGGGACATGGCTTCCATGCAGGCTTTGGTGAAATTGTCCGGGAGGGCATCCAAAAAGGGCCGGAAATTTGTTTCGATCAATTCCCGGGGTAGGACAAAGAGCGTTTTATCCTCTTTTTTATCATCATTCATTATACCAAACAGGTTTCCTTCTTCTTCCGCTTTATGGAATACACCGCGGAAATGATTAAGAATACGTTCCTTCAACAACTCTTCGATGGGCAATTTATTTTTAAGATCATCCATCCCCATGCGCAAGCAATACATAATGATTTCTGTCTCCACGATTTTTTCGGTGGAGTCATCCCCTGTATCCTGCATGGATTTTATCATTAAGGGATATTTTTGGCTAACCTGCCGCCCTTCGAATATTTGACTGAGAAGGTAGGTGGTGGCAAAAAGACCGTTCTTTTTCTCTATGGCGATGGGGTGTCTTTGAGGCGCGGGTCCTTCAGAGGAAGGATGAAAAACAGTAACCCCGTTCAATACCGCTTCTGTATTGATGATGTGAACCGGTTCATCGCTTCCTTCTTTCCCTTTTTCAATGATTTCGGCTGTCCATGGACTGGTCATAGGCACAGTGAAATCATTGTTAAAAACATCTTTTTTATCTCCTTCCATGTGGAATTTCATATGGTATTTCCCATTTGGGAAAACTCGAACGGTAATTAAAGTCTCAACACATTGAAATGAAAAAAGAACGCCGAAAAACAGCAGGATTATTTTGGGCTTCCACATGGGGTTAATTTACATGAATCAGGAAGGGGTCGAAAACAAAAAGGGTCACCAAAGTGACCCTTTTTATTGAGAAATTTTTCCGCTTAAAATGTCATTCGCAGAGAAGTTTGCAATGTGCGAATGATCAGCAGCGCATCAGCTCCCGTCACATCACCGGTAGGATTAAACCTGCCTGTGATTACATCGGCCTGCATAATGCCCCGCTCGGCGCAGAGGGCCATGGCATTGTAAGCGAAGTGGCTGCTGGGGACATCGCTGAATCGGCTTTGTGCTTCGCCAAAATAACGGGTTTCAAGGCTTTCATCCCGTGTAGCAACTACCAATAACCTCTGGACAGCCATTGCATAGGTGGCCCGGTTGATTTTATCATCTGGATAAAAATTACCGTCAGGTTCAATATCCATAATGCCGTAGCGGATCATATCTTTGATCCATGTTTCTGCCCAGTGTCCATTGGCATCGTTTGGTGTAGCAATTGTTGCCGTTTGTGTTGCTTGTCCCGGCGTTTGAAATCCACCGGCATTTTGGGCAGGCATTCGATCAAACAGAACGCCGATCTTCAATTCTTCGGCAAATAAAACCGCTAAATCTGCTTTATTAATTCTTTCTTTTAAAGCTACTTTTTTACCGATTGGAGTACCAGGCATGGCACGGACAATCTTTTGCGCCAGTTTCCATTTTGCATCCGCTTTGCCGGCATAATCGCCCCGTTTATCCACAACCTTGCGGAAATAGTTTTCAGCCTCATCAAATTGATAATTATAGAGATAAGCGACGCCATACCAGTACATAGCCCCTTCGTGCTCTTTGTCCCGCTTGAGTGCTTTTTTTAGGTAATCTTCGGCCCGTTTAAACCATTTTTTCTCTGAATCCCGCATAGTAATCCAGGCCTGAGCACTTAAAGAAAGTGCTTCCGGATCCTTTGATCCCCGGCTGGCGCATTTGGAAGCAAAATCTTTTGCCTGGTTGTTGTCTCCTAAATGTGCATTTGCCAGGCCAAGCCCGCCATAACCCAAAGCGAACTTCTTATCCAGTTCCACAGATCGCTGGAAGGATTTGATTGCCTGCTGGTAATCGCCGTTTTCGATAGCACGCATCCCGGCTTTAAAATGATATTCAGGTGTATCCATATCACTTTCAGGCGGTGTTGCGCAGGAAGCGAGCAACAATAGAGTAAAAACAGATAGTAATGATCGGTGTTTTTTAAGCATAATGAACTCCTCGAAAAGATTATTCGCCATGAATATACCTGTATTTAGCAATAAATAAAAATAAACTGAATTGAGCCATTTGATCCAGATCACATTAATTCTCAATATATATTGCTTAACGACAATGAATTGGATAACTTACCCTGTAACTGTGTGTAAACAAATACGTATGAATATGTCGAAAATCTTATATAAAACCCTTGGGATTTTTTGGCTGGCAGCCTTGGTTGTTCTCAAAGGGCAGGCTTTAACTGCCACCGGAACTGGTTATGGCCTCACTAAAGATGCCGCCACAGAGCAGGCCAAGCGGGATGCGGTGGAACAGGGCCTTGGTGCCTATATGACCTCCACCACCACCGTAACTGCAACCTCAATTGAAGATAATATTTATTCCAAAGCACAAGGATTTGTAAAATCATTTAAGGTCACAAAAGAAAGCCAAGGCCCCGATGGGAACTGGGAAGTCACAATTGAAGCCGAAGTCACAGATATGATTGATCAGGTCATGGCGGATGAAGCAGCGCTGCAAACATTGCTTAATTCGATGAACCGACCCAGGATAATCTTTATGGTGCGGGAAGAAAACTTGATTGATAACACACCAACGGATTTTGCAGAAACCAAACTGTTATCCATGTTCTACGAAAAAGGGTTTGATGTTGTGGACCGACAGATGGTTCAAGCTTTGAAGGGTGGCGCTGATTATACACAGGCATTAGCGGGAAATGTATCCGCCGCCGCTAAGATTGCCAGCCAGTTGGGTGCAGAGGTGATTGTGATTGGAACGGCAAAGATTTCTGTGGCGGACAAACTTTATAATATGCACCCAGGACAGGCCGATCTTAATGCCAAAATCATCCGGGCAGATACAGGTGAGATATTGGCTGTGGTGCCTCAGGCCCGAGGGAAATATCCCCATATTTCGAAATCAACAGCTGGAATTACCGCCGTAAACAAAGCAGCTGATGTTTTGGGGAAAGCTATAATTTCTCAGTTGGTGATAAAATGGAGCACCCAGCAATCTAACTTTACCAAAGTTTATATTGTCCTAAAGGGGGTAGACTTCATGTCCTACATGACATTTGAATCTTTCCTGAAAGCACAGACAGTTTCAGGGATTCGGAATGCCTACGCAAAAGGTTTGAACGATGGTGTGGCTGAGTATGAAGTTGAATTTGAAGGAAAATCCCAGGCCCTGGCCATGGGACTGGCCCAAACAAGCCCGGACGGGTTGAATTTTAGAGTTACCGGACTCACCGGTAATCGTATTACTGCAGAAGTTGTACAATGACGAGGTATCCTATGAAAAGATTAATTGGATTATCAGCAATATTATTCAGCATGGCCTTTTCCCAGGGTGTGGTAACACAACTGGACAAGGGCAGCATCAATTATTCAGATCAATCCATTGCCGCCATCGGCATTGGATTTGTCCCCCAAAATGCAATCAATGCAGGGCAAGCCCGGCGCATGGCCCTAAGGATTGCCAAGCAGGACGCCTTGCGGCAGTTAATCGAAATCGTCAATGGGGTTACTCTCACCAGTGAAACAACTATGAGCGGTGCCATGGTTGATGATGTGATCAATACAAAAGTCCAGGGATTTATACGCGGTGCCCGCCAGGTAGGCGCCCCAAAATATTTAAGTGATACATCTGTAGAAGTAGAATATTCCGTTCCTATGAGTGGAATTTCTGACATTGTTTTACCACCTGTTACGGTACCTGCCGCCCCGCCGGGTACACCGGCGGGAGCAGCCACAACACCAACGGCGGGCGGTATCACCGGTGTAATTATTGATGCCCGGGGACTGAAAGCCCGTCCCGCCATGGCACCAAGAATTTTAGATCAGAACGGCAACGCGGTTTATGGCCCCGGGACTTACAGCCGGGAATATGCTGTGACCAACGGTGTCGCCGGTTATTCAAAGTCCATTGAAGCGGCCCAGAAGGATCCCCGCGTATTAGGGAATCCGCTGGTGGTTAAAGGTGTTTCAACTTCCGGGACCAACAGAACTGATGTGGTCATCAGTAATGCGGATGTTTCAAAAATTGATGCGGCCAATCGCAGTTACAACGTACTGAAGGATTGCCGTGTATTGATTCT
>DKQT01000030.1 GCA_002471845.1 Fidelibacterota bacterium UBA7301 | reverse complement strand
GCAGCCCTCAAACCTGAGTGCTGGTTTGGTGTCTGGTCCATGGTGCTGGCGGGGGCGAATGTAACCCACCATATCGAAGACCGGTGGTTTTACTGGGATTGGTCATCATTTTCTTATTTGTTGTTGACGATCATGATCTTTGCGATTTGGTGGGATAAGTTTATTCACAGGTTCCCGGTTTTCCCCCAAAAAGTGGTCTCAGCAAAATCGGGATTATTTATGTTTCTATCCGGGTTAATCCTGTATTTACTGGGGACGATTCCCCAAGGATTTAATCATTTAGTATTCGCTTACGGTTTACCCTATTTCATTTTTTTTGTTGTAGGCCATTTGACTTATAGTATTCCAATCAAGAATAATGAAAATGGTTCACCCGCGGCGCCGGAAAAAAGTGAAATGTCACCCTTCCTGGCAGCAATTGTTGTTCTGACCGTTATATCGGCTGTTGCGGGCGTTTTTCATGACGACCCTATGATCAGTACCATTGCTGCCGTTTATAGCCCATTTCCGATAGTGGCCCTGGTATTTCCGGCGGCTGTGCGCCATATCCAGCGCTGCCGGATGTACGTGGTCTTTATTCCGGCTATGTTCCTGGCGGTGCGTTTTCCATGGTTTTTGATCCCGGTCCTCCTGTTATTTTGGACCCTGCGATATTATCATTATTTTCGGAATGGTGTTGTTTATCCTTCATTTAAGGTGGATCATCCTGTTGGGCAGGGCAAATAGAATGGCCGGTTTTTGATGGACCGCCCGGCACTTTTAAGTACCCTTAATTTAGATAAATTTATAGCCCTGGATTTTGAAACCACCGGCCTCCAACCGGAGATTGACCGGGTAATTGAAGTTGCGTCCATTTTATTCCAGGATGGAGAGCCGGCTGACCGCTTTACCACCCTGGTGAATCCAGGAATTCCTATCCCTGACATTATTGAAGAAATCACCGGTATTACCAATGACATGGTAGCGGACTCGCCGGCAGAAAGTAAAATCGTGGATGACCTGTTTAAGTTCATCGGTGATTATCCCATGGTAGCCCATAATACGCCCTTTGATCTATCCTTTTTGAAGACCATGGCCGAAAGGCAGAATAAGGCCCTAGCCGAGCGTAAATTGTATGATTCCCTTACACTTTCCCGGTGTATGTTATATTTTCAGCCGAGCCACAATTTAAGTGCCGTTTCAGATTATTTTTCATTATCCACAGAAGGGGCCCACCGGGCGGAATATGATACGGAGAATTGCGGGAAAATTTTTGTGGAATTGATTGAAGAAGCTGCCAGCTATAACCTGGATCTCATTTCCAGGATTGTTGCCTTATTGAAACCTTTCCAGGTCCATAATAAGGATTTATTTATTGATTTGGCTAATGCCCTCACAAAAAGGGGTGATTTAAAAAATGGCCTGGTTGAATCCAAAATACCCAAACCCACCAATACGAATATATTTATTCATGAGGGGGATGAGGATGCGACCACATTGTCCGGGGCCGCGGTGTTTGGGCCGGAAGGGCATTTGAGCAAAGTTTTTGAGGGTTACGAAGACCGTCCAAACCAAGTGGATTTCTGCCAGTTTATCGATGAAATTATGACCAGCCCCGGGGGAATCGGTGTCCTGGAAGCAGGCACGGGCTTGGGGAAAAGTATGGCTTATTTACTTCCGGCCATAAAGCAGAATCTTGCTCATCCGAATGAGGGGCCAATTGTAATCTCCTGTTACACAAAACACCTTCAGGACCAGTTATTCAATAAAGATCTCCCAAGGCTCACAAATGCCATAAACGGGAGCGTCCAGGCAGTGGTTATGAAGGGGCGCAATAATTATGTATGTAAATCTAGGTTGAACTGGTTAATAGGGGGAGCTGAAAAAATGCTCAGCGGTGAGGAGGCCATGTACCTTGTGCCCCTTATGGTGTGGCTGGAATGGACTGAAACGGGGGATATGGATGAATGCCCCGGTTTTACCAACGGGTTTACCTTTCGCCTGATGGCTCTGGTCCAAAGTGAACCAGGATTTTGTACCTCTCCCATATGCGCCCGCCATGGCGGATGTTATTTTGGTCCCTTGAGAAAAATGGTTTATCAAACTAACCTGGTGGTGGTTAACCATGCCCTATTGATCTCCGAGGCCAAAGGCCGGGTGGCCGGGGGAGAAGGGATGGGCTTTTTGCCGGAACATAAGACCGTGATTATTGATGAAGCACACAATATTCCCCAAGCCGCCTATCACCAATTGACAGCCGTATTGGATCAGCGTGCTTTAGGCTATTTTTTGGACAGGGTCGATCCGGAACATTCCCATTCAGGGCGCTGGAATAACCAGGTCAAATCTCTGGGCGGGCTCCATCCCCAGTTTGAAGGGTATCGCCGGGAACTCGGGCGAAGTGTGGTTTCCTGCCGGGAGGCCTTAAAAGGATTCTTTGACCAAATGGTCGGCAACAGCCTCCACCGGTTTGATCCCGAGGCCAAGTATTCAACCAAATTGATCATTCAAAACCTGGCTGAAGAGTTTGGGTCCCTGTCCGCCGAATTGGAATTGATGAATCGCGGCTTTCATGAAGTAAGAAATCAGTTGCGAAAATTCAGGGAAGCGTTGCTCGATATTGATGAAACCCGGGAAGATTTCCTGGAACTCCACCAATTATTTAACCGGGGGGAGGGATTCATGACCGATGCCTTGTTGCTGATCCAGGCCCTTACCGGTAAACAGGATGACGCATGGGTATATTGGTATGAGGGTAATTTCAAGCATTTTGGCGGAAAAACACAGTTGATTCTAACCGTCCAGGGTGCTCCCGTGGATCTTGCAGGGGATTTATCAGCCGGCTTGTTTAAGGAATTGGATTATTGTATTCTCACCAGCGCAACATTAAGAACCGGTACTTCATTTGATTATTTTCTTCAGCGCACCGGGCTAAACGGTGTTGAATACGACGATCTGAAAACAGCTGTTTTTGAAAGTCCATTTCATTACAATGAACAGGTGACTTATTACCAATATTCCCGTACCGATGGACAGAAGCCGGATGTGTTGGCTAATTTGATCTACAACTGCCACAAACGGTATAAAAAACGGATGATGGTTCTTTTCACCGCTCGGGCCCATTTGGACAGTACCTACCAGTTATTACAGCGCAAACAGGGTGGCCGGGAATTACCCATATACGCCCAAAAACGACAAACATCCCGCATGGGCTTGGTAAGGGGCATGCACCAATCTTCCAATGGGATTTTGCTGGGGACCAATGCTTTTTGGGAAGGGGTGGATCTCCCGGGAGATCTACTTGAAATACTGATTATTGTAAAAATGCCATTTGATGTGCCCACAGAACCCCTGGTGAAGGCCTATGGCAATATGATTGAATCGGAGGGGGGCAGCCGTTTTATGGATTATGCTCTGCCAGAATCAGTGATCCGCTTTCGACAAGGATTCGGCCGTCTCATTCGCACAGCTTATGATGAAGGTATTTTTATCGTGATGGATGATCGAGTGGTCAACAAACGCTATGGAGTAGCTTTCAGCGAAGCCATTCCGGTAGACATGACCGTATTTAGCAGTGTGGATGAATTGAACTGATTCAATATTGATATCATTTAAAACTAAACTATGGCTTTCGATACTGGCAGCCCCGGTTGCTCTGATTTTTATATATGTTATAACTATGCAGGTTCGTCACCCTGAAACTCGTTGGGACTGGAATAAAATTGAAGTAGATACAATAGATTTTCCCCCAGGGTTCCAGTGGGGTGTGGCCACATCTTCCCATCAAGTAGAAGGTAATTGCAATAATAATTGGTCCCGTTGGGAAGGGGGCTTCAAAGCAGATGGCAATCCGAGAATCCATAATGGTGACCGTTCTACAATCGCCTGCGATCACTGGAACCGTTATGAAGAAGACATTGCGTTGATCAAGGCTTTAGGCGTTGGTGTTTATCGTTTTTCGGTTGAATGGAGTAAAATTGAACCGGAAGCAGGAAATTTCGATGATTCAGCAATCCAGCATTATCGCGATGTATGTCTCGCCTTGAAAGCCGCCGGAATCACACCAGTAGTCACTTTACACCATTTTACCAACCCCCTGTGGTTCGAAGATATGGGTGCCTTTGAAAATGAAGAAAATATTCGCTATTTCGTTCGGTTCAGTCAACGCGTATTCGATTCGCTTAAAGATCATGTGGCAATATGGTGCACGATAAATGAACCGGCCGTCTATACCAGCCAGGGTTATTTCAATGGTGTCTGGCCTCCTGGGAAGCAGAATCCTCAACTGGCCGGCGAAGTTATGAAAAATTTGCTGGTTGCACACACAAGGGTCTATGAAGCATTGAAAAGCAGTGCAGATGGAAAAAATTATCAAGTGGGTATTGTTAAAAATGTTTTTCCTTTTGATCCTTATAACCGCTGGAATCCCCTGGATTGGTTTGTTTGCAGTATATTAGATGGGGTATTTAATCAAGGTGCTCTAGATTACTTCCAAACCGGTAAATTTTCGTTCAGTATGCCGGGCATGGATAAAGTAAAATACATTAATAAAAGTGGTCTCGGTACTTTAGACTTTATTGGTCTTAATAACTATTCCCACCAGCGGGTAAAATCACGATTAAATTCCAAGGAATTTTTCCGCTTTGAATTTTATCCTGATGAAGAAATGACCGATATGTTCTATCCCATTTATCCGGAAGCAATTTATCGCTCAATTAAAAGGGTTAAGGACATCGATGTGCCTATAATTATTACAGAAAACGGTATTGCCGATAAAAAAGATGATCGTCGGAGAAGATATATTGAGCGTTATCTTTATGCAGTGTCTAAAGCTATCAAGGAAGGTGCGGATATCCGCGGTTATTATTACTGGTCTCTAATGGATAATTTTGAATGGTCGGAGGGTTACGAAATGAAATTTGGATTATATGAAGTCGATTTTACTACTCAGGTACGAACACTGCGGGAAGGGTCAAAGCAGTACATGGATATTGTCGCACGCTTTTCGCAATAAAATCTATAATAATACCATTTTTCCGATGATCTCTTTCATTAGTTTGGCTGCTGTCATGGCTGTCATGTTATTGATGTCTCGGTCAGGGTTGTACTCTACAATATCGCTGCCAATAACATTACCTTTTAGCTGATGAATGATCCGAATAATATCGCGTGTGGACAGTCCCCCTGGTTCAAAATGAGATACGCCTGGTGCAAAGGCTGGATCAAGACCGTCCATATCAATTGAAATGTAAACTGGGCCATCGAATGTAAATACGGTTTCGGGGTTAAAATCTATCATTTCTATGATTTCTACCCCGAAGCGTTCGGCCTGAGATTTTTGATGGGTATTTAATGTTCTGATACCTACCTGTACCAGTCGATTCACAAGATTATTTTCCATAATGCGGGCAAATGGAGATGCGTGGGAATAAAGGTTATTGTCAAAATTATCGTATAGATCAGGGTGGGCGTCGATATGGAGAATGTTAAGATCGGGATATGATTGGCTGTAAGCTTGAATAATGGGGAAGGTGATAGAATGATCGCCGCCGATTGAAACTACTTTTTGGCCTCGATCCAATTCTTTGCTGATTGTTTTTCGGATAGAATCCATGGCCGCTCCTCCGGTAGAAAGCTGCATTTCCCCGATATAAGAGACCCTGTCCCGCTCTCCGCAATAAATACCGTTCTCGGCAAATTTGTTGGATGCCTTCGAGCGAAAGGCATCCATGACAAGGGGAGGCGCCTTGGAAGGCCCTTTTAAAAATGAAGAATTTTCATCTAAGGGAATGCCAAGAATTGAAACCATTTTACGAGATGGTCTAGAGAAAAATTAACATATTTAGTTATTTTCGCCAGCTAAAATTGAAGGCAGGGAAGGGCACAATATCTGGAGCTCTATCAGAGTAAAACCGTACGACAGTACTGACACCAAAATTAAAATATAGTTTTTCGGTCAGTTTCTTTTCTCCGCCCAAGGAGATATAAGGGGCAATAATCTCTCCACCCATAGCGTTAATTTGTTGAATAGACAAAACAGAATAGTATTGAAGGGGGCCATCATTCATATAGTATTTCCAGCCCAAGGACAAGGCGCCTGTGGGAATTAATCCGAGCCCGGCGAATATTTCATATCTATTGGTTTGATATAATGCTCTGGTTATACCAAACATGCTTAACCCCGTTTTATGGTCAAATAACCCAATGGCTGTGTATTTTTTGGGTTTTTCTTTGGCCTGTCCGTTAATTAAATTTACTGAGGGAAGACAAATTAAAATTATAAGTAGATATTTTTTCGTAGGCTGACTTCTTTCTAGTTTAATCCCCTGCGATCCAATAATGGTTGAATATTCGGTTCTGCCCCACGGAATTCTTTAAATATGGTCATGGCATCTTCGCTGCCACCACGAGAAAGGAGTGTCTTTCTGAAATGATCGCCATTTTCTCGTTTTAAGCCACCGTTTTCCTTGAACCATTCCACCGTATCCGCATCCAATACTTCACTCCAAATATAGGAGTAGTATCCGGCGGAATAGCCGCCAATGATATGGGAGAAATAGGTGCTGCGGTAGCGAGGTGGAATTACATCCAAAGCAATACCTGCTGTCTTAAGGGCATCCGCCTCAAATGCCATTAAATCATCCCCTTTCGGCACTTGATCGGGGGTGAGTTGGTGAAGGGACTGATCTAAAATGGAGGCGGCCAAATATTCAGTGGTGGCAAAGCCTTGGTTGAACTTCTGGGTGGCCAAAACTTTGTCCAGCAATTCTTGGGGCATGGCTTCACCAGTTTCATAGTGGACAGCGTAATTCTTCAGTACTTCCGGCCAAATGGCCCACATTTCATTTACTTGTGAGGGATACTCCACAAAATCCCGTGGAACGGACGTACCGGCAAAGTAGGGATAGGTTACGTTAGAAAACATGCCATGCAGGGCATGGCCGAATTCGTGGAACGCAGTGATCACTTCTTCAAAGGTAAGAAGGGTGGGCTCGCCTTTTGGGGGTTTTACTACATTCTGGTGGTTGGCGATTACCGGTTTATTGCCTTTCAGTTTTGATTGGCCGACATAGGCATTCATCCATGCGCCGCCCCGTTTGGAGGATCTTGCATAGCCGTCATATATGAAAAGAGCCAAAATAGAACCATCTTCATTGAATACTTCAAAAACCCGTACATCTTCTTGATAAACAGGAAGGTCAAACCGTTCTTTAAAGGTGATACCAAATAATTGATTCGCCGCAAAAAAGACACCATTTTGGAGTACGTTATCTATCTCAAAATAGGGTTTTAGCTGGGACGCATCAAAATTGTAGCGGTCGGCCCGCACTTTTTCCGTATAGAAATCCCAGTCCCAGGAAGCCAGTTGGAAACCGCCTCCATCAGCATCTATCATTTTTTGTAGATCTGCCGCTTCTTTTTTCGCATTGACCACTGCTTTTGGGGCAAGGCTACTGAGACGTTCATTGACGGCAATCGGCTTCAGGGCGGTCTGGACTTCCAGCCTATAGGCTGCGTGGTTGTCATAGCCCATGAGGGAAGCGCGTTCCGCCCGGAGCTTCAGCACTTTGGACAGTATTTTACGGTTGTCGAATTCACCGCCGCGGCTGCCCCGGGACAGGGATGTTTTATGGATTCGTTCCCTGAGATCACGATTGGTGAGTGAAGAGAGAGGCGGTTGGCCGCTGGTGTTTTTCAAGGTTAATAAGTATTTACCTTCCAATTCCCTTGATATGGCTTCGTTGGCCGCCGCTTCGATGGCCGCCTCGGTTAGACCATCCAGTTCCTCTTTGGAATCCACTACCACGGCCAGGGCATTGACCTCTTTCAATACATTTTGGCTGAAAGTAGTCTGGAGGACGGCAATTTCACTGTTGATGGCCTTCAGACGTTCTTTTTCTTTCGGTGAAAGTTTAGCCCCTGCGCGGACGAAATCCGTATAATATTTTTCCATCAGCCGGACACCTTCCCCATCCTGGCCGAGGTCGTTCCGCTTTTTATAAATGGTTAAAACACGTTCGTATAATTTTTCATTTAAAAGGATGTTGTCCCTGTGGGCCGACAGTTTCGGTGCCATGTCGCTGCGGACCTTCTCCATCTCGTCATTGGTGTGGGCGGAAATGAGGCTAAAGAAGACAGTGGAAACGCGATCCAGGAGGGCGCCTGATTTTTCCATGGCGACAATCGTATTTTCGAAAGTGGGTGCATCGCTGCTGTTGGCAATGACTTCGATCTCTTCCACATGCTGCGCCATGCCTTTTTCGAAAGCGGGGGCGTAGTGTTCATTTCTATATTTATCAAATGGCGGATATTTGAAATAGAGGGCACTTTCCAGGTAAAACGGATTACTGTCTATTGCTACCGTTTTAGCTTCCACTTTATAAACAGCTTTATCGGTGGGCATTGCAAACACTGCAATTAAAAAGATACTCGCTAGAACCACCGTTAATAATATATCTTTTTTGGAATTCATTTCGACTTAACTTCCCTGTTACAGACATAATTTACGCGGCGAAAATACGTGAAAGGTAGGAGAGGGTCAAACAGAGAAAGTCTTAAAAATGGCTAAAAACAATTACGATCGAATATGCATTGTTAATTGAACCTAATCTAAGTGGAGTTTCATTCCTTCATGGGATGGGGTGAATCCCAATTGTTCATAGAATCGAATAGCTGCTGGGCGTGTTTTATCTGTCGTCAGTTGGACTATTCAGCATCCTTTTATTTTGGCGCGGCGAATGGCTTCTTCTATTAAAGCTTTGCCGATTCCTTTTGAACGAAAATTTAAAGATACACGGACGCCTTTAACCATGGCACGCCAACTGCCCCGGTAAGTAAGATTCAGAATAAATGTCAATTGCAGTACGCCAACAATTTCATCATTAATAATAGCAAGTAGTAAGGAATTGTTGGGATCATAATCTATTTTTTATTATCAATTTACACCCGATCATTGATAAAGTATATTTTCATCTCACTATTCTTGTTCAATGTTCATAAAAAGTCCTAAATTGCTCAATGGGTGGACTACTTATTTCCCAAGGTTCAATCAGTTGGCGTGATTTAGCGCCCCTTTTGGATGGCCCCGCCCGCATCAGCCTCAGCCCCGAGGCTAAGAAAGCCATTGGCGATTCCCACAAAGTTTTAAAAAACATTCTTAGTTCAGGCCAACAGATCTATGGTGTGAATACGGGCTTCGGACAACTGAGCACTGTATCAATAAGTCCTGATGATCAAAAATTGCTTCAACTAAATTTGGTTCGCTCCCATGCCTGTGGTGTGGGTATACCATTGGACCTGGGTGTTACACGGATCACCATGGTCCTGAAACTTATGACTTGGGCCAAAGGCCACAGCGGTATTCGGCCCCAATTGGCCAAACTTTTGGTGGGGATGATCAACCATGATATCCTCCCGGTGATTCCAAGACAGGGGTCTGTGGGTGCTTCCGGCGATCTGGCGCCATTGGCACATATGGCCCGGGCTATGATCGGGGAGGGGGATGTCCATTTCCAGGATCGTATTATGCCCGCAATGCTGGCCTTAAAAGAAGCCAATTTGGAACCTACCGTCTTGGAAGCGAAAGAAGGCTTAAGCCTCATCAACGGGACGCAAGTGTCCACGGCATTGGGCATCCGCGCTTTGGCCGAATCACAAAAATTATTGGAAACAGCTGACATTTCAGGAGCCCTTTCCACCGAGGCCAGTTTATCCACAAGAGTCGTATTCACCCCCAAGATTCACAAATTAAAGAAGCACGCTGGCCAGGTGGCATCCGCTACCAATGTATATAAAATGCTGGCAGGGAGTGAAATCGTCCAGTCCCACGATGACTGCGGTAGAATCCAGGATCCCTATTGTGTGCGCTGTATTCCACACGTTCATGGCTCTAGTCGTGAAGTGTTCATCAATGGAGAAATGATCATTAACAATGAATTGAATTCCATTTCCGATAATCCCTTGGTTTTTCCTAACGGAGATGTAATGAATTCTGGTCATTTTCACGCTGAGCCCGTAGCCCAAGCATTGGATACATTATCCATTGCCATGGCAGAGATCGGCGCCATTTCTGAACGCCGAGTCAATTATTTTATGAAAGGCATCGGAGATCGTATTCCCATGTTCGGTGCTGTGAATCCCGGATTGGAATCAGGTTTTATGCTGGCCCAGGTCACCGCGGCGGCGCTGGCATCGGAAAACAAAACATTAGCCCATCCCGCCAGTGTGGATTCTATCTCCACCTCTGCCGGCCAGGAAGATTTCGTGAGCATGGCCCCTTGGGCGGGACGGAAATGTCTTCGGATCTTAAAAAATGTAAGTACAATTATAGCTATTGAATTATTAGTGGCGGGGAATGTGAACCACCGCTTTCATAAAAAATTATCCTCCGGAAAAGGCCTCATCCCGGTGATGAACCTTTTGAAATACCACCGTGTTTTGACTACAGAAGATCATCCCATTACTGCTGACATACAATCCATTAATGATTTGATCCAATCAAAAAAAATTATAATCAACGTTAAAAAGCGTATGAAACTACTTTAGACCTATGAAAAACAGACCTCCATTTGTCCAAGCATTAACCTTTGACGATGTACTTCTCGTCCCCCAGGAATCCAACGTACTCCCCCGAGAAGTGAATCTCCAGACGCGCTTGACCAATAAGATCACCATGAATATACCACTCCTGTCCGCCGCCATGGATACGGTCACCGAAAGTGATATGGCCGTGGCCTTGGCCCGAGAAGGGGGAATCGGGATCATCCATAAGAATTTATCCATCGAGCAACAGGTACTCATGGTGGATCGTGTGAAGCGTTCCGAGAGTGGTATGATTGTTAATCCTGTAACGCTTTCTGCGGACAAAACTATTCGTGACGCAAAGAACGTCATGGCCAATTACCATATCAGCGGATTACCAGTGGTGGAAGATGAAAAATTAATCGGTATCATTACCAACCGTGATATCCGTTTCGAAACGAATAATGATTTATCTGTTCGCGACAGGATGACTTCAGATAAGCTGGTGACGGTACCACAGGGGACCACCTTGGAAGAAGCAAAAGAGGTCCTCCAGGAACACCGTATAGAAAAGTTATTAGTGGTTGATAATAAGGGCAGTCTTGCAGGGTTGATCACTGTGAAGGATATCCAGAAAAAAGAAGATTTCCCCAATGCCTGTAAAGATCAAAACGGCCGGCTAAGAGTTGGCGCAGCTTTGGGTGTAAACGATGATGCGATGGAGAGAGCACAGGCTTTATCCGATGCAGACGTAGATGTCATTGTAATTGATACAGCCCACGGTCATTCAGCCGGTGTATTGAAGGCCGCTAAAAATATAAAGAGTTCCGTTGGTGACCTCCAGGTTATTGCTGGGAATGTGGCCACCGGGGAAGGAACGAAAGCACTCATTGATGCTGGTGTGGATTGTGTGAAGGTGGGGATCGGTGCCGGCGCCAGTTGTACTACCCGTGTCGTGGCCGGCGTGGGCACGCCCCAGTTATCCGGCATTATGAATTGTGTGGATGAAGCCCAGAAGCATGATATTCCCGTGATCGCTGATGGTGGTATTCGCTACAGTGGTGATTTGTCAAAAGCCATTGCTGCAGGGGCCGAAGTGGTCATGCTGGGGAGTATTTTGGCAGGGATGGACGAAAGTCCAGGTGAATTCATTTTATATGAAGGACGGCAGTATAAATCTTACCGCGGCATGGGTTCCTTAGGCGCCATGCAGGAGGGTAGCGGTGACCGCTATTTCCAGGAAGGGGCCGAAGCCACGAAGTTAGTACCGGAAGGTATAGAAGGGATGGTGCCCTATCGGGGATCCGTTCGGAATACGATTCACCAGCTTATGGGCGGCTTGCGGTCATCCATGGGATATTGCGGCGCGAAGGATATTAAAGATTTCCATGGAAAAGCAGAATTCATACAGACCACCTCAGCGGGGGTGAAGGAGAATCATCCCCACGAAGTGAAGATCATGAAAGAGGCACCCAACTACCAGGTGTCGGATAGTTAGTATAATTGTCACACTGAGCTTGACGAAGTGTGATTTTATGGTCACTTTATAAAAACTCATTATTTAAATATACCCCGCCTCCCGCATACTGCGGGGAACACCCTTCTTGACAGAGGGGACTTTATAGGTGTTTTTCAAAGCTATTTATATTTTGAGTCCTGAACCTGTCCCTGCCGGACAGGCAGGGACAGGTTCAGGATACTGAAAAAAACAAAAAACCCCTGTATATTTCAGGGGTTTTTGATTGAATGAAATACAAAAAAGTGTTTTATGCAGATAACGAATTCAGGTGCCGTGTAATCTGTGATTTTCGGCGGGCAGCAGTATTCTTTTTAAGATGTCCTTTACTGACCATTTTGTCTATGGTGCTGACAGCATATTTATAAAGGCCGTCTGCTTTTTCAGCATCGGTGGACTCCAATACACGTTTGATGGCGGTCTTCATTTCAGACATTTTAGCCACATTAAATTCGTGGCGTTTTTTGTCCTGCCGTTCTCGCTTGATTTGTTGCGGATGTCTATCCATTTTAATCCTCAAATAATGGTTAAAATTTCGGACGCGAAGTTATTCTTTATTCACCCACTCCGCCAAAAGAAAAAATGTATTGATTGTAGTATCATCTCCCAATTAAGATTTAACCAGTTATGAAAAATAATCTTCGTCGAACTTGTCTTTTGATTCTGTCCCTTGGATTTCTTTCTACAGGGTGTGAAAAAATATTTGGAACGATCAGTGATTTTCTATATTCCACTTCATTCGAAGAATATCAATCAATGGATCAATGGGAAAACGGTGAATATGCTGAATGTAAAAATGAAGTCCCTGCCGGCGGCGGCAAAAGATCATTATATGTATCAGGGGGATGTGTTGTACCTCATATGGTATTGGATCTAGGAAGAATCGAATCTGAAGATCTTTTTACTGTGAGATTTATGGGCAAGGTTCTTGTTAACGGAGGAAGTGTTTCGATTATCGCCGTCAAGGGAAAATCGGAATGGATTGACCTCGGCTCAGTTTATTTAATTGATAAAAATTGGAAAGAATATAAATTAGTATCAACTGCTCCTATACCACTTGGATACAATTTAAAAATTCAAATGAGTTCCGGAGACTTTGTGGTGGGGGGTATGCTCATTGATTTATTGGAAATAAGTGAATTGGATTAATTCTTTTATTTCTTTTTCTGTGACATTCGTCACAACCACTGAATTTTAAAGGTCTTAATTTTACTGATACCATTTATCCTCTTATCTATAGTATTTTCGGCCATGAGTAAAGTCAAACATCTTCGTAATGTTCCTATATTCACTGATTTGACCCAATCAGACCTGGCCAAAATCGCATCCAAAATGGTGCCCCGGAAATATGAAAAAGGACAAATGATTCTTTTGGAAGAAAGCCGGGGTGAAACCTTCTTTATTATTTCCAAGGGTGCGGTAAAAGTAACGCGCCTCAGTGATGACGGCCGGGAGGTAATTTTGGCTATCTTGGGTGAAAGTGACTTCTTTGGTGAAATGTCCCTCTTAGACGGGGAAGGACGGTCCGCCAATATTGTAGCCAATGATAATGCAGAAGTCCTGACCCTCTCCCGCAGTGATTTTCTTGATTGCCTGGAATCCTATCCGAAAATTGCCATTGCCTTACTTGAAGAATTGGCCGTTCGCTTAAGGAAAAGCGATCAACAGATTGAAAGCCTTTCACTAAGTGATTCTGAACAACGCATCGGCATTACACTCGTCCGACTGGCGGAAGAACTGGGCACCATCAAGCAGGGCCATGTGACGGTTCAAAACCTTCCTTTCCAGCAAGATATTGCCAATATGGCCGGCACATCCCGGGAGACCGTATCGCGCACCCTGAAATTGTTAGAAGATAAAGCGTTTGTCAAACGGGAAAACCGGGATATTACAATATATAATTTTGACGCTTTTCGTCAAGCATTCTCTTAATAAAAACCGTAAACACAATGGATTCTGATACGCTGGATCGAATTCGATCGAACGATCATCATGCCCTTTCGAGGGTCATCAGTGAAATCGAATTTAATGGACAAATCTCTGATGCATTTTTCCATGAAGTTCACTCTCACGCCAATGAGGCCCTAAGAATTGGAATCACCGGTCCACCGGGATCAGGGAAGAGCACCCTTGTCGATCAGCTCATTCAACAGATAATTAGTGACGGGAAAAGTGTGGGTGTTGTGGCAGTGGATCCCACCAGTCCATTCACCGGAGGCGCCCTTTTAGGCGATCGTGTCCGTATGAATCATTATATTTGGGATAACAATGTATTTATCCGCAGTATGGGTTCTCACGGGGATTTGGGGGGTCTGGCCCGAAAAGCCCAGGATGTAGGGGATCTCCTCGCTGCCAGCGGAAAAGATGTGGTCATTTTTGAAACTGTGGGCGTAGGGCAGGGAGAACACGATGTTGCCAAGGCAGTGGATTTGACCATGGTTGTTCTCGTACCGGAATCGGGGGATGAAATCCAGTTGATGAAAGCAGGACTAATCGAAATTGCAGATGTTTTTGTAGTTAATAAATCCGACCGGGATGGGGCCGGACGATTGGCTCAATCCCTGAAAAGTATTCTCCATGCATTTAACAAAAAAGGAAAATTAGAACCACCTGTTTTCAGTACATCTGCGGATCGAAATGAAGGAATTGGTGAACTTTATAATGGATTAAACGAATTTATTCAAGTTATGGAAGATGAAGGTTTGATGGCACAAAAACAGCTCGATCGGCACCGGAAAAGAGTGTTTAATTTGGTCCAGGACCGGCTACTCAGGGAGTTCTGGACTCAGGCAAAATTGAACAAACTGGAAGAATCCATTCATAATTTAAACAGCACTAATGCGTCACCACACGAAGTGGCCCATTCCCTGTTAAGCGCCAATGACTGAAGATCAGCATTCCATGCCCTTTCTCGACCACTTGGAAGAATTACGCTGGCGGCTGGTGAAATCGTTAGGATCGGTTTTGGTTGGTGCCGTCATTACTTTCTTCTTTATTGACCAAGTTATTGAATTTTTGATTGTGCCAACTAGGGATTTAGACGCCCCTATGGATTTGCAGGTGTTGAAGGTCCAGGGCATGTTCATGATTAAGTGGGGGATTGCCATAATCGGCGGTGTGGTGCTGGCGATTCCGGTTTTAACGTATCAATTGTGGAAATTCATTGCCCCCGGCCTTTACTTGAATGAAAAGAAATATGTCGCACCACTCATCTTTTTTACCTATCTATCATTTTTGATTGGACTTATTTTTGCTTATACAGTTCTCATTCCATTTTCGTTGAATTTTTTCACGTCCGTGGGAATGAGTGGAATTCAAAACAATTTTTCCATCAATTATTATTTTAATTTCATCACTTGGCTTATGATCGGCAGCGGTTTCATTTTTGAGCTGCCGGTACTGGTGTTTATCCTATCCATTATCGGATTATTAACACCGGCATTCATGGGCCATTACCGCCGTCATTCCTTCGTTGTGATCCTGGTCTTAAGCGCTTTTATTACACCCCCGGATCCGGTAAGCCTGGTTCTTATGTCCATCCCCTTGATGTTACTGTATGAAATCAGCATTGGTGTGAGTTGGTTGGTAAATCGAAATAAACAGGGGTAATTTCCTGCCGTGAAAAAAGACCTTAAATCCCTAAAACACATTACCGACCCAATATTTGAGGATATTAAACTCTTCGAACAGGAGTTTCGCAATGCCCTCAGGTCAGAAGTACGGCTCATCAATCTTATCGGGAAATATATTATTCGCCATAAAGGGAAACACATCCGTCCGGTGCTGACTATATTATCTTCCCGGGTTTGTGGTCAGCCCACCATAAACAGCTATCGTGCCGCAGCCATGATTGAATTACTCCACATCGCCACTCTCATTCATGATGATGTAGTGGATGAAGCTGAAAAACGCCGTGGATTTCCCTCCATTAACCGCGTATGGAAAAATAAAATTGCTGTTTTAATGGGAGATTTCATCCTTAGTAAAACACTCATCAATATGGTGGGCTTAAAAGATTTTGCTGCCTTGCAGCTAATTGCGGACACAGCGGAAAAACTGGCCGCCGGTGAAATCCTGCAAATAGAAAAATCCTTGACCAAATCCATGACGGAAGATGTGTATTATGACATGATTTATCAAAAGACCGCCTCCCTCATTTCCACCAGCTGCGAATTGGGAGCTATTACTTCAACAGGGGAGGAAAAGGACCGTAAAGCCATGGTTACCTACGGAACAAAACTGGGAATGGCCTTCCAAGTAAAAGATGACTTATTTGACCTTTTAGGAAGCGAAAAACAGACAGGCAAGGATTTGGGGGCCGATGTAAAAAGGAATATGGTTACACTACCGCTGATTCATTCCTATAAAAAACTTTCAAGGACAGAAACACGTCTGGTAAAAAAAATATTATCACTCAAGAAGAAATCCTCCAACGATTTAAACGATCTGAGGGAAATCGTTGACGGTGCAGGCGGTTTCAATTATGCAGAACAAAAAATAGAGGAATTTAATCACCAGGCCTTGGATGCCATTTCACCTTACCTAGATTCACCCTATAAACAATCCATGGTGGATCTAATTAGTTTTAACGCCCAGCGTACAGGCTGATTTCATGACCAATCCTCGGACCATCCTGGTCCTTCGTTTCAGTTCGATAGGGGATATCGTCCAGACCACCTCTGTGGTAGGTACCCTTAAAAAGTATTTTCCCGATATTCAAATTGATTTTATGACTCTTTCAAAATATTCACCTTTACTGGAAAGGCAACCTCATATTAATAAAATCCATGCCGTAGATATCAATGCCGGGTATAAAACACTCCGCCAAACAGGGTTTGAAATGGAAATGATGGGCTATGATTTAGCGATTGATCTCCATAACACCACCCGTTCCCAAGTGATTCGAAAAGGATTTATCACCACTGAAAACGTTTATATAAAAAAGCCGCGATGGAAACGGTTCAAACTTTTTGCACTGCATAAAAATGACTTTCCGGAGAATTTTTCTGTTCGTACTTGGCTCCATGAACCTATTTCCAAATTTATTCCGGAAAATTATTCCATAGAAACCACACAATTATTTGTCTCCGATGTTGAAAAAAGCGGAGCAAAAGAATTATTAAATCAACTGGGTTTAAAAGGGAAATATTGCGTTGTAACACCGGGAGCGGCATGGCCCCAGAAACGCTGGAGTCCGGACCGGTATGCCAAGGTGATTGATGATTGTGTTGATAAATTTAATATTAATCCTGTCCTTGTTGGGGGGAAGGATGATCATATTTGTGATTTGATTAAAAATAATGCAGATTCCAAGGTAGTGGATGTGCATGGGACAACAAATTTAAGAGAATCATTGGCTATCGTAAGTCAATCTGAATTTGTCCTCGGGAGCGATACCGGTTTCCTCCATGCGGGAGAAGCATTAGGTATTCCGGCTGTAACCCTATTAGGGCCTACATCCCGGGAAACCGGCGCCGGCGTATTTTTAAATGAATCCCGAGCTGTGAAAAACAATAATTTATGGTGCCGGCCATGTTCCCAAAATGGGAGTATTCGCTGCTACCGAAAGGAGCAGTATTGTATGACCGGCATCCAGCCCGACCAGGTTCTTTCGGCTATTTCCAGGGTATTGGAACAATGATTTTTTGGAAAATTATTTATAATCTAATTTTACTGCCCTTATTGTTTGCCTTTGGCATTATCGGTTCTTTAGTAAATAAAAAAATCCGCGACGGTATGATGGGACGGTACCGCTCATTTCGTGAATTAAAATCATTCATGGATGAAAGGGGTGCGGGAAAAACAATTTATTGGTTTCACGCTGCATCCCATGGGGAATTTGAACAGGTGAAACCAGTTCTCACCGGACTAAAAGAAGTTGAGCCGCAATCACTTTCGGTGGTGAGTTTTTTCTCGCCGTCCGGGTATAACCATGTAAACGATGAACATATTGATTGCAAAGTGTATTTGCCTTTCGATATACCCTGGGTCGTTAAGAAATGTTTAAAAACCATTCAACCAAAAAAATTGATTTTAGCTGCCTACGATGTTTGGCCAAACCTGATCTGGGGTGCCAAATTCTTAGGGATTCATTCTACATTATTCGCGGCACGATTTTCAGAGAATACTATAAAACTTTCTCCGGGGATTCGAAATTTTTACGGCAATGTATATAGTTGTCTTTCGGCCATATACACCATTTCTAACCAGGACCATAATCGGCTTCAACGCATTCTTTATCCCGTGGGAAAGCCCATCGTGCGTGTTTTGGGAAATCCACGCTATGACCAGGTGAAAAGGAAGGCGGATAAATTTACTCGGGAACGTACTGAATCAGTCTTGCTGCGCCCGAAACGGCTGCTTATCGGTAGTGTTCATTCTGAAGATGAAATGGTGATCCTGGATTCTATCGTGAGCTTGATGAAGGAAGTAGAAGATTTATCTTTGGTTTGGGTTCCTCATGAACCCAGCGAAAGAATTGTGTCAACTGCCGAATCTTTTTTCCAATCAAAACATTTTTCCACAGGAAGGTTAGGGTATAAAAATCCTGGCCAAATTGATGCAGAGGTGATCATTGTAGATACGATTGGCCGCTTATCCCAACTGTACTGGTTTGGCCGAATTGCCTATATTGGCGGCGGGTTTTCATCCGGCGTGCACAATGTGATGGAACCGGCGATTGCCCGGTTACCGGTATTTTTTGGTCCCCGGTATAATAATTTTCATGAAGCGGAAGAATTAATTGCAGATGGCGGAGGTTTTTCGATTGAATCTGGAACAGACCTTTACTTGGGGATTAAACATTTATTTGAAGACAGGAATGCTTTTATTAAAGCCAGTTACGCAGCAACGGATGTCATCCACCGTAACCTGGGTTCTTCGACGCGGGTTGTACGTAACCTGATTCATGATTGAACAGATTTCTTTTGAACTGAATTTTCCAAAGTTTGGTAATTCGGACCATTTTTCTTTTCCTCCGGGGCTGCATGTAATTTATGGGGAAAGCGGCAGCGGAAAGTCCCATTTCATTCGTTCTATCGCCGGTTTTCAATCCGATCTGAATTCTAACTTCACTCTTGCAGAAATTTCAGTCCCGGAATCTATTCAGATCTTGTTTCAAAATCCTGAAAACCAGATATTATCTTATACCCTTGAATCTGAATTGGCTTTTGCCCCTGAGTGTCAATCTATTTATTCCGGTGAACTCCAGGAAAGACTATCATCCTTAAAAAAGGAATTACCCTTTATTAAAGACTGGCATCGCCATCCGGAATCCTTAAGTGGTGGAGAGATGGAAATGCTAAACCTGGTAACGGCCTTTAGCACTGATCCACAGTTGATTTTGATTGATGATAGTTTATCATTTTTAAATGAAAATTCTAAAAAATCCCGCATACAGTGGATTCGGCAAAAAATATCAAATGATAAAACTATATTATGGTTTTCTTCTGATCCTGAAGATTTGGAATTTGGGGATACGAAGTGGGAATTGAGTTTATCCGGACTTAATTCATTGGATGACACATTTGAGTTAGCACCCTATAATTATCATCACCCAAAAGGTGAATTAACACTAAAAATAGACAATTTAGTTTTTAATTATGAAAACAGTCCGGTTCCGCTAATAGATAATTGGTCATGTATAATCAATCAATCGCGATCCATAGGATTAATCGGCAAAAATGGTAAAGGAAAAACGACCTTATCAAAATTAATGACAGGATTAATTTCACCTTCCCAGGGGGAAATTACACTTGGTTTAAGTGATAAAACATCTTCCGTAGCGGCATTGGATCAATTTCCGGAGCACATGTTGGGTCCCAATTCTTTAGAATCACTGTTATCCGAATTGGTGGTTAACCAAAAATTAAATCCCCGTTTGATTAATAAATGCATCAACCACCTGAATTCATACCAAATCAATTGGGAGATTGTTAAAAATCAGTCCGCCTTGGATATCCCATGGTCAACGTTACGTATGGCTTTGATTATCATCCTGGCGCATTGTGAATACGATATCCTTATTTTAGACGAACCAACCTTTGGACTAGGATGGAATCAAAAGTTTATTTTGAGTCGTTTTTTACAGGAAGTTTTAACCCATAAACACATGGTTCTTATTTCCCACGATAAACAGTTTGTGTCCGTCCATTGTGACCAGATCTATGATTTAGATACTCAAACGGTGACAAACAACAAAGATGTATTGATTGATGCTGATTAAAACCAAATTAACCGACCCCACCAGGATCTTGACACTGGCGAATATGATCAGTATCGGCCGCGCCGTTTTAGCGGTACCGATAATTTATACCCTTAGGGATCCGGCTTTAGGTACAACTACATTCTCCCTAATAGTCCTGGCGGTGCTATCGGATGCCCTGGATGGATGGGTTGCACGGAAGGCCCATGAGGTCACCCATTTTGGGAAATGGATAGATCCTATTGCAGACTTTGCTTGCATTTTATCGGTTATATCTTATTTGACGCTGGTGGGTCGTTTCCCGGGTTGGTTCTTTGTCTTCTATCTGGTGCGCTATGTGGTGATTGCACTACCGGCTGTTTATCTTTTAAATCATGACCATTTCATTTTAAGTGCCAACTGGTGGGGAAAATGGGCCGCGGGTATCACGGCTCTGGCGGTACTGGTTCACATCTGGCCATGGGAAGCCTTCCCTTGGATGCAGGATGTTACGATATACATTTCTACATTCTTGCTTTCCGTCAGTTGGATTGTCTATTTCAAGACATTTTTCTACACTTTTAAAGAGATTAGATAAATGGCCTTCATGGGGAAGATTTTTCAAGCCCTTCGGCGGACAAGGGAAACAGTTGCTGATGCCTTTGATTCGGTATTGAAACGTAAAGTCAGTCCGGAGTCCCTGGAAGAATTAGAAGATACACTTATTTCGGCCGATATGGGATTCGACACGGTGGAAGCTGTTTTGGGTGTGGTGGAGAAAAACCAAAAAGAAGGATTCATTGATGAAGTAGAGAATTACCTTGTCTCCATCCTGCCGAGAAATCAGAATAACCGAGTTTCCCATTCGAAGCCGGTGGTGTTAATGGTGGTCGGTGTGAATGGAACCGGGAAAACAACCTCTTCTGCTAAACTGGCGAATCATTATAAATCATTAGGTAAAAAGGTTCTTTTGGTGGCCGCGGATACTTACCGGGCGGCAGCGGTGGAACAGCTCAAGATTTGGGCCAAACGGTTGGATGTTAATATTGTCTGCAATGAAAAATCCCAACAACCATCTGCTGTTTTATTTGATGGACTTACAACTGCTAAATCTCAAGAAATGGACATTACTATTGTGGATACGGCGGGTCGGCTGCACACCTATAAAAACCTCATGGCGGAACTGGAAAAAATGTACCGGGTTATTGAATCCAGATTCCCAGAATTTGAGATCCATTCCCTTATCACTTTAGATGCCAGTTTAGGGCAGAATTCACTGATTCAGGCACGGGAGTTTGCCAACACGGTCCAAGTGGACGGGGCAGTGCTCACCAAAATGGACGGTACTGCCAAAGGTGGTATTGTATTCCCTCTATATAAAGAATTGGAAATTCCGGTGAAATTCATTGGCATCGGTGAAGATTTGGATGATTTATTTTTATTTAACCGCAATGAATATGTTCAAGGACTACTGGGGACTGGAGAATCTTCATGAGTGACTCCAATAAAAAATTGAATATGATCAGCCTTGGATGCGCCAAGGCGCTTGTGGATTCTGAAATCCTCCTAGGAAGACTTAGGAATTCCTATTTCGATATCACCGAAGAACCGGAAGAGGCGGATACAATCGTGGTGAACACTTGCGGATTTTTGGATATGGCGCGGGAGGAATCCATCGAAACCATCCTCCAGGCCGCAGAATTAAAAAAATCCGGGAATTTGAAGCAGCTCGTAGTGATGGGTTGCCTATCTGAAAGATACCCGGAGGAATTGGCCGCTGAGATTCCAGAAGTGGATCGCTTTTTTGGCAGTAATGATCATAAACAAATAGTATTCTTTCTCACAGGGAAAGATTACGCCAAGGATGATCCATTATTCTATCGCTCCTTGATGACGCCCAGCCATTATGCCTACTTGAAAATTGCAGAAGGGTGCGATAATGGGTGTTCATTCTGCAGTATTCCGATCATGCGGGGATTGCAAAAAAGCCGGGGAATTGATTCCATCATGTGGGAAGCAGAAAAATTGGTTGATCAAGGCGTGAAAGAAATGCTGGTTATCGCCCAGGATTCCACCAGTTACGGCTGGGATTTGAAACCGAAAAAATACCTCAGCGACTTAATTAAAGAATTGAATAAGCTGGATATCGACTGGATTCGTTTGCACTATGCCCACCCGGCCCATTTATCTCAACGGATAATTGATGCCATGGCGGAATCGGAAAGGGTTTGCCGATATCTCGATATGCCGATCCAGCACGGTGCTGATAATATTTTAAAATCCATGCGTCGGGGTTTAGGGCAGGATGGAATCCGCGATCGAATCAACCGCCTTCGGGTTGCGATTCCTGATATTCGAATTCGAACCACGTTGATTGTGGGCTATCCCAGTGAAACGGAGGATGAATTCAAACAGCACTACGATTTTATTGAAGAAATACAATTTGACCGTTTGGGTGTATTTACCTATTCAGAAGAGGAAGGGACTTTGGCGGAAGCCTTGGATGACAATGTGCCCGCTGAAGTAAAAAACGAGCGCAAGGCCCAGATCATGGATCTTCAAGCTGGTATCAGCGCAGAGAAAAATGATGCCATGGTAGGACAAACCTTTAAAGTTTTAGTGGATAAAATTGGCGAAACAGTTTCTGTGGGGAGAACGGAATTTGATTCTCCGGAGATTGATAATATCGTCCATGTTAAAGGGGTGGTAGACAAGGGTGAATTCGTAAATGTACAAATAGAATCCGCAAATGAATTTGAACTGATAGGCAGCTCTGTTTAATAATTGTAGGGCCTACGGCATACCTAGACCCTACGCATTATTTTGATTTTTTCGGTCTGCTTCGACCGGTGTCAATAATGAATTGAAGTTGATGCTTCATACGATTCATAATTTCAGGATATTGATCAGCCACATCCTTCGTCTCGCCAATATCTTCACCAAGATTAAATAAGGTATATTGGGGTACAGGCCATCTGGTCATAGATAGATCGCCGTTATACATTCGTTTTGAATCATGCCTTTGGAGCTTCCACTCACCAACACGGATTCCGTAATTTCCACGGAGCCCATTATCTTGGGAAACGATATGGTCTCGTCCTTTGGCGCCCCGTTTTCCTAATAGTGCATCCAAAAGATTAAAGCTGTCTAAAACACCATCATGGGGTAAGTCCACACCGGTTAAGGCAGCCATACTGGCCGCCAAGTCAATCGTGGATACCATTTCATCGGAAACGCCCGGTTGTATTTTACCTTTCCAATAGGTGATGAAGGGGGTACGCGTACCCCCTTCCCGAACGGTATATTTACCGCCACCGTAAGGGCCCGCCGGTTTATGATCACCCAATGCTTCATTGGCGAGATCATCGTAACCATCATCCAGAACGGGACCATTGTCGGACACAAAAATGACCAGTGTATTCTCAGTCAAATTGAGGCGATCCAATGTCTTACTGATCTCACCCACATTCCAGTCCAATTGCACAATGGCATCACCTCTATAACTCATGCCCGATTGGCCCTGAAACCGTTCGTGGGGCATGCGTGGGACGTGTATATCATGGGAGGAAAAAAAGAGAAAAAACGGATCATCCTTGTTTTCTTCGATCCATTTGTTCGCCTGTTTTTGCCATTCGTCAGCCAGATCTTCATCCCTGAAACGGGCGGCATGGCCGCCAGTATAAAAACCGATTCGCCCAATACCGTTATGGATCGTATTGTTATGGCCATCATTCCAATTCATCCGCAATGTATTGCGGTGGGTAATTCCCGTGGGATGATCTTCGCTGGGCTTTTTGCGTCCCACCCAAAGTGGATCGTTTGGATCCAGATTCCGTACATGATGGTTCTCTACATAAACTTGGGGCACACGGTCGTTGGTGGTGGGGAGAAGGAAGTTGTAATCAAAACCTATTTCCCCTGGTCCGGGATTCAGTTCACCATTCCAGTCGGGACCTTCAGGACCGCCCAATCCCAAATGCCACTTCCCGATGACGGCTGTTTTATATCCTGCTTTTTTCAATAAAGAGGCAATCGTTTCTGTTCCGGGTTGAATAATGGCCGGCGCATTGGGAGGCGCGATTCCTGTCCCTTTTTTGCGAAAGGCATAAGAACCGGTAAGGAAAGAATATCGAGTCGGTGTGCAAGTGGATGCGGAGCAGTATCCACTGGTGAATTTTAAACCACCTTCCGCTAGTTTATCAATATTTGGCGTTTTGATGTTTTCCGGTTTGGCGCCGTAAGTACCCACATCACCATAGCCCAGATCATCAGCCATAATAACAATAATGTTTGGTTTGGATTGATTGTCCGAAAGTGAGCATGCGCTGAAAAAAATTAGAGGAATTAAAATAAACTTTTTCATTGACAATTATCTTTCATTTGTGAGGGTGTAAGCTTCATTGATCCAGCGGATTAACCATAAATCAATATCATTCGGACCACTAATTATAATGAAATGACTATATAAATTGCTGGATACTTTTTCGGTGCGATGGATGGATTCATCCATGAAAGGAGTGCCATTGATTCTCATGTTTGAATTTTCGGCCCCAATGGAGACATGGCTATTTTTCAGGTGGTGTCATAGGCTTGCTTCAGCCAGCCCTTCAACTCAGAATCAATATCCGGTTCAGAATTCAGGGCCGGCTCATCTTTCTCCCGCGTTTTGAAAGCAATCAGAGTTTATTCCCGGTTTTTTCTTCAAGATTTCCGAACATAGCGGCCATCATTTCAGCGGGGAAGGAGGGCATAATTATTCTCCTTTCAGGTATTTGTCCAAGAAATTCAGGATTGCTTCATTAGAGGCAATTTGATTTTTCTTTTTGGCAAAACCGTGGCCCTCATCGGGAAAGACCACATATTCAGCAGGGACGCCCTGGGCACGGACCGCTTCCACCATTTCGTCAGATTCCACCTGGAGGACGCGGGGATCATTGGCACCCTGCAAAACCAAAACCGGCTTGGTGATATTATTTGCATGAAACAGGGGAGAAATGGAATAGAGGTATTCTTCCTGCGTGTGAGGGTTCCCCATTTCTTTATATAAGGACTCCCGGGCTGCTTCCCACCATGGCGGGATACTTTTCATGGTGCGTACCCAATTGGTCACCCCAAATAAATTGACGCCTACATCAAAAGCGTCAGGGCGAAAAGCCAAGGATGCCATAACCATATAACCACCGTAACTGCCACCTAAAATGCCAATTTTTTCCCCATCAACATGGTTTTGTTTTTTCAGCCAATTCATGGCCCAAACACAGTCATCGAGATCCCCTTCGCCGTGTGCCTGATCGTCTAAAGTTTGAAAAGTCTTACCATATCCGCTGCTTCCGCGATTATTAATATCCAGAACAGCATAGCCATGGTTAACTAAGAATTGAGTGGATGCCCGGTATCCAACACGTGCTTGCCCACCGGGACCTCCGTGAACTCTAACAATAGCCGGAGCGCGGTTCTTGCTGGAAGCCTGGGGCGGTTTATAATAAACTGCAGGAATATCCAATCCATCGAAAGATTTAAACCGAATGACTTTGGCAACGCCAAGATATTTGGAGTCAACATCAGGATTCATTGCATCAGTCAATTTCTCATATTTCTTTGATCTTACATCAAGTAAATATAAATCCGCAGGTGATTTGGCGCTACCATGGTAAAATGCCATATACTTTTCGCTTTTAGAAATGGCTACGGATGAAATACTTCCTGCTGGTAATTGAGGAAGCCGAACCGGTCTATGTTTTATGTGATCAAACACTTCAATTTCAGTTTGAGAATCAACATTGATTCCTGTTACACGATATCGACCAGAATAGGAATAATAACTGTACCAAATATCCCAATCTTCTTTTTGGACATATTCAATTGTACCATCAGAAATATTATACTTTTTAAGATAGTCAAACTCACTGTTTGCATCAGTTAAAAAATAAAGCGATTTTGAATCCACAGAAAAACTAGAAGGACTATGATTTATATTGCCTTCATGGGAGCTGAGTAATTTTAATTCATCGTTTTGTATATCGTAGAGATACATATCTGAATTATCCCTTGTATGGGTTTTATTTAACGCAAGATATTTCCCATCATTAGACACATCCGAAAAGTTAAATGCTTCATCATTTTGGTAAATCATTTTGGACTCAAATGAGTTGATATTCAGTTCATATATATCCATGTACTTCGGATCGCGATGATTTGATGTGTAGTAAAAACTTTCTTCATCATAGGCCCATCCAGAAAAAAGAGAGCGCGATTTTTCACCGGGAGTCAAATCATGGGTTGATCCATCTTCATTATGTACATAGATATGCCAAATTTCATTTCCATTTTGGTCGCCACGGTAAAGGAAGCGTTTATCCTTTGGGAAATAAGAGATGGGAAAAATAGAGGTTGAATCAGAGTAGGTTAATTGTGTTGTAGTCTCTGAGTCTATATTAATTTCATATGCATTGTAAATCCCCGATTGATTGCTTCGGATGAGAATTGATTTTTCATCAGGAGAAAAACTGGCACCTCCAATTGAAGTTGTATTCATGAATGCCTCGATCGAATATTCTTGATGGTTTGTTTCGCATCCCATAAGCATCATTAAACATAGGCCAATTAATTTGATTTTCATTTAATTACTCCTTATTTATCTATTGATTTTTAATTGAATAAACTACTGTTAATAAATTTCTATTTCTTGGATTATTAAATGTTTTTTCTACTGTCATACCATTTCTTTCCGCTACTTTTCGTGATGACCAATGGTACGCATCCATGTAAGAACAAATTTTATTCAAGCTCATGTTTTGGAATCCATATTCTTTCACAGTTTTGACTGCCTCCGTGGCTTACCCATTTCCCCAATAATTTATAATCAAGTGATAGCCGATTTCATATTCATCCACGCCATCAATATTTTGAATTGTTATGCTGCAATCACCAATTAATTTATTCTCATCCTTTAATATCAATACCCATAAGCCACATTTTATTGTGCGGTAGCGCTCTATATTTATATATTCCTGTACGCCAGATTTTGTGTAGGTGGCAGGGTAGAAGAACATCGTTTCCGAATCGGAAAGTATCTCATAAAGTGCGTCAAAAACTTCCTGGACGATCTCCCTTAGCTTGAGATGATCCGTATCCAGAATCCATTTCATTTTTGTCCATAGAACACTTTGATCTCTTTTGCATACTTCATCATGAGGTCATTGGGGATGGGGAGGAGAAGATTGTATTGGGCAATTTTCCACTCTGATCCAACCATCTTTAGGACTCCGGTACCGCGAAAATCACCATACCCTCTATTGTGGAGAATTTCATCAAACCAGGCTGTTCTACCGTCATCAGAAAAATAAATATGCCGCTCTTTCATGAAATAGGTCCAGCCCGTGCCGGTAGCCATGCGTTTGGTTGCATATTCATCGAACGCTTGTTTAGCCCACCGTTCGCTAATATCGGTACCAAAAAAGACAGCATCTTCAGAAAAAAGTGCCATATACTTTTTGGCCTTTGCTTCAGCAGCATAGAGGTGGAGGTTATCCAATACATTCTCTACCGCATCTGCATTGCCGATATTTTGCGAAAATGTGATGGTACTCAAAAAGATCATAAGGATACATTTTTTCATTTAATAAATCCTGTAGTAGTAATTATGGGTATTAATTCTTTTTCACGTTCTTGATAAAAAACACCACTTCATCATCGGCTGTCTGCAAATTCCAATCAATAGAAATTTCACTGGGATTCCCATAAGTATCATCATACTTGATCTCGTATTGGTGGGCTTCTTCAATGCACGTTTTAGATAGTTCAAAAAGGGCGTCTATGGTATGCCACTGTTCCGGGGCGAGTTCCTGCGGCGGCAGGTTATTATCGGTAAATAAAACTGATTTTATGGAATCATTGCTGACAGAAACATGGACTTCCCGAACCCATTCATCCAAACAAAAACAACTGGCACGGAAGTTAAAATCGTAGTGTGTCATATTCATGGAATCCCATTTATTCCAGTTCTTTTGCCAGGTAATGAGATCCGAGTCCGGTTCATTTGTACAGCCAATGAACAATAAAAAAAGAAGGGCGTATAATATGTTTTTCACTTTTAAGTTTTTATTAGAATGATCTCAAATTCCACTAAATCTACCCATTTTTCTGTCCACGATTCAGTTGAAGTAAAGATTTATAACTCCATCACTTTGCATTTTATTGGCTTACTTGTTATTGTAGTTCTGGAAATGATTATGTGTTTCATCAAATTAATTTACGGTGTCAACCCTATTGAAAATGATATGAAAAAAATATGAATTTATATTATTATTCTCTGCCATTGTATCGTAATGTTTAACCGAGGTAAATTTGCCGATATGACAGAGTTTAAACTCAATTCGGAATTAAAACCACAGGGGGATCAGCCCGAGGCGATCAAGGGGTTGGTTCAGGGGTTGAACCAGGGGGATAAGCACCAGGTTTTGCTGGGAATCACCGGGTCGGGGAAAACCTTTACCATGGCTAACGTGATCCAGGAAGTCAAGCGACCTACTTTGATCATTTCCCATAACAAGACCCTAGCGGCCCAGCTATATGGTGAATTTAAACAGTTATTTCCCGATAATGCTGTGGAATATTTCATCAGTTATTATGACTATTACCAACCGGAAGCTTACCTGCCCGTTACGGATACCTTCATTGAGAAAGATATGTCCGTGAATGAGGAGATTGATATCCTGCGATTGAAAGCCACCAGTTCGCTTTTGGAGCGCAGAGATGTGATTGTGGTCAGTTCCGTTTCTTGTATCTACGGTATTGGTTCCCCGGATGAGTATAAGAATAAGGTTATCCGCCTGAAACGGGGCACCGAACTGGATCGTAAAAAGTTGTTGAAGAGCCTTGTAAATATCCATTACCTCAGGAATGATACGGTCTTTGAGCGCAGTACCTTTCGCGTCCGTGGTGATGTAATTGAAATTTATCTAGCCTACGAAGATGTGGGTATTCGTGTGGAATTATTCGGCCCGGAGATTGATAATATTTGCCGTTTCCATCCTTTGACCGGGGAGATACTGAAAGAAATGGATTCAGAATTTATTTATCCCGGGAAGCATTTTGTCACAGACCAGGAAACTATCAAGCGCATTACCGGTGATATTCGCCTGGAAATGATCCATCGGCTGGAAGAATTGCGCTCCTATGATAAACTGCTGGAGGCCCAGCGTTTGGAGCAACGCACCAATTTCGATTTGGAAATGATGATAGAGGTGGGTTACTGCTCCGGGATCGAGAATTATTCCCGTTATTTCTCCGGGCGGAAACCGGGGGAGCGGCCTTTTACATTAATTGATTTTTTTCCCGATGATTTTATGACCATCATTGATGAATCCCATGTGACTCTGCCCCAGATCCAGGCAATGTATAACGGGGATCGTGCCAGGAAGGAAGTGTTGGTAGAGCATGGATTTCGCCTCCCCAGTGCTCTGGATAACCGTCCCATGAAAATTGAAGAATTCCACGCCAAGCAGAATCAAGTAATGTACGTGTCCGCAACACCGGCTGAACGGGAACTGGAAATGGCCAAGGGCGTGGTGGTAGAACAGGTCATCCGCCCCACGGGATTGCTGGATCCATTGGTGGAAGTGAGAGAGAGTAAGGGACAAATTGACGACCTTATTGGTGAGATTCGTCACAGAACGTCCAGGAATGAACGCATCCTCGTCACTACTCTGACCAAAAGAATGGCTGAAGATCTCAGTGAATTCCTCCGCGGTGTGAATCTTCGTGTGCGCTACCTCCACAGCGATATTAATACCTTAGAGAGGGTCCAGATCTTACGGGATTTGCGGTTGGGTGAATTCGACGTATTGGTGGGGATCAACCTCTTGAGAGAGGGGCTGGACTTGCCCGAAGTTTCACTAGTGGCTGTGATTGATGCGGATAAGCAGGGATTCCTTCGTTCCCGAAGTGCTCTGATGCAGGTAGCGGGGAGGGCGGCTCGCCATATCAACGGACAGGTCATTTTATATGGAGACAGTATTTCCGATGCCATGGATTACTTGATTACCGAATCGGCGCGGCGGCGGAAGGTTCAAGAGAAATACAATGAGGATCATGGTGTAGTACCAAAGTCAGTATATAAATCAACCGACGATATAATGGGATCAACGGCCGTGGCAGATTCGATCCATGAACCGGAACCTCAGTCATACAAAAGCCGCAAGGGTGATGACTTTAGCCAGATGGATAAAAAATTGGCGATTGATATGATGCGCCAGGAAATGTTTGAAGCGGCGGAAAACCTTGATTTTGAACGGGCCGCCCAATTGCGGGATGAGATTACCAAAATGGAAAAAGAATTAGCAAAAGCATTTTAAGATAGCCTAGGAAAAACACGAAAAGGCGCGAAAATCTTTAAAACTATTTAGTTTGTTTCGAGTGTTTCATGGGCCAATAAATATGAATATAGATAGAATACAAAGAGCATCAGGGATCGTTGGCCGGTCCGATGCCATCCAACAGGTAATGGAAATGGTCACCCAGGTGGCGCCCGTGGACATTTCCGTCCTCATTACAGGTGAATCCGGTACAGGAAAAGAAATGGTGGCCAAGGCCCTTCATCAGAACAGCAAACGCTCCCATGAAAACTTGGTGACGGTGAACTGCGGTGCCATCCCCGAAGGAATCATCGAAAGTGAACTTTTTGGCCATAAAAAAGGCGCCTATACCGATGCCAGGGATGACCGGAAAGGCTATTTTGAAACAGCCAACAAAGGAACCATATTCCTGGATGAGATCGGTGAAACGCCCTTGGAAACCCAAGTCAAGCTCCTCCGCGTTTTGGAGAGTGGTGAATTTATGCCTGTGGGTGCCTCCAAAACAAAACGGACGGACGTTCGGGTTGTCGCCGCTACGAATAAAGATTTGGATGAATTGGTTGCCAAGGGGCAATTCCGGCAGGATTTATACTATCGGCTAAAAACAGTTACCATTGATGTGCCGGCCCTGCGCCACCGTGTGGAAGATATTAGTTTACTGGTTGAAAGGTTTGCCCTAGAATTTACTCGCTCCAATGATATGGTGTACCGCGGCTTTATGCCAGAAGCTATCCGGGCTATGAAGAACCATCCCTGGAAAGGGAATGTGCGTGAATTGAAAAATTTTGTGGAAAGTATTATCGTCCTTGAAAAGGGGGAGCGGATAACGGTGGAAAAGGTAGACCGGCAGTTGGGGAGAGGTTCGGTTGGTTCTAAGGCAAATACAGCGCTTCCTATGCTTATGCAGCAGCCGCCTGAAGCAGCGGAGCGGGAGTTGATTTTGCGCCAGTTATTTTTATTGCGGCAGGATGTAGAATTCTTAAAGCAAATTGCTACCCAGGGAGCGCCGGTACAAAACCAAATGGGTTTGCCCATAATTCCACAGGACAGCGGTGAAATTACTCCCAGTTTACATATTGATGAAGGATCAGAATTTTTTATTAAAAACAATTCTATCGGTGATATGAGTTTGGAAGATTTAGAAAGGGAGGCCATCGAACGCACTTTGAAATTTTTCAATAATAATCGTCGAGCCTCAGCGAAATCATTGGGCATGAGTGAACGAACTTTGTATAGAAAAATTGATCAGTATGGGTTAGAACGAAAGATCAAGAATTAATTACCCACCAGAAGTAAAAAAGGATACAAAAACTGCAAAACCAAAAATATAAAACTCAAATAATCTTTCGCGTCCTTATGTGTATTTCGTGGGCGTTTACATCTTGCATGTACTACTCCATGGCTGGTAGTATCCCAGCCCATATTAATTCTATCGCCATTCCCATTGTTGAAAACCAAACAGCGGAATTCGGTATGAGTGAATCTGTTACTGAAAACCTCCTGATAAAATTCAACGAAGAAAATATTTTGCGCGTTACTGATGAAGATCAAGCTACCTCAATTCTTCGCGGGACCATCACCCGTGTCACCGATGCACCCTATACGTTTACCAAAGAGGAAGCGGTGACGGAATACAGATTTACTGTCCATATGAAAGTGGAATGGTATGATGTTCGTGATGACAAAGTATTGATGGAAAAGAATTTCTCTGGTTGGGGTGCATATGGATTATCAGGGGATATCAGCAGTGACGGCATAGACAATGACAATGATAATTTAATTGACGGGGAAGACAATGATGAATTTGGCGATCCCAGGGAATTCGCCACATCCGCAGCAGTTACCAAAATTGCGGAAGATATTTTAAACGAGATTATGACATCGTGGTAATTTCTAAACTTATTTAATTCAACTTATGAGCAAAATGACAACAACAATTAAGCAGTTAAAAGATTTTGAAGGGCAGGAAGTGACTCTCAATGGATGGGTATATAACACCCGTTCCATTGGTAAAATTTGGTTTTTGATTCTCCGGGATGGCACAGGGCTGGTCCAGTGCGTAGTGGTAAAAGCTGAAACAGACGAAGCAATATTTAACTTAGAAAATGAATTAACCCAGGAATCTTCGGTGACCGTGACCGGAATGGTTCGGGCTGAACCTCGATCGGTAGGTGGGTATGAATTGGGGGTTACCAATATTAAAGTCCACCAGATCGCCGATGAATACCCAATTTCCCATAAAGAGCACGGCACGGATTTTCTAATGAACAACCGTCACTTATGGATACGGTCAAAAAATCAGAATGCAATTTTACGTGTTCGACATCAAGTGGTGAAGGCAACCCGGGACTTCTTTGATAATAATGGTTTTACACTCATGGATTCACCCATTCTAACGGGCAACTCTGTGGAGGGAACCAGCACCCTGTTTGAATTGGAATATTTTGACCGTTCTGCTTATTTAACCCAGAGCGGCCAGCTCTATGGTGAAGCCAGTGCCATGGGCTTCGGAAAGATTTACGTATTCGGTCCCACGTTTCGGGCAGAGAAATCCAAAACACGGCGCCATCTTACGGAATTCTGGATGGTTGAACCGGAAATGGCCTATTGTGACCTGGATGAAAATATGGACTGGGCTGAAAAGTATGTGAGCTATGTGGTGCAGTGGTGCCTGGAGAATTGTAAGGCTGAATTAAAAGTTTTGGAGAGGGACACGGCCAGTCTTGAGAAAGTGGTTCCTCCGTTCCCAAGAATCACCTACGATGAAGCAGCCAAAATCCTTACAGACAAGGGCGCGGACTTTACTTATGGTTCTGACTTTGGCGGTACGGATGAAACCATTATCTCTGAACAGTTCGATCGTCCTGTGATGATTCACCGTTGGCCAGCAGGGATCAAGGCATTTTATATGAAGCGAGACGCCGATAATGATAATCTATCACTGGGTGTGGATATGATCGCCCCGGAAGGCTATGGCGAAATAATCGGCGGCGGCCAGCGTGAAGATGACCATGATATCCTCCTAAGCAGGATCAAGGAGCACAACCTGCCGATTGAACCCTTCCAATGGTATTTGGACTTGCGTAAATATGGTTCCGTACCTCATTCCGGTTTTGGTTTGGGAATCGAAAGAACGGTCGGGTGGATCTGCGGCACGAAACATATTCGTGAAGCCATTCCCTATCCCCGGACTATGCATCGCATCGAGCCCTAATGAATTATAAGGCCAGGATTTCTGTTTTTGGTGGTCGGGATATTGATGAAACAATCTATGCCGACGCGATAGAGATCGGCCGCTTGTTGGCCCAAGAGAATTACCTGGTATACTGCGGCGGCGGGGAAGGTGTGATGGAAGCTGTCGCCAGAGGAGTAAAAGAGGGTGGCGGAACGATCGTTGGAATTTTAAAAGGAACAGATAAGACGGAAGCCAACAGCCATATAGATATTCCCGTTTCAACCGGGATCGGTATAGGACGAAATGTGATACTGGCATATAATTGTGATGTGGCGGTGGCTATCTCAGGGAAGTATGGTACCTTGAGTGAGATCGCCCATGCTTTTCAATTGGGTAAACCGGTGGTTGGCATTGGTACGTGGGATTTAGAAGAAGTACATAAAGTAAATACCCCAAATGAAGTAATAAATAAAGTTAATAATATATTAAATGGAAAGTAAATCTGCAGTTAAATTAATTGTTTCCGGAAAGGTTCAGGGGGTTGGATTCCGATGGTACGTGGTTAAAACCGGGCGAAGTTTGGCCTTAATCGGGTATGCAAAAAACTTACCGGATGGAAATGTTGAGATCAGGGGTGAAGGCAATAAAATGGATATCCAAAGGTTCATTGGGAAAGTAAAACAAGGTCCACCTTTATCACGAGTAGATAGCATTGAAATGATGTGGACCAATCCTTCAAATCAATTTAAAGATTTTACAGTAAAATATTAGATGAAGATCGCCCTTTGCCAAATTAACCCGACTGTTGGCGCCATAGATTACAACAAGGATCTCATCCTGAAATGGTATGAAAAAGCTCTAAAAGCCGGAGCGGACCTGGCCATATTTCCTGAATTGGTTATAATAGGGTACCCGCCCCAGGATTTGCTTTTACGTGAAAAATTACTGGACGAGGCGGAGAAAGCACTTCAAGGTATCGCAAAGGCATCCACCATTCCATTGATCGTCGGGAATACCTTGGTTGAAGATGGAAAAATATACAATTGTTCTGTTGTGTGTGGGAATGGTAAAATCATTTCCCACTACAAAAAAATACTTTTGCCAACTTATGATGTTTTCGACGAAGACCGCTATTTTACCAGGGGGAAAAATCCCGAAGTCTTTCAAATAGAATTGGGTGGCAAAAACCTAAATATCGGTCTCCAAATTTGTGAGGACCTCTGGGATAAAGATTATGCCTGTAATCTGGCAAAATCACTGAAAGAAAAAGGGGCCGAATGCATCATCAACATTTCTGCTTCACCTTATCGTTCGGGACGCCTGTTGGATCGTATGGATTTAATTAAAACAAAAGTGTCCCAGACAGGAATTCCATTTATTTACTGTAACCTGGTTGGGGCCCAGGATGAACTGATCTTTGACGGCCAATCCCTGGCTTACGATAGTGAAGGAAACTTAATCGGACAAGGCAAAGCTTTTGAGGAAGACCTTATTTTCATGGATTTGGAGAAAGCTAACCCACTCGAAACCAAAGTCGAATCCAGGGAAGAAAAGATTTATCGAGCTCTTGTTCTGGGTGTGAAAGATTACTTCCGGAAAACAGGTCATAAAGAAGCGGTAGTCGGTCTCAGTGGTGGAATTGATTCCAGCCTAACGGCCTGTATCGCCGTGGATGCCTTGGGTGCAGAAAATGTCCACGGTGTTTCCATGCCCTCAAAATACTCCAGTGATCATAGTAAAGATGATGCAAAAACACTCGCGGAACACTTGGGTATTGATTACCGTGTCATTCCCATTGAATCACCGGTGCAGGCCTTTGAACAATCTTTGAATGAATCTTTTCAGCATACGAATTCCGGTGTGGCTGAGGAAAATATCCAGGCCCGGGCCCGGGGGAGCATCCTCATGGCCCTATCCAATAAATTCAATTGGCTTGTGCTTTCCACGGGGAATAAAACAGAATTGGCTATGGGATACTGCACTCTTTATGGGGATATGAACGGGGGACTAGCGGTGATATCCGACCTGTCTAAAACGGATGTTTATGCCTTATCTCGCTGGGTGAATGAAAAAGCGGGGTCGAAACGCATTCCCGTCAATTCTATTTCAAAACCACCTTCGGCAGAATTGCGCCCGGACCAGGTGGATCCCTTCGATTATGACGTGGTGAGTCCATTAGTGACAGCCTTGATCGAAGATGAAAAATCTCCCACAGAATTAATCGCTGAAGGAGCAGACCCGGAATTAGTGAAGGATATTTCCCGGCGGATTCGGATCAACGAATATAAAAGACGCCAGGCCGCTCCTGGTTTGCGTGTAACTTCCAAGGCCTTTGGGATCGGCCGCAGAGTCCCCATCGTAAACCAATTTGTTGAATTAAATTCATGATAAGAATTATTTCAATCATTGTTTTTATTATAAGCAGTCTTGCTGCTCAAAAGCGCACACCGGCGAACTATTGGCAATCACTGGATATAAAGGAAAAAGTGGCTTTCGTTAATGGGACCTATGCAGCTGGTGCGAAGTTGAAATTTCATCATAAGCAGGAGGTCAAAAAGCAGTATAACCAGGATCCCAACTGGGTAGAGCCTTATTATATCGAACGATTCTATGAGATCATTGATGAACACAGGTCCAAAGAAGCCGGTTACCAAGTGGATGTTATTGCCAAAGCGTTGGATGCATTTTATTCCAACTATGATAACACAGCTATTCCTTTATTAGAAGCTTTACGAATAGTATCATTGGCACAGGATGGTAAAACAGAAAAAGCAGATATCTACCTTTTAAAGGCGCAAAAAAGATATAAACCATAGTATTTTCCTCAAAATTAAGGGTAGAACGATTGGATAAACGACCACTCTATATATTATAAATTTTTTCGCCGACCCTTACCTCTATTTTCTTATTAAACACCCTAATTCCGGCAATTACTTGGCCTAAAACTGCTTTCCATTTTAGTGATTTAAAGAATTTAGCTTCTTTCTCATTGATATAAAAGTTTGATACGGCATCTCATGTATCATTGGGTTTATAAGCCATGTCGGTATATTTTGCCATGGTTCGGAATGAAAATAATATGATATTTTTGTATTTTCTCCATCCGGTTCGAGTAAAATATAGCCACTTGCTTTTTTCAATGACTTTTTACAATTCGTACTTTTATTCGTTCCAGTAATTGTGATTTTCTGTTTATTACCTTGAATTTTTACAAATTCCATATGGTAATTCATACATTCATTGGAATATGGCCAAGGATAGTCGGTTTCCATGAAAAACAGCTGTTCATCATTCGTTATTTGGTTAATCAGTTTTGCAGATGCAGTAAATGCAAACCATTCAGGATATTTGTTCACATCTTTAAATATTTTTACTATTTCAATTTCAGTTGC
>DKQT01000013.1:54673-82183 GCA_002471845.1 Fidelibacterota bacterium UBA7301 | reverse complement strand
ATACGGATTTACTGTTTACTATGTAATCTGTCTTGTGCTTAACTGGTGGTATTACCAGGGACCTAAAAGAGAATTTGATAATCCATAATAAATAAACTGGAAAAATGAGGATAGAAAATATAAAGATGGTCACATGATTGGGCAAAAATGTTTGCAGAAAATCTGGTTGAACATGTTGATGAAGAATAAATAATGAGCTAACAATAAGGAAATGAAGTATTATGTTTGAACAATTACCAGAAGGACATATAATTAAAACAATGGTTAAGGAACATGAACATATCCTGGCGATGCTGGATGAACTACAGGAGATCGCTCTCCAGCTTTCTGATGATGATCAGAATAATGGCATTGTTTTTATGAATCGGGCCAATGAATTGGCAGTAAAGATTATCGGTGCAGAACCCCATCATCAACGGGAAGAACAGGTTCTCTTCCCAGCAATTGAAGAAGTGGGGATTTCTGGCCCCACCCAGGTCATGCGCATGGAACATGAAATGATGCGGGAAATGAAACATGACTTAAAAAGTGAAACAGAAAATTCAGATAGAGACTGGTCAGTTCGAGTAGAGAAAGTATCCCAATTAATATCGGAACTGTGTAGCACGCTCCGTCAGCATATTGATAAAGAAAATAATATATTATACCCCATAGCTTTGCAAAGTATTACAGAAGTTGCCAAGTGGGAAGAAATGAAAGTAAGATGTGATGAAATTGGTTATTGCTGTTTTTGTCCAAGTGAAATACAGGAATCGATTAATTATTAACAACAATGAAAAAATAAAATGTTAAAGTGATATTGTTTCAAAAAATTCCAAAATAACAAGATAATAAGGTATCAATATATTTATTTAGTTTATATATTCTTTATGTTGTATAAAGGAGAATAAATGGGAAAAATAAAGAAATTGCTGCCAGGCGGCATATGGTTCTTGGACCCACCCAAAGATATTTCGTTGGATGGTTATCGAATCGATAAGGTCATTCAATACACTGATTTTGTAATTACTCTCTATTTTGCTATCGTGGTTATAGCGCTTGTATTTTTTATATGGCGGTATAATTCCAGAAAAAACCCAAAAGCATCCTATGATCATGGTAATCAAAAAAAACATTTAATCATGACGGTTGCCATGGGTCTGCTTGTATTCTTTTCAATAGATGTGGTAATCGAAACAATGTCATTTAAAGATTTGAAAGAAGCATTCTGGAATTTCCCCAAGGGGAAGGATGTTGTTCGTATTGAGGTTATGCCGCAACAGTATGCCTGGAATTTCCGATATGCCGGTGAGGATGAATTATTTGGCACGGACGATGATATCGTTCCATCGCAAAACATCATGCATATTCCTGTTAATACACCAATTGTAATCCAGTTGACTACGTATGATGTGATCCATTCATTCTATTTACCAAACTTCAGGATCAAGCAGGATGCCACACCGGGGATGGTGACCGCCATGTGGTTTCAGGCCATGGAAACGGGTCAATATGAAATTGCCTGTGCAGAACTCTGTGGAAACAGCCATTTTAAAATGAAAGGGTACCTTACTGTAGAGTCTGAGGAAGATTTTGATTCATGGCTTGGATCATTAGAGCCAGAAGGAACAAAAGATGAATTGGATGACTGGGGCGCTGAAGAAGTGGAAGGTGTTCCCGAATTTTGGGCTTGGGCTTGGAAGGAGTTAAAATAATGCATTCTGAATCATTTTGGCGAAAAGACATTTTCTCTACTGACCATAAGACCATAGGTAAACAGTTTCTGTTCTTTGGCATTTTTTTCTTACTCTTTGGTGGTTTTCAGGCTATGCTGTTACGCTGGCAATTGGCGTATCCGGGGCAGCCGGTTCCTTGGTGGCTCATGGGCTTTTTGTATGAAGGTACTGGTGGAATAATCGATCCCGATGGTTTTAATCGATTGTTTACAATGCATGGAACTATTATGATATTTTGGGCCATAACTCCCATATTAATCGGTGCTTTCGGTAATTTTCTTATTCCGTTGCAGATTGGTGCTCGAGATATGGCTTTTCCAACCTTAAATATGATATCTTTCTGGACGTTTTTCCTCTCTGGTGTGGTTCTTTTACTCTCTCATTTTTTACCCGCTGGAAGTGCTTCCGGGGGATGGACCTCGTATCCACCATTAAGTTTACCCGGCGGAGGTATCCCGGGTCTAGGGCAGGCATTTTGGACCTTATCCGTTACCTTAATGGGTGCAGCGACTATGATGGGTGCTATTAATTATATTATTACAGTTATAAGACTCCGGGCTCCTGGAATGACGTATTGGCGAATGCCATTATCTGTTTGGGGTTTGTGGTTAACATCCATTTTAAACGCCATTTTTGTTCCGGTAATTGCTGCAGGCCTAATTATGTTGCTGTTGGATCAGTTACTGGGCACTCAATTCTTTGTAGCCGGACGCTTGGCAGCCGGTGGTGGCGGAGATCCATTACTTTTTCAACATGTCTTCTGGATATTCGGACACCCGGAAGTGTATATTCTGATACTCCCCGTATGGGGTATTGTTTCTGATCTATTGGCCATTTACTCAAGGAAACCGGCTTTTGGTTATAAAGTAACTTCCATCTGTATGAGCACAATTGTGGTATTGAGTTCTATTGTCTGGGGGCACCACATGTATACTACTGGTATGAGTCCTTTGCTAGGGAAAGCCTTTATGTTTCTCACTTTACTGATAAGCATACCCTCATCCATTTTCTTTTTCAATTGGCTGGGTACACTCTGGCGAGGGTCATTGCATTTTGATCCACCAATGCTTTACACTATGTCTGTGATCTGGGTCTTTGGTTTGGGCGGTTTAACAGGACTATATAATGCCACTGTTACGTCAGATATCTATCTCCATGATACGATGTTTGTAGTGGGGCACTTTCATTATACTTTAGCAGCCTCCGTTTTATTTGGAGGTTTTGCTGCTATTGCTCACTGGTTTCCGCGCATGTTTGGCCGTATGCTGAATCCCTTGATGAGTAAGATTCATTTTTGGGGAACATTTATTACTTTAAATCTGGTCTTTTTTAATATGATGGTGGTGGGGTATGCTGGCCAACATCGGCGTATCTATAATCCGAGCGAATATGAATTTTTACAACCCCTAGCTGATATGAATGTTTTCATCACTTATGCAGCATTAGTTCTGGGATTATTCCAAATACTGTATTTGTTTAATTTTGTTTGGTCATTAGTAAAAGGGAAGGTAGCCGAGACCAATCCTTGGCGAGCTACTACTTTGGAATGGACTATGGATTATCCTATTCCCCACGGGAATTTCGGAGAAATCCCTCAGGTTTACCATGGACCTCATGAGTACAGCAATCCCAATACAGATCAGGACTGGGCGCCTCAGACTGTTGAGATTAAATCATCATGAGTGTGGCCACAATAACATCAAAAAAATTATTTATAATTGATGAAAAAACATCATCCTTAGGCTTAATTGTCGGTTTTGTAGCAATTACAATGCTCTTTATTACCTTTCTGGCCACCTTTTCATCCATGATGTTGAAAGAACTCCAGTATATCCATATCGATCTAATGACTAAGATGATCGCCGTGGGTATAACGTCTGTATTGGTGATAAGCAGTCTGTTATTTGCGATATCCCATCGACAATGGTTGTCTGGTAAGAAAAAAGAAAGTTCCTTTTACCTTGCGTCAAGCATGGCCTTAGGCATTGTGTTTTTATTCGGTCAAATTTCTTACTGGCAATTACTGGTGAAACAGGGCTTATCTGGGTTAAATAATGTTTTAGTTGGGATGGTGTATTTAATGGCTGGCGCCCATGCAATTCATCTAATTGCCGGCTTGGTATTCCTTGCATGGTTGTGGTTGCAGCTAAATAAAGGTGGAGAATTGAAAGAGGTTAGATACCGGCTAATCGGATGGTTTTGGCATTATTTATCAGCACTCTGGACGGTTATACTCCTCTATCTGATAATAACGGTTTAGGCAAATAAATCAATTAAGATAAATAAAATGAATAAAGCTATACAATTAAATGACAGATTTGGTGCTGCAACAACAGGAAAATTGGGGATGTGGCTTTTCCTAGTCATGGATGCCCTAACCTTTGGGACAATCCTAATTGGTGGAATTGGTCTAAGGAATGCTGCAGATGTCTGGCCCACTGCGGGTTTAATTCTCAATGTTCCCCTGACTGCTTTTAATACCTTCCTGTTGATCTGCAGCAGTTTCACTATGGTGATGGCTCTCAATGGGGTGCAGAAAGGGGATAGGAAATCATTTATCAAGTATCTCGCATTGACGATTGGTGGTGGAGTTATTTTCCTGGGAGTTCAGGTTTATGAATATACCCATTTCATTCTTGGGAGCAATGAACTGGGCGTTGTTCTGTCTCAGTCAGGTTTTAGCGGTACCCAGTTTCTCCCATTTACTGGAATGTATGGAGCGGTATTTTATACTACTACTTCTTTTCACGCTCTACATGTGTTAACAGGTGTAATCTATTTATCGGTGATTCTTACACAGGCAGTAAAAGGGCAGTATGGATCAGATAATTACGATCGGGTTGAAGTGGCAGGCTTATTCTGGCATTTCGTTGATTTAATCTGGATTCTTGTATTTACTCTAATCTACTTATTATAGGAGATGAATGATGAAAGATCGTAGAAAAGCGTATTTTATGAATGCAGTATGGTTAGCTGTTTTGACATTGTGTGAAGTATGGATTTACGGGATAAACATTGACCGGATCGCTTTGGTGATTATCCTTTTGGCATTTACGATAACAAAAATGATGCTGGTTGCTCTGGTCTATATGCATTTGAGATATGAAACAAAGTTTTTACGCCGATCGTTGCTTGTACCAATACCTTTAGCGGTATTTTTTTTATGGGGTGTCGTATATGATTTATCATTTAATTGGACAACAATGTAGTGTAATGAAGCAATTTGTTCTCATAACGGGATTATTCAATTCAATTATACGGGCCTGCCCCTATTGTGCAGCATCCGATACTATTGGCGGCGGTCTTTCCGTTTATATTCCATTAGTGGGCATTATTTTATCACCAATGGTTATGGTGTTGGGTGCAATTTTATATATAAGGAAAAAAGAACCAAATAATTCTTTTGAAGAAAACAAATGATGGTATAATGTCTGACACTGTGTTATACTCAAAATCTGCAGAATACGGTATCCAAGCTATGATCTATCTTGCTGAACACAAGCCGGAAAAACCAGTCATGATTAGAAAGATAGCTGAAGAGTACGGCATCCCCTATCAATTTTTAGCGAAAATAATGCAGATTTTGGTAAAACATCACTTGATAAAAGCCACTAGGGGTAGAACAGGTGGGGTAGAGCTTGGGAGGGAACCGAAAAATATTTACTTAAGTGAAATCATATATGCGATTGATGGGTTACCTCCTGAGAAGGATAAATGTGTTATTGGATTAGATCTCTGCTCTGATGATACCCCTTGCCCACTTCATGAAAAGTGGAAACCAATTCGCAATGATATTCGAGATATGCTCGAGTCAAAACCTTTAAACGAATTAGCAAAACGTGTGATAGAAAAAAGAAAGAAAATGCATTCATAATATTAGATAGTATAAAGATTTCATCTTTTTTCCTATACAAGTGTTATTTAGTTTTTTATCAATAACATTATATTATTGGTTTCAATTACCGGATGTATTGGTATTAAGTATTTTGGGCCGAATTTTATTATTCTTTGTCCATAGTTATATTATTTTATTTTTTTCTGGTGGTTTTTTGTAAGGACTTATACGAAAAAGCCTTGGCTAAGATTACGCCAACACTAAATAATCATCACATTGTTAAATGAACTGGGACAGAGCTGACAGAATTAACTGAGGGCTTGCAGCAAATAAGAAATTCATTTTTTACCAATAATTAATTGTTGATCTAAATAGAGGGTACTATATTCGCCGAATATTTTTGAGTTCAATTTATTGAATATCACTACATTTAGATTAATCAGGAACCAATAATGTACACTGTCCACCATAAAGAAAGTTTCTGGGCGAAGTACATCTTCTCCACGGACCATAAAATCATCGGTCTCCAATACGGTATCACATCGCTGGTGTGGCTCTTGTTTGGGTTTACATTGATGATGATTATGCGCTATCAATTGGCATATCCAGAAAGTCCAGTACCATTTATTGGCGGACTATTAGGGGATGGGGGAATTTTACCCTCAGAAATGTATAACTCATTGGGAGTTATGCACGGTACAATTATGATTTTTCTGGGTGTAGTACCATTAGCCTTTGGCGCTTTTGGCAATTATTTTCTCCCCTTACAAATTGGCGCTATTGATATGGCATTTCCAAAATTGAATGCCTCATCATATTGGATGTATTTCGTTGGCTCGGTTATTATGGTCATAGGTTTTTTTGTTCCTGGTGGGGCAGCAAACTCTGGTTGGACATCCTATCCACCATTAGCCAATATTGCAACAATGGGTCAAACTGTATGGTTATTTGGTATGGTAATGTTGATTACATCATCCTTATTAGGATCTATTAATATTTTAGTTACAGTTATTCAGCTCAGAACTGATGGTATGACATGGTTGAAGTTACCTATTTTTGTTTGGGGTCAGTTTATTACTGCTTTTCTTTTGATACTTGCGTTCCCGCCCCTTGAGGCTGCAGGTGTATTGCAATTAATGGATAGATTAGCAGGTACGAGTTTCTTTATGCCTAGTGGTCTAGTTGTTTCTGGAGAAGTAATGACAAATGCTGGGGGTGGAAGCCCATTACTATGGCAACACTTATTTTGGTTTTTAGCACATCCTGAAGTATATGTTCTGATTCTTCCTGCCTTTGGAATTGTTACAGAGGTTATGGCAAATAATATACGGAAACCAATTTGGGGTTATAAAGCATTAGTATATTCTATGATATTTTTAGGGTTTATGTCTTTTATTGTTTGGGCACACCATATGTATCTAACAGGGATGGGAACAACCATTGGGGCCTTTTTTCAAACTACTACCATGATCATTTCTATTCCATCTGTAGTTATTCTAACGGCATTATTGATTTCATTGTGGGGAGGCTCAATCAGGTTTAATACTCCAATGTTATTTGCGCTGGGATTTTTACCAATGTTTGGCATCGGAGGTTTAACTGGATTACCACTCGGTTTAGCAGCATCTGATATTCACCTTCATGATACCTATTACGTAATTGGCCATTTTCATTATGTAGTTGCACCGGGGACGATCTTTGCCCTCTTTGCCGGCATCTATTACTGGTTCCCAAAAATGACAGGCAAACGTACGAATGAAACATTGGGCAAGCTGCATTTCTTCTTTTCGTTTATTTTTATGAATGGTGTTTTCATGCCCATGTTTGTCCAAGGATTGGCCGGTGTATCCCGCCGCCTATGGGACGGGGGTGAGGTCTATGCCCATGCCGCCGATTACCTGTATTTAAATGAAGTTATGTCTGTTTCGGCCTGGCTGTTGGGTCTGGCCCAGATTTTCTTTATCGTGAATATGATCATCAGTCTTAAAGGTGAGAAAACAGGCGAGGTTAATCCTTGGAATGCGACCACACTAGATTGGACCGATACAACATCACCCCCATTAGGTCATGGTAATTTTGAAAAAATTCCAGTTGTACATCGGGGTCCCTATGAATATAGTGTACCTGGCTCTAAAGTAGATTTTATACCACAAAGTGAGAAGGGTTAAGATTAATGGATATTCCATTTACCGTTAAAAATCGACCTGATACAGGTTTGTATAATGGAAAGCTTGGTGTCTGGCTCTTTTTAGCATCAGAAGTTATGTTATTTGGAGGTTTATTTTCTGCCTACATTTTTTTGAGGACCGGCGCTGAATCCTGGCCTATCGGGGCGGATATACTGAATGTTCCCCTGGCAACTTTGAATACCTTGTTCCTGATTTCCTCATCGGTAACTATGGTCATGAGCTGGGCATCACTGAAACTGAATGATCTCAAGAAATTCAAATTATACCTGGGGTTGACATTCCTTTTGGCAACTGCATTCCTGGTTGTTAAATATTTTGAATATTCCGCCAAATTTCACCATCATTTATATCCCAGTACCAATAACTTTCTTGGAATTTATTTTACTATGACCGGTTTACACATGCTGCATGTCATCGGTGGTATGATTGTTATTTTTTATTTTCTTGTTCCCGGGGTGAAAATGTGGGACAGTAATCCAAGTCGGTTTATCAATCGGATCGAAATCATCGGTCTGTATTGGCACTTTGTTGATTTGATATGGATATTCTTATTTCCAGTACTCTACCTATTGTAAGGATTCATCATGGCAGATTTAACTCCTGAAGAAATCAAACATCACGTTAAAACTTACGTCCTCGTTTTTGTAGCCCTGGCGTTTTTGACGATTGTAACTGTTGGAATTTCCTACCTTGATCTAGGGTTGGGGGCCTCGGTGGCTCTGGCCTTGATTGTCGCCAGTGTTAAAGGTTCGTTGGTGGCCTGTTATTTCATGCATTTGATAGATGAAAAAACAACTATCTATTGGACATTATTGGTAACTGCTGCCGCCTTCCTCGTCTTGATGTTCTTACCCCTAGGTACCATGGCCGTACAGGTTCAAGTGTAAAATGTCGCTTAAATCATTTCACATCCTGTTCATCATATTGTCTATTGCCACTACCGTTTGGTTCGGTTTTTGGGAATGGAATCAATCTGTTTTTTGGGCAATTGTTTCATTTTTGGCCGGGGCCGGGTTGGTGGTGTATGGGATACAGGTCTTTAAAAAATTCAAAACGATTTCCTGATGAAAAAAACAGTTATCATTGTCTTGGTTTTGGGTGTCGTCCTTTTACCAGAAGTAGGTCATGCCTGTGCCACCTGTTTTGGGAATACCAATGCAGCTGCAACCCAAGGCATGAATAAAGCTATTTTAGCCATGCTTGGCGTTACCGGAACAGTTTTGGGTGGTTTCGGATCATCCATTTATGTCCTTCACCGGCGTGCCAGGAAATATGCACAATCATTAAAAAGTAAAAAGAATTAATTCGGAGGTAATCCTCGGTGTTAGAACTGCTTAGATATTTTGGACTGCCAACGGTTTCCGCATCAACCCAAGGACCGGCAATTGACCATATTATCGCTCTCATCCATTGGTTGATGCTCATTCTATTTGTCGGATGGGGTGTATTTTTTATTTATACCCTGATTCGTTTTCGGGAATCAAACAACCCCAAAGCGGACCATGAAGGTGTAAAAAGCCATTTTTCATCCTACCTGGAGGTAGCTGTGGCTGTGTTTGAGGTTGTATTGCTCATCGGTTTTGCCTTTCCCATCTGGGCCAGCCGTGTGAATGATATTCCCAAGGGACCGGAGGCAGTACAAATTCGGGTTGTGGCTCAGCAATTTGCCTGGAATATTCATTATCCCGGTTCCGATGGTGTCTTTGGCAAAACATCTATTGACCTTGTGGATGAAGTTGAAAATCCGATCGGTCTTGACCGTAGTGATGAATTTGCGAAGGATGATGTATTTACAGTGAACCAATTGCACATACCCGTTAATACAGCCATAAATATTTCACTTTCATCTAAAGATGTGATTCATTCTTTTACGTTGCCGGAATTGCGAGTGAAACAGGATGCTGTTCCAGGAATGGAAATCCCAGTCTGGTTCGAAGCTACAATGACTACCGAAGAATTCCTCCAGACCACAGATGGTTCTGCCCGGGAAGGTATGGGATTTGAAATTGCCTGTGCCCAGCTCTGCGGATTGGGCCACTACCGGATGAAAGGATTCCTTACCATTCATGATGATGAAGGCTATGCCGCCTGGCATGAAGAACAGCAGGAATACCTGGCAGAGGAGGAAGACGACGACTGGGGTGATGACGAAGACTGGTAAACTCGGATCGATCAAATAAATATTTGGTGAAACCCCTATTGGTTCTTGAATGGATAGGGGTTTATTTCTGGGATTAATTCAAAATTTAACCGTCAGTAAATTGTAAATTATAGGCCTGATTTCGGGGGAAATATTAGATTATGAATTCACCATCCCACACTTGGCTTCGCCGCCTATCTAAATTGACCGTTTTTTCTACCTTATTCCTCATTTTCGCTGGTGCCTTAGTCAAAAGCCATGAGGTTGGGCTCTCCGTTCCAGATTGGCCCACCACCTATGGAAGACAGATGTTTGCTTTCCCCTTATCCGAAATGGTAGGTGGCATTTTTTATGAACACGGCCATCGATTAACAGCAACGATTGTAGGGTTTTTTACCTTGGTACAGACTGTTTGGCTTGGGTTTTCAACAGAACCCCAATGGCTGAAAAAACTTGGATACTTTGCTTTAGGCGCTGTTATACTTCAAGGCCTGTTTGGTGGGATTACAGTTTTGTATTTTCTTCCGCCGCCTGTCTCTATCATCCATGGTATTTTGGCCCAGACCTTTTTTATTATGACTATCGTCCTAGCTTACGGTTTATCAATTGAACGGACAAAGCGGGTTGAATCAGATTGGCCCATTGATTTCAAGAAAGGTGCACTCATTATAGGCGGATTGGTTTACATTCAACTGGTTATCGGTGCGTTGATGAGGCATACGGCATCGGGGTTAGCAATTCCGGATTTTCCCACCATGGGCGGTCTATGGTTTCCAACTTTTTCTGAAACAATGATTAATAATATTAATGCACACCTTTTTGACCTGGATTTGGATATGGTTTCACGCACCCAAGTAATTATTCATTTTATGCATCGGTTAGTTGCTGTGATAATTATAGGTGCCATCGGCTTTTTTGCACACCGTTATAGTTCATTCTTAAAACAGGATAAAACAACCCGATTGACCATGTGGACGATTGTTGCTATTGTAGCCCTTCAATTCACCTTGGGCGCTGCTACGGTGCTGACGGAAAGGTCACCATTCATAGCCAGTTTTCATGTACTCACCGGGGCCGCCTTGCTGGGTGCATGTAGCTTATTTACTTTGAGGATCCATCCTCAGAAATGGTCTGACTGGAAATCCGGATGAAGTTTAAAAAACAGAAAGCCAAATCTCTTTTTAGCGTTTACCTGGAATTGAGCAAACTCAACATCCTTTCGTTTGTTTTGGTGGCGACTTTATTGGGTTACTACCTGGGGAATCAGGGGATTGGTTCCTGGGAAAATTTAATATTTACGTTATTGGGTGTTTCCCTGACAGCGGCTGGATCTGGGGCCCTGAATCATTATTTAGAATGTGAGCCGGATAAACTCATGGAGCGGACTCGGAATCGTCCCTTGCCGGCGGGATTGATCTCACCCCTTCATGTAATCCTTTTTGGTGTTTTTATGGTGGTTTCCGGGAGCATCCTCCTGATATGGAAAGTAAATCTCCTCACGGGATTTCTCTCCATCATGACCGCCTTTCTCTACATTATTGTTTACACTCCCTTAAAACGGGTTACCTGGCTCAATACGTCCATTGGATCAATCCCCGGCGCCTTGCCCATTGTTGGCGGCTGGACAGCCGCTACGGGAGAGATCAGCACCATGGCCTGGATCCTATTTGGCATCATGTACCTTTGGCAGCACCCCCATTTTTATGCCATTTCCTGGATGTGTAAAGATGATTACGCCCAGGCGGATTTCAAAATGCTGCCGGTCATTGAACCGGATGGATCAAGAACCATCCGCCAGATATTCTGGCATTTGCTGCTCATGATACCCGTTTCACTTTTGCCTGTGGTTGAAGGATCATTAGGGAAAATTTATTTAATTGGCGTTACCATCATTTCATGTGCATTTTTTCTATCCGCCATTCCCATGGCGAAAGATAAATCGCAAAAAAGCGCATTGTTATTATTGAAGGCATCGGTGTTTTATTTGCCGGCCTTACTCATCATTATCATTATTGATTTAGGAATTTGAAAATGAATCAAAAATTACGATTTATTATTTATGGAATTGTGGCAGTCATCCTGGCCGTTACCTATTTCTTGAAAGAAGGAAAATCGGCCACCGGATTACCTGTCATCGGAACCATTCCTGAATTCAGTTTTACCGACAGTCAGGGCAATGAGATCAACCGCCGTGACTTGGATGAAAAAGTGTGGGTGGCTGATTTTATTTTTACCACCTGTACCATGGCCTGCCCCGTGATGACGGGCAATATGAACCTCGTTCACAAGGAATTTAAAAATAACGATGATGTGCGCATTGTTTCTATTTCAGTTTATCCTGAGTATGACACACCGGAAGTGTTATCGGAATATGCATCCCTGTATAATGCCAATACGGATCGTTGGCATTTCCTCACTGGTCCTGAAGAATCGGTGAAAGAAATCATTTTGAAGGGATTCAAGATCGGCGATTATGAGGACATCATTTTCCACAGCGAAAAGTTTGCCTTGGTAGACAAAAAAGGACAGATCCGTGGTTACTATAGTGGCATGCAGACTGAAGAAATGGCCAAACTGAAAAAAGATATCAAAATCCTATTGGAAGAAAATTGATGGCAAATCAGGATAATTTCTGGCTGCGGATCATTTATATTGTTTCGGTTGTTTTATCTGCCGCCGTAGCCTTTCTCATTTTAGGCCCAAGACCTGAAGGTATAGAAGGTACAATTGATGTATCCGGTCTGCCTTTTGTCAATGCCACTTTGAATGGAATTACCACCAGCCTTCTTTGTTACGGATATATTTTAATACGAAAGAAAAAACGCCAGTTACATAAGAATGTGATGTTATCTGCTTTTGGTACTTCCGGCGCCTTTTTGGTCAGTTACGTCATTTACCATTGGTTTAAAGCAGGACCAAAACTGTATATAGGCGATTTTACGGAAATTTATTTATTTATTCTTTTGACCCATATTGTATTGGCGGCGATCATTATTCCATTGGCATTGGTTACCCTTTACCGTGGCTGGACAGATAATATCAGCAAGCACCGGAAGATCGCTAAAATTACCTTACCGTTTTGGCTTTACGTATCGGTCACCGGGGTAGTGATTTACAGGATGCTATACTGAGGAGGGAGTAAAAAGTCCCGATAATCGCAGTTTAAAACGTAATAATTCACGCATTACCTCATTACGTTTTGCATATTCGCCTTACTATTTATAATTTTTTAACCAGCCCGCCAAACTTCTGGTTAATCTCAAACCCCAGTTTATAAAAAAGTCCTGACTGGAAGAATCCTACCGTCAAGAATTCAAATTTCTTTATCTTTATACGGTTGAATAATTCTTCTATAAGGCGAATACTGAGATAGCTTTTGCGGTAATGGGGTACTATTACAACTTTTTCTAAGTGGGCAATACGGGGTCCCATCCGTTTCCAGAAAACACCGCCAGCTAAATGATCTTTTTTGTCCATTATTAACAGGAATTCATGCTGTGCTTCAAATTGGACATCAAGTTTTGCCTCCAGCAGCAAGCGATGGAATCGGGCTACTTCCTTGGGATGAAAAGGTGGACGAATTTTAAAGGTATTTCCTGATTTATCCTCGATCAAAACAACCAGATCCAGGCGTGCTTTTTGACCCACAGCCCGGGTGATAAGTTCCGCATAATCAGCTGCATCTACGTGCTCAAATACGAGCCGGGTGAGAAAATATTTATCAGCTTCGTTCAGTTCAATTTCATCATGAATGAGATGGAGGTGTGTTTCCAGGCTTTCTTCCGAGATTGAGCCTGAACGCATTTGAATCATAAGCTCATTCAAACGGCAAATTAAATGGCGGTTGCCATCCTTGAATGCTGTCATGAGAAAAAACCGAATCCGCGTTTCCGGGTAGCTTTCGATGAGTGCCTGCAGGTTGTAGTCCTTGTATAAATCCTGAATAATGACACCTCGGGCTTTATGAGTGGCACCGGGGTTTAATTCCAGCCAGCGCTGGTACCGGAGAGAAGCAAAAACAACCTGTTTTCGTAAAAGACCAAAAGTATGGATTTCATCCAGAAATTGCTTTACCCGTTGCGGTGATAAATCGAATTCTTTATTTGATTTTTTGATGGACCTCAGGATTTTGGATCCTGTTTTTATCCCGAACACTTCCAGGGTTACGGTAAACAAGATTTCCCAATCGGCCATTTTTTTTAAGCCCGGCAGTTCACTTTCTGTTGCCAGAATAAAATTTTCATAAAGGGATAAAAAAATGTCGTCAATGGTAGATGCTTTTTTACGTCCTGATATGGACACAAGCCGAGTGCCCACATAATAATCAAATTCCGGAATGATCACATTTTTTGGAGAAGCATCAGCGATCATCCGCGTGCAGCCAGTCCGCTTCCAGAATTCAATATAGGCTGCTGTGCCATTCCAGATAAAGTGCAGCCAGCGCATTTGCCATCGATCCAGATAAGCGCCGGAAGATATTTCACCCTGCTTTCGATCCAGGTATTGAATAACCGTTTCACCTGGAATGTATTCTTCTGTATAGCATTGGTGCTCAGGCCAGAATGCACCGAAATCTTCCACCAATTTATGCTCCCCAACATGGGCACCGATAGAAATAAGCCAATTGGTTTCCTGGTTAAATTGTGCTGGGGTGAGGCTATCATTAATGTTGATTACACAATTATAAGCATTACCGTCTTTCAGTTGGACCAACACTCGAACCACATGCTTTCCGTGCCCCTTTCCCAAAAGGGTAAACCAAACACCTTCGGGCGTAATATCCAAAAGTTGGATTTGACGGCCGCCGGAAAAAATAAAAACAGATTCCCGGATCAAAGTTGAATTCTGTACAATTATTTCTATTTTATTCCTCAGGGTCTTTGACAAGTTTTGGTCGAACTGGAGTAGAGGTTTCCAGTTAAAATTCAACTCGGATTGGTTTCCTTTGATCCAAGTGCGGAAACCGTCCGTTAATACCGTTCGATTGGCCCGTGCTAAAGCGGAAAGTTTTTGATTTTTGGATACCAGCATCCACAGGGTCAACTCACCGCGGACACGAACAAAATATTGTGGTTGTTTCAATCCCAGATCGGTAATCAGGTTAATTAATCCTTCTCCGACTTTTGCATTTTTTAGGCCTATTCTTGGTGATGCCATGAATTCAGCCAGCAATTCCAGGATGGATTGAATATGATATCCATGGATGAATCCAGAATTAAATGAAGCCATAGCTTCTGATTGAAATGACTGGCGGTATAAATTAATGAATATTTTTCCGCTGATGTGGGGCATAAGCATTTCCAGGGCCCGAACCCAGAAATATGGGTCAGGGTGATACTGAAGACGAAACAATTGGTCCTGGATGATGGCTTGATATGTTGGTGCTTCCAATCCAGCGTGAAAGTGGTCCAGGGCAGATTTTATATGTTGCCTGTCTTCTTGAAATAAATTGGATGCCGCCAGATGGAGGGAAACCAGGGTTGGATTGCCTTCCGGATAAGGAGGCGCCTGTTCCAGGGATTGCGATTTTTTGTTGAAGGGTAATTTAAGATGATGAACGGACAAGACGCGGTAGGGTTCAAAAGATATGACCCGAAAACCCACTTCACCGATAAAATCCATTAAGGATTGGTTACCCAGCCAAAGCGAGGGGTCCCGCAGGAGTTTTTCAAAACTTATGGTTGTACTATTGGTGTGATAAACAAAATCGCCGATAGTTAAGGCCGTTTTGGTCCATTTCAATGTCAGCCCATCCGCCAGTTCATATTCCCGGATGGATTTCCCATCCCAGCGGATGTCTCCACGGGTGAGGTGTTTTTCACGCAGGAGCCAGTTGGGAATTTGAATTTCATGATCCCCGTGGATGAGGCTGATGTAATTCTTTTCATACATGGGATCAATGATATGGGCGAAGTGCTTCAGCACATTTTTCCGTTTATACGTATTCTTTGGCGTCAGTTCGTTGTGTTCATGGTCAAAATCACGGGGGATGATGGCATAATTCACAATCCGCTCATAGGGCGGCAAAAAAGTATTTACTGAAAAAACCAATGAACTGAAATAGGTGCGAATCTCCTCAGGAGACATAGAAGAAAGGTTCACAGCCTCGTTTCCCGGTTCGGGGTAAAGGAGGATGGTGTTGAATTCCTTCCCGTCCCCCACCAGAAAAACAGACCGTATTGCTTCAAAATCCTGGAATAAATTTTCAATTTTCTGGGGTGAAATAGTCTGTCCACGGCTATTTTTGTAAATTTCTTTCTTTCGGTCCACAATGAAATAGTGACCTTTTTTCTTTTTAAAAATATCCCCGGAATGAAACCAGCCATCCGTATGTGAGCCAGCAATCTCTTCCTTATAATAACCGGGAGAAACATATGGCCCTCGCATGAGGAGTTCATCATCATCTGCAAGTTTCAGTTCAATCCCCGGGAGCGCCTTACCCACAGAGTCGGTCATATAATCTTTAGGTAGTGTCATGGTGATGCCTCCGGTAGCCTCCGTCATCCCATAACCGCTGAGAAGGTTAATATCATTTTGGTGGAAAAATTTGAATATGTCCGGATCAAGATAGCCAGCAGCGGAGAGGCCCCATTTTAATTTTCCCCCAGTGATGGATTGGGTCACTTTTGCAATTTCCTCATCCTCGGATTTTTCAATGGGAATGGATGCCGCAACCTGTTCCTGGATTTGAATCCACCGTTTAGGGATCGATATAAAGACCGATGGCTTAGCGGTCTTAAAATCCCGCAGGAGTGTCTTAAAGGAGGTGGATTCGGTGAATGTATAGGTGGATCCCCAAAAGATCGTTCCCATCATTTCAAACCAACGCCCGAAGGTGTGGTAAAGGGGGAGGTAGCAGAGAAAATTGTCATTAGGGCCAATTTCCGGCAGGGCCAAGGCACGTGCAAAACGTTTTGTTATAATATTTTCTTGTGTAAATATAATGCCCTTGGGGTTGTCAGTCGTCCCTGAGGTGTACATGATCGTAGCCAAGGATTGTTGATTTTTGATTAGAGGATTGATGATTTTGGATTTCCTGCATTTCGTCATGAAGTCATTCCATTCTGCATTATCATCAATTTGGGTGGCTTTGAATTCGGAGGGACTCCGTTTTGCTTCGGAGAGCAATTCCCGGGCTTGGTCACTGCCCATAAACAGATGGGTTATTTCTGCATGGCCTAAGACATAATCCAGATGGTCCGGGGAAAGGTTCATGGGGATAGGCACCACACGAAGACCATAAGCGAGGCAGGCCAAGTCAATGAGGACACCATTTAGATGGTTCGAGGTTAAAATGCCAACCGTATCTTTCTGTTTTAAATTGGAATGAAAAAAGGAACCGATAGTTTGAACCGTCTCCCACACATCATTATAGGATTGAGAAAAATTTTTATTTTCAGAAATGGTTTGAAATAGTGGTTTATCCCCGTACCGTTCCTTCCGCTGTTTGATCATGGCATAAACATTAAAATTGGATTGAAGAATGAGTTGATGGAGGAGATGAAACCACTCATCCACTTTACTCTCTTTATAGATTAACTGATTGACAGCAGGAAGGTGCCCAATTTCTAAAGATTCATGAATGGCATTTTCATCATTTGAATCCAATAATGCATGAGCGGATGCAAACAGGTCATGGGCAGTGCAAAAACTATTGAAGGCATTTTGGATCATTTTGGTCGGATCAGCCATCTGTAAAATTAGAAAATTCAATCCATACATCCCTCATCTATATAGTTGTTCAATGTTATGGGTTTCTGTAAGTTTTCACTAGATTCGAAGAAATAAGATTCGGTGGCAAAACAAACCCAATACTCCAAAACGCAAGTGGCCAAATACCTGGCTGAGGCGCCTAAAGCTGTAAAAGCCTATATTACTGACCTGGAACAGCAGATCAGCAATTTGTCCAATATTGGTTTGGCCCTCTCCAAAGAGAAGGATATGAATAAACTTCTGGAGATGATTCTACTGGAGGCCAAGCGAATTGCTAATTCTGACGGTGGAACACTTTACATGATGACCGATGACCGGCGCCTGCGATTTGAAATCATGATGACCGATTCCCTCAATTTTCACATGGGGGGTACATCCGGGCAGGATATTCCTTTTTATCCTGTGAAGCTTTACGATGACGAGGGGGAACCCAATAAATCCATGATTGCCGCCTACGTGGGGCTCACAGGAGAAACAGTGAATATTAAAGATGCTTATACGGCCAAAGGGTTTGATTTCTCCGGGACAAAAATGTTTGATGAAAAAACGGGCTACCGTTCTAAATCCTTCCTGACGGTTCCCTTGAAAAACCACGAAGAGGAGATCATCGGCGTACTCCAGCTTTTGAACGCCCAGGATGCAAAATCAAAAAAGATTATTCCTTTTGCCTCCGAAGTACAGAAAATGGTGGAAGCCTTAGCCAGTCAGGCGGCGGTGGCCATTACCAATAAAAACCTGATCAAGGACCTGGAGAATTTATTTGAATCATTTATTAAGCTGATCGCCTCCGCTATTGATGCCAAATCCCCTTACACCGGTGGCCATTGCGCCCGTGTGCCTGAAATCACCATGATGCTGGCTGAAGCGGTTCAGGAAATCAAGGATGGTCCTTTCGCCGATGTGGCTTTTACAGAAAAAGAAATGTATGAACTGAAGATCGCCGCCTGGCTCCATGACTGCGGTAAGGTGGCCACGCCGGAATTCGTTGTGGATAAAAGCACCAAGTTAGAAACAATTTATGACCGGGTATATGAAGTGGAAACTCGCTTCGGTGTTCTTCGCCGGGATGAAGAGATCAAGCGCCTGAAAAAAGAATTGAAGATTGAACGTGATGAGTCACTATCCGCCGATGAAAAAGCAGATAAAATTAAAGATCTTAAAAAAGTCTATCGCAAAACGATTAACACACTGAAGAGTGATTGGGAATTCGTGAAAGAATCTAACGTAGGTGGCGAATTTATGTCCGGCGATAAAAAGGATCGCGTACGCCAAATTGAGAATTACCGCTGGAAACCCAATGGAAAGATGGAAAATTTCCTGTCTAAAGATGAAGTGTATAACCTCACCATTCCACGGGGGACTTTGACACCGGAAGAGCGAAAGGTAATTAATGATCACATTGTGGTTACCATCAATATGCTGAATGAATTGCCTTACCCGAAACATTTGCGAAATGTGCCAGAATTTGCCGGTGGTCACCACGAAAAACTGGATGGCACGGGCTATCCCAAGGGATTAACTAAAAATGAAATGACTGTCCAGGCGCGGATCATGGCTATTGCGGATATTTTTGAAGCATTGACCGCCCGGGACCGTCCTTACAAAAAAGGGAAGACTCTGAGCCAAGCCATGCGTATTCTGGGATTCATGAAAAATGACGCCCATATTGATGTGGACCTGTTTGATATATTTGTAAAAGAAAAAATCTACCTGAAATACGCTGAGGACTTTCTCGATCCCGAACAAATTGATGAAGTCCAAATGTAATTTTGGCCTTGATCTCAACCCTGTAAATACATCATCATGACTTTCGAAATCGCCTTCGTTCTTTTCATAATTGTTCTCGCATTCATCCTGTTTGTGACCGAAACATTCACCCTGGATGTGACTGCCCTGGTGATCTTGAGTATTCTTTTCCTGGCTGGATTTTTAACACCGGAAGAAGCCATTTCAGGATTATCCAACCCGGCGGTGATCACCATTGCCCTTTTATTTACCTTGAGCCACGCACTTCAGAAAACACGTGTCCTTGAATATTTGATTGTGCGCATTAACCAACTCGTGTCCAAATCACGAACTTTGGGTTTGGGCGTGTATTTGCTAACCATTGGAATCGCCAGCGCCCTGGTAAATAATACGGCCATTGTGGCTATTTTTATGCCGGTCACCATACGCCTGGCCCATCAATACCACATGAGCCCGTCCAAATTATTGATTCCCTTAAGTTATGCCGCCATCCTGGGGGGTACCCTCACCTTGGTTGGCACCTCCACCAATTTACTGGTGAATTCGATCTATATGGCTAACGGCGGCATTGAATCCCTGGGCATGTTCGAATTTGCCAGGTACGGTTCAATCATTATGGCCATTGGATTAATTTATATTTTACTGATTGCACCCCGGTTATTGCCTTCGCGGACCGTGACTTCTAGTTTGACCCGAAGTTATCACCTAGCGGGATATTTAACGGAAATGAAAATAACGAATGAATCCCCATTGACAGGGTCATCTTGTAAGGAAAGGCAGGTCAACCAGAATTATGATGTGATGGTATTGGATATCCAGAGGGAGGGCCGGTTGATTTCTCATAATGTGGGGGACCGCATTTTAAAAGAGGGAGACATCCTGTTCGTTAAAGGAACAGTGGAAAATTTTTTACGGATGAAAGAAGTGGAAAAAGTCACCCTCCTCACGGACGAAAAATTGACCCAGAAAGAGTTGGAACAGAAGGATAATATTTTAATGGAATGCATGATTACGGATAAATCAGATTTAGTGGGACAGTCCTTATATACCTCCAACTTTCGCCAGCGCTTTGGCGCCTTTATCCTGGCCATCCGTAGGGAAGGATCAATCCTGCGCAAGAAAATTGCCCATGTGATCCTGAATACCTATGATACACTGTTAGTTTATGGCACGCGGAAAAACCTGGATAAGCTGGCAGAACGGGGTGAATTCATTTTACTTGGGGAAGTCCATGAAAACCTTAAGAAAGTCCGCTTCTGGTGGATGAGCATCCTCACCCTGGGAATGGCTGTACTATTAGCCGCTTTTGGAATTTTCCCTATTTTGAAAGGTGCTTTGATCGGTACGGTGCTATTATTGGTACTGCGGGTTTTAAAACCGAATGAGGTGTATCAATCCATCAATTGGCAGGTTATCGTTTTGATTGCGGCGTTAATACCCTTGGGTTTGGTGATTGAATCCACGGGAACAGCCGCATGGATCGGATCATCCATTTCAAAAACTGTATTATCCAGTTCGATTGAGTGGCAGCCCTATGTTTTATTGGCGGTGGTCTATTCCATTACTATGATATTGACAGAATTATCTTCCAATGCCGCCACGGCAATTATCATGACACCGATTGTATTGGCCGTAACTGCACAGCTGGGTGTGGATGCACGTCCCTTCATATTTGCAGTGTGTTTTGCTGCTTCAGCTTCATTTATTACACCGGTGGGTTACCAAACCAACCTGATGGTCTATGGTCCAGGAGGATATAAATTTTCCGATTATATTAAAGTTGGACTGCCTTTATCACTGACACTTTTAATTGTTGCTGTCCTTTTTATACCCATAATCTGGCCCTTTAGTTAGGAATTATTTCATGCCCATGTTTGACTATAAATGTAAAAATTGTGACCAATTGTTTGAGGAATTGGTCTCTTCCAGTACCGTCTCTGATTCGGAAATAACCTGTCCCCATTGTAGAGCCCGGAGAGCCAAAAGGCAACTGTCGGCCCCGACTGTATCGGTTAAAGCTTCTTTTGAGCCGGCCTGTGAGAAACGGGGTTGCTCAACCCCTGCCAGTTCCGGGTTTGGTTGAGCTAATTAAGTCTGCGGTCGCAGATAATTCTCTAATCCTCCCCAATAATCCCAACTAAATTCGGCGCCGATGGATACTGCTAATAATCGCCATTCCCGTTTACAATCTTTTTTAGATGACCCCGCCAGGTCCATGTGGACCTTGGCTATTCCCATTATTGCCGGTATGGGAATTCAAACTTTATACACCATCGTTGATATGATCTTTATCGGCAGGCTCGGTGGTGACGCTATTGCAGCTGTGGCTTTCAATATGCCTGTTTTTTTTATGGTGCTTGGGCTATCTTTTGGGTTAGGGAGTGGTGTAACAGCATCCATTGCCCGGTTCATTGGCGCTGATGATAAAGTGAATGCAGATAATTCGGCTGAACATGCCGTTGCTATGGCTCTGGGGATCAGCGTAATTCTGACCTCACTTGGATTGGTGTTTGGCCAAACTATTTTATTGAAAATGGGATGTACGCCTGAAATATTACCCTTGGCCTGGGAATATTTGAAAGTGAGTTGCTATGGTATTTCCTTCAGTGTGTTTTCCATGTTTTTCCGCTCAATCCTCGCTGGAGAAGGGGATATGAAACTGCCAATGCTGGTGGCCGGTTTAGGAACTATACTCAATATTATTTTGGATCCGATTTTTATATTCACCTTGGGCTTCGGTGTGGCAGGAGCGGCCTGGGCTACCATTATCAGTCAGATTATTGTTTTTCTTATTTTCGTTTTTATGTTATTTATCAAGGAACATGCCTATGTGCGGTTTCGGATGGGGGATTTTTTACTGTCAAAATTTATCCTTATTGATATTATTAAAGTGGGACTTCCAGCTTCCATGTCCATGATTGTAATGTCTATAGGACAGTTGGTATTTAACCGGCTGTTGGTGAATTTTTCTACGGATGCAGTGGCGGCATACCAGGTGGGCGGAAGAGTTGAAATGGTCATTTTCCTGCCCATTATGGGAATTGCATCGGCATTAACAACCATGGTAGGCATGTTCTTTGGCGCCAGGGAAAGTGAAAAGATCAGATTTATAACCAAATATGGAATTTCAAGGTCTGTATCCATTACCATCATTGGGGCTGTTATGTTATATATTTTTGCACCGTTAATTGTAACCTGGTTTACAGGGGAGGCGAATATCCAAAAAATTGCCATCGGATATCTCAGGATGATTTGTATTATTTTCCCCCTCATATCCGTTGGCCTATCCATTGGACGTATTTTGCAGGGGATTGGATTGGGAATGCCATCATTCACCATCACTGTAATCCGCGTTATAGGTGTGGCAGGCCCATTGGCTTATTATTTTACCCATGTTTTAGGAAAACCAGTGGAATGGATGTGGTATGCCATGGTGGTGTCAGGGATTGTGGCGACCGCCATTTCAGTTGTATGGCTGCGGGCGGGATTTCGTAAATTCTTGTAGGCAAATCCAACTTAGAAGGAGAATTTATGGCGTTGCTTTCTGAAGATGTGATTCAAGTAGAATTGGCATCGATGGATAGATGGACCTATTCCAATAACGAAATCTATAAAGATATATCATTTCAATCCTATATGGCAGGAATTGGCTTTGTCAATCAATTGGCTGAAATAGCTGAAGCGAAAAACCATCACCCTGGTTTAACCGTTGGGTGGTGTAATGTGGGGGTCACATTCACTTCTCATGATCAAGGTGGCATGACGAGTGAATGTATCGCCATGGCCAAAACCGTGAATGTAATTCTATAATTAAATTCGAAATGAACTCATGAAAAAAATTCTATTTACCTGTCTCTGCCTTTTCTCTCTTCTACCCGGGCAGCAAGTTACATCAGCCGTTAAAGCGCCTGCCGATCCTATAATGGATGGAGATGTACTGAATGATCCGGCTTGGGCCGAGGTTACAGCTGTGACCCCCTTCACGCAAAAAACACCAGATGAGGGTAAAGCCGTTTCAGAAGAAACAGTGGTAAAGGTCATGTACTCAGACAAGTATTTTTACGTGGCCGTTATTGCCTATGATCGAGATCCAAATGAGATTGTCATATCCGATACACGTCGGGATTCTCCTTTAAATAATTCCGATAGTTTTTCCTTCATTATAGACACCTTTCAAGATTATCAGACAGGGTACCTATTTGGGACAAACCCAGCCGGCATAGAATATGATGCCCAAATAACCGGAGGTGGTGAAGGCGGCAGTATGATGCGGCGATTCAATATGGGCACCGGTGGAGGCTTCAACGTGAATTGGGATGCAGTTTGGGAAGTGAAATCTCAAAGGGGTGATTTCGGTTGGAGTGCAGAATTTGCCATCCCATTTAAAACACTTCGCTATGAAAAAGATAAGGATCAGTCTTGGGGTATTAATTTTGAACGGGTGATTGCACGTAAAAAAGAAGAAGCACATTGGTCCCCTATTTCAAGACAGCATACAATGAACCGTTTGGTTTCAGCTGGAATATTGACCAACATGAATGTTCCTTCATCCCGTAATATTAAAATCATGCCATATGTCCTAGGTCAAAACAATGAAAACAAGGAAGAAGTCACATCGAAATCAAGTGATGGCAATTTTGGATTAGATGCAAAATTGAGTGTGGGCTCATCAATGTCAATGGATCTAACATATAATACGGATTTTGCTCAAGTAGAAGCAGATGAACAGCAAATTAACTTGGATAGGTTTAGTTTATTCTTTCCTGAAAAACGGGCGTTCTTCCTAGAAAATGCAGGTCTTTTTTCAGTAGGATCAGGGGGTGGATTCTTCGGACCTGATATTGAAATGTTTTTCAGCCGTCGGATCGGAGTTGGCCCTGAAGGGGTACCAGTACCGATTATTGGAGGAGGTCGACTGACAGGAACCTTTTCCGGCATGAAGGTTGGGGTATTATCAATGAGAACAGATGCTGTGAAAGACATTACAGAAGCGAATCAGTATTCGGTTCTCCGGTTAAAGAAAGAGCTGCCGAATCGAACTCATTTTGGTGGAATGTATACGGCTCTGGAACACGGTGGCACAGAAGGCTATTTAAATCAATCCTATGCTGTGGATGCCCAACTGGGTATTGGTGAATTAAGTAAAATTGTGGCCTTTGTCGGTTTTACTGATACACCAGAATTAAAGAAAGATAATGCTTATGCATACCGGTTGGAAGTTTCTCGGGATTCAAAACAAATAACTACAACAGCATCATATACTGAGGTAGGCAAGAATTTCAATCCTGAAATGGGGTATTTGAAAAGGGGAAATTACCGAAAATGGTCCGGGCGTATTTTTACTCGTTTTCGGCCTGAAAATAAACTTGGATTATTGGAGATTCGCCCTCATGTAAATTTTGATGGATATTGGAAATTAGATGGTTTTCAGGAGTCGGGCAGGTGGCATATTGATAACCACTGGGAATTTCGATCCGGGTTGGAAATTCATACTGGGACCAATTTGGTGAAAGAGGGCGTGCTGGAGGCATTTGAAATTTCTGATAGTGTATTTGTGCCTGCAGGAACTTATAATGACCAAGAAATTCAGATTATGATTATGACTAATAGCGCCAAACCGATAAGTTTCAGCTCAATGAATCGCATTGGAGGGTTTTTTGGTGGAGATCGAATTAATGTTACACCAACAATTCGTTTTCGCTACAAGGATCGAATTACATCAGAGTTCAGTTCTAATTTTAATAAGGTCAAATTGCCTGACGGCAATTTTACCACCAATTTACTTCGGGCACGCCTAACCTATGCTTTTACGCCAAAAATGTATATTCAATCCCTCCTTCAATATAATAACCAGTCAGATCAATGGTCCATGAACTGGCGATTTATTTGGCAGCAGTCAGCCGCCACGGGATTATACCTGGTCTATAATCAGACCCAGGATTATGATGGCATCCCAATCGAGTCGAGCACCAAATCTTTCGTGGTGAAGTACAGTTATTTATTTGATGCCCTGAAATAGGGCCTTTTTATTATTTAATAAAACAACTTGCAAAATAAGTGACCAATAAAACTGCCCATATAACAGGTAAGCGTTTAACGTATTTTATGGGGACAGGTAATCTTTTACGACTCCCTGGTATTTTTACAGTAGCCTTGAGAGGGTAATTAAAGAGATCCAATCAGTCCTTATAAGACAAATCTTTACGATCTAGATTTGGCAGGTGGTTTCTAAAGTATAAATAAATAAGAATGTATCAGAAATATATTATAACCCCTCTTTTTTACTCCTTCCCTATGTTTGGGAAGAATATCAAAAGGTCTAAAACCTATATTTGTTTATGGGAAATGTTTCACCTTCTTCTACTGTCCAAGGTGTTTTTGCATAAACTCGCGGGCAAACGCGAATGCTGCTTTTCGCGCTTCTGGGTTTCCTCCCAACGTTGGTCCGCGTCCGGCACAGAATGCCAGAGCTATCTTTTGCCGCAAGGGCGTTATCATGGGAATGTCCAGAAAGTTCATCAGCAATGCTCCATCTTTACGCATGGTAAAGTTGCAATTTCCTGTTGTGTAGCCGTTCTCGGCAATTTCGAGTTCGCCTTTGCGGTCAAACCCGTGGTGGGCGTTCGGATAAACGGTAATGCCGGCGTTTACACCTGCTGCCTGCATCTCTAGCGCAAGATCTTCGCAGGGTTCTGCCGGCACCCAGTTATCCAGCTCGCCAGCTAAAATATGGATGGGCGAATCAGAAAAATCTATCAGCCCAGGGTTAGAAATGCACGGCGGATAAAAGGAAAGATGCGCTCGAAAGCGGCCCTTTGACTGTATTGCTTCTATTACCGGCGTCCAGGCTGAAAACAGGGTAACGCCCCCTCCAAGGCTCCATCCGGTGATGGCAATGCGTTCTGCATTGATTCTGGGGTCTTCTACTAGCACATCCAGTGCCCTATAGGCATCCAGGATCATCATAGCAGTAGTTACTGAAATCTGTTCACCGACAGTGGATTGAACGCTGCGGGCATCAAAGCTCTGTAACTCAAAGGTAGCAAATCCCATTTCACGGTACATGGCAAGATATTCCAAATGATGATCGGCCCAGTTCTTGCTTCCGGCAACGCCTACAACCAGCGGCAGTTTCTTTGGCTCTGCATTATCAGGTATTCTGAGAATGCCATAACTTTCCTGAAATTCCTGATTATCAAGATCGGTAATAATGTGGTAGAGCGAAAATGGGTTGGCGCTAGTAAATGCAACACGCTCGCCTTCCTGTCCTATTAATAAGGCACAGCAAATAAAAAAAGCGATCAGGAACCTGCGCTGAACCTTCACCGGAAGCAGATTGGCAGGAGAACCAAAAATAAATACTAAAATGGTTATTAGAATTGGAGCGTTTTGGATTGGTCTAGAATTGGTAAAGTATCGCATTGCAGTGCATCCCGGCGCCGACTGAAGCCATGGCCACCAGTTGTCTATCTTTAATTTCAAAATCATCCAGTTGTTTGTTCCGGATCATATCCAGCATGGTGGGAATCGTCGCCACGGAAGTATTCCCGGTAAAATCGATCGTAATGGGAATTTTCCCCTGTATAGCTTCGAATTTAATGTTGAATAATCGACTGATATTTTTTCCGATTGCATCCAACATTTTTCCATTGGCCTGGTGAAAAAGGAATAGGTCAATGTCATTTACTGAAGCATCCAATTTATCTAGTGCTTTTTTAATAACCTTGGGTACCTATGTGGTCGCATAGCGATACACATCCCGGCCATTCATTTTAAAAAATTGTTTATTCCCCAAATCAGGATTATTGGATTTGCCGATGTAGATGCTGCGGTAATCCTCTTGGCAGTGGGAAAAGGTGGCATAACCCAGCACACCCACTGTATTATAACTTTCAGACTTAGCCAAAATCGCCGCACCGCACCCATCCCCCAATAGCATAGAATCCACATCATGGGGATCTAATACCCTAGATACAACTTCGACACCCACTACGAGGACATAGTTGGCTTCACCATTCTGGATTGCCTGGTGGGCTTGAATCATCCCCTGGATCCAGCCGGGACACCCAAAGAGAATATCATAGGCAAAACATTCATGGTTTTTGATCTCCAGGCTGTTTTTTACTAATGAAGCCAGATTGGGAATCGGGTCCCATCCGGAACCATCGGGCC
>DKQT01000013.1:0-54334 GCA_002471845.1 Fidelibacterota bacterium UBA7301 | reverse complement strand
GGGCCACAATAATGCCATCAACCAGTTCTTTATCCAGTCCCGCGTCTTCAATCGCCTTGCCGGCGGCTGCTTTCATCATGGGTACACTATCTTCATTTTCAGGGATGTACCGCCTGCTTTTGATACATGAAATTTCTTCCAGTTTGGTGATCACATCTTTAGTCGATTTAGAATTTGGTTTACCATCTTTGGTAAAAAATTTATTATCAGAAAAATAGCTGTTTGGAATCACCCTTTCAGGGAGTATTGAACCAATTCCTGATATAACAGAATTAATCATTTAATTAACTAATATTATTTTTGTAAAAGAAGGGAATAATATATAGCTAATCCATGAAAATCAACCACTGTTAGATAACCTAGAATAAAACTTGACAAACACATCTCTAACAATGTCATAAATTGCCAGGATTTAGTAGCTCCAGATAACAAGAAAGGGCATCATTTTGGCTAAAACATTCATAGTCAAATATACTTATGCCTTATCTAATTTGAGAATCAGTCTTCAAGCTACTATTAGAAAATGATCAAGATATCTTCCTGTTTATGGCTGTATGCCAAAAACATCGAAGATTTCAGTGAAATACAACTTCTAGGCCCAAGTTTACAATAAATAAGATAACGTAAGTTGATAGAGAGGCTTCTTTTTCAAGAAACCTCTCTTTTTTTCACTTCTTCAATAGAACAAATACAAAGCTAACCGTACATTTCAAACAAATAATGACTTCATTATTCACCGATATCAACCAAGAAATTGTCAGTGGCATTGCCCTGGGTTCTATCTATGCCCTGATTGCCCTGGGGTTTACTCTTATATATAAAGCAACGGAAGTTGTCAATTTTGCCCAAGGCGAGGTTATGATGGTGGGCGCTTATGTCAATTTCTTTTTTGTCACTCAATTTTCCGGTATGGCAGGAGGATTGAATGGCTGGGTTTTTACGGCTGCGCTGTTAGGGTCAATCATTTTCGCATTACTATTCGGTATCATTCTGGATTATATCATTAACCGCCCGTTAAAAGATGAACCGGTATTTTCTATCATCATGGCCACCATCAGTCTGGCTATAATTCTACGTTCACTAACGGCCATGATTGCCGGCCCCATCAGCCTGGTTCCTGTTTCTCCATTTGGAAACAATACAATCAAAGCAGGAGGTGTTGTCATCTCTGTATTGGACCTGGCTATTATTATATGTGCTTTCATCCTTATGGCTTTATTCTTTTTCTTTTTCAATAAGACTCGCTGGGGCATTGCCATGAAAGCTACATCTGCGGATGCTGAAGCCGCACAGCTGATGGGTATTCCAGTGAAAAAAGTCTACCGTTATGTATGGATGTTTGCCACGTTGGTGGGAGTGATCAGTGGTGTATTACTGGCTCCGCGCATGGCGCTGCTGGATACAACCATGGCATACCTTGGTTTAAAAGCGTTTCCCGCTGCAATCCTGGGTGGATTCGGATCCATCCCCGGAGCCATCATCGGGGGTATCCTCATGGGCGTCATTGAAACAGTTAGTATGGGTACCCTTTCCTTCCACTTCAATTGGGTGAAAGAGATTAATGATATTATAGTTTGGATCGTATTAATTGTTGTACTGATGATTAGACCAGACGGTTTATTTGGTATAGCAAAAGTGAAGAGGGTCTGATGAAAGGTCGTTATGATGATGAAAACCTGAAATGGATTCCCATTCTTATCATTGCAGTGTATCTTTCCCCTTTTTTGCTTAAAAGTGCAACCTTCAGTTATAAATATTACCTCTATATTTTGAATATGGCTGGTATATATATGATTCTCACGGTGGGATTGGATTTGTTAAGTGGATTTACAGGATTGATGTCATTGGGTCATGCTGCTTTTTTAGCCATTGGTGCTTATACATCTGCTATTCTAGTTGATCAAGCAGGTTTACCATTTGAATTATCGCTCATTATTACACCCGTAATTGTAGGTTTGTGTGGATTGATGATCGGTTTTCCGGCATTGCGAATTGAAGGCATGTATCTGGGTTTAACCACAATGGGCTTCGGGTTTATTGTTAAACGCCTCATCATTGCTTTCCGGGATTGGACTGGCGGATCTGCAGGTTTACAGGTTTCAAAAGCAACATTATTCGGATTCACAATCAGCAATGACTGGAATAATTATTTTATGATCTATACCTTTGCCATAATAGCAATAATTGTTGCCAGGAGGATAGTAAAATCCAAGTTAGGCCGGGTATTTATGGCCATTCGTGATTCAGAACAGGCTGCCCAGGCTTCAGGCATTAATATTGCCAAATACAAAATGCTGTCATTTTTTATATCCGGTATGTTTGCCGGTTTTGCCGGAGTTTTATTTGCCCACACGAATCATTTTATTTCCACAGATCATTTTGATATTTTATTGTCAGTATATTTCATTGTAATGGTTCTTGTGGGCGGTGTTGGATCAATCTATGGGGCAGTTTTAGGGACACTTTTTATCGTATTGATGGAAAATATGTTTATACCTTTATTTAAAGATACTTTAACACAATATATGCATTTGGAAGCCGGTGATTTTCAAGCGTTTATTTTCGGTTTAATAATGCTGTTATTTATTATATTCCAGCCTATGGGTCTCTATGGTATGTGGCTTAAAATGAGAATTTACTGGAAATTATTTCCATTTAATCCGCGCAAGCGGTTCACCTAAATCGAGGAGTTAAAAATGAAGCGAACAGTTTCTATCATAATCATAACAGCTCTGATCTGGATGGGTTGTGAAAATCGAACGACATCTCCCGGTGTCACCGACACCGAAATTCTTGTCGGCAATATCCAGGATTTGAGCGGACCCATTAAGGAACTCGGCCTGCTCATACCTGCCGGAACGAACATGTACCTAGATTACATTAATGCCCAGGGCGGAGTTCATGGCCGGCAAGTCAAAATGGTTGTTGAGGACCATGGCTATAATCCTATGAAAGCAGTTGTAGCGGCTAAAAAACTTATAGAAAAAGATCAGGTTTTTTGTCTTTACAATGTGATTGGAACATCACCAGCTGAAGCAATTCGACCCATTCTGGAAGAAAGTGGTGTCCCTCTCATTGCTCCGGCTACTAATTCCAGCTCTATGTCAGATATGTCCAGACAGGCAGCTAAATATATCTTCCATACGGATGCTGGTTATGACCTGCAAACCAGAGTATTGATTGATTATATATTGGAAAATAATCCCGAAGCCAAAATCGGTATTGCTTACCAGGATGATGATTATGGTGCAAATGCTTTAAAAGGTTGCGCTGAAGCGGAAGCAAACCATGGTATTTCCGTTCAAAAGGAATCATTCCAGCGCGGTGCAACAGATTTTGTAGGTCAAACCATGAATTTCATGAAAGGTGGCTGTACAGATGTGATCATCGGCGGCGTTGTTCGTGAACCGGTTACAATCATGAAAACAGCTCAGGCAATAGGTTATTCAGCTGCATTTTATGGTTTGGGTCCCACTGTCGATCCGCGGGTTGGCTTGCTGGCCGGCGAAGCGGGTGAAGGCTTTATAGCAGTGTATTGGGCATATTATCCGGATTCAGATGAACCTGGCCCTGTATTGTATCAAGAACTCTGTGAGAAAAATAATGTGCCTGCCAAGATGCGCGGCCTTTATCATTATTATGGTTTTGCCACTGCCCACGTATTAGTGGAAGGATTGCGCAAAGCTGGAAAATACCCCACCCGGAAACGAATGATGAAGGGTCTGGAAACATTGCATAACTGGGAAAGCGGTGTATTCCCACCGATGACATACAACCGTAATGACCATGCCGGTGTCGAGAGTGTAATTATACTCCAGCTGCAGGGGGGTAAACAGGTTGCTATTACCGACTGGCGCAATTAATAATCAAAAATGAGGCCCCGTGAGGGGCCTCTTGCTTTATGGATAATCTCAAGATCCAAAACCTGCATATGAACTTCTCTGGAGTAAAAGCTCTCGACGATGTTTCATTTAAGGTACAAAAAGGAGAAGTATTTTCTCTTATTGGCCCCAATGGTTCAGGAAAATCCACATTATTCAATTGCATCAATGGGTTTTGTATTCCACAACAGGGTTCTATCAAATTTGAGAATGTGGACCTGTTAAAGATCAAACCACATGAAACTGTAAAACACGGTATATCGCGTACATTCCAGAATCTGCAAAACGTTCCGTATATGACCTTGCTGGACAATGTTCTTTTAGGAGCACATCGGAGGTTATCCATGACTGATACCTTCAACCGCTGGATCTCACAAAAAGAACGGGAACGGGAAGAAGCAATGGCCTTGGAAGTATTAGACTTTCTTGGAATTGCGAATTTTGAGAAGAAATATTTGAGTGGGCAACCCTACGGCATTCAGAAACTGGTGGAAATTGCCCGAGCCTTGATCTGTAAACCAAAAATGATTCTAATGGATGAGCCTGCCGCTGGAATGAATGACCAGGAAACGTTGGAAATAGCAAAAATCATTTCAGAAATAAGGGATATTTTGGGTATTACTGTATTGGTTGTCGAACATGATATGAACCTCGTTATGAGCATTTCTGATCGTATTTGTGTGTTGGATTCCGGTAAAATCCTGGCCATGGGCAAACCGGTTGAAGTAAAAAATCATCCGGAAGTGATCAAAGTCTTTTTGGGGGATGAAGCACATGCTTAAAATGATCGGTGTAGAGACATTTTACGGCAAAATTAAAGCGCTTCATGGTGTTTCCCTGGAAGTTCTGGAAGGGCAATTGGTCTGCATTCTGGGGGCTAATGGCGCGGGAAAATCAACCATCCTGAAAACCATTACCGGATTGGTTGAACCTGAATACGGGACAATCCATTTTAACGGCCAGCGGATCGACCGCATGGATGCGGAGGATATTATAAAATTAGGTATTGGCCACGTACCGGAATGGCGGCGAATATTTGCTGAATTAACGGTAAAAGAAAATCTGCAAATGGGCGGTTTCCTTTTAAAAGAAAAAGATTTAATTCATGAACGAATGGTAGAGGCTTTTCACCATTTTCCCATTCTTGAAAAACGTAAAGATCAGCAGGCCGGAAAAATGAGTGGCGGGGAACAGCAGATGCTGGCCATATCCCGAGCCCTCATGCTGAAACCCAAATTATTATTGCTGGATGAACCGTCATTGGGACTTTCACCTTTGCTTGTGCAGGATATTTTTGCCACTATCAAAGAATTGCATAAAGCGGGAACGACGATCCTGCTGGTCGAGCAAAATGTGAACCATGCGCTGAAAATTGCTGATTACGGTTATGTTCTGACAACAGGAAAAATTTTCTTAAGCGGGACATATGAAGAATTATTGGATGAAGAAAAAGTTCGTGAACAATATTTAGGGGAGGGGAAATATAATCGTCGGGCGAAAGTGTGGAGTGGGTGATGAATATTGATTTTAAAAAATATAATACCCTTTCAAAATTATTCTGGCGTCAAGTTACAGATTTTTCGGATCAAATATCCATTTGGGGGAAAAAAGACGGTTTGTGGAAGTCAATAACCTGGGGTGAATATGGTAATACAGCCCGGGATATCGGGAATGGGCTCTTAGCGTCCGGTATTAAAAAAGGGGATAAAGTATCGATCCTGAGTCAAACCAGGACGGAATGGGTCTATTGTGATATGGGCATTATGTCCATTGGATGTGTCACGGCGCCCATCTATCACTCCAATACCAATGAACAGGTGTTTTATATCGCCGACCAAAGTAACAGTGTTTTTGCATTTGTGGAAAACCAGGAACAACTGGATAAAATGCTGGCCATTTGGGATCGTTTACCCAACATAAATCAAATTGTTGTCATGGATCATTACCACCCAACAGATTTACCAAATGTGTGCTCCCTAGATGATTTTATTAAATTGGGGCAGGATTATGGGAAGAAACATCCGGATCAGTTTGAGGACGCTATTACCGCCAGTCAACCGGATGATCTGATCAGTTTTACCTATACCTCAGGGACAACAGGAAACCCCAAAGCGGGGATGTACACCAGCCGGAATATTATTTCATGCGCCAGGGTATTGCCCAAAGCAATCAGCGTGACTAGGGATGATTTTTATGTTTGCTTTCTGCCCATGGCCCACATCGCGGAACGACTGGTGGGACACTTTATCCGTTTGTTTACCGGCCATCCGGCGGCATTCGCAGAAAGTATCGAGGATATGCCCCAAAATATCCGTCAAACAGGTCCAACGGTTGTATTTGGTACCCCCAGGGTGTGGGAAAAATTTTATGCCAAAATCATGACCGGAATCAGTGACGCTACATGGAGCCAGCAAAAAATATATCATTGGGCCATTGGGGTGGGGAAAATCATCAGTGATAAAAAAATCGCCTGCGAATCCCTGTCAATCTGGCTGAGGGTAAAAGGATGGGTGGCTCATTTATTGGTCCTTGAAAAAATTAAAGATATCTTTGGCGGTAATATCCGCTGTATGCTCACCGGTGCGGCACCGATTTCTAAAGAAATAATCCATTTTTTCAATTGGGTGGGTGTGGATGTTTACGAGGCATTCGGTATGACAGAAACATCCGGTATAATTACCATGAATTCTACCGGAAAAACGAAAATTGGTTCCGTGGGATTACCGATTAGAGGGACTGAAATCAAGATCATGGAAGATGGTGAGATCTGCTGCCGCGGGGAACAAAATATCCAGGGTTATTACAAAAATGAGGAAGCCACAAATGAATTACTAAAGCCCGATGGTGAAGGGGGTTTTTGGCTCCATACCGGTGATGTGGGCCATGTAGATGAGGATGGCTATTTATTCATCACCGATAGGAAAAAAGACATTATTATCACCGCCGGCGGGAAAAATGTGGCCCCCCAAAATATTGAAAATTTGATGAAAACCAGTCCATACATTTCCCAGGCCATGGTCCACGGGGATAAAAAACCCTACCTCACCATGCTCGTCACACTAGATGAAGATGAGATCACTAAGTTCGCCCGGGACCAGAAAATCCTCTACCAGGATTTAGGGGACCTGACCAAAAAAGAAGAAGTGATCGACCTGCTGAATCATGTGATCAAGGAAAAGAATAAAGAATTGGCATCCTATGAATCCATAAAAAAATTCCGGATATTGGAAAAAGAATTAGATCAAGATAAGGACGAAGTTACGCCCACTTTGAAGGTGAAGCGTAAGGTGGTGGCTGTGAATTACCAACACTTACTAAATGGCATGTACTAAATTTTTATAAAAATTTTCTTTTTATACATCCAGGCCAGGATGAGCCAGAACATAAATACATGAAATAAAGCGAATAAGAGAGAGCCGTTTATATCTCCTGCCATGGGTTGAAATATTGTCTTGTATAAATAACCATATCCTGAAATGATTTTACCATCCAGTTCGAATTGTATTCTCAGCATAATCTTGGTCCAGATACTTGAGGCCGCATAGAGGAATATGGCATTGGCGCCGAAAATGACGAAAGGCTTCGTCCACCCCTTAATTTCCTTAACATCAATGATCCATATCATAACGGCCAAAACGATGGTGCCGATACCGCCCGTGAACAATACATAAGAACTGGTCCATAGCTGTTTATTGATTGGAAAAGTAAATCCCCATACCCAACCTAAGATAATTAATAGCGCACCCAGGACAGCCATCCGTTGGGTATTGTCTTCATGGTCTTTCGCTGTTTTGATCATAGTCCCCACCAGAAATCCAAACAAAACAGTTACGACTGATGGTAGCGTACTGAGCAGACCTTCCGGATCAAATGGTATACCGGTTCCTGTATATAGATGGTTCTTCCCAAGAATAAATGAATCAATAATGAGGGCCAAATTTGTTTTAAGGGCATAAGGATCAACTCCCGTATACCAGCCATGGCCCATGAGCAGTAACCAATATCCGATCAAAATGCCCGTGGAGATCTTCACGATACCTTTAATATCCGTTCGCACCACAATAATACTGGCTAGAAGATAAGCTAAAGCGATCCGCTGGAGGACACCCATGATCCTGAAGTGGGACCAATCCCAATCTTGGCGAATAAAGGGAAAAGCGTTAAGAAGTAATCCAATGGTGAAAATGGTGATAGTTCGCCACATTACCTTTTTGAAAAGGGGACCCCATTTATAAAATTCGTATTTCTCAAATGAATATCGCATAGAGATACCCACGATAAAGAGGAAAAATGGGAATACAAGGTCCGTAAGGGTACAGCCGTGCCATTTGGCGTGGCGGAGTGGTGCGTACACGTGGGCCCATGTACCGGGGGTATTTACCAAAATCATTAAAGCGATGGTGGCGCCACGGAAGGTATCTAATGCGATTAATCTATCATTTGATTGTGTCATTCCATTTCCTTTTTAATCCCATATACGGGATCGATTTTGAGAAATTTTATCAATACTAACCCGGGAATTGTAGCCACCATCACCCAAATAAAAAAGGATTGATATCCTATGGCTTCCTGCAAGGCACCGCTAAACATTCCCGGAATCATCATTCCCAAAGCCATAAAACCGGTACAAATGGCATAATGGGCTGTTTTGTGTTCACCTTCTGAAATCATCATCATGAATAAAAGATAGGCTGTAAATCCAAAGCCATATCCAAACTGTTCAACTGCAACAAAAGTTGTTATTAGGAAATTATTATCCGGTTGAATAAAGGCCATGAATACATAAACAATATCGGGCAATTTCATTGCTAGCGCCATCCAGAAAATCCAGTATTTTAAGCCATGTTTCGAAGCGAGGAGGCCACCTGTGATTCCTCCCAGGGTCAACATAATTATACCGATGGTACCATTGATGAAACCCAATTCTATATTTGATAATCCTAATCCACCTGTAGTGAAATCATCCAGCATAAATAGAGGGGAAATTTTGACCAATTGGGCTTCGCCAAATCTATAGAATAAAATAAAACATACAATTAAAACAATACCGGGTTTCTTAAAAAATGATGTAAATACGCTTAAGAATTTTTTTATCACCAAGCGAATATTCTGATTAACATGGGATTGGTCTGATTTTGGGTTTGGGAGCTGTGAATTGTGGTACAAACCTAACAAAAGGAATAAGATGGCAAGGCAACCAAAAAGTATGGACCAGGCCATGGCCATTTCACCTGTCCAATCATTTAATACACCAGCCAGCATCACCAATAAACCCTGACCGGTGATAATGGCAAATCGATAAAAGGAATTACGGATTCCAATCCACCATGCCTGGGCGTGAGAAGAAAGGCCGAGCATATAAAACCCATCAGCAGCAATATCATGTGTGGCGGAACTGAATGCCATTAGCCAGAAGAAGGCCAATGAATATTTAAATGCATTTTCTGTAGGGAGTGTAAGGGCAATCCCTGCTAAACTGGCTCCGATAATTAACTGCATAATTATTATCCAAAACCGTTTTGTTTTAAGTATATCAACCAGTGGGCTCCACAAGGGTTTAATCACCCAGGGTAAGTAAAGCCAACTGGTATAGAGTGCAATATCTGAATTGGAAATGCCAAGGTTTTTGTACATTACCGAAGAGACGATCATAACGAACGCATAAGGTAGACCTTCTGCATAGTATAATGAGGGGACCCACTTCCATAGTTTTATTGTCCTATTCCCCCTCATTTTGAATAAAGTCGAATTAATTTGACTTCAGGATAATAATGGCCCAATATGGATTCTACTCCATAACCTGATATGGCCATCCCCAGTGCCCCGATCTGGCATAGACCCACACCGTGGCCCCACCCTTTACCATGAAGCAGAAAATTACTATCTTCAGTTTTTTCCACAGAAAAAGCTGAACTGTATAAAAAAGAGGGCGACATGATATTTCGAATTTCGTATTCAGAATGTATCTCTATCACGTGGCTGTTCCCCTGCAAGTCTTGATATTCTACGAAGAGGTCTATGATTCGTCCGGATGCGCCCGTTTGGTCGGGAATTAAATTCAGAATCTTAGTCGCAATTATATTTCGTTTTTCTTTCAATGATTGTATGAGTTCAGCCTGTTTAACTTGATAGGTCCAGCGAAAATATTGGCCCTGCTCATCCACATTGCCGATATAGGTTTTGAGCCTTTCTTCCGGCACAATTTCTGGACTGCAAAAGGCGTTGCCTTTTGTATCCACATCTTCTACAGAAATGAGGTATGATACAGGATTGCCTTTCCAAACATTTTCATAATTTTCTGTCATGCCACCGCAGGACTTGGAATAACGGGCATCACAGATTTGATCATTAAACATAATCACTTGACCAAAAGTTGCATCCGCACTTTTGATGGAAGCCTCAGTGCAATGGACCATGCCTTGGTAGCGCTGGCAGCAATCGTCGTTGCAAATGTCAAACCCAAAGCGGCGGTGTTTTTGTTCAATATTGGCCAGGAGCCAGGAACGTGCCACGATAGTTTGGGTTTTCAAAAATTCCGGTGGGCATTGGGCGCTCATTTCGGAAGTGGCCACGCATTTCAAATAATGCTCCAGAGGTAATTCATTCACGCACATCAATTTTCCATCTTTAACAGAAAATTCAAGTACGCCCCAGTAGGATGCGGTAATTTTCTTTTCCCAGTGGAAGCCTCGTCCTGCGGTGATCCCATCCAAGGTGGTGAAGAGGTTTTCACCAGGGATGGAAGGTATTATTGTGATGGCGGTATCCTCAATCTCCAATTCGGGGGTAACCAGCTTTCCATCTACTAAACTTAAATTGAATTGATCGTTATTTTTACAGGAAGGGTGGAGCTGATTCCCCGTTTCAATTTCAAAACATTGGGAATCGGAAAATGTAATTGATACAGAATGAATTTCATCCTCCGGCAGTATGAGACCCACCCGGATCAGGGGTTCTTTATTGGGGATAAGTCCGGGCGTCAACATTGGGTCAACCAGACTTTTGTGCCCAAACCGATTATAGGCGCTACTCTTAAATCGGACATGAAAATTCGGTCTTGGTTGAATTCACCGTCAATTAAAAAATGATCCGAAATAGAATTATCAGCTGATAAACATTGCTGCACCAAATCCGCTACCATAGTCTGATGGATTGCCTCTCCATCTTCTGATTGGAGAAATTGTGAAAGGCGCTGACCGATGACAATGCGGTCCAATAATGTATTTGAATAGGGATGATCGGCATTGAGTTTTCGATCAATCTGAAATTGGTTTTTCCATCCGGAGTGGACGGTGGAAATCCGTTCAAAAAGTAAGTTGCCCAATACAGTTCCAATCTCAGCGTCAGTTTTGGATTCGCGCAAGGCATTAATCCCGAACATGGAAGCATAGGATTCCAACAATCGTCCGTCAGGCATTTTTAATTCAATGGATTTGGCAATCCAATTTGATGTTTCATCGAATGGAACCAGTTTACCCTTAAGTTTGAGTCCATCGGCGGTGCCGGTGCCGCCGCCCAGGTAATAAGCGTTTTCAACATTTCGGAAGGCGCCCTCTTCAGCAAACTCCTCGCCCCAGGTGCACATGTCAGCGTCGCTTTCTAACTTCTTGATTGGACTATCAAGATGGAGCGCTTTTTCAATTTGATCGCAAAAGTCAGGGATACAAGGTCCGTTGGCCATGGCAGCAATGCCCCTGCCATCCTTGGTTTTGATGCCCGGCATGGCAATTGCAATCTTAAATGGATCAGATTCTGCCAATGATTCGATGACTTCTATAACACACTCTATATAGACAAGGCCCTGCTGTTTTTCATCTGAACTGATTTCATTTCCCAATTGTGAATCGAGGGGGAGAGGTGAAAAGTCCGAATCGTAATTTGGATGATCAGCATATTGAATATCCACCGCAGAATCTATCAGTTTAAACGTATTTGAATTAATTTTTTCAACAATGCCACCGGAAACCTTGGTAGCACCACCGTCAATGCCAATGACCTTCATACCAAACCGATCCTTATTTTTAAACACATGACCCGATCATAGGATCTTTGGATCTGTTCGGCTGTAATAGAGCCTTCATCCAATAATTCACCAATAATGGTATGCACTTTTTGCACAATGTCCGGATCATAAATAAGGTTATTTCCGAAACAGAACATATCCACCCCGGCATGGATCATGAGTTGGATCACCGTTTTCAGATCGTAGTGTTTTGCGATGGCGCCCATTTGGGGATCATCGCTGATTATGACACCATCGAATCCCAATTGTTCCCGAAGCAATTCATTTATTATTTTAGATGAAAGGGTGGCAGGGAAGTCGGGATCCAACCCTTTATGAAAAAGGTGGGAGGTCATGATGGCGGGGACACACCCTCTATCAATTAACTTTTGGTAGGGCTTTAATTCATTTTCAGACCAGGTTTCCGAAACATCCACCAACCCTTCGTGAGTGTCACCACGGGCGCTGCCCTGACCAGGGAAATGTTTGCAAACGGGGATTACATTTTGGTTCAAATGGGCATTGATGAAGAGTTTTGCATGGGTGGCAACGGTGTCCGGATCATCAGAAAAACAGCGCCCTTTTTGGACAATTACATTTTCACGATTAAGGGATAAATCCACCACGGGCGCAAAATTCAAATTGAATCCGTAGCTCGAAAGGGAAGAAGCTATTCCTTTTGAATGAGAATCGGTTTGGGCCTCATCGTTCAACCGGCCCAGGTCGGCCCAGCTTTTTGAATGGGGAAACCCATATTCTTTTTTCAAGCGGTTCACTTGACCGCCCTCTTGATCCACTCCAATGAGTAAGGGTGTAGAACTGTTTGATTGAAGTGACTGATTTAATTCAATTACTTGTTCTGGTGATTTAATATTATGAGATGATGGCGGATCAGTGGTCACATTCTGATCATAGAGAATTATGCCTCCAACAGTCAATTCATGGTGTGAATCAAAAAAGGATTTTGCATCCTCTGGAGAGGTGCCGCGGAGACCGACCATGATCATCTGGCCGGACATGGTTTTCATATCTTTGGCTGGGGATTTCATCGTTTACAGAAATAAAAGTTAAAGACTTATGGGGGAAGTTCAGTTAATTTTTATGCTATGGTTATGAGGAAATTTATACTTTGTTTGGCCCTCTTGCTTTCAGCCTGCGCGGGCCCGGGGGAGTTTATATCGAACAAATCCTGGGCGGAAAAAACTCTGAGAGAACTCACCCTTCGGGAAAAAATCGCCCAAATGATGGTGGTGGGTATAAATATGCGATTTATGAATTATGGAAGCAGGGAATGGCAGAACATTCAAAATCATCTGGCCACGGATGGGATTGGCGTGCTTCATATTTGGTTTGGGGATGCAGGGAGTGCCTTAACCATGCTCAACACTTTGCAGGCGAAATCCAAAGTGCCAATTTTGGTGGATGCGGATATTGAATCTGGATTGGGCCGGCGTTATCCCGGGGCCGTGACTTTGCCGCCTATGATGGCCATTGCCGCCACAGGAGATCCGAAGTATGCTTATGAGGCTGGTCGTATTTCGGCCGAAGAAAGCCGGGCGGTGGGCATTCATTTTAATCTTTCCCCAGTAGTGGACGTTAATAATAATCCTAAAAATCCCATTATCAATACACGGTCATTTGGGGAAGTGCCTGATTCCGTGAATCGATATTCTGTTGAGTATATCCGTGGACTTCATGAATATGGGATGCTAGCAACAGCGAAACATTTTCCGGGCCATGGAGATACAGAGACTGATTCCCATTCGGCATTGGCCCAGATTCCCAGTGATTCGGCTCGCCTTTGGCAAACGGAATTACCTCCATTTAAAAGGGCTATTGACGCCGGGGTAGATGCGGTTATGGTGGCCCATGTAAATGCACCCGATTACCAGGACCATGCCCAGGATCCCTCTTCCTTATCCAGGTTTTGGCTCCAGGATATATTGAGAGAAAAAATGAATTTTGATGGTGTTATCATCACGGACGCCATGAGGATGGGGGGTATCGTAAAAAATTATTCCGATGAATATGCATTATTGGCTACAGTCCAAGCGGGGTCGGATATTGTTATTCAAAATCAGAACTTGAAGAAGTCCATTGATATCATTGAAAAAGCAGTCTTAAACGGCGCCATTTCCGAAAGCCGGATTGACGCTTCGGCCCTAAAAGTACTCAAGATGAAAGAGAAGGTTGGCCTCCACTTGGACAAAAAAATTTCCGCAGATCTTACCCATCGGGTGATGGGAAAGGCAGCCAATTTCAAATTGGCAAAAGAGATGGCTGAAAAAGCCATCACCGTGGTAAAGAATGAAGGTGACATTTTACCCCTTCAGCCGGCCTTAAATGAAAAACTCTATGTGGTTGATCTTTATGATGGTCCTAATAACCACAGCGAAAGCAGTTTTACCAAGAAGCTCAAAACAAACGGCCGCAAGGTGGTTTCTTTCCAAATTGACGAATCGGACAGTACTGCCATTTCCGATTTTATTTTGAGTCAAATTCCAGAAGATGGGTTGGTGTTTCTCAATATGTTTGCAAATCCAACAGAGCATAAAGATGAAATATTTCTTCCTAAGGTAGAAGCTGATTTTGTTAATAGGTTGATCGGCAAATGTGAAAGAGTGATCATTACCAGTTTCGGGAGCCCCTACCTCATACAGGATTTTCCCAATGCTCCTGTTTACATTTGTGCCTATAAAAGTAGCGGGATTCTCCAAATAGCGGCGGTGAATGCAATAACTGGAAAAGCAGATATTACCGGAATTTTGCCCGTATCCATCCCGAGTATCGCGGCAAATGGTACGGGAATAAAAGTAAAAGCTAAAAGGTGGCCAAATGGGAATTCACAATTGAAACCTGGTCAAACCCTTAAGCGTATCACCCCATCAGAAATTTCAGTCAAAACAGATTCAATTCAATTAATGTTAAATCAGGCAGTAATGGATTCCGCATGGCCCGGAGGTGTACTCTTGGCGGTAAAGGATGGCAAAATATTTTTCCACGATTCTTTCGGATATCACACCTATCAAAAAGCTGAGCCCGTAACTCGTGGGGATATTTATGATTTAGCTTCCATCACTAAGGTGATCGCCACAACTTCGGCTATCATGAGGTTGGTTGATCAAAAGAAACTGTCGTTGGATGACTCGGTTGTGGATTACTTACCGGCTTTCAAAGGGAGGCAGCAAAAATATTTTGACCAAAAATCCGCCACAACCATTCGTCATTTGATGACCCATTCAGCTGGGCTGCCACCTTTTAAACAATACTATTTAATGAATACCACTCCTGAAACACGTTTGGATTCAGTAATGAATACAGAGCCAACAATTGATCTGGCAAACCAAACCATCTATTCTGATGTGGGATTGATCACATTAGGTAAGGTTGTTGAAGCGATTTCCGGTGTACCTTTGGATTCATTGGTGGATTCTCTGATTTTTGATCCATTGGGAATGGGTTCAACATATTTCAATCCGCCTAAAGAAAGAATGAAGCGAATCGTCCCAACGGAATATAGTGATCTGTATGGCGAATTGATTCGGGGTTATGTCCATGATGAAAATGCCCATAGTCTTGGTGGTATCGCAGGCCATGCGGGATTGTTTTCTACGGCCAGTGATTTAGCAATCTTCAGTCAAATGATGCTGAATGGTGGTAAATATGGTTGGAAGCGCATATTCAAAGAAGAAACAGTTCAATTGTTTACAACCAGGGCCAATGTAGTTGAAGGTAGTTCCCGAGCTTTGGGTTGGGATACCCCAAGCGGGAAGGTTTCCGGTGGTGTCTATTTATCAGATAATAGTTTTGGTCACACAGGTTATACGGGCACATCCCTTTGGATCGATTCAGAAAACCAAATGATTGTGATTTTATTGACCAATGCTGTGCATCCAAACCGATCTTACAAGGATCCGAAATATTTTGATTGGCGGCAAAGAATTCACTCGGCTCTGTATGAGGCGGTAGGAATTAGAGAGCAAAACCCGAGTTTAGAATGGAGAAGGGAGTGGGATTGAAAGCTCATAAAAATTGGTCTTTAATTAATCTATCTCTAATTCTCTTAATGAGTTGTACTGATCCATATTCCTGGGTCAATTCCTTGCCAAAACCCTGGACATTGCGTGAGGACCAAGTTTCCGAAATCCTTCCTCGGTTTCATCAAAAATTCCCAGACTTTCAAGACCGCTTAAAGGCGTTCGCCCTTTGGCAGGTGGGTAAACCATACGAATTATTCTGTCTTGGTGAAGAAGCAGGAGAGGATATGGATCCTATATTCCGACTGGACGTATCCGATTGTACTGTTCATATTCTTACAAGCTTGGCTAGTGTGCAAAGCCAAAATTGGGAAGAGGCTAAATCAAAATTGATTAAAATCCATTATAAACCGGACGATAATGGTGTTTCATTACCAACGTATAAAAGCCGTTGGCATTATACGACTGACCGCATCCAGGATAACCCATCCACGCAAAATATTACACCATCACATTTGCCGGCAGGACAATTGGAGTCCGTTTCAATTACCTTAAATAAAAAAGAGGGTGGAGACCTATTTCTTGATCTGGGCTGGGAGAAGGAAACAACCATTGCCTATATCCCCAGTGAATCAATTAATTCAGATCTATTGAAACGATTGCCAAAAGTGGCTGGTGTGGCTTTTGTTAAGGAATCCTATTTCAAAATGGGATTGGTGGTGGCCCATGAAGGTATGATCATTGATCAGAAAAATATCATCCATGCCTCATCCAAATATGGTAAAACGGTGAATATGGATTTCATGGAATACTACTTCAGGGAAGAGGACCCCCTCTTTGACGGCGTGTTATTTTATTCATTTCATCCCTTGAAAAACTGAATCCATGCATTGGGTTGACCTCACAATCATTTTGATTTTCCTGGCAGGATTTTCTGCCTATGGACTTTGGCAAAGCCGGTACAACCAATCATCTGCAGATTATTTTTTAGGTGGACGAAACTTACCCTGGCCCGTAGCTATGCTATCCATCGTGGCCACCGAAACATCAGTCCTCACTTTTATCAGTGTCCCGGGATTGGCCTACCGCGATGACTGGTTTTTTCTCCAACTGGCCATCGGGTATATCATCGGCCGTATTCTGGTTAGCCTGTTTTTACTGCCCCAATATTTCAAGTCAGGCGTGACATCCATCTATGAGGTAATCGGAAATAAATTTGGGTTAGAAATTCAAAAGGTTGCTTCAGGTGTATTTTTAATCACACGGATTTTAGCCGATGGCGTTCGCTTTTTAGCCACAGCGGTTGTGGTGCAGGTCATCACAGGATGGTCATTATCATCAGCCGTAATGATCATCGGGGCTGTGACATTGGTTTATACTTTATCCGGAGGAATTCGAACAGTCGTTTGGGTAGACAGCATCCAATTCATCCTTTATCTATTTGGAGGAATCGCATCCATATGGATCGTCCTGAATCAATTGGACCAATCCATATTTGAAGTTATTCCCATTTTAAAAGAACATGGAAAACTGGCTATATTCAATTGGGAAGGCAATTTTATTAAGGAGCCTTATTATTTCATCAGCGCGACAATAGGCGGCGCCTTGCTTTCATTCTCCTCCCATGGCGTGGACTATATGATGGTCCAGCGTGTTCTGGGCACTAAGAATTTAACAGCAGCAAGAAAAGCCATGGTTGGGAGTGGTGTTTTTGTATTTATGCAGTTCAGTGTATTCCTCTTAGCTGGATCATTGATCTACCTGTTAATGGGTGGTGTTGAAGTTGAACGAGATCGGGAATTCACTTCTTTTATTGTTAATTATCTTCCTATCGGATTGAAAGGTGTATTGCTAGCGGGCGTCCTGTCAGCGGCCATGTCCACTTTAAGTTCATCTATAAATTCATTGGCTTCATCGACGGTTACGGATTGGTTGGGAGGTAATCAGTCTATTAGAAAATCCCAAGGGGTCAGCTTGGTGTGGGGGATTGTTTTGATCGCCATAGCCCTGTTATTTGATGAAAGTGATTCTGCCATTGTGATCGTTGGATTGCAAATTGCATCCTTCACCTATGGGGGATTGTTAGGATTGTTCCTGATCAGCAAACTGAAAAGATCATTCCATTCTATCAGTCTAATTATTGGGCTGTTGGCCAGTTTAGCTATTGTCTTTGTATTAAAAATGAACGGAATTGCGTGGACATGGTTTGTGGGAATCTCAGTATTGGTTAACTTTGCGGCCGTCATTCTTATAGAAAATTTTATCCAGATCGTAAATCCCAATGTCAAACGTTGAAGCTGCCTTTCTGAAGAAACCGTAGAAGACTGGTTATCTTAATAAACTATTTATAGTTGAATCTAATTCAAAAATAAATACAAGTATTTTACATCTCCCAACAACAGGCAATAAAAATATTGCCGATGTTAATTTTTGATTCCCGCTTTTTTCCTCATTGGAGCAGATAACTCAAATACAGATTTAAAAAGTTCTTCATCAACCGCAGTGAATTCAATTTTTCTTCGAGTCATAACTCTTCTGGCAACTTCAATAGCCTTGTCAATCCTGTATGTAGAAAGACCCTCATCTGTGCCTCCCCAAGAAAACGAGGGAACATATTTAGGTTGGAATCCCGAACCGTATAAATTACAACTGACACCGATATTGCTCCCCGTATTAAACATACCATTTATCCCTGTTTTAGAATGATCACCCATAGTTAATCCAACAGAAATGGAACCGGAATCAATAAGTTCTCCATTAACATAGACTTTAACATTTCCATAATCATTTTTTAAGTCACTGTTATTTGTATCAGCGCCGATATTGACCCACATTCCCAAATATGCACGTCCTAAAAATCCTTCATGCTGTTTGTTTGAATAAGCGTGGATGATGGACTCTTCAACCTCACCTCCAACCTTGCATACTTCACCAATACTGGTATTTTCGTAAATTTTTGCACCAATTTTTATTAGACTGTCACGACCAATAAAAGCAGGTCCTTCGATAACTGCATTAGGGAGAATCTTCACATTTTTGTCTATGTACACAGGACCACCATCGGCATCAATTACAACACCTGGCGCTAATTTTGCTCCTTCGGAAATATGAATCTGTGCAGGATTTAATAAGGTGACATCTTGATGGATATCTCCCAGTTGTTCAGGATTTTCATTAGTTAAAAATTTGAAGTCGGTAATTAGTTGTTCTCCGTTATTACTTACCGGGTCCCACGGATAGTTGATCAGCTTTGTTTCCACTTCTTCCTGTTCAAGATTGGCAAAATCTGAATAATCCAGGACTCTTTCTTTTATTACCTTTTTTAGACTGTCGAGATTTTTCCTGGAAAGCCAAGCACCAACCACCGTTTTCCCATTTACAAAAGCACTATCCTTTCCCGGGTATTTAAGTATTTTATCAGCAGGTAAGTCGGTCAAGCATCTCCCGTTAATAAAAAGTACCTTATCAATTCCGGGTGGGATTTTATTGATAAAATCCGATGGATGATCACGCGTTAAACAGTTGGCAAGGTAATTGCGGGCATGAAGCGTTATCGTTGATTTTGGGAAATTCCTTATGATTTTATCTTTGATTGAGGTAATTCCACATCGCAAATCATAGACAGGTCTATAATAGACTAATGGTAAAAGATTTTGATAGGCTTGATCTTCAAATAAAACGATATGCACGAATTTATCTTGCTCTCATGAAGAGGTTAATACCGGCGATAGGAATTTTGATAAAAATCTTTATATCAACCGTAAGATGCAAATTCAACTGATAAATTCGAGCCAGCATCTTGGTCAACGATTATGATTGCCCAGCGGTGTGTTGCCTGTAGCAAATCCCAGAACAATGTTAGGTTTTTTCCTTATTTTTTCTGCTACAAATTCTGCAGCTTCTTTACTGATTTCGCTGTAATTATCTTTAACGATAACACGCATTATTTTTTACTCGCCATTTTTTTCTTTGTTACTATGATTTAGTATAAACTTAAAACTAATATAAGTTACTGAGCTATCTCAGTTCAACTAATCCTTTTATTATTTGAAAAAATATGAGTTTAGATTCAATTTCAGACATGAAAATATTTACTGAATTATGGGGAAAATCCTTCGCAATAACCCACCCAATTGGGCTTGACCTCTCCTTAATTAGGGATAAATTTATTCTATGAAGTCAATTCTGTTTTGGATATCAATTTTTTTGTATAGTCCTTTTACCTGCGCGCAAATGCCAATACCTAAGATCGAATTTTCACCGGGGAAATATGTATGTTACCGTCCTATTAAGCCCCTTAAAATGGACGGGAAATTAGATGATGAATCCTGGGGAAAGGCTGAATGGACTTCCTTTTTTCTTTGAGTCTTCATTCAGGCTTCCGATAATTAACCTTCATGCGATCCAGCCGTTTATACTGCCATTTCATCCTGGAAGTAAAACTCTCATAATCCCGATCTTTTTCCTGGGACCAGAGCACTTCTGCCATAGCACTCATACGGGGAATCGCCATGTATTCCGCTTTTTCAGGGGTGCTGATATACTCTGTCCAAACATTTCCTTGTCCACCTAATATATAATGGAGTTTATCCTGGTCAATCTCCGGTGGGACCGGTTCAAATTGATACACTTTTTCTAACGGTAAAAATCCCCCGATAGCCAAAGGTTCATTTTCTTTATCCTCGGATTGATAATAGTCAAAGTAAGCGTGGGAAGTAGGAGACATGATCACCTCATGGCCGGCGTTGGCAGCAGCAATACCGCCATCCATACCACGCCATGATTGAACAATAGCGCCGGGAGCAAGTCCACCTTCTAATATTTCATCCCAACCAATGAGTCGTTTGCCAAGGCCATTTAAAATGCCTTCAATTCGTTTAATGAAATAGCTTTGGAGTTCATGCTCATCATGGAGCCCTTCGGCAGCGATCCGCTGTTGATCCAAGTCATGTTCTTTCCAGCGATTCTTCGGACATTCATCCCCTCCAATATGGACATAGGGGCCCGGGAATATTGTCGCCACTTCGGTTAGTACATTTTCCAGGAATTCGAATGTTTCTTTTTTGCCCGCACAGAAGACCTCCTTGTGTACACCCCAAAGTTTTTCAACCTTATGGGGACCGCCAGTACAGGAAAGTTCAGGGTAAGCCGCCAAGGCAGCTTTGGCATGGCCCGGCATTTCAATTTCCGGAACAACGGTGATATAGCGCCCCTTCGCATATTGGACGACCTCGCGCATTTCATCTTTGGAATAAAAACCGCCGTAACGTTTCCCGTCATATTGCCGTGGTTTGTCCCGGTAATGACCGATCAATGATTCGTCACGATAAGCGCTGATTTCAGCTAATTTCGGATACTGATCAATGGCAACACGCCAACCCTGATCTTCTGTGAGGTGCCAATGAAAAATATTCATTTTATGCATGGCTAAATAATCGATGTACCGCTTTACAAATTTCACATCAAAAAAGTGACGGGCCACATCCAGGTGCATTCCACGCCACTGAAAGCGAGGTGCGTCATTTACAGTGAGCTGATTTATGGTAATTCCACCATCCGTTTTATCACCGGAATCCAGTAATTGTCGAAGCGTTTGGATTCCATAAAAAATACCATTAGGCGTGCCGGCATTTATTTTTACTCCATCCTCAGAAACGGCAAGTGCATATCCTTCCTTTCCAAAGGTCGGATTATCGGGCTCAATATTCAGTGCAATTTTTTGACCACCTTGGCGGGAAACTGAAATACCATAATCAACCGCCAGATTCTCGGCCAAAAGTTCTTTCAATGATCTTAAATCATCATGGCCGCCATTTTCGATGATGGCCCATTCTTGGTTGATGGTCGTTTCCCCTTTTTCCAAAGATATCTCGGTGGGAAGGGGAACAAACCCAATTTGATTGATTTGGTCCCCCGCTCCGCATCCATTGAGGACAAGGATCGAAACTGCAATGAAACAAGTGGAGAGGAGTTTTCGCATTGTTTATTTTACCTTACAGTTTAAAGATTTGATTTCTGGCGGCGATATTAAATCCCGCTACTTTAATTTGTTTTTGCGCATCTGAATCCGAATCCAGGGCAGGATTGGTATGGTTCAGGTGAATAAAGTGGATGCCCGATTTCTCCGGCACCATTTTTAATTTTTCCATGGATTCCACAATGAAAGGGTGGGGGATCTCGGACATATCCCTGCCGGGCAATTCTTCGTTAGTATAAAATGATCCGTCTAAAAGGGCATAATCATATTTGTTGACTACCGTTTCAATATTCTCACTCCATTTTTCCCATTTATCTATATCTGGTATAAAGATGAGAGACTTATTCAGGCCTTCAATACGGTACCCAACCGTTTCTGAAAATTCATCCCGGTGGGGGACAAGAAATGGGGTGATAGAAATCCGTTTATTGAGTTCAATTGATTTACCATTTTTCAATTTCTTAATTTTAATATTTTCTAAATCGACCAACTGACTCCAGGGACCGTTGGATTTCAAGAACTTGGCCATTTTTGGCATGGCATAAATGGGTACGGACTGGGCACCCATCACTTCCCGTCCTAAGTGCACCAATCCTGTGTAATGGCCGATGTGGGCATGGGTGAGGAAAACGCCTTTCAGTTTTTCCCGATCATTCCCCGTGAGAATCTCCAATTGTTTAGGGAAATCCGGGGTCGCTTCAATCATCCATGTTTCATTTGAATTGGGATCTACGATACCTAAGGATACTACCATCAATCTTATCGCAGGGTTTTCCCAGCGATCGAAACAGCAAACTTGTTGACAGCCGGCCTGGGGGGCACCCCCATCCTGGGCTATTCCAAGAACGGTAACGTATGGGTCCAGCTCTGGTTGGGATGAACATCCAACTATAAAAAAGGTAAGGATTAGAGAAATGCACTGTCGTTTCATAAATCCTCCAACAAATTGACGATCTGATCTTGAAGGTTCCTGTAAGGGGCCGAGGAACCGGGAAAACCATTCATTAAAATTGAAAAAGCGAGGGACTCACCTTTTTGAGTAAAGATATATCCTGAAAGAGAGGTTACACTTGAGAGTGATCCTGTTTTTGCTATAACATTTTCGGAAAAATTTCGATTTGCAAGTGTTCCATTTATTCCACCTTTAGGAAGGGTCTGGGTAAAATTATTTCGAATGGAAGGGGTTTCATAAACCCAAGTCAACAACTTTATAAAATGATTAGGGCTGGAATAATTATAGCGGGAAACCCCGGATCCATCTTTCATAGAAAAGGTTGAGGTGTCAATGCCAACTTCATCATTTAAAAATGATTTCACAGCCATTAAACCATTATCCCAATTTCCCTGGTCACCGGATATAATCCGACCGATCAATTTTATCGTCAGTTCTGCTGTGAGGTTGTCACTTTCAACCATAAGATTTTCAAGGGAATTAATGATTGATTCAGAATTATGGGTAGCGATTAATTGCGTTTTTTCCGGCCGAAGCCCTTTTTCAATATTTTGGATATTCAGTCCTTTGTTATTCAACATTTCTTTGAAAACGGTGCCGGTGAATAAAGTTGGATCATTCACATTTCGGTAAATCGTATCCGTTGATGAAGTATCCATGAGGAAGCCGGAAATAGAAAAATGGTTTGATTGATTTTCCCAATCTCTTTCAATCTTGAACTTTTCAAAATCTATTGTATCGTTAACCGTTCTGGAATGATTGGTGACATTAATATATTGAGTTTCCGGGAAGTGATTTATTATCGCCGGCCCACCTAAATCACCGGGAGAAACAAAAAAATCAATACAATTATCATTAACACTCAATGCGCTGATTTGAGCCGCATACCACCATGAACCTTCATCCCACATCCAGCCTTCACCAAATTGCCGGTCATCATGAAAGGAGTCATCCAATATTAATGTGTTGAAAGAACTATCGGATTCGGAGACGATCCGTGCCAATGAATCAAGGGCATGAAGTGTTAAATCCGGATCACCGCCGCCAACAAGAAAAAGGGCATCACCATCTTGATAAACCTTGGTTGAAAAGTTATAATTAGTATCAATTATTGCAAGTGCAGCGGCATGGGTATATAATTTATTATTGCTGGCAGGATTAAATAATGAGTGGGCATTGAGTTCATAAACTGTATTCCCGGTTTTCAGTGAGATTACTTTTATTCCAATATTCGTTGACAGTTTTAAGGATTCAATTAATGAATTGATTTTATTTTTAACCGATAGATTCCCCTTACCACGATAAATCGAAGGCGGTTGTGTACAAGCTGAAATAAGGATAAACCCAACTAATCCGAGTTGAGTAAAGTACTTAATCATATAGAAGGTATTGGGTTGTTTTTTTTGAAAAATCATTCAATTCATTTGGATCAATTTGTGATGGGAATTCAGATTTTCCCCATAGTCGATTCATGCCAGATAATTTGATTTCAAATTGATTTGGGTATAGATCTCCCAAAAGCGATAGCACTGAAACACCAGTTTTGATACTGTTAAACGAATCTCGATTTGTTAGAACGACTTCAACACCATAGCAAACTTGATTCTCATATTTAGGGTTAGTTGCCATCCCGGGTATATCGGTTGGAATGTAAGAGATCGGTTTAAAATGAACACCGGGCATGTTCATAGAGTTGAGTCCACTGGTAAACGCCTGTTTATTTATCCATGGAGCGCCAAATCGTCTGAAAGGATTTTGGGTGCCGCGCCCTTCATTCACATTGGTGGCTTCTAGCAAGCATATGCCGGGGTAGATGATGGCTGTTTCTAAATCCGGGATGTTAGGAGATGTTTTCACCCACTCAACATTTGTATCATCCAGCCATTGGGATCGATTCCAGTTTTTGATAGGAACGATCGTTAATTCAGGGGAATTTTTGATCCAATTTTCTCCAACAATCATTTGAGCCAATTCACCCACTGTTAATCCATAGCGAATGGGAATTGGGTAATATCCAACAAAAGACTGGTGTTTTAAATCTAAGATGGGGCCTTCAACATGATAGCCCGTAATTGGGTTGGGACGGTCTAAAACAATGACCTGAGCTCCAGCTTCCGCGGCCGCTTCCATTACCATTCCAAGGGTTGAAATATAGGTATAAAACCGCGCGCCAATATCCTGAATATCATAAATAATAATGTCAAGACCGACCAATTGCTCTGGGGATGGTTTCCGATTTTTACCATATAAACTCACGACTTTGGGGAGTGCTTTCATTTGACCATTATAGTTCACTTTTTCGCCTGCCGCCGCTTCACCAAAAAGGCCATGCTCCGGGGAGAAAATGATTTTTAATTCCACATCATCCAAAGCCATTAATCGTTCATAATTGGGCTTACCATTCCCATCGACACCGGTTTGATTTGTAACAAGTCCGATTGATTTTCCATTAATCACACCCAACTTTTCATCCAGCAATACATCCAGTCCGACCTTCACCTCAGCCACTTTTTGAAGTTTGATCGGTTGGTCTGGTTTTGGAATTGTTCCGCAGCCCATCATAAACAATAAAAGAAAAGCAGAAAGTTTTTTCATTATTTAAGCATGGTAAATTTTTTGGTTACAATTTTTTCACCTTGGGACAAATTAGCCAAATACATTCCTGATGGCGCTTCTAAACCATTGGGCAGTAGGCCATTCCAATTGAATTTTTGCATTTTTGCTGCTAAAGGCTGAACAGAAATCTTAATGATTTCCCGGCCGATGATATCAGTTATGGTCAAATAGGCAATGGGTGAAAATTCAAAAACTTGGAATTCGATTGTAATTGAGCGGTTGGATGGATTTGGGTAAAGAGAGGATATGTTCAATTTTTTAGGAACTGCGGCAATCTCATCCCCGGTGGATGCGATAGCGCCGTCGAGATAATCCAAAACCTTTATCATAACCTCATTCCTTTTGGATTCGGGATAAATGGATTCAAATCCAAAACTTAAGTGAACAAGTCCTCCCGGTATTGGACTGCCGTCAAATCCACCTTTATAAGCGACACCTGCACCCCCGTTGGTATTATAATCGGCGCCGTCGTATTTCAGGATGATCTCTCCATTCCCAGCTGGTTTAATCCCGTCAGGCCAATCAACATCATACGTGCCGTGGGTTCCATCATCAAAGTTGATGGAAAAATTATCCATCATCGTTCCCGCAACGCCGGTTGCATTATAAGTACCTTGTTTCCCAGCTGCAGCATCTGAAAAATATTCTGCTTTTAAATATTTTTCATAGAAATGCTGATCGGTTAAATCTCCTTTTTCAGAAAGATCATAACCAATCTCCGAGCCAGAAACGAATAATCTGCCGCCACCTTTTAAGAAGTTCTCAAGCAATTTTTGTTCTTTTACAGAGAAAGTAGAAGTAGCGGATCCTTCTTCCCCCAAGATCCAATCCACGATTGTATAGTCATCCAGTTTCACCCTGCCGTTGATCACCGCTTCATTGTTAGCCGAATCAAAAAGATAGCCGGCCTGATGAATCGCGGAGCCATGCTGGCGGATGAAGTCGAATGTATTGTCGGTGCCGGTAATCCGGTCGAACCCGTTGACGATTAAAACTTTGGGTAGATTTGCTGATGTGACCACGCCCAGCACCTCAGTGAAATCACTGTCGCCATAGTCATTAGAGGCCTTAACCTTAAGGAAGTATGGCTCATTTGCATTCAGGTTTTGAAGCAGAATGGGGTTCGTAGAAAAAGTACCCAAATCTTCTGTTTGAGCTGAATTTAAAAATACACGGGTGGTTTGAAAATTCAGTGCTGTTTTCGCCCCTGAAAAATCAATCACAGCGACACCGCTTCCTATATTGGTAATGGAGACATTGACAGGAGTTGAAGGTGGGGTTTTCGCCCCTGTTTTTTCTTTCAAAAGATTCCATAACTCGTTTTTTCCATTATCGTACCCTAAAGCCCACATGCCAATACCACCGAGATTTTTCGAAAGTGCAAAATCATATTTTTTTGATAGAGAAAGGCTGTCATCATACCAAGCCTGAAACCAGCCGTTATTTTGGTATTTATACCAGGGTGTTTCTGAAGTACTGTCCCATAATTTTCCGTAGGAAAGGGCATTGGATTCTGCAGTGGAATAGATTACCGCAGTACCGGAATCGGTTGTGTTGGCGCCTTTATCTCCAGAATTCGCCGGCCATTGATAACCATAATAAGGCACCCCTAAAATTATTTTATCTGCGTTATTTCCCGTAGCAGATAAATAGGTATTTACCGTGTTGGTAATATTATATGAACCTCCTTTTAATGGTGATACGGGGCCGGTGGTAGAACTACCTTTCCAATGGTAGTCATATCCCATGATAAAAAGGCCGTCACTCTCGGTCGCCAATGCATTGAAGTCCCAGGCGCTGCTCCAATCTACCGCCGGTGTGGCCAGGGTCACTTTTCCGTGGGATACTTTTTCCCGCAGTGCTTTACGCAGATCTTTGACAAAAGTGACCAAATTCGCCTTCTGTGAAGCAGGGAATGCTTCAAAATCGATATTTACCCCATCCGCATTTCCATCGTTCACCTGCGTAACCAAATTATTAATCAATCGAGTCCTGTTTTCACTACTGCTTAATAAGTAATCCAGATGAGTTTTATTAAAAAGGGTGACAACCAGCGCCACTTCAACCCCACTGGCGTGAGCTTTGTTGATCAGGTCCGTGGCGGGCCACCCATGAAGGTTGGTAAGCTGCCCCAAACTGTCAGCTTCTGCGGAGAAATAAGCAATTGTTGAAAGAAGATCATAGTTATAGTTCTGCCATTTGGTGCCCTGCCAATATGGGTGATAGCCAAAAACAATTTTGGAGGGACTATCACGTCGTCGTGTAATCGGATTAGGAGGATCTGCCAATGGTTTATGACTGGATTCAAGATAATAGACTTTGTTGTATTCCAATTCTATCTGATGAATGCTTTTACGGTTTTCATCTTGGCTGATCCCTATAGATAGGGCAAATATGAAGATTGTGAGCCGGTTAAACATCACATCCAGAAAAAATATCTTCAATAGTCTCACGTCTTCGGATGAGTCTGTGGGTATCTCCATCCAATAGCACTTCAGCCGCACGGGGTCGTGTATTAAAATTATGGGACATAGCATATCCGTATGCACCGGCATCCATGATGACAATGAGGTCATCTTCTGCAATGGGAGGGAATGGGCGATCTACCGCAATGCGATCTGTATTTTCGCAAATGGGACCTGTAAAATCATAGGTCCCGTTATTTGATCCACTGTATCCAACTTTATATATCCTGTGATAAGCACCATAAAGGGCAGGACGCATCAGTGTTTCCATGCCCGCATCGATACCAATAAAATTTTTATAACTTGCTTTGAGTCCCGTTACTTGTGTTAAAATAAAACCAGCATCCCCAATAATCAATTTTCCCGGTTCTACCCATAGTGCAGGTGCAGACTCTTGATCGGCATACCCATCATAAAGGACTTTGGAGAGTTGTCGAAATAACCGATCATAATTCAGAGGCGTTTCTTCATCTTTATATGGGATGCCTAAGCCGCCTCCCATACTGATGAATTCAAACCGAATGCTTAATTCATTCTCGATCTTTTTCGTGTTGAGGACTATTGCACGCAATAACTCAACAAAATATCCCTCATCTAAATTCCCGGACCCGGCCATGCATTGGAGACCAAATTGCTTGATGCCTGCATCCTGAGCTTTTCGGTACGCATCAATGATTTTTTCAGCCGGAATGCCAAACTTCGCATTTTCACCGGCGGTGGTAATCTGAGAAAAAGTGCCTTTCCCAAATCCTGGGTTGAGTCTAAAAGAAATGCGATCAGGTAACCCCACCATTAATAAGCGTTTAAATGATGATATATCATCCAAATTCAAATAGGCACCTTTTTCGAGAGCGATTTTGAGATCATAGGTTGACTCATAATTGCCTGTATAGATACATCGGGTAGGATCAATACCTGCTTTTTCGGTGACAAAAAGTTCCCCGGGGCTTGAGCAATCACCACCAATGTTGGGGAGAATCTTTCGCATTTCAGTCAATAAATGGGGATTGCTATTGGCTTTGACTGCATAGCAAATATGGTGACGATTAAAGTGCGATGATAGGGTTGTTTCCAGTCGATTAAGGTTTTCAGTTATCCTACCTAGATCATACACATATATTGGTGTACCATATGTTTGGGCTAAATGGGACAGGAGGTCTTCATTTTGAATTAATTTTCTTAATGGATGCATTATCAAATATTATGATACATGATTAATCAGTAAACTTATTCAAAAATCAATATAAGTCATAAGTGAAAGTAGCCCATAAAGCGTTTAATTTCATTCATGGTTAATTGGATAAAAAACCGAAATATGGTTTTGATGTATCTGGTACTTCTAGGGTCACTTTCTGGCCAATCTTTTTCTGTTTCAAAAGTGACAGATGGATTGTCCAGGACAATAACCAATAGAGATTCGCAATTAATTTTACTGGGTGGACTGATCGGAAGTGGTATTGCATCCAAATATGATCAAACATTTCAAATAGATGTTCAATCAAACGGACTGATACCCAATGGTATGTCGAAATTAGGTGATTATTGGGGGATTGGCGGGCAACTGTTATTGTGGGGATCATTTCTGAATTTATTAGATAGAGAGAAACGATTTGAATATGCAGCTAATGCATTTTTGGCGAATGGGTTCATCACATATAGCTTGAAATTTGCAATCGGTAGAGACCGGCCGGACAAGTCAAATAGGAGATCATTCCCGTCAGGACATACCTCCAACAGTTTTTTAACCGCCACGATTGCTCAAGAGGTTTATGGCAGTAAAGCGGGAATTCCCGCCTATGTATTGGCATGTGTCACAGGCTTAAGCCGCATCCATGATGATAAACATTATTTAAGTGATGTTATTTTTGGAGCAGCTTTGGGCATAGCGGTTGGGAAAGGGTTTGGAAAGGTTTACCGTGATAATCAAAATCCGAAGATAGGAATTATTCCCGGCGATCAGCAGTTACAGATTAATTTGGTTTGGCTGCTATAGTAATGCAAAAAATATCAGGGAAATTCATCACGGTCTTCATTTTCAGCATATTTTTTATTGTCACCTTATTCATCATGTATAATATGTTGGATAAAGGCTGGATCATGTAGAGGGGCAAAATTTTGCCCCTCTACATGACGACTAACTATTTCTCGGGTGGTTGATTAAGTACAAGGTTGATCCGAGTAGAATCTAACTTTTCTCCCGGTTTTACGATCTCTTCCGCATAGCTCGTCGTATAGGATTTTCCATTCCATTCAAAAAGCGCCCCCGGGCCCCGGTTTATACGGGCTTGGACAAATGCTTCGCTGAAGGGAAGGAGAACTGCTTTTGATTCCTCAACAAAACCCATTTTATCTTCTGTAATTACCGGTGATTGAGAAAGGTCATCAATCGGATCTAGAAATTCCACTGAAGGAGTTGGAGTTTCATTGATAGCGGTATTTTCCAAAAGGCTATCTTTTTTCAAATACCCGTTTATGAGGATTGCGGTGGCTCCGACAAGGACAAAGCCTATGGTTAATCCATCTGTTTTATTTAGGTGCATGGCGTGCTCCTTTTTATTTAGGTTAAAAAAAGAGGGAATGCCTTTCGGCACTCCCTCCCAGGTTTTGTAGATTTAACCTTGGATTTATCTGAAAAGTTCCAACAAATGAATTTGCTACCCGTATTTATTTCCCTTTCAGCCCTCTTTCACCTATGGGCGGACCACCATCAGAAAAATATTTTATCCATGATTTTCAAACCGCTGACCATGGTGCTCATCATTTTAATTGTATTTGAAAGGGGGATTCCCCTCCAGGATTACGCCACTTTCATCCTATGGGGACTGATTTTTTCTTTGATCGGTGATATGATGCTTCTTAAACCTTGGTACAAATTTGAGTGGGGATTGGGATCATTTTTAATCGGGCATGTTTTTTATGTGATCGCCTTTACACGGGTAGGCGGGGTGAAATGGGATATCCTGCCCTTATTGCCATTCATTGCTTTTTGCCTTTGGCTGTATCGCAACATTGATCCTAATCTGGGTAGGGTAAAATTCCCCGTTATCGCTTATATGACGGTTATTTTGGTCATGATGTGGCAGGGAATGGGAATTCGGTTGGAGGATAACCCTCAATTTGGGATGTACGTTGCGGTGGGAGCATTCATATTTTGTGTATCTGACTCCCTGTTAGCCTACCAGAAGTTTAAACAGCCAATAAAATACGGAAATATCCTCGTATTATCCACATATTACGTTGCCCAATATTTATTGGCGAAATCATCATTGATTATCGGTGTGAATTAATTATACACATTATGTTTATACTTTTTATGGATATAACCGCCCGATTAAAACCCTGTGGAAAAAAGAATTCAAATTTGCCTTCATGAGGGATTAGATTCGTATCCATGTTTTCAGCAACTATATATAAAAGTCGCCGCAAAACCCTATGCGAAAACGTCAATGGGGGATTGATCCTACTGCCGGGGAATAACCCCGTCCCCATGAACTATCCCTCGAACTGGCTTCGTTTCCGGCAGGACAGCAATTTCCTCTATTATTGCGGGCTTGATTTCGCCCATTTAAACCTAGTCATAGATTCCGATAGTGGTGAATCCACTTTTTTCGGCGATGACCTCTGTGCGAATGAAATTGTATGGGAAGGGGAGCGAACACTTATTTCTGAAATGGCGGAATCAGCCGGAATTGATAATTACCAGTCTTCAGATTCCCTCCAATCATTTATTCATTCCAATGGTAAAAAGGTTCATTTTTTGCCAAGGTACCGGGCGGACCAAAAATTATTCGTTGATGAATTATTGAATGGAAAAAATAATAGTTCTTCAAAGGAGTTGATAAAAGCTGTGATTAAACAGCGGTCGATCAAGTCTGCTGAAGAGATTGAAGAAATTGAAAGTGCCCTCGCTATTACTGCTGAATTTCATAAAGCGGCCATGGGCGCTACCAGTCCAGGAGTAAAAGAACAAACGATTGTCGGCCAAATTGAAGGACATGCCCTGTCCCAAGGCAGGCGGTTAGCCTACCCCGTTATTTTTTCCGTTCGTGGCGAAATCCTTCATATGAATAAATACAACAATGTTATGGCAGCGGGCCAATTGGTTCTTAATGATTCAGGCGCCGAATCGCCCCGCCATTATGCAAGTGATATCACCCGCACCTTCCCTGTAAATGGAAAATTTACCGATCTGCAAAAGAAAATTTATAATATTGTCTATGAAATGCAGGCTGCCGCCTTCACCTTTTGTGCCCCGGGAAAATCATATAAGGAAGCCCATTTGAAAGCTGCCTCGATTGCTGTTGAAGGGTTGAAAAAACTGGGAATTATGAAAGGCGATGGGGACGCCGCGGTGGAAGCGGGGGCCCACGCCTTATTCTTTCCCCATGGTCTCGGCCACATGCTGGGGCTGGATGTCCATGACATGGAAAGCCTCGGGGAAGACCTGGTTGGATATGATGAGGATGAGGACCGCAGTGATCAATTTGGATTGGCTTACCTGCGATTGGCCAAAACGCTTGAACCGGGGTTTGTCCTCACTGTTGAACCGGGAATTTATTTTATCCCCCATTTGATTGATCAATGGCAATCCCAGGGGAAACTTGAAGAATTCATTAATTATGATGCATTGGAATCCTACCGTGATTTTGGCGGAATTCGTATCGAAGATAATATTCTAATTACTGAAGATGGATACCGTATCTTGGGCCCCCACATCCCCAGGACGATTGAAGAAATTGAAGCTGCAATAGCTGAAAAAAATGCGTAAAATGATTTGGCTCTACCTCTCATCATTCGGCATCATGTTTGCCGTACTTTCCTGGATGCAGGAGTCGGGAATCTTTTCCACCGACATCGGCGCACTTAAAGGGGTAGCAGCGTTGGTTTCAGGCACAACACTTTATTTTATTATACCTCGTTTTATCGACTGATTCCTTTTTGTCCCTTCCCCTTGATGGATTAATTTCATCGCGGCATAACAGGTAGGGATTATGGCATCAACAAAACAAAAACCACAATTAACCCGACGATCATTTATTAAAAAAGCGGGTACCCTTACAACCGTCGCGGCTGTATCCCCACTATCATTTTCCGCACTGTTTTCCCGGTCAACGGATGATAAACGAATCATCATTGTGGGCGCCGGTCTTGCCGGATTATCCTGCGCTTATGAATTAGATCAAGCAGGGTATAATGTGGTTCTGCTCGAAGCAAGATCGCGCGCTGGGGGTCGCGTTCGAACTTTTCGAGATTCCTTTGCAGATTATCTATACGCTGAAATGGGTGCCGAGTATGTAAACTCAGAAGATATTTATACCAGGAAATATGCAAAAAATTTTGGATTACAAATTCTGAATGCAAAATTATATGATGGTATTTATGTTCGCGGGCAAAAATATAAAATTGCAGATCTCAAGTCCAAAAAACAAAAATTACCCTACGATGGTGTTGCCGGTGGACAATTATTCGGACAGGAAAAGGCTTACATTCAGCCATGGGTTAAAAAGGTAGAGAATTGGGTTGCAGACAATAATGTTTCCTGCTTTAGCTGTCATGAGTATGGTGGGCAACCAGTCATTAAAAATCCATTGGACTTTAGCCATTTACCGGAAGACATATTAGCATTAGATAAATTATCCATTAAAGATTTACTTAAGCGTGAAGGAGCCCCAAGAGACATTATTGATTTATACACCTACACAAATGCTACCGAAAGTACAGGACGACCCGAAACATTATCTGCCTTTAGGTTGGTGATGGGACATTATATGGCAGGAGGGTTTTCTGAGGATACGGATGAAGGGCGTATCTATGGTGGCAATGACCAACTGCCAAAATCATTTGCAAAAGCCATATCATCTAACATTAAGTATAATCGGCCTGTGACAAAAATCGCCCATGGGAATAATGGTGTTGAAGTTTTCTTTAACGAAAAGGGAAAGCAAGTTTCAATGAAAGGAATCCGAACTGTTGTTGCAATGCCCTTAACTATTTTAAGGCGAACGAAAATTACACCTTATTTTTCTGAAGATAAAATGCATGTCATCCGGAACCAATCTTATGGTCATGTGATGAAAATTGCTATGCAGTTTAAAAGGCGAATTTGGGATGAAAAGGGTAGCGTAGGGCAGAGAATTTTTACTGACACACCACTTAGAAGGGTATATCATTTTTCAATAGATCAACCGGGTCCTAGAGGTATCCTATTGTCATTTACCTCCGGTACCGATGCAGAAAAACTGGGGAAAATGTCAGAAGAAAAACGATTAACTATTTCCCGGAATACCGCAGAAAAACTTTGGCCAAAAACACCACAATATTGGGAAAGTGGTATCAGTAAATATTGGAATGAAGATCCATGGCTGAGAGGTAGTTATTCATTTATTGGACCGGGGCAGCATGATTTCTTAAATATTATTCGTCGATCGGAAGGTCAGGTACATTTTGCTGGAGAACATACAACTATCTATAGGGCATCCATGAATGGTGCCATTGAATCCGGACTAAGGGCTGTTGATGAAGTAAAACAGGCAGTAAAAATTTAGGTTATTATTATTATCATTCATTTGTAAACAATAATGAATAAATACGATTCTAAGGTGATTGGTCTGGATGTTGGCTTACTCATCGGAAAGTTTTTCATGGATACGGAGGACCTCCATTACGGCTATTGGCCCCATGAAAAAATCGCCACGGCCCAGAACTTTGCCGCCGCCCAGCAGCGTTACTCCCAACTCATTATTGATCATATCCCCGATGGCGTTCAGCGTATTCTGGATGTGGGCAGCGGATCCGGGAATTTGGCGAAAAAACTGATTGGTTTAGGCTACCAAGTGGATTGCGTCATCCCCAGTGAATTTCTGGAGGAAAAGGTGCAGGAAAAATTGGATGAAAATTCCATTATCCATCTCTGCAAATTTGAAGAGTTGGAAACGACCATACCCTATGATTTAATTCTCTTCAGTGAAAGTTTTCAGTATGTCAGACTAATTGAGTCGGTCCAAAAAATTGAAAACTTATTATCACCCAATGGTCATCTTTTAATTTGCGATGTGTTCCATAAAAATGTCCCCGGGAAAAGTTCCATGAGGGGCGGCCACCGCTGGGATTATTTTGAAGAAGCCATCCAGAATTCACAATTAAAATTGGTGAAGGATTTGGATATTACCGAGGAAACAGCGCCGACCTATGATTTTCTCAATCAACTGCTAACGGATGTGGCGGGACCTATTGCGGATATGTCCGGGACATACCTAAATGATAAATATCCAAAATTGGCGAAGCTGGTTAAATGGAAATTTCGAAATAAACTGGACAGGATAAACCGTGTCTGGTTTTCAGGTGAACTGACAGGAGAAAATTTTATCAAGTTTAAATCTTACCGGCTTTTGATTTATAAGATATAATTCCGCATCATTGTAATTTTATAACTGTTTATGTCTGTATTTCAAACACCGCCACCCGATTTTTCTCTGAATGATGTTTCTGAATTAGTCCAAACTCATTATGGGATGGAAGTTCGAGTAAAAGCATTGGACAGCGAAAGGGATCAAAACTTCCTGATCCAAAATGGGGGTCAATCCTTTGTACTTAAAATATCCAATCCTGCGGAAGAATTTGATGTGCTGGATATGCAGAATAAGGTTATGCAGCATATCATAAATGAGGATTCCAGATTTGACCTGACACTTCCCGTTCCATCCCTCAACAGCGAAAAAATCGTCCAAGTAGAAAAAGATGGTCAGACTAATTGGGTACGAATACTTAAATATATCCATGGTCAATTTTTAAAAGATTCCACACATCACAATTCTATGCTTTTTGAATTGGGTACTTTCCTCGCCCGACTGGATCACGCCATGGAAGGCTTTGACCATCCTGCCGCACATAGGTCTTTTCCCTGGGACGGGGCTAATACGGATTTTTTAGTCAGCCATAAAAAGTTTATAAAAAATAACAGGGAAATTGTAGATCATTTTTTGGAACAGTATGAGAACAATGTTTTGATTCATGAATCCCACTTGCGGAAAATGGTGATCCATAATGACGGCAATGATCACAATGTACTTGTGAATGGGAATGGGGAAACGACGGGGATCATTGATTTTGGGGATATGATCTACACCTTTATTACCTTGGAGCCTGCCGTGTGCATGGCCTACGTGGCCCTGGAAAGGGAAGAACCATTATCATCTATTTCTGAAGTGTTAAAAGGGTATAACCAATCTTTTCCTTTGAATGAATTTGAGTTGAAGTCGGCCCTATATTTGATGTGTTTACGGTTGTGTATTACCATCACCATGGCGGCCTATCGCAAATCCCTTTTCCCGGACAATGCATATATATCCGTTAATGAAAACCAGGCCTGGGCCTTTCTGGAAAAGATGAAACATGAAGATTTGAATGAATGGTCAAAACAGTTGACTGCCTATGTTGAATCGTGAACAAATTGGTGAATTAAGGGGCCAGTATCTCGGTCCTTCATATAGTGTTTCCTATAAAAAGCCACTTCATATCGTTCGTGGAGAAGGACAATATTTATTTGAAGTGAATGGAAAGCGCTATCTGGATGCAGTAAATAATATCCAGCATGTAGGCCATTGCCATCCTAAAGTGGTTGAGGCTGCGCAGCAACAATATGAACAGCTGAATACAAATACACGCTATCTAGATGAAACCATCATTAATTACGCCAAAGATTTAACAGATAAACTTCCAGATGGGTTGGATGTTTGTTTCTTTACGAATTCTGGTAGCGAATCCAACGATCTGGCCTTGCGAATAGCTCGCCATTATACTCAAAGTAAAGAGACAATCGTCTTGGATGCGGCTTACCATGGCAATCTATCTTCATTGATTGAAATCAGTCCATATAAGCATGATGGTCCCGGTGGAGAAGGGGCGCCAGGTTTTGTGCACACCATCTCTATGCCTGATGCTTACCGTGGAAAGTACCGTGGTGAAAAAGCGACTGGAGGATATGTAAATGAAGTCCAAAAGACAATCCAGGGAATCCAAAATAATGGAGAAAAAGTTCCTGTATTTATTGCTGAATCCCTCATGGGATGCGGTGGTCAACTGATACTTCCAAAAGGATTTTTAAAACGATCATTTGAATTGGTTCGTGAATCCGGTGGCATTTGTATCGCAGATGAAGTGCAGATAGGTTTTGGGCGGATGGGATCCCATTTCTGGGGTTTTGAAACTTGTGATGTCATTCCAGATATCATTACCATGGGTAAATCCATGGGGAATGGCCATCCATTATCGGCTGTGGTTACGACTCGTGAAATTGCGGATGCTTTCAACAATGGCATGGAATACTTTAATTCCTTTGGCGGCAACCCCGTATCCTGCGCTGTGGGTCAGGCGGTACTAAATGTGATCGAGAAAGAAGGACTTCAACAAAATTCCAAGGATGTAGGTGGTTATTTATTGAATCAGTTGGATGGAATTGAACATCCTTTGATTGGAGAGGTTCGGGGCCGGGGACTTTTCATAGGCGTTGAATTGGTCAAAGATCGGGGAACCTTGACACCGGCAGCTGAGGAAGCAGATGAAATAATCAATCGCATGAAAGATGGGGGAATTCTCATGAGCACCGATGGCCCAGACCGTAATGTTTTAAAAATCAAACCGCCCGTCATTTTTACACGTGAAAATGCGGATGAATTGGTGTTTAATTTGACGTCAATTTTCGACGAATTATCCTGAATTTGATGAAAAAATACTTTTTTCAGTTTTTCATACTCTCTTTTGTTTTCTGGATCGCCTGTGAATTCAAACAGCCAGCAGAGTGGGAAAATCCTGAAATTTTCCAAATCAACCGTTTGCCCACCCGGGCCCATTTTTTTCCATTTGAATCAGAAGCATTGGCCCAATCTAAAGACCTAGCTCAATCTCAATATTTTCAATCTTTAAATGGAAAATGGAAATTCAATTTTTCCCCTAATCCTCATGAAAGGGAGAAAAATTTCTTCAAATCCAATTATGATGATTCAGATTGGTCGGATATAAAAGTCCCGGGGAGTTGGGAATTGCAGGGATGGTCTGTGCCCATCTATCTGGATGAGGAATATCCATTCACACCCAACCCGCCCTTTGTGCCCCATGATTACAATACTGTCGGTTCTTACCGAAAATCCTTTAATGTACCAGAATCCTGGGATGGACGGGATATCTTCTTACGATTCGGAAGTGTTCGTTCAGCATTCTATGTATGGATGAATGGCAAAAAGGTGGGCTATAGCCAAGGGTCCAAAACACTGGCCGAATTTGATGTCACTAATTTTGTTCAATTGGGTGAAAATAATGTTTCCGTAGAAGTATATCGCTTTTCTGATGGATCCTATTTAGAAGGTCAGGATACATGGCGAGTCAGTGGTCTCGAGCGAAATGTTTATCTATATGCCCGATCCAAAACAAGGATAATGGATTTCTTTGTGAACGCGGATTTGGATTCTACTTATAAAACAGGTTTATTTTCTGTAAAAGTTGATCTGATGACCCAATTCAATTCGAATGAAGCGCTGACTGTCCGCGCCAAATTGGTTGAACCTCTGAGACGAAATCGAGTCGTGTTTGATTCTACAAAGGCTGTTGTAGGTGATTCATTACGTTCAGTCCAAATTGCTTCAATCGTCAAGCGCGTCAAAACGTGGACAGCGGAAGAACCCAATCTATACCAACTCCAATTATCCTTGTTAAATGAGGCGGGAGAAGTGATTGAAGCCATGACTCAACAGGTGGGTTTCAGAAAAGTTGAAATCAAAAATGGAAATCTTATGGTGAATGGACAACCCATCATGATCAGGGGTGTGAACCGCCATGAATGGGATCCGGTTGTGGGGCGATCTATATCAGAAGCATCCATGGTGAAAGATATTCAACTCATGAAACTGCACAATATTAATGCAGTCCGTGCTGCCCATTACCCCAATCAGGAGCGATGGTACGAGTTGTGTAATGAATATGGACTTTATATCGTGGACGAAGCCAACATCGAGGCTCATGGCATGCGATTCCATGAAAAGAGTTATGGCTTTATCGCAGATGATACCACATGGACAGCCCAATGGCTGGATCGAGGCCTTCGCATGTTAGAGCGCGATAAAAATCAGCCTTCAATTATTATGTGGTCTATGGGGAATGAAGCGGGTGATGGTCAAAACTTTGTTAAATTATATAAATTGTTGAAAAGAATAGATCCGTCCAGACCCGTAGTGTATGAGCCGGCCAAACATGAATTGCATACAGATGTATTTTTCCCCATGTACGATACAGTTGATGAAATATCTGCTTATGCAGAAACCAATACTGGTCGGCCATTGATTTTATGTGAATATGCACATGCCATGGGAAATAGTGTAGGAAATCTCATTGATTATTGGAACACATTTGAACAGTACGGATCCCTTCAAGGAGGGTTTATCTGGGATTGGGTGGACCAAGTTATATTAAAAACAGACTCATCCGGTTGGGAATACTGGGCCTATGGTGGTGACTTCGGTATAGAGTTTGTGGAGAATGATTCTAATTTTTGTGCCAACGGATTGGTGGCTGCCGACAGAACAATAAATCCCCATATGTATGAGGTAAAAAAGGTATATCAACCTATTCGATTTAAAGAAGATAATTTGAAACGAGGCCGTTTAAAAGTAACCAATGATTTTGATTTCATAGACTTGAGTGATTACAATTTTTCATGGTATATAAAAGGGGATGATAAAACAATTTCATCAGGTCGATTTGGCACGCTGGATCTTGATGCAGGTGAATCCCGGACATTGCAATTTAATTTATCAAATATTCGTCCAAAGCCCGGGGTGCGTTATTTTTTAACGGTCCAGGTGAAGACTAAATATAAAAAACCACTGGTACCTCAAAACCATTTAGTGGCTTGGGATCAATTTGAACTTCCAATATTTAGGGAGGTCATCGCTCAGGATGCCAAAGATCTACCTGCTTTAAATTTGTTCAAAAATGATAAAGGTGCCGAAATATATGGTCAGGGATTTAAAGTTATTTTTGGAAGAGAATTTGGACAAATATCTGAATATGTTGTGGATGGAGAATCCTTATTTACTGCACCGGCCGAAGCACACTTTTGGCGTGCACCCAATGATAATGACCTCGGGAACGGCATGCCGTCCAGGACACAAATTTGGAAAAATGCCGGCGCTAGAATGCAAACCAAAGTGTTATATACTGCGCTGAAAAACAATACGGCTGAAGTACTATTAGTCAGCGAGGATACATTAAGCGGTACCATAATTAGGTCCCAATACCATGTGTATGGGAATGGGGCGATAAATGTGGACCAAACCATTATCATTACTGATTCAACACTATCAGAAATTCCGCGAATTGGAATGCGCTTTGCCCTCCCCGGGGACTTTGATCAAGTAACGTGGTACGGGCGCGGCCCCCATGAATCCTACTGGGATAGGAAGACTTCGGCTGCAATCGGTTATTATTCCGGATCAGTGTGGGAGCAGTCATACCCGTATATAAGGCCACAGGAAACAGGAAATAAAACAGATATATATTGGATGGCTATTTCCAATGGGAAAGCGGGTCTAATGGCTAAGGGCTATCCCACTTTTGATGGCAGTGTGCATCAATATCCCTATGCTGATTTAGATTATATTCCAAAAGGTCAAAAACATGGCAAACTTGATTTGAAGCCAAGAAATCATGTGGATTTGCTTATTGACTATCGACAAATGGGTGTGGGCGGAGATAACAGTTGGGGGGCGAAACCGCACGACCAATACACCCTTTATCCCGGAGAGTACAAATATTCATTCATGCTTATTCCTTTTAATAAAGATGATGGTTTAACAGCACTATCAAAGATTTCCATTCAATAGAATTTTCGCTAACACTTTAACTTCCTAACACATAGTACCTTGAATAAAATCTCAATCATATCCTTTATCTTGGCTTCAGCAAATAAAGTATCCATTGCTATTATGGCTGTCACCCTTGGGGTATATTTATTGTTGACATTTGTAGCTCAATAAATCGCTTTAAATGATAAAATTATCCCAGGTTAATCAATTCATTCCACCAGAGGACTGGTTAGAAATACAAACCATCGATGCTCATACCGGCGGTGAACCGCTGCGGATTGTGATTAGTGGATATCCTCAGCTAAAGGGAGAAACACTTTTGAAAAAACGGGCAGATGCGCAACAAAATCATGATGCAGTTCGTCAGGCCTTGATGTGGGAACCTCGAGGCCATGCCGATATGTATGGTGCCATCATTGTTGAACCAGATACCGCCGATGCCCATTTCGGTGTAATCTTCATCCAGAATGAAGGCTATTCCACGGGCTGCGGCCATGCCGTAATTGCATTGACAAAAGCGCTCATCGAAACGGGCCTGATTCCAATGACTGAACCTGAAACAGAAGTGAGAATGGATGTGCCTTCCGGATTTATTCGATCATTTGCCAAAGTGGAAAATGGAAGAGTCACCGGCGTGCGCTTTCAGAATGTGCCATCATTTGTACAGCAGTTGGATGCGATAGTGGATATACCAGGTTTAGGAAAGATAAAATATGATTTGGCATTTGGCGGTGCTTTCTATGCCTTTGTGGATGTGGCACGGGTGGGGCTCGACTGTACCGAAAAAAGCCATGATGCCCTTATTGAAGCGGGGAGGAAGATTAAATATGCTGTAATGAATACGGTTGAGATGGATCACCCTTCGGAATTGGATATGAATTTTCTTTACGGCACCATTTTTACTGGACCCTCAGTTGATCCAAAGAACCACAGTCGGAATGTGTGCATTTTCGCAGAGGGAGAAGTGGATCGAAGTCCCACCGGAACCGGCGTCAGCGCCCGAGCGGCTATCCATTATGCTCGGGGAGAAATTGCGGAAGGGGAGTCCATCACAATAGAAAGTATTATAGGGTCCACATTTTCGGTGAAGGTAACGGAAACAACAACCTTTGGTCCCTATGATGCGGTGATCCCTGAAGTGAGTGGAAACGCATTTATAACGGGGAAGAATACATTTTGGATCAACCCTGATGATCCATTTAAGGATGGATTTATTTTAAGGTAGAAGGGCGATGAATAAATTTATAATCATTTGCTTTTCACTCACATTTTTAATCGCACAGGAAAACTTCTTTTTTAAGGTTCCGGTTGTGGATCTGGACAAAAGAAATGATCTCCAAGTTGTTGTTGATAAAGAAAAAGATGTCTATTTGGGACACCCCACAACTGTGTTATTGGAAGATGGAAAAACGATTCTCGCCGTATATCCCAAAGGCCACGGTAAGGGTGAAATCGTTTATAAACGAAGCAGGGATGGGGGTAAAACATGGTCAAATAGACTGCCTGTACCGAGGAATTGGTCTACCAGTAAAGAAGTGCCGACAATCCATCGAGTCATCGATGCCACGGGTGTAAAACGGTTGATCATGTGGTCCGGACTTTATCCTGCTCGAATAGCTATCTCAGAAGATGACGGTCAATCCTGGTCTCCCTTAAAGCAGGTGGGAGACTGGGGTGGTATTGTTGTCATGGGCAGTGTGGTTTCATTAAAGACTTCCGGTCATTATTTAGCCATGTTTCATGATGACGGTCGATTTTTTAAAAAGGATGGTGAGCGGACCGGAATCTTTACATTGTACCAGACCAATTCGGTTGATGGTGGGTTAACTTGGTCCGAACCCAAAGGAATTTATGCCAATGTGGATATCCATTTATGTGAACCAGGGATCATTCGTTCACCCAACGGAAAAGAATTGGCTATGCTTCTCAGGGAAAACAGTCGCACCAGGAATTCTCATATCATGTTTTCAAGGGACGAAGGAAGAACATGGACAAGTCCCAAAGAATTGTTACTTGAACTCACAGGTGATCGCCATACCGGGAAATATACCCATGACGGCAAGCTCTTCATTTCATTCCGGGATATGGCTAAAAACAGTCCCACCCAAGGGGATTGGGTGGCCTGGGTCGGAGATTATGAAGACTTAAAGAAAGGCGGTTTAGGAGATTACCGTATTCGAATCAAGGATAATAAGAACCGTTGGGACAGCACCTACCCAGGGGTGGAAGTTTTGCCGTCCGGAGAGATTGTCACCACAACGTATGGGCATTGGGATGAGGGAGAGAAACCATATATTTTATCGGTGCGATTAAATTTAATTCAGATTAAACCAAATTGATTAATGGGAGAGAGTATGAAATTATCAATGAGTAGAAGAGAATTTATTAAATCAACAGCCATGGCCGGTGTGGCTGCATCCATGATGCCCACATCTTTATTTGGGGCATCATCTAGCAATCTCCAGATCGGGGTGATTGGGACAGGATTCAGAGGACAGGGCATGTCACGGTTATTACTTGATCGCCCTGATGTGGATATTCCAGTAGTCTGCGACATTGATGACCGCATGATTGAAATGGTTTTAAAGGTCTTTGAAAAGCAAGGGCGGCCGGCACCAAAAATTTATAAAGATGGTCCGGAGGATTTTCGCAATATGGTAGCCAAAGAAGATTTAGATGGAGTCTATATCGCCACACCCTGGGAATGGCACCATCCTATGGCCATGGCCGCCATGGAAAATGGTATCAATGTAGGAACAGAGGTACCGGCAGCATTGACCGTAAAGCAATGTTGGGATTTAGTGAATACTTCTGAAAGAACAGGTAAACTCTGCATGATCATGGAGAATGTGAATTACCGCCGTGACATCATGGCTGTGCTCAATATGGTTCGCCAAGGGATATTTGGTGAACTCATTCATTGTCAAGGCGGTTATCAGCATGACCTCCGCCATGTGAAATTTAACGATGGTAAATCACCCCGTTACGGTATTGGTGTGGAATTTGGAGAAAAAGGATTTTCTGAGGCTGCTTGGCGAACTCAGCATTCGGTGGATCGAAATGCGGACCTGTATCCCACCCATGGATTAGGACCGGTTAGCCCTATGCTGGACATCAATCGTGGGAACCGAATGGTGCATCTCACATCAACGGCCACCCAATCCCGTGGGCTTCATAAATATATTGTGGATCAAGGAGGTAAAGATCATCTCAATGCGGAAGTAGAATTCAAATTAGGGGATGTGGTAACGACTGTAATAAAATGTGCTAACGGTCAAACTATTGTGTTGAGCCATGATACGAATTCACCACGTCCATACTCACTAAATTTTCGTGTTCAGGGAACACAAGGTCTGTGGATGAAGGATAATAAATCCATCTATATAGAAGGTCTAAGCCCTGAATCCCATCGCTGGGAATCAGATGAGGGCTATATGAAAGAATATGATCATCCCTTGTGGAAACGATTTGAAGACCAAGCCGTAGGCGCCGGTCATGGGGGCATGGACTTTTTTGTCGTGCGGGCATTTATAGAGGCTTGCAAAGACGATCAAACACCGGTGATTGATGTCTATGATGCGGTAAGTATGAGTGTCATTGTTCCCCTATCAGAAAAATCAATTAAACTGAATAGTACTTCAGTTAAAATACCTGATTTCACCCGCGGTAAGTGGCAAACAAATCAGCCTATTTTCGGATTAAACGCGGATTATTAATATGACCCTTTCAACCTTTGACTGGGCCATTGTTGGCGTATATTTTGCCCTATCACTTTTTGTTGGCCTGTGGGTCTCACGGCAGGCAGGAAAGGATACAAAATCCTTCTTTTTAGCCGGCCGGAATATGCCCTGGTGGCTCTTGGGTGTTTCCATGGTAGCTACGACATTTTCTACTGATACACCTAATCTTGTAACGGACTTAGTGCGTCAGAACGGTGTTTCCGGGAATTGGGGTTGGTGGGCTTTTTTGCTCACGGGGATGCTGACGGTTTTTGTTTATGCAAAACTATGGCGTCGTTCAGAAGTTTTGACAGATATAGAATTTTATGAACTGAGGTATAGCGGAAAACCGGCCGCATTTCTGCGGGGCTTCCGGGCCCTATATCTGGGTTTAGTCTTTAATGTGTTGGTTATGGGAGCCGTGAGTTTGGCGGCTGTTAAATTTGGAGAAATTGTATTGGGTCTCCCTGGATGGGTGACTTTAACCATTGCCTGTTCCATCACATTGATCTATTCTACATTGGGTGGTTTAAAGGCAGTTATTATTACGGACTTTGTTCAATTCACCCTGGCTATGATTGGCTCGATTTGGGGGATGTTTTATATTTTAGGATTACCCGAAATAGGCGGACTATCCAATCTTATTTCTCATGTAAATGTTTCGGATAAACTTTCTTTGATCCCCGATTTGTCTGATCCCAATGCATGGGTGCCTGTTTTGCTGGTGCCCTTGGCGGTCCAGTGGTGGGCCAGTTATTATCCCGGCGCAGAGCCCGGCGGCGGCGGATATATTGCTCAACGGATGTTCTCTGCGAAGGATGAGAAAAATGCTGTTGGTGCCACGTTCTTTTTCAATGTGGCCCACTATGCACTTCGTCCATGGCCATGGATTTTGATCGCCCTTGCATCACTCATCATATTCCCTGAACTGAGTGATATTCAAAAAGCTTTCCCAAATTTACCCGCTGATAAACTGGGCCACGATGTGGCCTATCCCGCCATGCTTACATTATTGCCACCTGGACTTTTGGGTTTGGTAGCGGCTTCATTAATCGCTGCCTTCATGAGTACCATGTCCACGCAACTGAATCTTGGTGCCAGTTATCTGGTGAATGATTTTTACCATCGCTTTATCAAGCAAGAAGCATCCGAGAAGGAGTTAGTGACCGCCGGCCGATTATTTACAGTAGTTTCTATTATTCTGGGTGGTGGACTGGGCCTTTTGCTTACCAGCGCCGGACAAGCATTTACGCTACTACTGATGATCGGTGCTGGCACAGGATTGATTTATATCCTGCGGTGGTTCTGGTGGCGGATTAATGCATATACAGAAATTGTGGCCATGATTAGCTCCATTTTTATTGCTGGTTATTTCAATTTTGGGAATTCAGGATTGGAAGGGTGGCAAAAAATTGTAATTGGCGCTGTACTCACTACTATTGTTTGGGTAGTGGCGACTTATTTCACGCCACCGGACGATGAGGAAACATTACGGAAATTTGTGAAGAAAGTAAATCCCGGCGGTCCCGGTTGGGCCAAATATTCTGATGGAGTTTCGACTGAGCCGTGGCCCGTACCAAGGGGCATCCTTTCTATGGTATTGGGCTGTATCGCCGTGTATGGATTTTTATTGGGTGTCGGTCAATTGATCTATGGTAAAACAGGAAGCGGCCTTTTCGTTGTTGGGTTGGGCATAGTTGCTTCAGTTGGATTGTTTAAAGTATGGAAGAAGTAAAAATGTGTGTAGGCTCACACGTGTTTACGTGAACACATTAACATATTAAAATATGAAAGTAAGTTCACCTGGCCGAATTTGTCTTTTTGGCGAGCACCAGGATTACCTTGGGCTCCCCGTCATTGCTATGGCGATTTCCCTAAGAGCCAAGATAAAAGGTGAAAAGAGAGAAGATAAACAGGTTATTATCCATAAACCGGATTTGGGTGAGAAGGAATCATTCTCCTTGGATGATCTTTCTTATGCCAAACCAAGGGACTATTTCAAAAGTGGTATCAATGTTTGCCAGAATGAAGGACTTACTTTTTCATTCGGATTTGAATGTGAGATTACTAGTGAAATTCCCATCCATGCCGGCACCAGTTCATCTTCGGCCATCAATGTAAGCTGGATCCATTTTTTATCCCAAATGGCAGATGAGCCTACGAATTGGGATCAGCAAAAAATTGGCGAATTGACCTACACAGCGGAAGTGACTGAATTTGATGAGCCCGGCGGTATGATGGATCAATATTCAACTGCCATGGGTAATCTTATTTATTTGGAGTCAGAACCTAAAATTTCTATTCGATCTTTAAATCCCAATTTAGGGACTTTTGTTTTGGGGGACTCCTGCGAGCCAAAAGATACCATGGGGATCTTGAGCAGATGTCGGAACTCAAGATTAGCATTAATCAAAAAATTAAAAGTCAAAAATCCAGATTTAACGATTCACACTTTGGATGAAAACGCTGATCTATCTGACCTGGAACAAGGTGAAAGGGAATTGTATAACAACACAATTCGAAATCGTAACATCTTAAGAAAGACCCTTCCTGAATTAGAAAAGAGAGAACCGGACCATGAATTGATTGGGCAACTTCTTTCAGAGCATCATGCTGTTTTAAGGGATGTTTTGCAAGTTAGCACACCGAAGATTGAAGCCATGATGGATGCGGCATTGGATGCGGGTGCTTTGGGTGGAAAAATTAATGGTTCAGGAGGAGGTGGATGTATGTTTGTCTATGCGCCGGACAATTCCGAAAAAGTAGCTGAAGCAATTAAAAATGTTGGGGGAAACCCTTACATTATTAATTCTGGCAAAGGAACTAGAATTGATTAACTTCGTCAATTATTAAAGGATATTTAATTAAATGAATAAACTTTCACTTTTAGTCATGGCCGCCGGTATGGGGTCTCGCTATGGCGGCCTCAAGCAACTGGATGCGGTTGGGCCAAACGGCGAAACAATTATCGACTATTCTGTTTATGATGCCATCCGATCCGGTTTCACCAAGGTGGTCTTTATCATTCGGAAAGATTTCGAAGAGCAATTCAAAACCCAGGTGACGGATAAATATGCAGGGAAGATCCAAGTTAAATTTGCCTTTCAGGATATTCATGATCTGCCGGATGGATTTTCATGTCCCGATGGCCGTGAGAAACCCTGGGGTACGGGGCAGGCGATTTTGTCTGCAAAGAATCTGATCAATGAACCATTTGCTGCCATCAATGGGGATGATTTTTATGGTGAAGAATCATTTAAGACCATAGCAGAATATTATCAAAGTGGTGGTGATTCATTTAGCATGGTTGCCTTTCGACTTGAAAATACTTTATCCATTTTTGGCGGTGTTACTCGGGGATTGTGTACAGTAAAAGATGGAAAATTGGATACAGTGATTGAAACAAACGATTTGCAGAAAACTGAGAGTGGGGTGTCATCAGACAGGGATATTGAACTGGATGGAAGTGAACCCGTATCCATGAATATGTGGGGATTTACGCCAGTACTATTTGATTATTTAGAAGATGCGTTTGTTGAATTTTTGAAAAAAGATGGGCAGGAATTAAAAAGTGAATTTCTAATTCCATCTATTGTGAATGAGTTGATTCACGATGGTCAGGAAAGTGTGCATGTGTTGAGTAGTGCAGCATCCTGGTTTGGCGTAACCTATAAAGAGGATAAGGCATTTGTCGTGGGTGAAATCCAGAAACTTGTAAGTGAAGGAGCGTATCCCAAGCAATTGTTTTAAGGTCAAATTGATTAAAAAATCAAAATTATGGCGCTCTATTGTTAAATGTTAGAGAAAATAATTTTAAGTCGGTTCCGCTTAATAAAAGCGGGTTATATTTGTCTCGACAGGTTCGGGATATGGTTTCAGTGAAATTGAAGAAAAATGAAGAGATATTGATCATCACAAATAATAATGATCAGATTCAAATATATAAATGCGGTGGACAGTACTAAGAATGAATAAATACATTTCAAAGTTGGCAAAGTATTCATTCGTTCTATTTTTTATTTATTTATCGCCATACGGATGCGAACAAAAAGTTAAAGTTTCACCAGAATCCTTTAAACAAATTGTATCTCACAGGAATTTAGGTTTAGCTTATTTAGAAGAAGGTCAACTTTCCCAAGCATCCCGAGAATTCGAATTATTAATTAGCCTTGCGCCCATGGAAGCATTGGGTCATGCAAACCTTGGATACACACATATGAGAATGCCAAACAGTATGACAAAGGCTGAAGAAAGCCTTAAAAAAGCTGTTAAACTTTCTCCAGAGAATCCAGACATTCGGTTTTTATTGGCTAAAGTATATGAACTCAATGGTCAGCGTGAAAAAGCTGTTAGACTTCTTGAGAATGTACTTAAAACCCACCCTAATCATTTACAATCGTTATATCAATTAGCGATTTATTCTATAGAAGAAGGCACAGATGAGTCCTCTAAAAATGCAATTAATATTCTGTCACGAGTTGTAAAAATTCAGTCTATGGATTCCGCAGCTAGATTTAGACTAATAGAATTATTATTGCGCGATGGGAATTCCAGCGATGCTTTATTCCACATGGAAAGTGTAAATCAAATATTGCCAAGACTTCCGAATGTGTCAAAGGAAATATTTAATAAAGCTTTACACTTTATAAGGAATGGAAATACGAAACTAGCTATTAGGCAAGTAGTCATGTTTCATAACATAATAAGGGCGACTTCATTTTACCGAGTATCATTAGCTGTTTTACGGGGAACCAATGGCCCTATATCCGGATTCCCGATTTATCGATTTTTACAACTGGATCCCAATTTGTATGTAGTGGAAAACGAAATTCCAGAAGGACTCAATTTTACTGAAATAAGTGCCCGGTCAGGTTTGAATATCTTATCGGGTAAAAACCAACCATCTATTATAACTATTGGTGATGTTGATGGTGATAATGATCAAGACATATTTGTGTCTCAATGGAATTCATCCGAAAATATGAGTCGACGATTTATACTCATAAATCAAAACGGGAGTTTTGTAGAAAAAACAAATGATTTTATTGTTAAATATAAAGGGAGGGATAAATCTGCCATTTTGGGGGATTATGATAATGATGGATACTTAGATTTATTCGTCGTTAACGATCTTAGCAATAGCCTCTATCGAAATGTGGGTGAGGGGGAATTCATTGACATTACAAATGGATCTGGACTTGGTAGCGATAATGGCGCAAAAATCGCCTTATTTGCTGATTTAGATTTGGAAGGTGATTTAGATATTTTTCTTTGTACTCAAGGAAAAAATCGTCTCTTCCGAAATAATTTTGATGGTTCATTTTCAGAAATCGCAGATGAATCAGGTCTTGGTGATAAAGAGGATAATACTTCTAACGTTATTTTTGGAGACTTTGATGATGACGGAGACCCTGACCTTTTTATAGTAAATGAAACAGGGTCTAACCGTTATTTTGATAACTTAAGGGGAGGGTTTTTCAGAGACCTGACTGACCAGGTAGGGCTGCATTCTGAAAGTGGATCAGGAACTGCTGTTGCTGGCGATTATAACAATGATGGATACTTAGATTTATTTATAGGCGATAAAAAAACAGGCAATCATAGTTTATTAATAAATAACGGTAGTGGATCTTTTATTGACGATAATAAATCAGAAAAAGCATTTAAAAATATTGAGACAATTTCCGTAACTGATGCGATTTTTTTTGACGCTGATAATGATGGCTATTTAGACTTACTTATTGCAGGTCACTCCGTTGAGCATCAAAAAGGTTCTGGTTTAAACTTGTATTATAATAATGGTTCAGGGAGTTTTTTATTAGCGAATTCTTTATTACCTGAAGAAATAGGTGATGTAAATCAAGCAGAAACATTTGACGCTGATAATGATGGTGATTTAGATATCATATACATTACTCCCAATGGGGAAGTAAAATTGTTACGCAACAATGGTGGTAATGTAAATAACTTTTTAGTGGTTCGGTTGGTGGGCCTTAGAACTGGGAGTACAAAAAATAATTATTTTGGTATAGGATCAAAACTCGAATTAAAAGTTGGGGACCTATATCAAATGAGGGTTATGTATGAACCTGTGGCGTATTTTGGTATTGGAAGGCAAGATAGTGCGGATGTGCTTCGCGTGGTATGGAACAATGGCGTTCCGCAGAACCATTTAAAACCAACAAGTTCATACATAACCCTCACTAGGATCCAGATAATTGTCGAAGAGCAAATATTAAAAGGGTCTTGCCCTTGGTTATTTACTTGGAATGGGGAAAAATTTGTTTTTTCAAAAGATGTCCTTTGGGCGAGTGCAATTGGAATGCCAATTGGTGGTACAGGAGAAAATACAATTTATGCCTCACCAAAATCTGCCAGTGAATATTTTAAAATTTCTTCAAATAGTTTAAAAGAGCGTAAAGGGAAATACCAACTGCGGTTTTCTACCCAACTGTGGGAAACCGCATTTCTAGATAAAATCCAATTATATGCGGTAGATCATCCGGAAAATATCGAAATATTTGTGGATGAATCTTTTCCCCCCAAGCCATCTCAAACACTTGATATTATAAAAGTGCAAAAAAAGCATATTCCCTTATCAGCTATGGATGAAAAAGGAAATAATCTTATTGGAAAAACATTGTATACCGATGATAATTATATTTCAGACTTTAATTTTGAAAACTTCCAAGGGGTTACTGAGGTTCATGACCTTGTTCTTGAGTTGGGAGATTTATCAGGAAAGGATAGTGTATATTTATTCCTTTATGGTTGGATATTCCCAACTGACGCAAGTATCAATGTAAACATGGCTCAGTCGGAGGGAATTAATTCTATCCCTCCACACTTGCAGGTAATAGACCAAAATGGACAATGGAAAACTGTGATTCAAAATATTGGATTTCCAAAAGGGAAAAATAAAATGGTGATTGTAAATTTATCCGATTTATTTGAATCAAATGATTACAGGGTTCGAATTCGGACGAATATGCAAATATATTGGGACGAAATTTTTTACGTAACAGATTTTTTCAACGATCCAATCCAAGTGACCGTATTGAATCCTGGATCCGCCAATCTCAATTATAAGGGATTTTCAAAACTAATGAAGAAAACCCAATATAGTCCCAGTATTCCATTTTATAAAACAACATCAATAACACCAAAGTGGCGAGATTTAGTTGGTAACTACACACGTTATGGAGATGTTACTTCTTTATTAAAAAATTCAGATAACCAATATGTGATCATGAATGCTGGTGATGAAATAATCCTTGAGTTTGATGTACCTAAAAACATTGTCTTACCAAAGGGATGGACACGAGACTTTATATTTTATAATGATGGATGGCTAAAGGATGGAGACCTAAATACAGCCCATGGGCAGACAGTGAAGCCACTACCATACCATGGCATGAAATCTTACCCGTACAGTTCAGATGATGCTTATTCTGAAAATGATTTACATACTGCAGATTATAATAAACTTTATAATACACGTAAAATTACCGATGAGCCTTTTAAAAGAGTAATGCGTAAAATAATTCCAGAATGATATGAAAATGAATCCCTTCCCTCCGGCAGAGAACGGCCACGAACCTTCGCCCCCACAGGCCCCGGCACGGCCGCTGGAGCTTTCGGCACAGGGCTGGGCCTCTCCTCTGGCGATTTTCGTTTCGGCTTCGCTCTTGTTAGAGGCCGTGACCGGCCTTTGGATCTACCTTGCCCCGTTCTCGGTTTCCTCTCAGCTCCAAGTTGTCCTGCACACCCTGCTGGGGCTGGTGGTCACCATTCCCTACCTGGTTTACCAATGGCGCCATTTTCGTATCTGGTACCAGCAGAACCTCACCGCCGTAATGGTCCTAGGCTATGCACTGATGGCCATCCTTATCTTTTGCATCCTCAGTGGCCTGGTCCTGACCTGGCAGGCCGTTTTCAGCTTCCGCACCAGCAAGCCCTGGGACCTGCTCCACCTGGTCACCGGCCTGGGAGCCCTGGCGCTCCTTGTCGCCCATCCCGCCCTCGCCTTTGCCCGGCGCAAGGCGGCCGTTGTCCACCTCCTTCAGTACCGGGCCGCCCTTCATGCCTTTGTCCGCGGACACGTAGTACTGCTCTCCATATCGGCTATCTCCGTTGCCGGCATCGCCCTGGCCTGGCCCGAACAACAGATCTACCTGCCCATCCCCAAAGATTATAGCCTGCCCGATTTCACCGAGAAATTCGACGAGTACCGCGGCAACCCTTTTGCCCCCACCTACGCCCGTACTGATAACGGCATGCTGGTCAACCCCGAAGTCCTGGCCAACTCCGAATCCTGCGGCACCTCCCGCTGCCACGAGCAGATCCTGGCCGAATGGCAGCCCAGCGCCCACCGCTTCTCCGCCATGAATCCTCCCTTCCAGGCTGTGCAAAAGGCCTTCGCCAAGGACCGCTCTCCCGCCGAAACCCGCTATTGCGCCGGCTGCCACGATCCCATCTCCCTCTTTGCCGGCGCTAAGGACATCCAGAACATGGACCTCTCCGCGCCGGGCATGCAGGAAGGCAACTCCTGCGTGGTGTGCCACTCCATTTCCAAGGTGGACCAAAGGGGTAACGCCGATTACGTCCTGACACCGCCCGAAAAATACATCGGCGAGGCATCCAGCGGCACCGGCAAGCTCCTCTCCGATTTCCTCATCCGCGCTTACCCGCGCAAACACCTCCAAGACTACGATCGCAACCTGCTGCGCACCCCCGAATTCTGCGGTGCCTGCCACAAGCAATTCATCCCCGAGGCCCTCAACCGCTTTGGCTTCAGCCCCAGCCAAAACCAATTCGACGAGTGGCGCAAAAGTCATTGGCACGTTGAGGACAATCCGGACAAGAACCTGGCCTGCCGCAACTGCCATATGCGCCTGGAACGGGACTCCCTCGATCCGGGCCGCGGCGAAGCCGGGGACACCAGGCGCAACGCCGACGACAAGGCCCACCGCAACCACGGCACCATCGCGACCAACCTCTACATGCCCGCCGTCCTCAAACTCCCTCACTGGGAAACCCAGGACAAACTCACTCGCGAATGGATCCAAGGAAAAACTATCATCCCCGAAATCCAGGACCTTTGGCCTGAGGGGCCCGTCGCCACTGTCAGCCTTCACGCACCCAAGCAGGTGGAGGCGGGCCGCGAACTGAAGTTCATGGCCGTAGTAAAGAACGAAAAAGTGGGTCACAACTTCATTACCGGCCCTCTCGATTTCATGCGGGTCTGGGTCCACCTCCAGGTCACCGATACCCAGGGAAGCGTACTGGCCGAATGGGGTAACCTCGACCCCGTCACCAGGGCCATTTGCGATGTTTCTGGCCAGGTTCACCAACCGGGCAACCCCCGTGATGAAGGAACCCTGGTCCTGGAAGGTCTGCTCCTGGATGCCGAGGGGAACCCACTAGTCCGGCACGAACTCTGGCGCAAGGCCGGCGGCGAAGGGCAAAGGGTCATCTTCCCCAAATATTCCGACAAGCAAACCTACCGCTTCAAGGTACCTGAAAATGTCAAAGGTCCCTTGTTCATAAAGGCGGACCTCAACTTCAGGCGCTACCGCCAGGAGTTCCTCGATTTAGTGCTGCCGAACCTGGAAGAGGAAAGCGGCTTCCACCAGCCCACGGTAACCAAGCATTCCACCCAAAAAACCATTGCCACTATAAGCAACAAACGTGCCCATGCCGGAGTTATCCCCAAAGCGGAAGGTGGCCGCTAATGATAACCGGCCTGCCATCGCCCCCGTCGGCGGGCCAAGACCGCAAGGTCTCCAAACGGATGCGCCGCGCCCGCCTCTCCATTTGGGTCACAATCGGCGGCATGTTGGCCCTGGGCACCCTGGCCCTTTTGCTCGACCGCCGCCAGGATACCGACCT